>JBFXHX010000024.1:0-64497 GCA_050176585.1 Binatia bacterium
CGGGACTGCCCGTCGCGGTTGCGGTCGCTGCCGGGCTGCCCGTTGCCGTCGCGGTGGCCGGTTGGGTCGTCGCCGTGCTGGTCGCCGCGGGACTGCCCGTCGCGGTTGCGGTCGCTGCCGGGCTGCCCGTTGCCGTCGCGGTGGCCGGTTGGGTCGTCGCCGTGCTGGTCGCCGCGGGACTGCCCGTCGCGGTTGCGGTCGCTGCCGGGCTGCCGGTTGCCGTCGCGGTGGCCGGTTGTGCCGTCGCTGTGCTGGTCGCCGCGGGACTGCCCGTCGCGGTTGCGGTCGCTGCCGGGCTGCCGGTTGCCGTCGCGGTGGCCGGTTGTGCCGTCGCCGTGCTGGTCGCCGCGGGACTGCCCGTCGCGGTTGCGGTCGCTGCCGGGCTGCCCGTCGCCGTTGCGGTGGCCGCTGGGCTGCCGGTTGCAGTCGCGGTGGCCGGTTGGGTGGTGGCCGTGCTCGTAGCGGCCGGGCTGCCCGTCGCGGTCTCTGTAGCCTCAGGAGTCTCCGTAGCTTCAGGAGTCTCCGTAGCTTCAGGAGTCTCCGTAGGCTCAGGAGTCTCCGTAGCCTCAGGAGTCTCCGTAGCCGTTACTGTAACGGCTGCGCTGCTCGTTGCCGTCGGCGTAGCTGTGGGCGGCACGGCGGTGGCGGTAAAGGTCGCCGTAGGCGTGAAGACGCCCGGCGCTACGACGGGCCGGAAACATAGCAACCCCGTGATCCGGCTGCTCGCAAACGGGCACCGCGGCTGCGGCCCGCTCAGCGGCGTGAGGCTCAGATCGCACAGAAACGAGCGCTGAGTTTTGCCCGTGACGCAACGCAGAGCCTGATCGCACGCTGCGCCGGTGGAAAACGATGTCGTGACGCATGCCGTCGCGACATTGTTGTAGGGGCACAGGAACCCGACGGCGTTTGGCCTGACGGTATACGCGCAGACGTCCCCGAATGCCGCGCTGGCCAGCACGAGCGTTGTCAGACAGGCAACGATACTACCGACGATGGGCCGCATAAGCTGATCCTCCTCACGGAACTTCTCGCTACCGCAGCTCCGCTGTCGCCCGTCTTGCCGCATGGGTTGACTGCACTACCCCATTAGACGAGACGCGCACTTGTGATTTTTTAGCGCTGATCGACACGTGATTTCGTCTTGAAGACCAGAACGACAAAACGCTACCATTCAGTCCGAAAACCGCTAGTGGACTCAGCGAATTTATTTCGCCGCCGCGAATCGCTCGCCCGCCTCGGCCAACGACCAATTGACGAGCGGAAGCGGGATGAGGCGGCCGCCCGGTTTCCGCATGCACAGAACGACCATGCGACCGGCGATCGCGACGCACTGATCTAGGCGGCGTACGACGGAGGTGCCGCTTGCCGCATACACAACTGGGTGGCGCAGCACCTCGCCACGAACCACACTGGAAGCTCGAATGAGCGGCCCGCATGGAGGGCTCCTCCACTGCAGCACCTCACTTAGCGCACGAGCACTTTTGACTTCGAGCAGCTGGCCCTATCACGCCGCTTCCACCTTGTAAATGAAATAAAGCAGCGGATTGAGAGGCGATTTTTAGCGTGACTAACTCCTTCCCCGCGTGCAAACGGCACAACGTGACAACGCCAGGGCTGCCGGCCGATCAATTCAGCGGGGCGGAGTGATCGCGCGGGACGCGATCAGGCAGCGCGGCGGGCCGCATCGGATGGGCCAGGCGGAACCACGCCATCCTCGATCCAGACCGGTTCAGCCGGGCGCCACTGATGACACCGGTTCGGCTTATCTGTTGGCCTCGATCGCCGCGCGAGCGGCGCGCTGGGCGAGGACGCGTGGCGCTTATGGGCGCGCGCCGAGCGCACGCCGCAACGGCGGTTCGTATACGTTTTCCGGGTGAGCGGCGAAACAGGTGTCGGTGTTTTCTTGGCACATGACCACGTATGTGGCCTTGCTGTCGCACCCTTGCACGCCAATCGTGTACTCGAGGCGCGTGAGCCCGCTGACCCAGGGTCCCTGCACTGCGGGTTCGATGTAATCCTGCGAGAGCACGGTGGCGGTCGCGGAAGGGCAATTGAGGTCGAATCGGCCCCGCTGAAGCGCCACCTGCACAGCCGCATTTTGCTTCTGGCCGAGCTGCTGTTGCTGACTGGCACAACCCACCGCCGTCAGCGTTGCTGCACTGCAGGCGAGGAACGCCCATCGGCTCAACATATCGTCACCTCCGCCTTCGGCCGTGTGGCCTCGCTTTGCCGGATTTGACGTCATGTGCGCAAGCGTTCGCGACCCGCGAGCGCGCACTTGGCAGTGCAGATCCATGCCCCAGCGCTTTGCTTGTCGGGGCAAACGTGCTTAACGCCTGCGACCGCCAACACTATCCGCCACTGGAGGGACGCTCATGCTCACACGCCTGCTGGCCATCGCTGCCATACCCGCCCTGATCGCCGCGATCGCGCTTACCGCGTTCGCGGATGACGCCAAACCTTCTGGAGCCGGCGCCGCTGACGCGAAAGCGTCGGGGACGATCGTCGCGGTCGAGGAGGCGACGATGAATATCAAAGGCGCGGACGGGAAGACGTACGAGGTCAAGGTCGTCGACGCGGTCGCCGAAGACCTACAGACCGGCGACATCGTCGAGTACGAGTTGGTCGAAGGGCGCCCGGTAAATGTGAAAAAGAAGGCAAAGTAGCGCACCCAGCGACTTGGGCCTACGCCGCCGTGGCGGTGCGCCAGCCCTTCGACGCAGCGCCTGGCACGGCGCCGGCTGGCCGTTCTGCGCCGCGTCAGGCAGAGCGGGGGCGACTGCTCGGTGCACGGCGGGACGGGCGCAGCGCGCACCGTGGCCGGATGATCCCCGCCATGGCCGAGCTTGCCTTGCGCGGTGCGCCGCCACGGGCTCGACGCGGCGGCATGAATCAGCCGTGGCGCGCGGCGGTTCGTGAAGCGCTCGGTTGGGCGATCCGCATGCGCCGCGCGGTGATTAGCCCAAAGCGCCCCGCAGAGCGAGTCTAAGCAGCCGTTTCTTCGCCCTTGAAGCCGATTTTGGAATGCGTTCCATCGCAGAACGGCTTGCCCGCCGACGCTCCGCACCGGCACAGATATATAGTGTCGACCTGCGCGGCCGGGTGAGCATTCTGCTTGTAGTCCATTACATTTACGCGCCCCTTCACCTCGTACGGCCCATTCTTGAGCGCCTTGATGACGACGTCGGCCATGGTATCCCTCCCCTGTTGGCAATGCCCGATGGCAGCTTGTAGCACGCGCGACAGGCGAGCCGACACAGCGAATTCGTAGGGGAACTGGTACGGAAACCTCGAACACGCATAGAACGGGGCCCTCGGGCGTGATTTGCCCTTTCCGTCTGATATGGTGGGGCTGAGGCCGCGCATGGGAGGCGCGGCGGCATGGATCTTGACGCCGTTTTACGTACGAATCCGGACTACATAGACGAACTCTATCGCCGGTACCGCCGCGACCCAGCTTCGGTCGGGGCGGATTGGGCCCACTTCTTCGCTGGCTTCGAGCTGGGGGTGGACGGCCGAGGTCCGACCGCAGCCGCGACGTCGGACGGCGTGGGCGACCTCATCCACACGTACCGCGAGTTCGGTCACTTAATCGCCGACCTCAACCCCCTCCAGGCACCCGCCTCCGAGCACCCGCTCCTCGATCCGAAGGAGTTCGGCTTCACCGAGGCGGACCTGGACCGGGTCGTCCAGTGCCCGACGTTCCGCCGTCAGCCACAGGCGACCTTGCGCGAGCTGATCGCGCTCCTCCGCGCCACCTACTGCCGGACCATCGGGGTTGAGTACACGTACATCGCCGACAAAGCGCAGCGCGATTGGCTTACGGACCGCATGGAGCCGAGTCTCAATCAGCCCGATCTGACGGCGGAGGATCGACGGCACCTGCTCACCCGGCTAGTGGCAGCTACCGGGTTCGAGGAGTTTCTGCACGTCAAGTACATCGGCCAGAAGCGCTTCTCCCTCGAAGGCGCGGAGGCGTTGATTCCGCTGCTCGACACGCTCGTCGAGCGCGCCGGGGACAACGAGGTGAAGGAGATCGTGATGGCGATGGCGCATCGCGGTCGCCTGAACGTGCTCACACATATCCTCGGCAAGCCCTACGAGATGATCCTCGCGGAGTTCGAGGGCACGTTCCTGCCCGCGGACATCCAGGGTGACGGGGACGTCAAATACCACCTCGGGTACGCTCGGGATTACATCACGCGGGCCGGGCGCACGGTGCACGTCTCTCTGCTGTCGAACCCGAGCCACCTCGAGGCCGTGAACCCCGTCGCTGAAGGCATCGTGCGCGCCAAGCACATGGCCCGGCGCGATACGATCGGCGCGACCGCCATGCCGCTGCTGATCCACGGCGATGCGGCATTCACAGGCCAAGGCGTGGTCGGCGAGACGCTATCCCTCTGCCAACTCCGCCCGTATCGCACCGGCGGAACCGTGCACGTGATCGTCGACAACCAAGTGGGCTTCACCGAGCGCCCCCCCGATTATCGGCCAACGCGGTATGCGAGCGATGTCGCCAACATCATCCAGGCGCCGATCTTCCACGTGAATGGGAACGATCCCGAGGCAGCCGTGCAAGCGGCGCGCCTGGCGGCGGATTTCCGCCGCGACTTTCGGGCCGACGTCATCATCAACTTGATCTGCTATCGGCGCCACGGCCACAACGAAGCCGACGACCCGACCATGACCCAGCCGAGCATGTACCGGCGCATCGCGGAGCTGCCGCCGCTGCGCGACGTCTATGCGGCGCGCATGATCGAGGGCGGGGTCGTCGAAGCGAGCGAAGCCGAGCGCCTCAAGCAGGAGCTGCGCGAGGTGTTGGATGCCGCCCACGAGTACGCACGCGACTTCATGCCGCGCCAGCATGTCTTCGCACTGGGCGGCCTCTGGAAGGGACTGACCTGGGCAGGGGACGACTGGAGCGCACAGACGAGCGTCCCGCGCGAACGCCTCGAACAGATCGCCGTAGCCGCTGCCCGTACGCCGGAGGGATTTCAGACGCATCCGAAGCAGCGCCGCGTGCTCGATGAACGCGTGGCGGCGGTGCGCAGCGGCCGCAACATCGATTGGGCGTGCGCCGAGATGCTGGCGTTTGGTTCGCTGCTCCTCGAAGGCACGAACGTGCGGCTCGCCGGACAGGACAGTGGACGCGGGACGTTCAGCCAGCGCCATGCCGTGCTCACCGACCATACGAACGACGCGCGTCATGTGCCGCTGCAGCACCTCTCGTCCGACCAGGGCTGGTGCGAGATTATCGATTCGATGCTGTCCGAAGAAGCGGTGCTCGGATACGAGTACGGCTTCAGCTCGGCCGACCCGCGCAACCTGGTGCTCTGGGAAGCGCAGTTCGGCGACTTCGCCAACGGCGCACAGGTGATGATCGATCAGTTCATCAGCTCGGCCGAGTCCAAGTGGCAGCGCATGAGCGGTATCGTGCTGCTGCTGCCGCACGGTTACGAGGGACAAGGGCCCGAGCACAGCAGCGCCCGCCTCGAGCGCTATCTCGAGCTCAGCGCCGACATGAACTGGCAAGTCTGCAATCTGACCACGCCGGCGCAGTATTTTCACGCGCTCCGGCGCCAGATTCACCGCAACTTTCGCAAACCCCTGGTCGTGATGAGCCCGAAGAGCTTGTTGCGGCACAAGATGGCCGTCTCTGACATCGACGCGTTCACGAACGGTACGTTTCAGACCGTCCTGCCGGAGACCGGCATCAGCGACCAGGCCGCCGTGCGCCGGGTGCTCTTGTGCAGCGGAAAGATCTACTACGAGCTGCTCGCGGCTCGTGAGCAGCGCGAGATCAACGACATCGCCATCGTGCGCGTCGAGCAACTGTATCCGTTTCCCGTCGAGGAGCTGCGCAGCGCGCTGGCTCCCTTCACGGCGGCACCCGACGTGTATTGGGTCCAGGAAGAGCCCTGGAACATGGGCGCGTGGCATTTCATGGCTGCGCGGCTGCCGCGCGTGCTCGGTGAGCGCAAGGCGCGCTACGTCGGTCGGGACGAGGCGGCGAGCCCGGCGACTGGATCGTACAAGATTCATCAGAGCGAGCAGTCAGCCGTCGTCGACCGCGCGCTGAGGAAGGCGCCATGACCGTGGACGTACAGATCCCCCCGCTGGGCGAGTCGGTTTCCGAAGGGGTGATCGTCCGCTGGATCAAGTCCGATGGCGACCGCGTCAGCGCGGATGAACCGCTCTTCGAGCTCGAAACCGACAAGGCCAGCGTCGAGATACCGGCACCGAGCGCGGGCGTGCTGGCCGTTTTGGCCAAGGAGGGCCAGGCGGTGCGCGCCGGCGAGGTGGTCGCGCGCATTGACCCGAACGGCGCATCGGCCAAAGCCGACGGGGCGAAGACCGCCCGGCCGGCGTCCACACCGTCCAGCACAGCGGCTGCTCCAGCATCCGTGAAGCCCGCGGTCGCACCGGAACCCAGACCACCAGCGGCAGCGACAGCGCCCCCGACACGAGAGAGCGCGCCGGCATCCGCGACCAGCGCAGCGCCAGGTGCGGCCGCGGCGACGGAACTGTCACCCGCGGTGCGCCGTCTGGTGGAGGAGCACGCTCTGGATCCCAGACGCATCGCCGGCACGGGGAAAGGTGGCCGGCTGACCAAGGCCGACGTGCTCGAGCACGTAGGAGCGCGACAGCGGGCGGAGGATGCGGGCGCGCAAGAGGCCCCGCGACCGCCGACGCCCTATGCGCGCCCCGAGATGCCCAGCGCGCCGCCGGCCGCCGACGAGGTCGAACGGGTGCCAATGAGCCGCCTGCGCCAGCGCATCGCGGCGCGCCTGCGTCAGGCACAAGCGACAGCGGCGATCCTGACGACCTTCAACGAGATCGACATGAGCGCCGTTACAGAGCTGCGAGCGCGCTTCAAGTCGCGCTTCGCCGAGGTGCATGGCGTGCCGCTCGGCTTCATGTCGTTCTTCGCCCGCGCCTGCATCTCCGCGCTCCGCGAGGTGCCGGCGATCAATGCTCAGATCGACGGCACGGACATCGTGTACCACCAGCGCGTGCACCTAGGGGTGGCAGTCGGCACCGGGCGCGGGCTGGTGGTCCCCGTCGTGCGCAACGCCGACCAACTCGACTTCGCGGCGCTGGAGCGCGAGATCGCACGCCTCGCCGGCCTGGCGCGCGACAACAAGCTTTCCATCGATGATCTGAACGGCGGTACCTTCACGATCTCCAATGGCGGCATCTACGGTTCGCTGCTGTCGACGCCGATCCTGAACCCGCCGCAGAGCGCGATTCTCGGCATGCACAAGATTGAGAAGCGGCCCGTCGTCGTGGATGATCAGATCACCATCCGCCCGATGATGTACGTCGCGCTCTCGTACGATCACCGGCTCATCGACGGCGCCGAGGCAGTCACATTCCTCGTGAAGGTCAAGGAGCGCCTCGAAGACCCGAGCCGCATGCTGCTCGGCGTCTGACCCGACCGGCGCGGGCCGGCGCGCCCGCGCGGAGCTCCCCTATGCCTGCAACTCCCTACGATCTCGTCGTGATCGGCGCCGGTCCCGGCGGATACATCGCCGCGATCCGCGCCGCACAGCTCGGCATGCGCGTGGCCTGCGTCGATAAAGACCCGAGCCTCGGCGGCACCTGCCTCAATGTGGGCTGCATCCCGAGCAAAGCGCTCCTCGACTCGAGCGAACGCTACTACCAAGCGGCGCACGACCTGGCAGCGCACGGAATTCGCGTCAATGGAATCGGCCTCGATATCCAAACCATGCTGGCGCGCAAGGATCAGGTCGTCAAAACGTTGACGCGCGGCATCGCCAGCCTGTTTCGCAAGCACCGCATCAGCACCGTGACTGGCGTCGGCCGTCTGGTGGGTGCGGGTCGGGTCGAAGTGCACGGCAACGAGGTTCAGACGCTGGCCGCGGCCAAGATCCTGATCGCCTCGGGCAGCGCTCCGATCGAGCTCCCGAGCGCGCCCTTCGACGGCCAGCGGATCATCAGCTCGACCGAGGCACTGACGTTGACGGCGGTACCGAAGCGGATGATGGTGATTGGCGGTGGGGCGGTCGGGCTCGAGCTCGGCTCGGTGTGGTCCCGCCTGGGAGCCCAGGTGCTGGTAGTTGAGCTACTCGATCGCGTCGTACCGGGCATGGATGAGCAACTGGCTGGCTTGCTCAAGCGCGCTCTGAAAAAGCAGGGCTTGGACTTTCGACTGCGCACCACTTTGCGGCGCGCCGCCGTCGAGGCCGACGGTGTGCTCGTCCAGCTATCTGCCGGCGACAGCGTGATCGAGGAACGCTGCGACGTACTCCTGGTGGCCGTCGGACGGCGCCCCTACACCGACGGACTCGGCCTGGAGACGATCGGCATCGAGCTGGATGAACGCGGCCGGATCCCCGTCGACGCACAGTTCGCGACCGCGGCGCGGGACGTTTACGCCATCGGCGACGTCATCGCCGGGCCGATGCTGGCTCACAAAGCCGAAGAGGAAGGCGTGGCCGCGGTGGAACACATGGCCGGCATGCCCGGCCACGTAAATTACGAAGCCATCCCGAACATCGTGTACACAACGCCGGAACTGGCCAGCGTGGGCCTCACCGAAGAGGAAGCGCGGCGGCGCGGCTTCGAGCTCCGCGTCGGAGCGTTCCCATACGCCGCCAATGGACGCGCCCGCTGCATGGGCGAGACCGATGGAATGGTGAAGGTCGTCGCGGACGCGACCACCGATCGCGTGCTCGGCGTGCACATACTCGGGCCGCACGCTTCGGACGTGATCGGCGAGGCCGCCCTAGCCATGGAGTTCTCGGCCAGCGCTGAGGATATCGGACGCGCCGTGCACGCCCACCCCACGCTGTCGGAAGCGCTGAAGGAAGCGGCTTTGGCCGTAGACGGCCGGCCGCTGAGTATCTAGGCCGTTCGCATGCCGCATGCGATGCGGCCAGCCACCCGAGGGGGCTCGAGCCGGGCTGCGCAACCGGCCGAGCCAGACACTCACGCGGACGGCGTCAAGCTGCTTGGTGGACGAGCTCTTCTGGCTGGCCCGTGATCTGCGGCACTGCTCTCTTGATCGGAAGCGGGGACATTTCGCCGAGCAACTCGGCGCGCACCGACTCCGGGTTCAAGTTGAGCGCGTCACACAGGTTGACGAACGAATACGGCCACGACTGGTCTTCTGACGCGACCCATTCGTACGCTTCCCAATAGAGGCGCTGCTGGCGCCGGCGCGTAGCGAAGCGGAACCGCTGAAGATCCAATACCGCTTCCCAAAGAACCGCCAGAGCGAGCGCCCGCTCCGGGGAGATGGCGCGAGAGCGATGCCAGATATCTGCGAACTGCGTCGGCAGCGCGGCCTCGGGTACCAAGACGTCGTCCGACACCCCGGACCACATCCGCGGCACCCCATGACGAGTGCCACCGGCGGTTGCTGCTGCACGTTTGCTCATAAGTCTTCCTCGATGTCTCCCAGTGAGTGAAATACTGAATTCTTATCATAGACGCAGGAGGTCCACAATGGTTTCGCGTCCACGGCTGTGGGAGGGCCGCCGGCGCGCGCTGCGGGCGCGGTCACCAGGAGCCCAGGTAAAGCCTGCCGAGGCTTCTTTATAACCACCCCGGCAGTGGTCCGCATCCGTCCGGCCGCGAAAAAGTTGACGCCCGGTCGAGAACGCCGTTTCTGGCCGAACTAGCGCACCGCCTAATCGCCCGCGACCACATCTCCGACCACAGCCTATGTGGGCTCCCGACGTGCGACAGGACACTCTATTCAGCGGCTCGTACGCGCTCAGGCGTCCCGTTCACCGGGTCGGCCCGGCCCGCGAGATATACAGTTGACAACGCACGACGGCCTCCGCCAGTACTTGCAGCGAATCCAAGACGAAGGAGGTAAGGAATCATGGCGATTCGCCTGGGAGATGTCGCACCGGATTTCACCGCGCAAACCACGCAGGGCCCGGTCAAGTTCCACGAGTGGATCGGGAACAGCTGGGCGGTCCTGTTTTCACATCCGAAGGACTTCACCCCCGTGTGCACCACCGAACTCGGCGAGGCGGCCCGCCTCAAGCCGGAATTTGACGAGCGCGGGGTCAAAATCATCGGGCTGAGCGTCGACCCCGCCGATTCCCACTCGAAGTGGGCCGAAGACATCCGGGAGACGCAGGGCCACGCGCTCAACTTCCCCGTGATCGCGGATGCGGATCGGAAGGTCTCGGACTTGTACGACATGATCCATCCGAACGCGAACGACACCTTGACGGTGCGCTCCGTGTTCATCATCGATCCCAACAAGAAGGTCCGCCTCGTGCTGACGTACCCCGCCAGCACCGGACGCAACTTCGATGAGATCCTGCGCGTCATCGACTCGATGCAGCTGACCGATCGCCACAAAGTGGCCACGCCCGTGAACTGGACGTACGGACAGGACTGCATCATCGTCCCGGCACTGAGTGACGACGAGGCGAAACAGAAGTTTCCCGGCGGCTGGAAGACCCTCAAGCCGTATCTGCGCGTCGTACCGCAGCCGAAGTGACGCAGCATCTGCGGCGCGCGTGAAGCGGGCGCGCGCCCCGTCGCTCGGCGCATTCGCGCCCGGGCGAAAGAACCTCAGGCCGCGGCGATCAGGCGCTGATCGCCGCGGTCGACAGCCCCAGCGCGTCGCGCCGGATCGCTTCGAGGTCGTCCAGCGCCTTGGGCACCGCGGCGGTCAGCACTTCGCAACCGTCTGAGGTCACCAGCACGTCGTCCTCGATGCGTACGCCGATGCCGTGCCACTCCGGAGCGATGTCCTCGAGATGGTCGGCGATATACAGTCCGGGTTCCACTGTCAGCACCATACCGGGCTCGAGCGTGCGCACTTGATCGCCGAGCTTGTAGAGGCCGACGTCGTGCACGTCGATCCCGAGCCAGTGACTGGTGCGGTGCATGTATAGGGGCTTATAGAGCTCCTCCCGCTCGACGTCATCCGCATCCCCGCTGAGCAGCCCGAGCGCGATCAGGCCTTCGACCAGCACCCGCACGGCGCGGCGGTGCGGAGCATCGAACGGCGCGCCGGGCCGCACCTCGTGGATCGCGGCGCGCTGCGCGGCGAGCACCAAGCTGTAAATGTCGCGCTGACGTCCAGCAAAGCGCGGCCCGATCGGGAAAGTGCGGGTGATGTCGGCGCAATAGAAGCCGAACTCCGCGCCCGCATCGATCAACAGCAGTTCGCCTTCGCCGAGCTGGCATTCGTTGTTCGTATAGTGCAGGACGGTCGCGTTCGCACCCGCCGCGACAATCGACGGGTACGCCGGCGCCGACGCGCCGTGACGCCGAAAGGTATACTCAATCAGCGCTTCGATCTCGTACTCCCAGCAGCCCGCCCGCGCCTCGCGCATTGCCGCACAATGCGCTTCCGCCGAAATGGTGGCCGCCTGCCGCATGCGCTCGAGCTCGATCGGCGCTTTCCGCAGGCGCATCTCGTGCACGGGCTCACGCGCATCGAGCAAACCGGTAGGCCCCCGGCCCGTGCGCGGCCGGTGTTGTTGCGCTTCTTCGAGCCACTCCATCGCTCGGCGCGCGAACGGCAGCTCGCGCTCGAGGGCGCAATAGAACGTATCGTGTGCGGCTATCCACTTGGGCAGATACCGATCGACGTCCTGGATCGGATACGCCTTCGACGCGCCGTACTGGCTCACCGCGCCTTCAACGCCCGCACGGCGGCCGACCCACGTCTCGCGCTCGCGATCCCGCGGTCGGACGAACAGGACGTACTCGTGCTCGGCATCGCCCGGCTGCAGCACGCAGAGCGCCCCCGGTTCGGGGAATCCGGTCAGGTAATAGAAGTCGCTGTGCTGCCGATAGCGGTACTCGACATCGTTCGAGCGCACGCGCTCCGGCGCTGCGGAAAATACCGCGATGGCGTCGGGGCCGAGGGCGTCCATGAGGCGGCGGCGCCGCTCGGCGAATACGGACGGCTCCACGCGAGCACTCAAGCGGGCCGCCCCCACGTGGGGGCCGCGCCGATGAGGGTACGCAGCAGGTCGAGCGGGATCGGCACGATCATCGTGTGGTTCTTCTCCGTGCCCACCTGGGCGAGAGTCTGCAACATGCGAAGGGTCATCGCGACCGGTTGCGTCTCCATCACCGCCGCCGCCTCACCCAGCCGCGCCGCGGCTTGATACTCGCCTTCGGCGCTGATCACCTTGGCCCGCCGCAAACGCTCGGCTTCCGCCTGGCGCGCCATCGCGCGCTGCATGTCCGCGGGGAGGTCGATGTGCTTGAGTTCCACCATCATGACCTTGATACCCCACGGGTCGGTGCTGGCGTCGATGATCTCTTGCAGCTTTTCGTTCAGCCGTTCCCGCTCGGCGAGCAACTCGTCCAGCAGGGCCTGGCCACACACGCTGCGCAACGTGGTCTGCGCCAATTGTGAGGTCGCGTACAGGAAGTTTTGTACCTCCACCACGGCGCGCGCGGGCTCAATCACCCGGAAGTACAGGACGGCGCTGACTTTGACGGATACGTTGTCGCGCGTGATGACATCCTGCGACGGCACATCCAGCGTGATCGTCCGGAGGTCGAGCTTGTACATCTGCTCGAGGAACGGAATCACGTAGATGATCCCGGGGCCGCGAGTGCCGACCAGCCGGCCCAGTCGCAGGACCACGGCGCGCTCGTACTCGCGCACCACTTTGATCCCGCCGGCGATCAGCAGGACGCCAACGACAATCACGGTACCCAACGCCCCGAGACCAAACATGGTTGCGACACATAGCACACCGGTTGAAGGCGGGAAACGCGCTCGCCGGCGACGGCCGGAGCGGCCTCCCTCGGCGTAGAACCTCGGCGGGTCGCGGAGTACTGTGCGCCAATGGCGGATCAGGTAGCACGACGCGATCGCTTGGCAGCGCTGGCGTTGGTGGGTCTGCTGATCAGCGGGGCCGGCACCTTGATCATCCGCTCGGTGGTGAACGGCGCCGCCCACCAACACGCCGATCCCTCCGCGCTGCGCGACGCCGTGCTGCTCGATCGCTTCTCCGCGCGCCGGGAGCGCAGCGCGGAGGGCGATCGGCTGCGGATATCGGTGCGCCTGCGCACCAGCGCCACCGTCAGTCTGCCGTGCTTCGTCTTCGTAATCGCGCGCAACGATCAGTCCGTGCCGAAGCGCTGGAGCATCTGGCCGCCGCAGCCTCCCGGGCCGGCAATCACGGCGAGCGGGCACTTCCACGCCGCGACGCCCACCGCCGGCGCGCCGTTCATGTTGAGCGACACCTGGGCGCGCGTCAACGCAACGATTCCCAGCCCCGAAGACGGCGCGAGCTACGACAGCGTGGCCGTCTACGTGGTGGACGAAAGCGGCCGCGTGCTGCTCGCCCGACCGTTTCGCCTTTGACTGGACCGCCCGCGGCCGACACGGCGGTGGCGCGCGCCGCGCCCCTCCCTCGATCAGTCGCGCGTAGCCCTGCGCTCCATGCAACTTGCGCCGGCAGACCGCATGAACGTGCGCCCGCCGGTGAAATCATCCGGACACAAAATTTGGTTTTCTGGCGTGTCGAGTCTCGCTAGGATGGGACGTCATGTCCAAAACGTCGCCGCCGGACCCGGCGGGAGCCGCGGTTGCGCCGACGTGTACCGAGTACCGTCAGCAAGTGCTCGCGACGTCGATGCCGATGGCCGTGACTCTGATCGTCACAGTGATCGCCTTCTATGGGCTCGTGCACGTGCGGCTGTCCGACTCGCTCGATCAAATCCTCACGTTTAGTGCCGAGCTCGCCATCCCGATCACCGCCCTGCTGCTCGTGCGCACTCGGCTGCAGACGCGCGTCGAAAGCGTACTGGTAGTGGCTGACCTGCTGTTCACCGCGATATTGGCGACGCGCCTGATCCTGCCCAGCGCGACGGTTTCCGGCGTCGCGCTGTTCCTGGTGCTCAAGCAACTCGCCACGGCCGCGTTGCTGCCGTGGCGACCGCGACTGCAATACGCGTCCTCCGCACTCACCGTCCTCGCGTACTTCCTCGGCCTCGCCATCAGCGGACGCGAGGTCTCGCACGCGCATCAGTTGGTCGGTCCACCCATCGCCGCGGTGCTCGCCTGCGTCGGTGCGACCCTGGCCGATCGCACCCGGCGGGACCTGTGGCGGCGCACCGCCGCGCTGGCGGACTCCGAGCGCGAGACGCGGCGCCTCCTGGAATCCGAGCGCGTCCTCACCGCGCTGGCGCGGGAAATCAGCGTCCTCACCGATCTGCGCAGCGCGCTCGACCGCGTGAACAGCCTCACCGCGGCGGCCCTCGGTTGCGAGGTCAGCACGATCTACCTCATCGATGAAAAGCGCGGCGTCGCGCGCGCCGCCTCGACCAGCGCGCGCGAGCCGACGCGGGCCCACGTGCTGGCCGCGGCCATGCCGATAGACTGGGTGGAGTTGGAGCGCTGGCGCGACGGTCGCGCACTGGTCGTCGACGCGCCGCAGGCGCGCGCCTGGCTCGGCGACGCCGCGCTGTCCGCCGATCACTCCCTCGCGCTGGCACCGTTGCGCGCTAAATCGAAGCTCGTCGGAGCCCTCACCGCCGTGCGAATGGGCCGCTCTCCGGCATTCGACGCCTGGCAGATCGCGCTGCTCGAAGCGATCGCTGCGCACGCCGCGATCGCCATCGAGAACGCGCAGCTGTTCGACGGGCTGGTGGCGTCGGAGGCCAGTTACCGCGATCTGTTCGAGCGCGCCACGGATCTGATCTTCGTCGTGGACGAGGGCGGGGGCGTGCGCTTTGCGAACCGCGCGGCGCTCGACTTCGTGGGCGTCGACGCGGAATGTCTGGGAACGCTCGGCTGGCAAGAGCTGCTGACGCCGGAATCACGCCGGCTCATCGCGCGCCGCATGACCATCGGCCGGCGCCGCCGCACGCGCTCAGAGGGCGCTTTCGAAGTCGAGGTGCACAGGCTCGGCGGAGCGATCGCGACGCTCGAGGTGCGCGCGCGGCGCATCAGCCCATGCGGCCAGCCGCGGACGTATCAGTGCATCGCCCGCGACGCGACCGAGCGGCGCCGCCAGGAGCGCGAAAGCCAGGAGCTACTGAGTCGTCTGCGCGAAGCGAATCGACTGCAGGGCGAATTCGTCGCGAACATGTCACACGAGCTGCGGACGCCGCTGAACGTGATCATCGGATATGCGGACCTGCTCGCGGACGAGCCCGACATGCCGACACAAGGTGACGCGCGGCTCTTCCTCCAACGCATCGCCGCCGCCGGACGCTCCCTGCACCGGCTGGTGGAGAGCGTGCTCGAGTACGCGCGACTCGATCGCGGCCGCGCCGTGCTCATTCCCCGCCGCTTCGCCGCGGATGAGCTACTCGGCGCGCTCTCCCAGCTCGGTCGCGATGTGCGCCGCGACTCCTCCGCCGCGGTGCGCGTCCAGGCGCGCACCGATCTCGTGCTGCGCACGGACTATGATCGGCTGTACTCTGTGCTCAGCAACCTGCTGCTCAATGCGATCAAATTCACGCCGGATGGCTCGGTGGAGCTCACGGTGCACCGCGATGGCGCCGCGGCGGAGTTCACCGTGCGCGACACCGGCATCGGCATCGAGAAGGGTCAGCTGTCACACGTGTTCGAACCCTTCCGCCAGGCCGACGGATCGCCGACGCGCAACTACGGTGGGGTCGGGCTCGGACTCGCCATCGTCCAGCGCAACGTCGAGTTGCTGGGCGGCACCGTCGACGTCGACAGCGTCGCGGGAGCCGGCTCGACGTTCCGGGTGCGCGTCCCGCTGGACCTCGCGGACGCTGCCGCCATAGATACCGCGTCCGCGGCCTGACATCCCGCCCGCCGTGCCGCCGCGCGGCGCGCATGGCTCAGCGAATCAACTCGGCAACCGCGGGCGGCATGTCGGCGGCCACGCGTACGATCGGGATGCCCGTCTGGGTATTCTGATGCATCTCGCGGAGCGCCCTCGGCAGGTCCGCGAAATCGTAGATCTCATGATGCACGCTCGGCTTGTACACGGAGCCATAGAGCTCGGTGCACGCGTTGCAGCCATCGATGGTCTCGTAGTGCGTGTGGTCCAGCGTGACCTGTTTGACCGACAAGCCGGCCGAATCGTAGGTCACGCGCTTGTCCAGCTGCCAGCCAGCGCTCACGTTCACCGCGTGGCGCGCTGCTGCGGCGATACCGGCCGCGAACACGGGACCGCGCAACATATCGCACACGACGTGCATCCCGACGCCGTCGGTGAGCTGCTTGATCTCCCGCGTGAACGCCTTGACGTCGTCGGCGCTCGCGAAGCGGTTGAACGCCTTCTGATCGATCGGCGCGGTTCCGAGCTTCGCGAGGTGATCGCGACGTGCGGGGCTGCCGGAACAGAAGAAGGTGCGGTGGCCTTCGTGCAGCGCCTGCATGAGAAACAACTCCGACACGCCCCCGCCAAACCCGAGCACGTTCAGCCGGGCGAGCTTTTCGCGCGGCACTTTCACGCGAAAGATGCCCTCGGCGCGCCGCCACAGATGATACGCCGTCGGAGCGCGCAACGGCAGCGCCGCGATTTCCCACAACGTGAGACCACACCCGAGCGGCGCCGGGATCACCTGCCAGTCGCCTACCACCGCTTCCTCACCGTACCAGCCGATGGAGTCCGGCTGATCGTACCCCCAAATCCGCAGCGGATACCCATACACGTCCGCTTCGCCGATGCAGTGCGTGATCACGATGTCACCCGGTTGAAACCGCGTCACGTCGGCGCCGACGGCCCGCACCTCACCCACCGCACTGTTACCGGGAAAGATGGCGCCGCCGCGCAGCTCCGCGATATTGACGGTGTCGGCCAGTGCAGCGTGATCGACGTTGTGCTCGAGCGACACAGCGAGAATCCGCATGTGCAGATCACGCGGGCCCATCGGACGCAACTGCAGCTCAGTCAGCGCGATGACCCGGGAGGAATCGAATCGGTCGAGGTCGTCGTTAACCCGCCGTCGCTCCGCACTGATCGCCGCCGTCGTGATGGCGTAAGCCTTCGGCATGATCCATCTCTCCCGTCAGCGCGCGGAAGCTAGCCGAGCCTCGGCGGCGCTTCAATGATCGCGATCACAAGCGCCCACGCCCGCTTGCCATGTGCCGGCCGCGCGCGCAGGATCGTGGTGTGGGTAGCATGCTCGGCATCGTCGCCCTGCTGGCGGCGGTGGTCTTTCTGGCGCGCACGGCCCAGCGGCGCTCAGCGCTCCGCGGAGGACCGGGCTACCAGCCTGAGCATCCCATCGCGATTCGCGACTACGGAGAGATGGACGCGGTCATCGGCGTGCAAACCTGCGTATGCGGCGCCCGCTATGCCTTGCGCGGAGAGGGCCCGAGCGCGGTCGCGCAGCAACGCGTCGCGCGGTTGGAGTGCCCGCGCTGCGAGCGTGAGGTCGCGTTGTACTTCGACGTGAGCGGTGTTCCGCACTGACGAGGACGCCCGGGCGCTGCGCAATGCGGGGTGTGGCCATCCGGGTCGGCGCGCGCCAGCCGCGCGGGCTTTCCCGGTCGCCCGGCCTTGTCACTGTGGCCCGAGCGGCATATAGGCGCCGGCAGGTCGACTAAGCATGCGCCTGCGGCAGGTCGTCGGCGTGGCGCTGGTGAGCGCCGCAGCAGTGGTCGTCACCGATCTTCTGCTGCACAGCTCACTCTTGCGCGCACTGCGGCCGCGCATCCTCAGCCCCGCCGATGGCGCCATCATCACCGGTCCGGTGACGGTGACCTGGGAGGGCCCCGAGCCGATGCAGGCGACGCTCACGGGCTCCGGACAGCGGATCGATCTCGGGCTGCGGCAAAGTCCGTTCGAGATCGACAGCGCGCGTTTCCCCCGCCCTGGGCAGTACGGCATCGAGTTATCGGCCACGCAGCTCGGGGGCTTCGTGCGCGTCGACCGGCGATTCATGGTACGGCGGCCGATCCCGCGCGACGCATCCCCCACGGCCGAGACCGCTCAAGCGGGCGAAGCGCCGCAACGCGCTCCCGCTGCGCCACCCGACATGAGCCGCATACTGGTGGAACGCGATCAGTTGCGGGTCGAGCTCGCTGCGCTGCAGAGCGAGGTAAATGCGCTGCGCAGCGAGCGGGCCGCCGCCGCGGACGCGCTCGACGCGCAGCAAGCCGACAGCGACGCGCGCTTGGATGCCTCGGAGCGCCAGCGCGACGCGCTGGCCCGCGATCACGCATTGGCGCTCCAGGAGAATCACTCGCTGCGGTTGCGCTTGGCGTCGGTGCCGCCGTGTATCGTGTGGGGCTATCTGTCCGCCCCTCGCACTCCGACCGCTCCGGCCAGCCGTCTCGTGGTCGTCAGCAACCGGCGCGGCGAGATCTTCCGCTCCGAGCTCCAATGCGTGGCCGCCCGCCGCGGCGATCCCACTGGCCTGTCACCGTGCGCCTGCGTGGGCGCGGTTCCGACGGGTTGACCTGCCGCACCACCCGCGCGACCGCGGGTGCGCGGTGCTGAGCTAGAGCAGCTCTGCGCGAAGCTTAGAGCAGCTCGCGGCGATCGGGCACCGGCGGGCCGCCGCCAGCGGGCGGCAGCTGAGCATCGCCCACCGTAATATCCGTCGGTATGCCGTTTTGCGTATCGACTGCGGTGCGCAGCTTTGCCGGATCGACCCAATTCTGCCACCCCAGCTCGGCGACGAGGCGCTGCGCTTCAGCGTAGAGGTCGGGCAGAAATCGATAGATATCGGGGGACACTTCGGCGTAGATGCGCCCGTCCCGGGCACCGATCTTCACCGGTTGATAGAGGAACTCCCCCGGGGCGCCGATCGGGACGATGGGGAAAAGCGCTTCGATGTCCTCGGGGTACAGTCGGACGCAGCCGTGTGACACCTGCATACCGACGCCCCAGGGGATATCGGTACCGTGAATGCGATAGCCAGGCATCGTGAGCTCTAGGCGATATTTGCCCAGCGGATTGTCTGGGGCGCCCCCTTCGATCATGCGGCGGTGATCGCCGCGCTCCCGGATGTGTTCCTCGCGAATGGACTCCGGGATGATCCAGGTCGGGTTTTTGGTCTTGCCGAGGATCTTGAACTTCCCCTGCGGGGTGCGCCACTCGTCTCGCCCCAATCCCACCGGGTACGTCGTCACGAGTTGCGGCAAAGCCTGGGTGCGGCGCGGATGAAAATAGTAGAGCCGCATTTCCGGGATGTTGACCACCACTCCTTGATGCGGGCCCTGCGGAATGATCCAGGCCGTCGGCAAGGTTACGGAACTCGCTTTGATCCCGGGTATCCAGGGATCGACCCCGGGGTTGGCCTGCTCGATCTCGTTGTAGCCGAGCCCGTAAAAGCGCGCCAAATCGAGGAACGTGTCGCCCTTGGCGGGCGTGTAGTAGCGAACGCTGCCGATGATGGTGTCGGCGCTCGCCGGATCACTGCTCGCCAGCATGGCGTACGGCTCGGTCCGCAGGGCCTTGCTGGCGAAGTCCTCTTCGGTCCAGCGTCCCGCCCACGCAGGCTCGGTCACCAGCAACACCAGCCCCGCCAACCACCCCATCCTTCGCATGCGCCTCGTTCCTGCCTCTCCGGCGGCAACCGCCGCGCCAGGGATGAAAGCACAGTGATTCTGTTGGTCCAATACCCTTATGGCCCCGCGATCAACTGCAGAATCTCATCGTGCACGAGGCCGTTCGAGGCGATGGCGCTGCTTCCGTACGCGGTCGGACGGCCGGTGAAATCGGTAAAGCGCCCGCCGGCCTCCTCTATGATGATCTTCAAAGCGGCGAGATCCCACGGCTTGAGGTCCACGTCGATCATCGCCTCGGCCTGTCCGCGCGCGATGAACGTGTACCCGAAGTAGTCGCCGTACGCGCGCTGCCGACCCGACGCGTCGACGAGTCGTTCGTAAATGGGCCAGCATCCCGTGCTGCGCAATACGCCGGCGCCGCCGAACACCAGCATGGAGCGCTGGAGCGAGTCGACCGATGAAACACGCAGAGCGCCATGCTGGTCGAACGCCCCCTGCCCCTTTTGTGCGTACAACAGGTCGCCCGTCGCCGGCGCGTACACGACCCCGGTGGTGATCTCGCCTGCCTCTTCCAGCGCGATCAAGCTGGCAAAGTACGGGATGCGGCGGATGAAGCTTTTCGTGCCGTCGATCGGATCGATGATCCACTTCGGCCCCGTGCCATCGTGCTCGCCGAACTCCTCTCCCAGGACGGCACAGTCCGGAAAAGCCGACCGCAGCACGGCGACAGCCGCTTGCTCGGCCTCGCGGTCGGCAATCGTCACCGGTGAGCGGTCGCCTTTGCGCTCCACCGTGAGGTCAGTGCGGAAGTACCGCATCGCGACCGCGCCCGCGGCCCGGGCGGCGGCGATGGCGGTCCGGAGGCGCTGATCCATTCGGCTCTCCTTGCGCCGCGCGACGCTCAACGCCAGCGCGGGAACAGGAACGGCACGGCACGCCGGTAACGCGCGTACGCGGCGCCGAAGCGCTTCGCCTGCACCGCATCGTCGCGCCGCGCCCGCATTAGCAGCGCAGTGCTGGCGAGCCCGCTCCCAACCGCTACCGACGGGCTCCACCACGCAATCGCCGCAGCCGCGGCGAGGCACAGGCCGCCCAGTGTTTGCGGGTGCCGTGCGCGCCGGAATGGCCCCGCCAGCACCAGGCGCGGATGCTCGGGATGCGGCGGCGCGGCGGTCAGGCCGATCCAGCGCCGCCAACCGAGCACCAGCGCCGCCCAGGCGAGCCACCAAACGCCCGCGACGACGAGGGCGGGCACCAACACCGACCTCACCATGCCGGCAGCGTAGCGGGCGGACAGCCGCATGCTCAAGATGCGGGGCGGAGCGTGGAAACACGGCCGCGTACTCGGGCCAAGGTGGTGATGGATTCGGAGCGCCGAATGGTAGAACGCGCGGCAACAACGGTCGTACAAGGCGCGAGGGCTATGACAGTGCCATCCACACGGCGCCGGGTCGCCGTGGAGGTCACGGGCAGCCGTGATCTGGTCCAGTGGATGTCCCGCCGCAGTGCGGACGTCACCGGCTGCTGCGCACCGCTTCCGCGATGCGCACGGCGTCGCGCGTCGCCGCCACATCATGCGTCCGGATCACCGCGGCGCCGTGGAGTACCGCGGCGGTCGCAGCCGCGAGAGAGCCCGCCAGGCGGTCGGCGGGGTCCACGCGCCCGGTAAGCTCGCCGATGAAGCGCTTGCGCGAGGCACCGACGAGCAGCGGGCGACCGAGGTCGAGCAACTCGTCCAGCTTTGCCAGCACCCCGAGGTTGAACCGCGTGGGGCGCGTCGCCGACGCGGCAAAAAAGCCGATGCCGGGATCGATGGCGATTGCGCTGCGGTCGATCCCCGCCGCGGCGGCTCGGGCAAGACTGTCTCGCAACGAGCGGCGCACGAGCTGCAACGGCGGTCCATCCGGGCCGCCGTCGGGCCCCGCCACGAGAATGACACCCGCGCTCGCCGCCGCCGCTTTCGCCATGCCGGGATCGCCCCGCAACCCGCTCACATCATTGACAATGCGCGCGCCGGCCGCGAGACCCGCGAGCGCCACCGCGGCGCGCGCGGTGTCGGCGGAGACCGGCACGCCGACGGCGCCCGTGACCACCTCGACCGCCCAGGTGAGCGCTTTCAGCTCTTCGCCGAGCGGCACGTCGGCCCGCCGGTACGGAGCGGTCGAGCGCGCGCCGAGATCGATCAGATCGGCACCGTCCTGCACTGCGCGCTGCGCCGCATCGCGCAGCGCCGCGGCGTCGGCGTGCACCGAGCCCGGATAGAACGAGTCGGGGCTGACGTTGATGGCCGCCATGAGGCGGACCGGTTGCTCGCCCCCTATCCTCACGCCCGCCAGTGTTGCCTCGGGCTGCATGAATGACGGCTCAGCGTGGCAGCGCGAGGGCGAGGGTGGCGCGGCCGGGACGCTGCTCGACCGACAGCGTGCCGCCGTGCAGACCCGCGACCCCGCGGGCGAGTTCCACGGCGAAGGTGCCATCGTCGAACCGGGAGATGATGTCCAACTCGGGCTCGACGCGCAGCGGAATCGTCAGCGTCAGTACGGCACAGCCGTCCTCGTCCGTGAGCCGCGCTTGCACCGAGCCGTTGCCGCTGCGCACCGCTTCGCGCAACACGCCGCGCAACGCGCAAGCGAGTTGCGCCCGATCGCCGCGGATGCGCGCGCCGTCAACCGCATCGGTGCGAACGCACCCCGAGCGCCGCTCGATCACCTCGATCTCGGTCACCAGCTCATCGAGCAGCGCCGCGCCGTCCCATTCGGCGTCATCGGGAACCGCCCGGCCGTTGCGCAGGTCCGCGAGCAACGTGACCTCCTCGACGACCTGCAAGGCGCGGCGTGCATTCATCTGCAACCGTTCGCACAGATCCGGCCGCTCCACCTCGCCGGCTTCGGGAAGCGTCTCGGCATAATACGCGATCACCCCGAGCGAGTTGCGCAAATCGTGCACGAGCTGACTCAACAGGCCGCCGTCATCCGCGCGCGGCGGCGCCTCCTCCACCACTGCCCGCTGTCGCACCCTGTCCGCCATTCGCGGGCGGACGAGACGCAACCGACGTGCCATCAGCTGGGTCGCCACCGGTCACCTCTCCGTGCGCCCTGCCGCCGCGTGTCGGCGACAAAAAAGCATCGCTCGGACATCATAGCGCCGCTCGGTATAACACGGACCACTCCCCGGGTGCAGACGGGCGAGCGCACACGTCGTCGCAGGCGCAGGCCGTCGTGCCGACGAACTCCACCTCGAGCGCCAGCGGCGTTGCGCGAAGCACGGCGAATCCGTTCTTTGACGCCGCGAAGCGGGTGTTCTCCCGCGCTCGCACCGGTCCGCAGCGCGCGGCGCTGCCCGAGATGAGCACGGGCGGCTGGCCGGCGTGCGACGGCGCCAGCCACTGCAGGGTATGGTCGTGTCCGGCGAGAAACAGGTGCACGGAGTGGCGCGCGAACACGTCCGCCAGCCGGCGGCGATAGCGTGCGTAGCCCCATTCGTAGACGTATTCGTCGCCGTATAGAAATGGGGGAAACACAAACAGGTGCAGTGGATAGTAGAGCGCTTTCAGGGCAGCGCCCGCGAACCACGCTCCGTCCTGCTCGCCGTTGGAGGCGAGCGGATGATGCGCGGCTACCAGGCGCCAGCGCGCTTTACCGTTCCCCAAGAGGTCCTCGAGCTGCTGCGCCGC
This sequence comes from Binatia bacterium, assembly GCA_050176585.1. GTDB lineage: Bacteria > Desulfobacterota > Binatia > HRBIN30 > CADEER01 > CAYYWP01. The sequence continues at coordinate 23,079 of JBFXHX010000024.1, forward strand.
GCGGGCGCGCTCCGACGCATCGGCTTCGATCATCGCCTCGCTGTCCAGTGCGACCAGCTGCACGAGCGGCGATTCGTACAGCACCTCGGGCGCGCCGCTCACAAACTGCCAGGTACCTCTCCAGGGCCGGTCCGGCTGCCAGCGGTCGAGATCGACCTGGTTGGCCAGACCGCCGAGGCGCTCGCACCCGTAATCGTGGTTGCCGGGGATCACCCAGAACGGGACGCGGCCGCGCAGAAAATCATAGGGCCCGAGAACCTCTTTGAGTTGCGCGCGCACCGCAGCCGGATCGACCCCGCTCACCCAGGGCGCGCAGCGCGTATCCGCACCGATCAGCCCGTCCGGATAGAAGTTGTCACCCAGCACGAGCACCGCATCCGGTGCGGTGCCGGTCGCTTCCAGATAGCCGTGCAATGCCGCCGCCACCTCGCTATTGCGCCCGGCCGCGGACTCGCCGAAGTCCCCGACCGCGACCAGCGTGAACGCGCTCGGGGTGTGCGGCGGCGCGGGCGCCGGACGGCTCGCGCAGCGCGCGACGTTCGATCCCGGCCCGCCCACGGCGCCACATCCGACCGCCGCCGAAATCCACAGGGCCGATCCGGAAACAAGAAGCGATCGGCCGATGCGCGGCGACACGGGGCACGCGAGCGCGGGCGAGCTACAGCATGGTGCCGCGCAGCATCAGCGCGGCGATGCTGAAGTAGATCACCACACCGGTCACATCGACGACCGTGGAGACGAATGGGGCGGAAGCCGCCGCCGGATCGAGGCGCAGCAAGCGCAACAGGAACGGCAACATCGATCCGGCAAACGCCCCGAACAGCACCACGCCGACGGTGCTCGCACCAACGGCGCAGCCGAGCAGCAGGAAATGCTCGCCGTAGAGATCGGCGTGATCCGGCCACAACACCACGCGCGCCACCCCGATCAGGCCCAGCCAGACGCCGAGCGCCAGGCCGGTAAACAACTCGCGGCCCAGCACTCGCGACCAGTCCCGCAGCCCTACTTCGCCTACCGCCATGGCGCGAATGATCAATGAGGTGGCCTGCGAGCCCGCGTTCCCGCCGCTGGAGATGATCAGCGGCAGGAAGAGCGCCAGCACCACCGCGCGCTCGATCGCCCCGGCGAAATAGCCCATCGCCGATGCGGTGAGCATTTGTCCGACGAACAAAATGGACAGCCAGCCCGCGCGCTTGCGCAGCATGCGGCCCAAACCGCTGTCGAGGTATGCGGTGTCGAGCGCTGCCATACCGCCGAGCTTTTGGATGTCCTCGGTCGCTTCTTCCTCGGCGACATCGGCGACGTCGTCCGCGGTGACGATGCCGACCAGAATGCCACGCGAATCGATCACCGGTAGCGCGATGCAGTGGTAGTGCTGCATCCGCCGCACCGCATCCTCGCGATCGTCGGTGGCGGACAGGGCGACGAACTTGCGGTCCATCAGCGACTCGACGGACTGTTGCGGATCGGCCAGCAGCAACTGGCGGATGTGCAGATCGTCGATCAGGCGTCCGCCCTCATCGATCACGTAAACGACATTCACCGTCTCGGCATCGCGCCCGTACCTGCGGATGTGCTCCATCGCCCGCGCGACCGGCCACTCGGCCTTGACCCGCACATAATCGGGCGTCATGAGGCGGCCGACGCTATCTTCCGGGTAGCCCAGGATCGCCTGCGTGATGCTCCGCTCGGCGGGCGTGAGCAGCGCGATCAGCCGCTGCGCAACTTCCGCCGGCAACTCCTCCAGAAGGCGGGTCCGATCGTCCGGCTCGAGCTCGTTGATCAACGCCGCCACGCGCTCGGTACCGAGGTTCGCGATCAAGTGCTGCTGCTGATCGGAGTCGAGGTAGCTGAACACTTCCGTCGCCGGATCGCGCGGCAGCAGCCGAAACAGCAGCGCCGCTTGGTCGGGAGCGAGGCTGTCGATGAGATCGGCGAGATCCGCCGGCTCGAAATGGAGCAGTGCGTCGCGCAGCTCATCGAAATGACGCTGCGCCAGCAGCTCCCCGATCTCGGGCCCGACGAGGCTGTTGAGCGCGTTCATGGCCGGCTATTCGTGTTATGGCGCGCCGGCCAGAATCGCTCTGAGTGAAGCTTCAGGAGCGCTGGTCGACGCGGCGGTAGATCAGACTACTCGGTCCGTCGTCCATTGCGATTTGCCAACTTAGCGCAGAATGCGGGACGGCGAAAGTGCGTATGTACGCGTTCGCCGGCCCCGCACCTCCCCGCCGCCGCTCTCCGGCCGCCCGGGGCCGGTTGGACCGAACCCGGCGGCCTCCCTTCGCCGGGCGGCCCATGCTACGAGGGCGCAATGGCCCGACCGCTCACCCGGCTCGCCGATCTCGAGTCGGCCATCGACCAGGTGGCCGACAGCTACCGCGGCGAGGAAGCGATCAACAGCCTGGAAAGCGCCGCGCTCCCCAACAAGCGGGCCGTGATCGATGCCTTCAACCATCTAAAACCGGTCATCTACTTGGGGTTTTACAGCACCCGGGCACTCGCGCGCGAAAACCTGCGCCACACGATCGCCGAGCACCTGTATCCAGCGTACGAGATTCTGGTCGATCAAATCTTCCGCGTGCTCAGCTACGAGAAGGCGATGGGTCGCGATCCGGCCGTCCGCGGTCCGGAGTGGAGTGAGGAGCTCGTGCTGCGCTTCTTTCGCGCCCTACCGGCCCTGCGCCGCACGCTGAACGGCGACGTCATGGCGGCGTACGACGGCGATCCCGCCGCCAAGAGCGTCGAGGAAGTCGTCTTCAGCTATCCGGCGATCGAGGCGATCACCGCCTACCGGGTCGCCCACCTGCTCTACCAGGATGGCGTGCCGATGATCCCGCGGATCATCTCCGAGTACGCGCATGGCAAGACCGGCATCGACATACACCCGGGTGCCCGCATCGGCGAGCGCTTCTTCATCGACCACGGCACGGGGGTAGTGATCGGCGAAACCGCGGTCATCGGCAGCAACGTGAAAATTTATCAGGGCGTCACCCTCGGCGCGCTGAGCATCCCGCGCAGCGGTGAGGACGCCCTCCGCTCGGCGCGCCGCCATCCGACCATCGAGGACAACGTGACGATCTATTCGGGCGCCACCATCCTGGGTGGCGATACGGTGATCGGCGCCGGGTCGGTGATCGGCGGCAATGTGTGGCTGGTCCATTCGGTGCCGCCCGGCTCCAAGATCAGTCACGACGCGCTCGAGAAGCGCTGAGCTGCGCGCTTCGTTCCATTCGTTGCGCCGCCCCCGGGTGCGGGTTATGCGAGGGGCAATGACGACGGATGGCCCCGACTGGCGCGACCTCGATCTGTTCGCACCGACCGACGAGCACCGGTTGCTGGCCGAGACTGTCGCCGTGTTCGTCTCGCGTGAGGTGGAGCCGCAGGCCGCCGCCTTCAATCGCGAGGAGCGCTTCAACATCGCCCTCTTTCGCCGCTGCGGCGAGCTCGGCCTGCTCGGACTGACCGTGCCGGAGGAGGACGGCGGCGCCGGGCTCGACGCGACCGCCGCGGTGATCGTGCACGAAGCGCTCTCCACCGCCGATCCCGCGTTCTGCCTCGCCTACCTCGCCCACAGCGTCCTGTTCGTGAACAACCTCTGCCACAATGCCTCGGTGGCGCAGCGCCGGCGGTTCCTGCCGCCGACCATCAGCGGCGAACGCATCGGCGGCATGTGCATGACCGAGCCCGGCGCCGGCACGGACGTGCTCGCCATGCGGACCACCGCACGCCGAGAGGGCGACTCCTACGTGATCGACGGTCGCAAAACGTTCATCACCAACGGCGCCATCGATGACGACACTCTCGGCGACGTCTTCCTGGTGTACGCCCGCACCGGCGAGCGCAGCATCTCCACGTTGATCGTCGAACGCGGGGCGCCGGGGTTCTCGCTGGGACAGCGCTTGAAAGAGAAGCTCGGGATGCGGGCATCGGCGACCGCGGAGCTCGTGTTCGACAACTGCCGCGTGCCCGCGGAACAACTGCTCGGCGCCGAGGGCGAGAGCCTGCTGCACATGATGCGCAACCTCGAGCTCGAGCGCCTGACGCTGGCGGCGATGTCGCTCGGCATCGCGCAGCGGTGCCTGCGGGTGATGGTCGACTATGCCAACGAGCGCCGGGCGTTTGGCGTCCCGATTCGCGAGCACGGCCAGATCCAGCGCCACATCGCGGAGTCGTACGCCGAGTACAAAGCGGCGCGCTGCTACGTCTACGATACCGCCCGCCGGCTCGATCTCCGCCGCCACGGCAACCGGGTCGACGCCGATGCGACCAAGCTCTTCGCCGCGCGCGTCGCCAAGGAGATCGCCGACCGCGCCATTCAGGTGCTGGGCGGCTATGGGTACATGGGCGAGTACGTGGTCGAGCGACTCTGGCGCGACGCCAAGCTGCTCGAAATCGGCGGCGGAACGCTCGAGGCGCATCAAAAGAACATCACCAAAGACCTGGCCCGGGCGCCGGAGCTCGTCGCCCGCTGATCGGGCGACCGGGCATCCGTAAAGCGAGCGTGGGCAGCGGCGACAGAACCGGGCAGATGCGTCTCGTTCCAGTTCATCCGCCGCGCTGCTGATCCGATGCCGGTCAGCGAGTTCGACGTACGCATCTACGACCTCGATGCCTTCGGCGATCTCCGCACCCACGTGCTGCTGCGGTTTCTCTGGCAGGCCGCGTCGGAGGCCTCCGCGGCGGCGGGCTTCGACGTCGACTGGTACGAGCGGCACGGCACGCTCTGGGTGATCCGCCGCACGCAGCTGGAGGTCCACAGGCCGATCGCGCACCGGGAACAGCTGCGCGTGCATACGGAAGTGGTGGACATTCGCCGCGTGCGCTCGCAGCGCGCGTACGCGGTACGGCGCACCGACGATGAAGCGGTGGTGGCGGAAGCGATCACGGATTGGGTGTACGTCGACCTGGCCCGCCGCGGCCTCGCTCAACCGCCGCCGGCCATGCAGCAGGCCTTCATGCCACGGGGTGTTGTCAGCCGCGCGCGCCCAGCGAGCCTGGCCAGCGCGCCGCCCGCAAGCGCATGGCGAGGGACCCGCAAGGTCGAGCTCGCAGATCTCGACACGGTGGCCCATGTGAACAACACCCGGTACGCGGTGTTCGTAGAGCAAGCCGTCTGGGACGCGCTGCAAGCGCACGGCTGGACCGTCGATCCCACGGCGCGGGGCGCGCGCTTGCGGCTGGCATCGCACGATCTCGAGTATTTCGATCCCGCGCGGTACGGCGAAACCATCGCAACAGCGGTGTGGGTATCCGCGCGCGCCGATTACGCTTTCACCACCGAGTGCCAACTCGCGGGGCCGCGCGGGCTGCTGTTGCACGCGCGCAGCACCTGGCGGTGGACCGACAGCGACGTGCCGCAAGTGCTGCGGCGGGCCGTCGAGCGCCTGAGCGCGGCTTAGCCATGTCGCGCACGCGATGCCGTATCGGCGTTGCGCACTCGAGCGCAGCCGGCGCGCAGCGCGGCGAATGCGATCATTTGACGGTACCGGCGGTCCAGGGTAGGTACCAGGCGAAATTGGATCGTCCGACCTGCGGTTCAGGCTCTCATCGAGGCTCCGAGTCAGCGGCACGACACTTACTGCATTGGTGGGCACGCCCGGCTGGGATGCAGGGCGCCGCGGCGTCAGCGCATCGAACAAGCAGTCTGCCGACACACGCGCGCACTGCCACTAGAACGACGAAGGGATACGACATGAGCTCCTCGGAAAAAGCAATTTTCGAGCACCAGGGTTTCGGACAGACCATGGGTCTCGGGCAGTCCCCTGCGCTCGTGGTCGTGGATTTCGTCGTCGCTTTCGACGATCCCAAACAGTTCGGCGGTGGCAACATCCATCCCGCGGTCGAGCAGACGGCGGGACTCCTCCAGTTCTGCCGCGCACAGCGCTATCCGATCGCTTTCACCCGCTATGTGTTTGCCGAGGACGGGAGCGACGGGAATTTGCTTACCGCCAAGGTGCCGAAGCTGCTCTCGCTCACCGAGAACAGTCCCAATGGCGCGGTCGTGCCGGAGCTGACCCCGGTTCCGGGCGAGCTGATCGTGCGCAAGCGCAATGCATCGGCATTCTTTCAGACTGATTTCTCGAGCTGGCTCGCTCGGCACCGCGTCGACACCTTGATCATCACCGGTTGCGTGACCTCCGGCTGCGTGCGCGCCACGGCGGTGGATTCGCTCGGGTTCGGATATCGCCCGATCGTGGTGACCGACTGCGTCGGGGACCGCGCCATCGCCCCGCACGACGCGAGCTTGTTCGACATGCAGCAGAAGTACGCCGATCTCTACACGCGGGATCAGTTGATCGCCGCATTGTCCGGGCGCCGTCCGACCACCGCCGCGGCCTGAGCCGAACCGCCGTGCCGCCGAGACGACAGTGACACCCGGCCTCACCCGCGCGGTCCGAACGAAAACACAAAAACCCATTCGCCGCGGCTAGCCTGCGCCTGCATTGCGAAAGAGACCCACATGACCGACCTCAGCTATGCCACCGCCCTCGAATTGAAGGATGCGATCGCCACGAAGAAGCTCTCGCCTGTAGAACTGGTCAAGGCGTCGCTGGCGCGCCTGGACGAGCTCGAACCCAAGCTGAACTGTTTCGTCACGGTCACGCCGGAGCTCGCACTCGAGGCGGCGCGGGCGGCGGAGAAGGCCGTCATGAGCGGCCGGCCGCTGGGTGCGCTGCACGGGCTGCCGATATCGGTGAAAGACGTGCTCCCGGTGCAGGGCGTGCGGCTCACCACCGGATCGAAAGCATTCGCCGACACGGTCGCGCAGATCGACGCGCCGGTCGTCGAGCGCCTGAAGGCGGCCGGCGCCTGCATCGTCGGCAAGACGACGACGCCCGAGTTCGGCGCCAAAGCAGTCGGCACGTCGCCGCTGACCGGGGCTACGCGCAACCCCTGGAACACGGCCATGGGCTCCGGCGGATCGTCGGCGGGCGCCGCGGCGAGCGTCGCCGCCGGCGTCACGCCATTCTCGGTCGGAACCGATGGAGGCGGATCGATCCGCATTCCCTGCTCCTTCACGCATCTCTTCGGCGTGAAACCGCAGTTCGCGCGGGTGGCGATGTACCCGGTGAGTGCCGCGACCACGCTCGCGCACTGCGGCCCGATCGCCCGCACCGTGCGGGACGCGGCGCTGCTGCTGACCACGCAGGCTGGCTTCGACCCACGCGATGCCTGGACGGTCGCAGAACCGGTACCGGACTACCTGCGCGCGTGCGAGCAATCGCCCAAGGGCATGCGGGTCGCGTGGAGCCCGACGTTCGGTTTTGCAAAGCCCGACCCCGAGGTCTTGAAGATCGCCGAGACCGCAGCGCTGGCATTCCGCGACCTCGGATGCGAAGTCGAGCTGGTCGAGAAGGTGTTCGACGAGGACCCGGTCGGCATGTGGTCGAGCGAGTTCTACGCGGGGATCGCCACCCGCTTGAAGCCGATCATGGACAAGTCCCCCGAGCTCATGGATCCCGCCGTAGTGCACATCCTCGAGGCGGCGACCCGGCAGACGCTCGCCGAGTACTACGGCAACGTGTTCAAGCGCTACGAGTTTCGCGAAAAGACGCGCCAGTTCTTCGAGCGCTACGACCTGCTGTTGAGCCCCACGCTGCCGGTCGCGCCGTTCGACGCGCTGCGCGACATGCCGCAAGAGCTCGAAGGCACCGACCGCAACGTCGTGTCGTGGGTCTACTACACGTATGCGTTCAACCTGACCGGCCAGCCGGCGGCCTCCATCCCCGCGGGGTTCACGCGCGATAGGCTGCCGGTCGGGCTGCAGATGGTTTCTCGCCTTTACCGGGAGACCGACATCTTCCGCGCCGCCGCCGCTTTCGAGGCGCTTCGTCCATGGGCACAAGAGAAGCCCCCGATCGACTGATCGAGAGGTACGCTCCAGGATGAGAGTCCCGCCGCAATGTCCCTGAAGCCGCGCGGCTGCGCAGCGCCCGAGCGCTGCGGATTCGGCGCTCTGTTCGGGCACCCGTCGCCCCGGATATCGATTCCGAAGCGGTGAATCCGCGCAGCGCTCCGGTGCGAGACGCACTATCGAAGGAGGGTTTCGATGCAACGGAGCACAGCCGAACGGATCCTCACCACCCTCACCGGCAGCCTGCCACGGCCCGAAGACCTCGCGGCGATGCACGTCGCGCGCGCGGACGGACACCAGATAGACGAGGCGGCCTTCCAGGCGCGCATCCGCAGTGCCGTCGCGGATGCCGTCGCCCACCAAGTCGATTTGGGAATCGACGTGGTCTCCGACGGCGAGCTCTCGAAGAACGGCTACATCGACTACACGCGCGAGCGCATCGCCGGTTTCAGCGGGAAGATGAACGCCTCTGGGGCGTTCTACTTCACCGATCTCGAGCCGGTTCCCGAGCTCGTCGAGTGGGGGTACAAGGACATTCACATGGCCATCCCCACCTGTGATGGACCGCTGCGCTACATCGGCGAATCGCAAGTCCAGCGCGACATCGGCAATTTCAAGGCCGCTCTCCAGCGCCATCCGGCCACCGAGGCGTTCATCCCCGCTGCGTCACCTGGCGTCGTCGCCATGTGCTCACCGAACACCTACTACGGCTCTTACGACGAGTACTTGCTGGCGCTCGCCGCAGCGCTGAACGCCGAATACCGCGCCATTGCGGAAGCCGGGTTTGTGCTGCAGGTGGACGCTCCCGATCTTGCGCTCGGCGCCGACTTCCACACCTGGATGTGGCCGGAAATCGAGCGGCGCAGCTTCGAAACCATCTCGCAGCTTCACGTGGAGGCCATCAACGTCGCCCTGCAGGGCGTCCCACGCGAACGCGCGCGGATGCATCTGTGCTGGGCGAACTACTTCGGACCGCATCGCAAGGACTATCCGCTCCGCGAGGTGCTCAAAGCGGCTTTTCGGGCCAACGTGGGCGGCATCAGCTTCGAGGCCGCGAACCCGGCGCACGCCCACGAGTGGGAGCTGTTCGAGGACACCGCGGTGCCGGAAGGCATGACGCTCATTCCCGGCGTGATCGACACCAAGACGCACGTCGTCGAGCATCCGCACGCCGTCGCTCACCGCGTGCGGCAGTGGTCGCAGGTCGTCGGCGCAGAGAACGTCATCGCCGGAACGGATTGCGGTTTCGGGACGTTCGTCGGTCTCGGCACGGTGCATCCGAAGGTCACTTGGTGGAAGCTCCAGGCGCTCGCCGAGGGCGCCGCCCTCGCCTCCAAACCGCATTCGTCCCGGCCGGGCGCGGCGCGTACATAAGCGGTAAACCCGGTGCCCGCACCGCCCACTCTGCACCGCCGCTGGTGCGCCCGGTGCGGCGCCGAGCATTGACGCGCCGGATGGTCTCGCCTAAACGAAGCGGCGCTCGTCGGGTCCCGCCGCCGCGGCGCGGGCTGGCGACGGAGACACGAACGACTCACGCACCAGTACGGGAGCTTTGATGCGCATCGGCATCGACGTTGGCGGCACGAACACGGACGCAGTCTTGATGAACGGGCCGGACGTGCTCGCGGAAGTGAAGACCTCGACGACGGCGGACGTCACCAGCGGCATTACGGCGGCCCTGAAAGGGCTGGCGGCGCGCAAAGCCCTCGCTCCCGATCAGATCCAGGCCGTGATGATCGGCACGACGCACTTCACCAACGCGGTCGTGGAGTGCCGGCGTCTGATGGCGACCGCCGCACTCCGCCTCGGGCTCCCGGCGACGCGCGCGCTGCGGCCGATGGCGGGCTGGCCCGAGCCGCTGCGCCGGGCGATCGGCGATCACGCGTACCTCTGTCACGGCGGTCACGAGTTCGACGGGCGCGCGATCTCGCCGCTCGACGTCGGCGAGCTCCGCCGCGTGGCGGAGGACATCAGGGCCAAGGGCATCCGCTCGGTCGCGATCACCGCGGTGTTCTCGCCGGTGAACGGCGATCTCGAACGCCAAGCCGCGGACGTGCTTCAGCGCGAAATTCCGGGGTTGGCGGTCAGCCTTTCGCACGAGATCGGCCGGATCGGTCTGCTGGAACGCGAGAGCGCCACGATCATGAATGCCTGCCTGCGCGATCTCGCCGTCCACATCACCGGCGCGTTTCGCGCCGCGCTGGACGCCTTCGGCATCGACGCGCCAGTCTATCTCAGCCAGAACGACGGCACGCTCATGAGCGTAGAGTACGCGGAGACGTACCCGGTCGCGACGTTCGCCTCCGGGCCGACCAACTCGATGCGCGGCGCGGCGTTTCTGTCCGGGCTGACTGACTGCGTAGTGGTCGACATCGGCGGCACGACCTCCGACGTGGGACTCCTCCAGCGCGGCTTTCCGCGCGAGGCGTCGCTCGCGGCGGAGATCGGCGGCGTGCGCACCAACTTTCGCATGCCAGCGGTCTTCTCACTCGGGATCGGCGGCGGCAGCCATGTGTCTCCGGACGGCTCGTCCGTCGGACCGACCAGCGTCGGCTACGAGCTCACCACGAAGGCGCTGGTGTTCGGCGGCGACACCTTGACGACCACGGACATCGCCGTCGCGGCCGGATTGGCAGACATCGGCGACCGCGCGCGGGTGGCGCATCTCCCCGCCGACCTCATCGCGCGCGTGATCGAGAAGATCGAGGTCGCCATCGCGCAGACCGTCGACCGCATGAAGACCAGCAAGGATCCGATCCCGGTGGTCGTGGTCGGCGGCGGGAGCATCCTGGTGCAGGACCGCCTCGGAGCGGAGCGCCGGATCGTGAAGCCCAATCACTACGCCGTCGCGAACGCGATCGGCGCCGCGATTGCGCAGGTGGGCGGCGAAGTCGACCGCATCTTCTCGCTCGCCGCGATGTCGCGCGAAGACGCGCTGGCCGAGGCAAAGGCCGAAGCCACGGAGAAGGCCATCGCCGCGGGCGCGAGCCCGGCGAGCATGAGCATCGTCGACATCGAGGAGGTGCCGCTCGCGTACCTGCCCGGGAATGCCGCGCGCATCCGGGTCAAAGCGGTGGGCGACCTCACCTTCGAAGCGCGCGAGACACCGACGCGCGGTGGCGGTGCGCCGATCGCGGCACAAGGCGGGAGGGGCTGACGATGGGCCGCGATCTGACGGTGGAAGACTTGGAGGACTTGGCGCGCGGCGCGGCATTCCTGGGCACCGGCGGCGGTGGCGATCCCTACATCGGGCGGCTCATCGTGCAGGAGGCCATGCGCGAGGGCGGGCGCGTCCGGCTGATCGGACTCGACGAAGTCCCCGACGACGCGCTGGTCATCCCGACCGCCATGATGGGCGCGCCGACCGTGCTCGTTGAAAAGATCCCCGCCGGAACGGAGATCATCGGTTCGCTGCAGACGCTCGAAACGCACCTCGGACGCAAAGCGTACGCGACGATGCCGATCGAGTGCGGCGGGATCAATTCCATGATGCCGCTGCTGGTGGGCGCACGGCTGGGCATTCCGGTGGTCGACGCGGACGGCATGGGCCGCGCCTTCCCCGAGCTGCAGATGGAGACGTTTCACATCTACGGCGTCTCCGGCACGCCCATGGTGATCACCAACGACCACGGCGATTCCACCCTCATCACCGCGCACGACAACAGGATGATGGAGCATCTCGCGCGCGGCATCACCGTCCGGATGGGCGGCTGCGCGTACATCGCCGAATACTCCATGGACGGCGCGACGGTGAAGCGGGTCTCGATCCCCGGTACGACCACCCTCGGGATCGCGATCGGACGCTGTCTGCGCGTGGCGCGCGAGCAGCACGAGGATCCGTTTGCCGCGCTGATCGAGATGTTGCGGACCACCCCGTACAAGTACGCGCGCATCATCTTCGAGGGGAAAGTCGCGGATGTGATGCGGGAGACCACCGAAGGCTTCGTGCGCGGCTTTGCGAAGCTGGAAGCGGCGGACGGCACGCCGCTGGAGATCCTCTTCCAAAACGAACACCTGATCGCCCGCTCGGACGGCCAGGTGAAAGCGATCGTTCCCGATCTCATTTGCGTTCTCGAAGCCGATACCGCGGAGCCGATCACCACCGAGGGCATCCGCTACGGCCAGCGCGTGAAGATCATGGCCGTATCGACGCCGGCGATCATGCGCACCCCCGAGGCGCTCAACGTCTTCGGCCCGCGCGGCTTCGGGCTCGATTACGATTTCCAACCGATCGAGGAGCTGAGCTAGCCGTCTCCGCCGCGGCGGCGACGAGCGAATCGGGAGCAAGCCACATGGCACAACGCGTGTTCTTCCTCACTCGGCTCCGCCCGGGCATCCGTCCAGAGGACTACGAAGGGTGGCTCCGCACCGTCGATTATCCCTTCTCCGCACGGCTCCGCACGCTTCGGCGGTACGACGTGACCAGGATCGGCGGCTTGTTTCAGGGCCAGGGAAGCGCCGAGTGGCATTACCTCGAAGTAATGGACGTCACCGATCTGGAGGCCTATCGCCAGGAGGTCACGACGGGGCCCGACATCGAGGCGTTCTTCAAAGCGTGGTCGAGCTTCATCGGCGAGTCGATGGCGTACCACGGCGAGGTCATCGAATGACCGTCGCGACGGGCGCGCCGGTTATGCAGGGGCAGTGACAATGACGAGCGGAACTAGACGACACCCGGTCGGCCTCGTACTCGGCAGCGACACGGCGCCGGAGAAGTTGCCCGCCATGGCGCGCGCCGCCGAGGAGCTCGGGTACAGCGAGCTGTGGTTCGCGGAGGACTGTTTCTTCATCGGTGGCATCTCCGGCGCGACGGCGACCCTGGCGGCGACCACGGACATCCCGATCGGGCTCGGCATCCTATCCGCCGTCGTCCGCCATCCGGCGATTCTGGCCATGGAGCTCGCGACGCTCGCGCGCATGTACCCCGGACGGCTCATGCCGGGCATCGGCGTCGGCGTACCCGACTGGATGCGGCAGATCGGCCGCTTCCCGAAGTCCGCGTTGGCCGCCTTGCGGGAATGCGTAACCACCACGCGCCAGCTCCTCGCGGGAGAGGAGCTCACCCTGAAGGGCGACCTGTTCAGCTTCGATCACGTGCGGTTAACGCACGTCCCGGATCGGCCGTTGCCCATCTACATGGGCGTCGTCGGGCCGAAGAACCTGCAGCTCTCCGGCGAGATCGCCGACGGGACGGTGATCTCGGTGCTCGCGGGACCCGACTACGTGCGCTGGCTGCGAGAGCGGGTCCGCGAGGGCGCGGCACGGAGCGGCCGCTCGGCGGAGAAGCACCGCGTCGCTTGTTACGTTCTCTGTTCAGTGGACGCCGATCGCCAACGGGCGCGCGACGACGTGCGCCCGATCGTCGCCTTCTATCTGGCCGCCATGGGCCGCTGCGCGCTGACCGATGTACCCGCATATTCCGACCACCTCGAGAAACTGATCGCCAAAGGCGGTCTCCAAACGGTCACCGAGGAGATGCCGGACGAGTGGCTAGACGAGCTCGCCGTCGCCGGGACGCCGGCGGAGTGCGCGGAGAAGATCCGGCGCTATTTGCAGGCCGGCGCGGATTCGGTGGTGATCTGGCCCGCTCCCGCCGCGCGCACCGAGGCGATCGTGAACAGCGTCGCGCGCGACGTGTTTCCACGGCTGTGATCGGTCCGGCCATGCATCGGCGCGGCGCGGCCGCAGTGAGCGTCCGGGGTCCGGCGGCAGCGTGCACGGCTCGGACCGAGACGAATAGAAAGGCAGGTGTGAAGTGAGTGCGACGAATCGGCCGCCCGTCGGCCTGGTGCTTGGCAACGCGAGCCCGCCAGAGACGCTCGCCGAGACGGCGCGCGTCGCCGAGGACTTCGGCTATAGTGAATTGTGGTTCGCCGAAGACTGTTTTTTCACCGGAGGCATCTCGGGGGCGACCGCCGCGCTGGCCGCGACCAAGGACATCCCGGTGGGTCTCGGCATCGTCTCCGCCCTGGTCCGCCATCCGGCAATCCTCGCCATGGAGATCGCCACGCTGGCGCGCATGTACCCGGGGCGGCTGCTGCCGGGCGTCGGGCTCGGCGTGCCGGACTGGATGCGGCAGATCGGCCTGCTGCCGAAATCGCCGCTAACCGCGCTGCGCGAATGCATGTCCTCGACCACCCGCCTGCTCGCGGGTGAAGAGGTCACGATGAAGGGGCAGCTCTTCAGCTTCGACCGCGTCAAGCTCACGCACGTCCCGCATCGACCGGTGCCGATGTACATGGGCGTGGTCGGACCGAAGATGCTCCAGCTCTCCGGCGAGCTCGCCGACGGCACCGTCGTGTCCGTGGTCGCGTCGCCCGGTTACGTCAGCTGGCTGCGCGAACGCGTGCGCGAGGGAGCGGCCCGCAGCGGACGTTCGGCGGCGGCGCACCGCGTCGCGGCGTACGTGCTCTGCTCGGTCGATTCGGATCGCAAGCGCGCAAAAGAGGCGCTGCGCCCGTTCATCGCCTTCTATCTGGCTGCGGTCGGCCGTTGCGCGCTGACCGAGGTGCCCGGTTGCGCCGATCAGCTGGAGAAGCTGATCGCCAAGGGCGGCGCGGAGGCCGTGACCCGAGAGATGCCGGACGAGTGGGTCGACGAGCTCGCGATCGCGGGGGATCCGACCGAGTGCGCCGAAAAGATCAAGCACTATCTGGCCGCCGGCGCAGATTCCGTGGTCATCTTCCCGACGCCCACCGAGCGGGCCGAGGAGATCGTCAAGACCGTCGCCCGCGACGTGTTCCCGCGTCTGTGAGATCCCAGCCCGGGGCGAACGGGAGAGTGGCCGGTTCCAGTCGCTAGAGGCCGGCGGTCACGCGCAACGCTTGGGCGCGCGCTTGGGCGCGCCGCAGCAGCGCGGGCTCGTCAATCGTCAGCAGCTTGCGGCCCCGGACCACCACCCGTCCGCCGACGATCACCGTATCCACATCGCCGGCGCGCGCGGAATAGACCAGGGTCGCGAGCGGATCGTGAATGGGTCGCAGATGGCTGGCCGCGGTGTCCACCAGCACGACGTCCGCCAACCGCCCCTTCTGCAGCGCTCCCACCTGGTCGCCGAGGCCGCACGCCTGCGCGCCGCCGGCGGTCGCCATCGCGAACACGTCGGCCGCGGTGAGCGCCTGCGCGTCGCGGGTGGTCACTTTGTGCAGCAGCGCCGCGTCCTTCATGACCTCGAACATATCCTGCGTGTTGTTGCAGGCCGGACCGTCGCACGCGAGGCCGATGACGATCCCAGCGCGGCGCATCTTCAGGATGGGCGCCGTTCCCGAGGCCAGGATCATGTTGGAGGTCGGATCGTGGATCACCGGCGAGCCGTGGCCGGCGATTAGCTCGATCTCGTCGTCGGTCAGGTGAATGCAGTGGTTCAACATGACGCGCTCGCCGAGTGCGCCCATCGCCGCTAAATGCGGCACATTGCGACGCCCCGTGCGCGCCTGCACGAGATCGTTGTATTCGGGCGTCTCGGCCGTGTGCAGATGGACGGCGAGGTTGCGGTCGCGCGCAAGCGCGACCGTGTCGGCCCAGTACTCCTCGGTCGCCGTCCACGGAACCAGCGGGCCGATGCCAATGCGGAGCCGCTCGTGCCCCGACCAGGCATCCACGAGCTTGCGGGTGCGCGAGGCGATCTCAGCCGTTGATTCGACGAAACCGGGCGCGAACTCCTCATCGTTGGAACAGCGGAAGAAGACGCCGCGAATGCCGGCCTCGGCAATGGCATTGGCGGCCAGCGCATCCGCGCCTTCGCCATAGCGGGTGGAGAAAAACACTTCGCAGACGGTGGTGTTCCCGGCGCGCAGATTCTCCACCGCCCCGAGCGTGGCCGCGAGCGCGTAGTCCTCCGGCAGCATCTGCGCCATGAACGGCAGCTGCGCCTGGCTGAGCCATTGCAGCAGCGTGCGATCGGTGCCGAGCGAACGGCCGAGCGTCATGCAGAGATGCGTGTGCGCGTTGACGAATCCGGGGATGACGAGCTTGTCGCGCGCGTCGATGCGCTCAACGCCGGGCAGGCTGGGTGCGGAGCCCCGACCGACCGCCGCAATCCGGTCGCCGTCGGTGATCACGTGTCCGGGGTCGAGCAACGGCTGCGCCGCATCCCCGGTCAGTACGGTACCGCCCTCGATCGAGAGTTGAGCCATGCTACCCCTCCCCGGCCGTGCTGCAGGAGCGCGGCGACACCTCGCGCATACGTACCGTCTACGTCGTCGGCGCCGAGCTCACGCGGTCACGTGCGCGTCCGCCCGCGCCAGCGCGCGATCGAGGATCGCGATCCCGAGCCGCGCATCCTCCACGGAGGTGGTGCACGGCGGCACGGCATGCACGCGATTGAAGTGCATGAACGGCCACAGCCCCTCCGCCTTGCAGGCGGCCATCACTTCCGCCATCGGCGCCGCCGCCGCGCCCGCGGCATTGTACGGGACCAGCGGCTCGCGGGTCCGCCGATTGCGGACCAGCTCGACCGCCCAGAAGCAGCCGAGACCGCGCACCTCGCCTACCGACGGATGGCGTTCCGCCAGCGCCCGCAGGCCTGGGCCAAGCACCTCATCCCCCAGGCGGCGGGCCTGCTCGATGATGCCCTCCTCCTCGAAGGTGCGGATCGAGGCGACGGCGGATGCGCAGGCGAGCGGATGGCCTGAGTACGTGAGCCCGCCGGGGAACACCCGGTCGCGGAACGTCTCGGCGATCCGCCGCGAGATGATCACCCCGCCGAGCGGCACGTATCCGGAATTGACGCCCTTCGCGAAGGCGATGAGGTCGGGCACGACCTTCCAGCGGTCGACCGCGAACCATTCGCCGCAGCGCCCGAAACCGGACATGACCTCGTCGCAGACGAAGACGATGCCGTACTGGTGGCAGAGCTCGCGCACGCCGGCGAGGTAGCCGTCGGGCGGCACGAGGATGCCGTTCGTGCCCACCACCGTTTCGAGCATCACGGCAGCGATCGTGCTGGGCCCCTCGAAGGTGATCGTATCGGCGAGATGCGCGAGGGCGCGCTCGCACTCCTCGGCCTCGGAGGACGCGTGGAA
Organism: Binatia bacterium; assembly: GCA_050176585.1. GTDB lineage: Bacteria > Desulfobacterota > Binatia > HRBIN30 > CADEER01 > CAYYWP01. Next base: position 39,957 of record JBFXHX010000024.1, read on the forward strand.
TGGGGACCGATACGGATACGGTCCCCAGAAGTGGACCACGCCGGGCATCGCGGGTTCATTCGGCCATCTCCGCGGGTCACCGGTCATGGCAATCGCGCCGCTGGTGGCGCCGTGGTAGCTGCGGTACGCGGTCAGGATCTTCTGCCGCCCGGTGTGGAGGCGGGCGAGGCGCGCGGCGTTTTCGGTCGCCTCCGCGCCGCCGTTGGTGAAGAACACGACGTCGAGATCGCCCGGGGCGTGCGACGCGATGAGGCGCGCGGCCTCGCTGCGCATGTCGTTGGCGTGAAACGGCGCGATCGTGCACAGCTTCGCCGCCTGCGCCTGAATGGCGGCCACGAGCTTGGGGTGCTGGTGGCCGATGTTGACGTTGACCAGCTGCGAGGCGAAATCCAAGTACCGCTTGCCGCTCTCGTCCCAGAACCACGAGCCCTGGGCCCCGGCGACGACCACTGGGTCGAGCGCGCCTTGCGCCGACCACGAGTGAAACACGTGCGCGCGGTCGTCCGCTTTGGCCTGTCCCGGCGGGGTATCGCGAGTGCTCATTGTCCGCGCCGACCGCTCACGCCTTTGCTACCGCGACCGCCGGCATGATCGTCTCGCCATACGCCTCGAGGGTCGCTTGCTTGGCGTCGTGCTGGAGGTAGATCGCGAACTGGTCGACCCCCATTGCCTTCAGCTCCTGCAGGCGCTCGATGTGATGAGCGGGCGATCCGAGGATGCAGAAGCGGTCAACGATGGCATCGGGCACGAACGCGGTGTGCCTGTTCCCGCTGCGCCCGTGCTCGCTGTAGTCGTAGCCCGCGCGCTGCGCGATGTAATCCGTGAGCGCCCGCGGCACGTCCGCGCCGCCCTTCGCACCGTACCGTTTGACGATCTCCACCACGTGGTTGCCGACCATGCCGCCGAACCAGCGGCATTGGTCGCGCTGATGGGCGAGGTCGTCCCCGACGTAGGCAGGGGCGGCGACGCAGATCTTCACGCTCGCCGGATCGCGACCCGCCTGCTCGGCTGCATCCCGGACGGCTCTGATCGACCATCGCGTGACGTCGGGATCGGCGAGCTGCAGGATGAACCCGTCCGCGATTTCGCCGGTGAGCGCCAGCGCCTTCGGCCCGTACGCCGCCATCCACACTTCCAGGCGGCTCGCGCTGCCCCAAGTGAAGCGCAGCCGCGCGTTGTTGTGCTCGATATCTCGCCCATTGGCGAGCTCCCGGATCACGTGAATGGCCTCGCGCAACGTGGCCAGGTTGCTGGGCGCGCCGTTGATGACGCGGACGGAGGAGTCGCCGCGCCCGATGCCGCACACGGTGCGGTTGCCGTACATCTCGTTGAGCGTGGCAAAAAGGCTCGCCGTCACCGTCCAGTCCCGCGTCACCGGATTGGTGACCATGGGGCCGACGATCACCTTCCGGGTCTCGGCCAGGATCTGGCTGTAGATCACGAACGGCTCCTGCCAGAGCAGGGGGGAGTCGAACGTCCACACGTGGGTGAAGCCGAGGAGTTCGGCGCGCTTGGCAAGGTCGACGACCCGCCACGCCGGCGGGTCCGTCTGCAGGACGATGCCGAAATCCATGCTCAGCGGACCTGGGGAAAGCCGAGATCGACCCGCGACGTCGCCGGATCGGGCCAGCGCGACGTGACGACCTTGGTGCGGGTGTAGAAGTCGATGCCTTCCGGGCCGTACATGTGTCGATCGCCGAACAGCGAGGCCTTCGACCCGCCGAAGCTGTAGTACGCGACCGGCACCGGGATCGGCACGTTGATGCCGACCATGCCGATGTTGACGTCGAACTGAAATCGCCGCGCGGCGCCGCCATCGCGGGTGAAGATCGCCGTCCCGTTGCCGTACGGGTTCTCGTTCACGAGGTCGACCGCGGCGCCGTACGAGTCGACCCGCGCGACGCACAGCACGGGGCCGAAGATCTCGTCGCGGTAGCAGGCCATCTCGGGCGTGACGTGGTCGATCAGCGACACCCCGAGGAAGAAGCCCTCGCGCGGGACCGCGGCCTCGCGGCCGTCGACCAGCACGACGGCGCCCTGCTCGCGGCTGGAGTCCAGATACGAGGCGACCTTGTCCCGGTGCTCGCGCGTGATGAGCGGCCCCATCTCGCTGCGCGGGTCGGAACCAGGCCCGACCGCGATCTTGCCGAGGCGGGAGCGGATCGCGTCGACCAAGGCGTCGGCGACCTCGCCCACGGCGACCACCACCGACACCGCCATGCAGCGCTCGCCGGCCGAGCCATAGGCGGCGGAGACAGCTGCATCGGCGGCCATGTCGATGTCGGCGTCGGCCAGCACGACCATGTGGTTCTTGGCCCCGCCGAGGGCCTGCACCCGCTTTCCGTTGCGCGTGCCGGTTTCATAAATGTAGCGCGCGATCGGCGTCGAGCCGACGAACGATACGGCGGCGACATCGGGATGCTCGAGCAACCCGTCGACTGCGAGCTTGTCGCCATGCACGACGTTGAACGCTCCGTCCGGCAGTCCCGCCCGCTGCAGCAGCTCGGCCAGCAGGAGCGGTGCCGACGGGTCCTTCTCGCTCGGCTTCAGCACGAACGCATTCCCGCAGACCAGCGCGTTTGCGATCATCCAGATCGGCACCATCGCCGGAAAGTTGAACGGCGTGATGCCGGCGACTACGCCGAGTGGCTGGCGGATGCTGTACACGTCGACCCCGCTGGAGGCCTGCTCGCTGTAGCCGCCTTTGAGCAGGTGCGCCGCGCCACACGCGAACTCGATGTTCTCCAGGCCGCGCGCCACCTCGCCGAGCGCATCGTCGCTCACCTTGCCGTGCTCGGCGGTGATGAGCGCGGCGATGTCGCGCCGATGCCGGTCCACGAGCTCGCGGAACTTGAACATCACCTCGGTGCGGCGCGACAGCGCCGTCGCACGCCACGCCGGAAAAACGGCGACCGCCGCGGCCACCGCCGCGTCGATTTCCGCGCGCGAAGCGAAATCGACCTCCGCTTTCACTTGTCCCGTGGCGGGATCGAAGACCTGCCCGCGGCGGCCGGACGCGCCGGCGACCGCCCGGCCGCCGACGAAGTGATGAATGTGCTGCATGGCGCTCCTCAGACTAGATAGTTGCTCACATCGCGCTTCACGAACCGCCCGTGGCCCTTGCGCCCGAGGTATTCGTCGTTCTCCACCAGCACGGTGCCGCGGGACAGCACGGTGTCGACCTTGCCATCGATCACCCAGCCCTCCCACGCGGAATAGTCGACGTTCATGTGGTGCTTCTTGGCGTAGCCGACCTCGGTGCGCGCATTCGGATCCCACACGACGACGTCCGCGTCGGCGCCCGGCGCGATCACGCCCTTGCGCGGGTACATGCCGAACATCCGCGCCGGGGTCGTGCAACACGTCTCCACCCAGCGCTCGAGGGAGAGCTCGCCGCGCACCACGCCTTGGTACATGAGCTCCATGCGGTGCTCGACGCCGCCTATGCCGTTCGGAATCTTCGCAAAGTCACCCCGCCCCAGCTCCCGCTGATCCTTCATACAAAACGGGCAGTGATCGGTCGACACGACGGCGAGCTCGTTCTTGCGAAGCCCCTTCCACAGATCCGCGTGATGGTGGCGATGGTCGTGCTTGGAGCGGATCGGCGGCGAGCAGACGTACTTCGCGCCCTCGAATCCCGGCTGCGCGAGGTGGTCCTCGAGCGTCATGTAGAGATACTGCGGGCACGTCTCGGCGAACACGTTCTGGCCGGCGTGGCGCGCCTCCGCGACCGCGTCGAGTGCTTCGGCGGCCGACATATGCACGATGTAGAGCGGCACGTTGCCGGCGACCTTCGCGAGGGCGATCGCGCGGTGGGTGGCCTCGCCTTCGAGCAGCGACGGGCGGGTGAGCGAATGGAACTTCGGATCGGTGTCGCCCCGCGCACGCGCCTGGGCGATGAGCACGTCGATCGCGATACCGTTCTCGGCGTGCATCATCATCAGCGCGCCGCACTCGGCGACGGTCTGCATGGCGCGCAGGATCTGGCCGTCGTCGCTGTAGAACACGCCGGGATACGCCATGAAAAGCTTGAAGCTGGTGATGCCCTCGTGTGCGACCAGGTCCTTCATCGCCTCCAGCGAACCGGCGTCGACGCCGCCGATGATCTGGGAAAAGCCGTAGTCGATGGCGCAATTGCCGTCGGCCTTGCGATGCCACTCGGCCAAGCTGTCGTGCACGTTCTCGCCGTACCGCTGCACCGACATATCGCAGATCGTGGTGACGCCACCCCAGGCCGCCGCGCGGGTGCCGGTCTCGAAGTTGTCGCTGCACTTCGTACCGCCGAAGGGAAGGTCCATGTGGGTGTGCACGTCGACCCCACCCGGGATCACGTACTTGCCGGTCGCTTCGATGATCCTGTCACACCCGGCCTCGATCTTGCCGAGCGCGCCAGGAATGAACACGGCGGCGATGCTCTCGCCGTCAATCAGCACGTCGTTCGTAACCAGTCCGGTGGCGCTGATGACCTTGCCGTTTTTGATCAATGTGCGTGCCACGTCAGTCCTCCGTCGGGAAGGCGCGGCGGGGGGACGCCGCCGCGGCATGGGGGCGCGCCCGCCCCACCCTCCAGGTGGCGCGCGCCGCGACGCGGAACGAAAGTCCTGCGGAATGCGGATCGCCGCAGCGAGATCATGATGCGATCAGCGGGCCGTACATGTCGGGCCGGCGGTCGCGGTAAAACGCCCATTGCTGGCGCACCTCGGAGATCACGTCCATGTCGAGGTCGCGCACCACGAGCTCCTCCTCGTACGTACTCGCCACCCCGCCGACGAACTCGCCGCGCGGGTTCACGAAGTAGGTCTGGCCGTAGAAGTCGTTGTCGCCGAGGTCCTCGACGCCGACGCGATTGATCGCGCCGATGTAGTACTCGTTCGCGACCGCGGACGCGGGTTGCTCGAGCTGCCAGAGGTGCGCGGATAAGCCGCGCGAGGTGGCCGATGGGTTGAAGACGATCCGCGCGCCGCCGAGCCCGAGCGCCCGCCAGCCCTCGGGGAAATGGCGGTCATAACAGATGTACACGCCGATGCGGCCCACGGCGGTGTCGAATACCGGGTAGCCGAGATTGCCGGGTCGAAAATAGAACTTCTCCCAAAAACCCTTGACCTGTGGAATGTGCGTTTTGCGATATTTCCCGAGGTAGCGGCCGTCGGCGTCGATCACCGCTGCGGTGTTGTACAGCACGCCCTCCTGCTCCTGCTCGTACATGGGCACGACGAGAACCAGTTTGAGGTCCTTCGCCAGCTGGCGCATGCGCTGAATCGTCGGCCCGTCGGGTATCGGCTCGGCGTACCCGTAGTACCGCGTGTCCTGCACTTGACAGAAGTACGGCCCGAAGAAGAGCTCCTGGAAGCACATCACTTGGGCGCCGTGCTCAGCCGCCTGGCGCGCATAGGCGACGTGCACATCGATCATGGACGCCTTGTCGCCCGTCCACTTCGCCTGAACCAGAGCGGCGCGGATCACGTTGGCCATGGCGGTTCTCCCTTCATCTGGTCCCAGCTCTCGGCTGGATCATAAGGGAAGGCGCGGACGGCTGACAATGCCGAACGACCGTCGGAGAGTGTCGCACAGGCCGCGCTCGCCCGATGAGCGGCACTATCTGCACTAGCAGCCGCTCTCCCACTTTGGTTTGCCAGAACACGCCGCGGGTCAGTAGAAGAGGGCGGCCACACTGCGAAGCGTTGCTCCACGGATTGCGAACGCAAGGAAGGAAGGAGCCGGCTGATGCTGACGTTTGGTGTGATGTTCGATCCCGTCGCCGAGGCGGCGGACTGGTCGCGTTTCGCCGAAGAACGCGGCTTCGAGTACATCTACTTCATCGATTCCCCCGTGCGCTGGCGGGAAATGACCCCGTTCATGACCCTCGCGGCGCTGAATACGAAGAAGGCGAAGATCGGCGCCTGCGTCACGAATCCGGTGTCGCGGAACCCGGTAGTGACGGCGAGCAGCCACGCCGCGCTGCACGAGCTCAGCGGCGGGCGGGCGCTCATCGGCCTCGGCAAGGGCGACAGCGCGCTGCGCACGCTCGGCGAACGGCCGGCCCGCCTGAAGGCGTTCCAGGAGAAAGCGCTGTTCATCCAGCGGCTGGCGAATGGCGAAACGGTGGACTACACGCCTCAGGTTCCCGCGCACGAGCAATGGCATGCGCAGGGGAGCGGCGCGATCCGGCTGCAATTGCAGTGGGCGCCCAAGCAGCACATTCCGCTCTACATCGCCGGGTACTCGCCCAAAGTGATGCGCTGGGCGGGCGCGGTCGCCGACGGCGTGTTTTTGCAGATCGCCGATCCGGACACGATCGCGTGGTGCACGGGCAACATCCGCGCGGGCGCCGCGAAGGCGGGACGGGACCCGCGTGCAATCGACATCGTCTGCGCCGCTCCCACCGCGGTCAACGACGATCTTCATGCCGCCTGTGATGCCGTCCGCGGCTTCCCGGCGTACGTCTCTAACCACGTCGTGGACATGCTCAACTACTACGATCGCTCCGAATTTCCCGAAAGCTTGCTGAAGAGCCTCGCCGCGAAACAGGTATACGACTATCGGGAGCACACGAGCAGTCACGCGGAGCACAGCGGCAGCTTCCCCGACGACGTGGTGGAGAGCTTCACGATCGTCGGATCGGCCGAACGATGCGCGAACAAAATCAAACTCCTCGAGTCCCTCGGCGTGACCCAGATCGGCCTGTACTTCTTCGGCGAGCCGGATCAGACCGTCCGCTCGACCATCCGCACCTATGCCGATCAGATCATGCCGCGCGTGAGATGACCCGGGCCCGGGTTGCGCGCGGCGGGCGCCCGGGTGAGTGACGCGGGCCGACGCTGCGAGGTGCGGGGGACTCCAGGCACACACTATTGGAGGGTGACAGCCATGGCCGTCGTCAAAGTGGCGATGATCCAGCAGCAGGGCGCGTATGAGAAGGAGAAGAACGTCGCCAAGGCGCGGCAGTACATTCGCCAGGCGGCGCAGAACGGGGCCCGCATCATCTGCCTCCAGGAGCTCTTCAACACGATCTATTTCTGCTTCGAGGAGAACGCGAAGTACTTCGACTGGGCCGAGACCATCCCGGGCCCGACCACCGATGCCATCGCCGAGGTGGCTCGGCAGGAAGGCGTGGTGGTCGTCTGCCCCATCTACGAGCGCTCCGCCGACGTGAAAGCGGTCCGCTACAACGCCGCCGCGGTGCTCGGCGCTCAGGGCGAGCTGATGGGCATCTACCGCAAGCACAGCATCCCCCTGGTGCGGACCGAGTCGCTGAGCGCGAACGAGAAATTCTATTTCAACGTCGGCAACACGGGCTTCCCCGTGTTCCAGACCCCGTTCGGCGTCAATGTGGGGATCGTCATCTGTTACGACCGACACTTTCCGGAGGGGCCGCGCAGCGTCGCGCTGAATGGCGCGGACATCATGTTCGTGCCTACCGCGACGTGGGGCATGTCGCGGCCCATCTGGGAGATCGAGCTGAAAGGGCACGCCGTCTTCAACCTCTTCTACGTCGGCGGCGTGAACCGCGTCGGACTGGACGAGCGCGGCAACCCGAAGGGGAACTTCTACGGATCGAGCATCTTCGTCACGCCGCTGGGCGAGATCACCGCGACTGCCAGCGATCAGCACGATGACATCATCTACAGCGACGTCGACACGGGAGTGATCGAGCGCATCCGCGACGACTGGGGCCTCTACCGCGATCGCCGACCCGACGCGTACGGCGCGCTCGCCGCCGCCAAGTGAGCCGAGTCGCGTTCCACACCCCGATTGCGTGAGTGCGTCATGAAGTACGTCGGCCAGCGCATCCCCGGCCTCACCGCCCGCATGCTGGCGAGCGGGCGCGGAACGTTCGCGGCCGACCTGTCATTACCCGAGATGGCGGCGATGGCCGTGCTGCGCAGCCCCTACGCACACGCGCGCCTGCTTCGCGTGGACGCCGAGCGCGCACGCGCCCTCCCGGGTGTGGTCGCCGTCATCACCGGCGAGGAGATTCGCGCCGCGACGAATCCCATGGCTGCGGCCGCGAATGCCGCGAACTACCCGGGCGGCCAAGGCGTCTCGCTGTACGCATTGCCGACGGATCGCGTGCGCTTCGTCGGCGATGCCGTCGCCGCGGTGGTGGCGGAGGACCGCTTTACCGCCCACCGCGCACTCGAGCTGATGGGCGTGGAGTACGAGGAGTTGCCGGTGGTGACCGACGCCGAATCCGCCCTGGCGCCCGGTGCGCCGCGCGTCGAGCCGGACTGGAGCGACAACGTCATGCTCCAGCGCACGTTCACCAGCGGGGATGTGGCGCAGGCGCTCAGCCGAGCGGACGGCACCGTGCGCGGCTCGGTCAAGGCACACCGGTACGTGGCGGCTCCGATGGAACCGCGCGCGTGCGCCGCGAGCTACGATCCCTACGGCGGCCAACTCACGGTGTGGTCCGCCACGCAGGGGCCACATCCCCTCCGCGTGTATCTCGCCGAGACGCTCGGCATGCCGGAGCGGGACCTGCGCGTGATCCAGCCCAACGTCGGCGGCGGGTTCGGCCAGAAGGCGCCGATCTTTCCCGAAGAGGTGCTGGTCGCCTACGCGGCGCGCGCGACCGGCCGGCCCGTCAAATGGATCGAAGAGCGCACCGAGCACTTCCTGGCCGGCGGACATGCGCGCGAGGAGGTCATCGAGTTCGAGGCCGGCTACCGGCGCGACGGGCGCGTCACCGCGCTCCGCGCCCGCATTCTCGCCGACGTCGGCGCGCCGGCGACGTTCGTCGGCTGGGCGATGGCGTTCGTGAGCGCGTATTGCGTCCCCGGCCCGTACAAGATCGCCGACTGCGAGATCGGGCTGTACATCGTGGTCACCAACAAGTGCCCGTGGAACGGTTATCGCGCGTTTGGAAAAGAGGCCGCCTGTTTTCTCCTCGAACGGGTCATGGACCGGGTCGCCGATGCCACCGCGCTCTCCCGTGCCGAGGTACGCCTGAAGAATTTCATTGCGGCGGAGGAGTTTCCGTTCACCCAGGTGACCGGCGCGGTCCTCGACAGCGGAAATTACGCTAGCGCCGTCCATCGCGTGCTCGAGCTGGCCGGCGCTGAGCGGTTTCCCGCCGAGCAGGCCGCGGCGCGCCGCGAGGGCCGCCGGCTTGGATTGGGCCTCGCCTTCGAGCTGACGCCCGAGGGCTGCTCGCTGCCGAACGGCTACGTCCAGGGGTACGACGGCAGCACGGTGCGGGTCGCGCCTTCGGGGCACGTGACCGTCCTCACCGGCGTCACCTCCCCCGGGTCGGGCAACGAAACGGGCATCGCGCAGCTCGTCGCGGACGCGCTCGGCGCCGGATTGGACCAGATCCGCGTCGTGCAGGGCGACACGGACACGTGCCCGTTCGGCCTCGGCAACTTCAGCTCGCGGAGCGTGATGATCGGCGGCGCGGCCGCCCGCCTGGCAGCGCTCGACCTCCGCGCCAAGATGTTTCATGTGGCGGCGCGCGCCCTCGAAGTGACACCCGACGACCTCGACGCCGAGGACGGGCAGATCTACGTCGCCGGCGCGCCGAGCCGGCGGCTGAGCTTTCGGGACGTGGCCAGCCTCGTGTACCGGCACGCCTACGGTCGCGAAGTGGCGGACCTCGAGCCCGGGCTCGAGTCGACGCGCTACTACCGGGTGGACAATGTCCACCATGAGCCGGACGCGCAGGGGCGCATCAGCCCGTATCCTACGTGGCCGAACGGCGCGTGCATCGCGATCGTCGAGGTGGACCCCGACACCGGTCTCGTGAAGGTGCTCCGCTATGCCATGGTGCACGACGCCGGGTTCCTCGTAAATCCGACCATGGTCGAGGGCAACGTGCTCGGGGCGATCGCGCAGGGCATCGGAGGGGCGCTCTACGAGAACATGGTCTACGACGAGCTCGGGCAGCTGCGCACCACGACGTTCATGGACTACACGCTACCGACGGCGCTCGAGATGCCGCCGTGCGAGCTCGCGCATCAGATGACGCCGTCGCCGTTCACCCTGATGGGCATGAAGGGCGCGGGCGAGTCCGGCATCGCCGCTCCGCTGGCGGCGATCGCGAGCGCGGTCGAGAACGCGTTTCCGGAGCTCCGGCTGGAGCTCATGGAGACGCCGTTCATGCCGCAGCGAATCTGGCGCGCGCTGTCCGAAGCGCGCGCGCGCACACCCGGCTGACCCGGCGCTCCGGACGCCGACGGCAGCCAAGCACCGCGGCAGTCGTTGCCGTCGAGCGCGGGCGCCGGTGCGCGGCGTTTGCCGACTCGAAGCCCGTCTCGATAGAGTGCGCTCCCGCACGCGGTGAAAGGATCGCTATGTCGACGCCTCGTTCACAGACGAATCTCGCCCGCGCTGACAAACCCCTGACCGATTACTCCATTTGGACGCTCGCCTACTGTCAGGCCGACATGCCGCACGACTTCTTCGGCGGTTCCGGCTTGATGAGCAACAAGGGTACGGTACAGATTCCCATGCTCTACACCGTGCTCGTCGGCGGCGAGGTCGGCGGCAAACGGCACGTCGCCCTGGTGGATGCGGGGTTCGGCAACCAGGAATGGATGTCGCGCTACAATTTCTTCGCCTGGGAAGATCCGCTGCACGTGCTCGGCAAAGTGCAGATCAAACCGGAGGACGTGGACGCGATCCTCGTCACCCACCTGCACTTCGACCACGTCGGCAACTTCGGCGCGTTCCCGAACGCGCATCTGTACATTCAACTCGACGAGTACATGGGGTGGCTGCGCACGCTCGCGCTTCCGGCCGATTTCGGCGGCGGCCAGCGGGCCTGGCTGCTGTCCTCGCTCGATCCGCAGGACATTCACAACGTCGCCTCCGCGATTGCACTCGGCAAGGTGACGTTGATCGAAGGGGATGCCGAAGTGCTGCCGGGCATCACCGCACGCTTGGCGAAGGACTCGCACACCTTCGGCACTCAATGGTTCGAAGTGGAGACCCTCAACGGCACTTTCGCCATCGCCGGCGACGCGGTGTACTGGTACTCGAACGTCGAGCAGATGTGGCCACCGGGATACAATCAGGGCAATCCCTTCAACCAGCTGTTCACGTACGATCGCATCCGCCGCACGCTCCGCAGCGAGCTCGAACGCCTCATTCCGGGCCATGATCCACTCGTGTGGCAACGGCACCGCACCTGGAGCGCCGGTCCGAACCAGGTGGCGGAGGTGACGCTCGCGAAGGGGCAGGCCTCCAAGAAGCCTACATAGAAGGAGCTTGTGCCGGGCTGCGTAGCGCAGCGCCGCGTCCGAACGATGGCTGGCGCATTGAGCGCAGTGCAGTCGCGCGGCGCCGAAAAGAGAGAGCGGAGAAAGCATGGCGGATTTGTTGATCGAGAACGTCACCGTCCTCACCATGGACCCCACCCGGCGAATCATTCCGAACGGCTACGTCACCGTGACGGGAAACCGCATAGAGGTGGTCGGCAGCGGGAAACCCGAGCGCGAAAGCGCCAAGGAGCGCATCGACGGCAACGGCGGCGTGCTCACGCCCGGGTTCATCAGCACCCATCAACATCTGATCGACTCGCTCATGCGCGGCGGCCTCGAGCAGGACCGCAACCTGTTCGACTGGTTCTTGAACGTCTACTACGGCGGTCTCGCCGCCTATACGCCGGAGGACTGCGGTCTCGCGGCGCGCCTGAACGTCGCGGAGGCGATCCGCGCCGGCGTCACCACCATCAACGACAATTGGGGCGTCAACACCGGCGACGAGCTCCAGCGCGTGAACGATTGCGCCGAGGCCACGCTCGAGGCGTACCGCGAGATTGGCATTCGCCTGATCTTCGCGCGCATGTTCGTGGACACCATGCCGCCCTATTGGGGCCCGCTGATCGACAACCTGCTGCGCAAGGTGCCGGGCAAGACGCTCGATAGCCGCACGATTGCCGAAGATACCGATCGGGTGCTCACCTCGATCGAGAGCCTGATGCAAAAGCATCACGGCACGGAGAACGGCCGCATCCACGCCTGCCCATCGCCGATGTTGCCGCAGTGCGGAACGCCGGAGGCGCTGCAAGGCTCGCTCGAGCTCGCGCGCCGGTTCGATACCATCGTGCCCATTCACGTCTGCGAGTCGAATATGGACGCGCGGGTGTTCAGCGAGACGTGGGGCGGTCTGAGCTGCACGGATTATCTGAACAATCTCGGGTTCCTCGACTCGCGCGTGCTGGCGGCGCACTGTGTGTGGCTGAACGACCGCGACATCCGCCTGCTCAAGGTCAACGACGTGAAGGTGGCGCACAATCCGAGCACCAACATGTTCCTCGCCTCCGGCATCGCCCCGATCCCGAAGATGATCGCGTCGGGGATCACGGTCGGCCTCGGCATAGACGACACGACCACCGGATCGAACGTCGACATGCTGCGCGAGATGCGCCACGCCGCCCTGCTGCACAAGGTCGCCAACCTCGACGCCGGCGCCATGACGGCGGAGAAGGTTCTCGAGATGGCGACCATCGACGGCGCGCGCGCCATCGGGCTCGAACGCGACATCGGCTCGCTCGAGCCCGGCAAGAAAGCCGATCTGGTGCTCTTCGACACCGACCGCCCACATTGGTACCCGCGCCATCACCTCGCGTCGACGATCGTCTACCAGGCCCACCCGGACGACGTGCGGACGGTCGTGATCGACGGCGCGGTCGTCATGCGCGACCGGGTGCTCGCATGGATGGACGCGGATGAGGAGCGCGAGCTCTGCCGGAAAGCGCAGCGGGCGTCCGAAGCGATCATCGAGCGGGCCGGCTTACAGGTGCTTCGCAATCGCGGCTGGCAGAGCCAGGGCCGCTGGTAAGCAGCACGACAGGAGGTGCAGCATGGGGACCAATCTGAGCGGCATGATCGAGAGAGAACGGGTGGCGCTGAGGCGCACGCGAGCGGATCTGCTCGATGCGCGGCATCTGCCGGGCGAGTTCTACACCTCCGCGGAGATCTACGCGCAGGAGGTCGAAAAGATCTTCATGAAGGACTGGCTGTGCGTCGGCCGGGTGGAACAGTGGTCGCAGCCGGGCGACTTCCGCGCGCTGCGCATCGCCGACGAGCCCTTGCTGATCTGTCGCGACCAGCAGGGCAGCTTGAACGCGTTCTCCAACGTCTGCCGCCACCGCGGCGTCGAGGTGGCCTTCGGCACGGGCAATCAGACGGAGTTTCAGTGCCCGTATCACGGGTGGCTCTATGACCTCGAGGGCAAGCTGGTCGGCGCCCCGTACTCGAAGGAAGTGAAGACCTTCGACTTCGCGAACTGCCGGCTTCCGCGGGTGAAGCTCGACACCTGGGCCGGGTACGTGTTCGTGAACTTCGACCCGAGCTCACCGAGCTTGGGCGAGTACCTCGCCCAGGACGAAGGCGTGCGAAAAGCGCAGGAGCTGCTACACCCCGAGCGTACGCGCATCTGCGACGAGTTCACGTTCGAGATCGAGTGCAACTGGAAGTTCATTCCCGAGAACCTGATGGACATCTATCACGCGAAGGTGGTCCACGGTTCGTCGTTCGCGAAGAAGTTCACGATGGAAGGGTACCCCTTCCGCTTGGGCAAGAACGGCCGCTACCACGCCGAATATGAGAGCCTCACGATGGCGCCCGACGGCATCATCCTGTTCGGGCCAATGCCGTGGTTGCGCGACCGCAGCGAATACCTGGCGTTCACCGTGTTCATCCCGCCAACGTTCAACCTCTTCGGCCGCCAGGACCTCATCCAGCCGTGGGTCAGCCTGCCGCTCGCGCCCGACCGGACGCAGATCACGATCTGGACCCAGCTGCCCGAGGAACATTTCGCCTCCCCGGCCTTTGAGGAGAAGACCGACATCCTGAAGAACTTCATTCGGCTGGTCGCCGCCGAAGATAGCGCGATGCTGCGCTCGCTCCACAAAGGCGTGCGGTCGCGTTCGTACGTGCCCGGTCCGACGATCCAGTTGGAGAAGGCGATTCACCACCTGCTGAACTACTACCTCGACCGGATGTTCGGAGAGAGCGCCGGGCGCCCGGTCTGAACGCGCCGCCGCCGCGCGCAGGTTTGCTCCTGGCCCGTTCCGGGGGACGAGGGGCCGGGGCGCCTCAGCCCTGGCCTTCGACGAGGTTGAACGCCCGGTTCAGCGCGGAGAGGTTGTAGGCAATCAAGGCCGCGCTCGCGAGCTCCACCAGCCCCGCGTCGGATACGCCGTGCCTCCGCACGCGCGCGACGTCCTCGTCGCCGATCTGGCGGGGTGCGAAGGCCACCTTCACGCCGAAATCCACCAGGTCGCGTTCCCGCTCGGAGACCAGGTGGCTCTTCTCTTCCCAGTCGCGGGCGACGGCGATCGCGGCCTCGTCGGCGCCTTCGAAACGCGCCGCGCCTTCATGGTACGGCGCGCAGGTCGGCGTCTCGTCGCCCTCGTTGCGCCAGGAGATGACCGCGGCGAGCAACTCCTTGGTCGACGACTCGATCTCGCCGTGCTTGACAGCGTAGTGCTCCATGAGGAACCAGCTCCGAAAGAGGTCGGGCTTCAGCGCGAGCGTGCGCAGGGTGACCGCGCCGTAGAGGGCGTCACCGGGAACTCCGGGAATCGCCTCGAGGCCGCGCTTGATCAAGCGCAAGTGCTCGCGCAATTCCGCTGGGGCGCTTGCCTCCAATGTGTGGAGCGCCTCGGGTGGGGCTGGCTGGATGCGAAACGGTGTGGCCACAGCGGGCTCCTCGTGCGCTTCGGTCGCCGTTTGACGCGACCGCCGGCTTCGTCGCCGGCTCGTGTTGGACGTGTGTGGCGCCAGCTAGCACAGCGGCGCCCGCGCCGACAGCGAACGGGCTCGCGCAGTCTCGGGCGCAGCGCACCGCCCGGCGCCGGGTTCGCCGCGGCGCGCCAAGCGCGAACCGTTGTGCCGCTCGACTGCGGGCGCGACGCCGGCGTATGAATCGACGCGATTTGGTCATATGAGTAGACGGCCGCGGGCTGATCGGTAACGTTCAGCCGACACTGCGCCGGCTCGCGAGGTTCGAATCAGCCGGCGAGAAAAGAGCCAAGGCGATGGACAAGGTGAGATGCGCGCTAGTCGGATCGGGGAACATCGGCACCGATCTGTTGTACAAGCTGAAGCGCAGCGCGGTGCTGGAGCCCGCGTGGATGGTCGGCATCGAGCCAGCCTCCGAGGGACTCGCGCGCGCCCGCGAGCTGGGATTGAAGACGACAGATCAGGGCATCGACGGTTTGCTGCCGCACGTGATCGACGACAAGGTGCAGATCGCTTTCGATGCCACATCCGCCTACGTGCACCCGGAGAACTCGCGCAAGCTCACTGCATACGGGGTGCTGGTAATCGATCTGACCCCCGCCGCCATCGGGCCGTACTGCGTGCCGCCGGTGAATTTGAGCGATCACGTGGGCGCGCGGGAGATGAACGTCAACATGGTCAGCTGCGGCGGCCAGGCGACGATCCCATTGATCGCCGCAGTATCGCGTGTGCAGCCGGTGGCGTACGGCGAGATCATCGCCACGGTGGCGTCGCGTTCGGTCGGTCCGGGCACGCGCAAGAACATCGACGAGTTCACCCGCACCACCGCCGAGGGCGTCGAGAAGATCGGCGGCGCGAAGCGCGGGAAAGCGATCATCATCATCAACCCCGCCGAACCGCCGCTCATCATGCGCGATACCATCCACTGCCTCACCGAATCGCCTCCGGACCAGGAGGCCATCACCGCATCGGTCAACGAGATGATCCGCGAGGTGCAGAAGTACGTGCCGGGGTACCGGCTGAAGAACGGCCCCGTGTTTGATGGGAACCGCGTCTCGGTGTTCATGGAAGTGGAAGGCCTCGGCGATTACCTGCCGAAATACGCCGGCAACCTCGACATCATGACGGCGGCCGCCGCGCGCACTGCCGAAATGTTCGCGGAGGAAATCCTGGCGGGACATTTGAAACTCCAGCCGGCGCGCGCGGAGGTGGCGTGATGGATCTGCGCGGAAGAACAGTCACCCTTCACGATATGTGCCTGCGCGATGGCATGCATCCGAAGCGCCACCAGATCACGTTGGCGCAGATGACGGCCATCGCGCGCGGGCTCGACGATGCCGGCGTGCCGCTGATCGAAGTGACGCACGGGGATGGCCTCGGCGGTGCGTCGCTCAATTACGGCTTCCCCGCCGAAACCGACGAGAAATACCTACGCGCCGTGGTGCCGCTGCTCAAGCGCACCAAGGTGTCCGCGCTGCTCATTCCGGGCATCGGTACCGTCGATCACTTGCGCATGGTGCACGAGATCGGTGTGCAGACCATCCGCGTTGCGACGCATTGCACGGAAGCGGACGTCGCCGAACAGCACATCGGGCTGGCCCGAAAACTGGGCATGGACACGGTCGGGTTCCTGATGATGGCGCACATGATCTCGCCGGAGAACATCGTGCACCAGGCGAAGCTCATGGAATCGTACGGCGCCAACTGCGTCTACTGCACCGACTCGGCCGGCTACATGCTGCCCGCGGACGTAACCGCGCGCGTCGGCGCCCTGCGGGAGGTCCTGAAACCGGAGACGGAGATCGGCTTTCACGGCCATCACAACCTCGCCATGGGGGTCGCCAACTCCATCGCGGCGGTCGAAGCGGGCGCCAGCCGAATCGACGGCTCCGCCGCGGGGCTCGGGGCTGGAGCCGGCAACACGCCACTCGAGGTATTCGCCGCCGTCTGTCACCGCATGGGAATCGAGACCGGGGTCGACCTCTACAAGCTGATGGACGTCGCCGAAGACCTCGTCATGCCGATCATGGACCAGCCGATCCGGATCGACCGTGACGCGCTCACGCTCGGCTACGCGGGCGTGTACTCGACGTTCCTCTTGTTCGCCAAACAAGCGGAAGCGAAATACGGCGTGTCTTCGCGAGACGTGCTGGTCGAGCTCGGCCGGCGCGGCACCGTCGGCGGCCAGGAGGATATGATCGAAGACCTGGCGCTCGAAATGAGAAAGCAGCGGACCGGCGCGGGCGCGTAGCGGAGAGCGCCGCGCTCCAACGCCGGCAGGCCGTTCCCCTTCTGTCGACTCCGGATGACGGTGTCGACGTTATGGATGGAAAGCGGAAGGTCAGACGGAGAACTCGATCACGGCAGCGCCACTGCCGTACACCGGCCCATACGCGTGCGTCCGCGCGCTGCGGAAGGCGCCGCCGAGCGCCCCGAGAATCCACGAGAAGTGTTTGAAGCCCATCTCCGCGCGGGCTTCGCTGGCGAACTGCGGCAACGCCGCGCGCACCCGTGCCACGTCCGCGTGCTCGAGCAGGTCGATCATGCGCCGGTTCCACGCGTCGTCTTCAGGGCGCGCGATGCGGTCCTCGGCGATGTCGATCTCGTCGCGCAGAATCGAGCCGGATAGGCCGCCCACGCCGACCACGGCCACGCGCCGGCCCAGCCCGCCAGCCACCGAGGCCGCGAGCTGTCCCAGCCGCTCGGTGGTTTCGGCGTTGTGGTAGACGTTGTTGGCCGCGATCACCAGCGGAATCTCGCCGCCCGGATTCAGGAAGTGGTTCGCGACGATCGTACCCGTATCGATCGGGAACTCGTCGTAGTCGACGCCCTTGGAGCTGACGCCCGCCGCGCGAGCGGCGGTGATGCAGGCGTGCGCCATCTCGGTATCGATGCGCATGTCGAACGGCAGATCGCCGTACTCGTACCAGTTCTCGTCGACGTGCAACCCCTGCACGCGCGGGCGCGTCTGCCACAGCTCGTCCAGCACCGCGATCCACTGGGTGGAATAGAGGAGGATCACGTCCGGCCGCGCGGCAGCGAGGGCGCGCGCCGCTTGACCGTATCCGGTTGCGATATGCCCCCACGGCGGGTTCTCGGGCTTGAGCCGCGGCAGCGGCGAGCCCGGCACGAGAAAGGCGGCGATGACCGCCATCAGCGCGCCGCCCCCGCCGCTACTTCCGCCCGAGGCGTCGCGGCACCTCTCCCCGCCAGACCCGCTTTCACCAGATTCCATTCGACCACGGCATTGCCCGTCCCGATCACGGTGCCATAGCCGTGCAGCTCGCCGGGCAGCTCGGGATATCCCATCGCGGCGAACATCCAGGTGAACGCACCCGACTTCACTTCGGCGAACGCCTCGTGGATGAATTGCGGCAGGACGCGGAACATCTCTTTGGCATTGCCCGCACGCATGAGCTCGATCATGCGCATGTCCCACTTGTAGCCCTCGTATGTCGCGGGCCGTTCCTGCGACATGTCCTCGGGCGTGGCCGGCTCTTCGTGGAAATGCCAGTGCGATAGCGTGTTGGAGGCCAGCAGGACGGCGCGGCGACCGGTCTTCTCGATGGCACGGCGGGTGGCTTTGCCGAGCACGTCCATCTCGTGCAGCCCCTCCTGGACGTCCAGGTAGTATGGGCTGTTGTTCGCCGAGATGCCGACCACCGGGATGTCCCACTGTGGGCGCATCATGTGCAGCGTCGTGATGGTGCCGTAGTCCACGCGGAAGTTGGGATTGCGCATCATGCGCGTCACCAGCCCGCCGGCGCGCGCCTCTTCGCAGCACGCCTCCGCCAGCTCGACATCGACCGTTAGCGCGAAGCTATAGCGGAACAGGTTCGGGAAGATCGGATCGACGGACTTTCCGCGCAGGTGCCGCACGCCGAGGAAGTGATGGCCGAGCTGCGTCATCCAGTGCGGCGAGTGCACCAACAGGACATCGGGCTCGAGCTCGTCGAGGCTCTTGCGGGCGCGCTCGTACGCCCAGCGCAGCGGTTCCCAGCCGCCCTCGGAACGCGCTTCGTTTTGCGGCGGATTTTCACCATAGACGAGATGAGGCGGATGCGGAGCGAGAAAGCCGGCGAGAATTTCCCCCGTGGCCATGGGATCTCCTTCACTGCGCCGCTGTGGACGCGGGCCGATACGCGACCGCCCGCATCTCGATCAATAAATGCGGGTGCGGGAGCTGATGCACGGCGACCGTGGTCCGCGTCGGACCGCCGTAATCGAAGTACTGACCGTAGACCTCGTTGTAACCGCCGAAGTCGTTCATGTTCACCAGATACGCGCCGATCTCGACGAGATCGCGCAGGTCGGCCCCCTCGCTGCGCAAGATGTCGCGGATGTTCTCGATCACCGCGCGCGTCTGCTCGCGGATGTCGAGCTGGGTCGTGCCCATCTCATCGACTCCCGCGCCGGCAATGCTGTTGTCGGGCCGCCGGGCACTGGTGCCGGAGACGAACAGAAAATCGCCGGCGCGCTTGATGTGCGGGAATTTGCCCCGCGGTTGGGCCTTTCCACGTACGACCTTCCCTTCCATGGCGTCTCCTTCAACGCCCAACCAACCCGCTCATAGAGCGGCCAGTACCTCCCTGCAGGGCCGATGTCCGCCCCGTGGCGCGCCGGGCGAGAATGGCCTCGCAGCGCCGCTGACATTCGGCTTCGCCTCCATCTCGGCAGCTCGATGCCCCAACACATGCCGCGGTAACGGCGTGGCGGCCGCTAATTACCGCCGACCTTCGCCACCGTCAACTCGCGCCTCGGACCGCATCGCCGGACGTGCGCGACAGCAAGCGCGGCCGCTGCATGCACAACACCGTGCGCGCCGCAGACTACCGGTCGCCGCGATCGCGGCGCGTATCCGCGGTCATGCAAAACTTGACAGATTCTAATGTCGGGAGTAGGCGGGGCGTGACGCGCAGTTCTCCGCTCTCGAGCGAAGGGCAGGTCCTCGATGTTCGAGACGCAGCATGCAGGTGTTGCGGAATTGACCGAGTACAGCGCTTACTTTCCCCGCCCGGCTATGCGGCCGGCGCAGGGCTCATCGCAGGTGTGCGCGCGGCGCCGCCGCGCTCGAATCGGCGCGCGCAGCGGAACGCCCGTCGCGGCAGCCACTCGCAAACATGCGGTAGTGCAGGGGGGTTTGATCGTCTGAGGAAGGTTCGAAACGTCTGGTAGCCACTCTCACCGCGTGCTGCTCGCACGCCGCTCCGACCAAGGAGGCACGATGAAGCACTTGGCATCAGTGAAGGGACTGTCGCTCGTGTTGTTCGTAGCCGTATTGAGCTCAGGAGGCGGCGCAGCGCTTGCCTGGACGGCGCCGAACCCCGAAGCCGAACGCAACGCGAGCCAAAAAGTGGGATCGGATTACAACCAGATGATCAACGGAAAGCCGTACAAGATTTCACCGGGCAGCAAAGCCGGCAGCTACAACGTGAGCTGGGGCGACGAGAGCTTCGTATGGGAGCCGAAGCCCTGGCAGCACAAGCAGTACCAGGCCGAAGGCCCTGCCGTGTACGACCGGTGGATCCAGCCGGGTCTCCCGTACCCTTGGGACAGTACGCTCGACGAGCGGTTCAATATGTCGGGGCGGGACGTGCACTCAATCGTGTACACCTCCGTCTACTTCAACGAGTTCGGCACCAACTTCATCACGCGGTGGGCAATCGATCTCACCTCCCCGGACGGCGTCGAGCGCAACAAGGAGCTTTTCGAATGGGCGGTCGCCTATCGGCGCGACCCCACTGGCCTCGCGGCGGACCAGGTCGGCAAGGTGACGGTGCGCTACATGTTCACCTTCATCGCCCCGGACGACTACCGCGGCCTCGGCATGTCGACGACGATCTACAAAGGCGACAAGCAGAACGAGGAGTTCCTATACACGCCGTCCAGCCGCAAAGTGCGCCGCCTGCCGCAAGGCGCCCGCCAGGACCTGATCCCGGGCACGATCGCACGGTGGGAGGACTTCCCGCAGGTGAAGCCGTTCGAGGACATCGACTACACGATCGTCGGCACCACTCTGTACAAAGGTCAGCCCGACGGCACGTTCGGCTTCACGGTGAATACGAAGGGCGAGCAGGTCGGCACCGGGATGGACGGCGTCGGCGAACCCTGCGTGATCATGGAGCTCACCCCCAAGGGCTCGTACTGGTACGCGAAACAGCGCCGCATCATCGGCTTGAAGTCGATGAACAGCTGGTACGAGGAAGCCTACGACACCAAGGGCGAGATCATCCGCCATCGCGTGAACCGGCGCGCGATCGCGAAGGGGGATCCGCGCCTGCAGAACGACTACGCCGGGCTCGAGCCCTGGCAGATCATCTGGGGGCAGGAATACTTCTGGGAGCCGAAGTCAGGCTTTCGGATGGCCTGGTACATGATCGACTTCTGGATCAACTACAACGAGATGCCGCGCGACATCGTCAATGTGGAGAACCTTCAGAAAGAGCCGGTGCGCAGGATCCTGTTCTGGCAGTAACCCGACCTGGGCGCCGCGCTGCGGGCGCGCGCCCGGACAGCGCCAACCCGCAAGAGCCCGCTCGGCACCGGTGGTCTCGCCAGACCATCGGTGCCGCGGCACGGCTGCTTTGAACAACGCAAACGCGTTGCCGCTCCGCCGACCTGCGGTAGCTCTGGGTTCCGACCGACGGTACGCCGGTCGGACGCGCACACGTCACAATTTCACGCAGACGTTGGTCGGCTCGGAGTAGAAGCGCAGCGCGTCCATTCCGCCCTCGCGGCCGATCCCGGACAGCTTGGCGCCGCCGAAGGGCGTGCGCAGGTCGCGCAAAAACCAGCAGTTGACCCACGCCAAACCGCAGTCCATCTGCTGCGCCACCCGATGACCGCGCGAAATGTCGCGCGTCCACACCGTCGAGGCCAGACCGTAGCGGGTATCGTTCGCGAGCGCGATCGCCTCGTCTTCGGTGTCGAATGGCGTGACGTGGCACACGGGCCCGAAGATCTCCTCCCGGGCGGAGCGGGCCGATTCCGCGAGGCCCGTCCAGATCGTCGGCTGCACGAAAGCGCCGCGGTCGCGCTCGTCGCCGAATTCGGGCACACCGCCGCCGGTGATCACCGCGGCGCCCTCGCGGCGGGCGAGGTCATAATACGAGAGCACCTTTTCCCGGTGCTGTCGTGAAATGAGCGGGCCCGTGGTGGTCTCCGGATCTTCCGGCCGACCGAGGCGCATCCCCTCGGCTTTGGCCTTCAGCGCGGTCACGAATCGCTCAAAAATCGGGCGCTCGACATACACGCGCTCGGTGGAGAGGCACACCTGACCGCAGTTGTCGAACACCGAGCTCACCGTCCCGGCGAGCGCCGCGTCGAAGTCGGTATCGGCGAAGATGAGCGCCGGATTCTTCCCGCCCAGCTCGAACGAGATCGGTTTGACGGTCGGCGCGACGGCCTTCATGATCGCCGCGCCGGTGGCGGACTCGCCGGTGAAAGTGATCCCGTCGACATCCGGATGCGTGGTGATGAACTCGCCCGCCGAACTCGGCCCGAAGCCGTGCACGAGGTTGAACACACCTTCGGGTATCCCGACCTCCTGCATCACTTCGGCGAGCAGGGTCGCCGTCGACGGCGTCTCTTCGGACGGCTTCACCACCACGGTATTGCCACACGCCAGCGCGGGCGCGACCTTCCAAGTCAGCAACAGCAACGGCAGATTCCAGGGCGCGATGACCCCGACCACGCCCAGCGGTTTCCGCATTGCGTAGTTCACCGCGCCGCGGCCATCGGCGGTGTCCATATGATACGAGTCCATGCCGGCGCCGCGCACGAGATCCGCGAACACACGAAAGTTCGCCGCGCCGCGCGGAATGTCGAGCCGCCGGGCGAGACTGACGGGTTTGCCGGTATCCGCGACTTCCGCGGCGAGGAAATCCTCGAAGCGCCGCTCGATCCCATCCGCAACCTTGTGCAGCAGCGCGGCGCGGTCCGCGATGGACAGGCGCCGCCAGGAGCCGCGTAGCGCCCTCCGCGCCGCTTGTACGGCGCGGTCCACCAGCGCCGCATCGGCTTCGTGCACCACCGCTATCGTGCGGCCATCGACCGGGCTGACCTTCGCGAACTGCTGGTCGGTGGCCACGAACTCGCCGCCCACGAAGTTCTTGCGCTCAGTCGGGTTCGCCTGCGGTGCCATCTTGAGTGCTTGCGCCGGTGGAGGAGCTCACGCGGCTTCCGCGTGATGGTGCTAACTACCGCGCGATTCGTGCGAGCGTCAACTCGTCGCTCCCGTGGGTGCGCGCCCGCGAATCCGCCGTGCGGCGTGCGCGCGCGCCGCGGTGTGCTCGGGATGCGTGCCGAGAGCGCGCCCGAACGGCGGCGCCGCGCAGCGGTCGAATCCGCTCGGCGGGCTGCGGCTGTACACGCCCCGCCGGAGTCGTATACAGACGTGGCCACGGAATCCGGGATGCCCGCCGCTCTGAACTCCTCGCTGAACGCCGAGCTCGCCGAGCGCTTGCGCAACGCCTACAGCACGCGCCAGCCGATCGCGCCAATTCGCGACGAGCTGCCCGCGGGCGATGCCGCCGCCGCCTACGCGGTGCAGAAGATCAACACCGACCACTGGTTGGCGCAGGGTCGCCGGCTCGTCGGCCGCAAGGTCGGGCTCACGTCCAAGGCCGTCCAGAAGCAGTTGGGTGTCGATCAGCCGGATTTCGGGATGTTGTTTGCCGACATGGCACTCGGCGACGGCGAGGAAGTCTCGCTTGCGCGCGTGATGCAGGCCAAAGCGGAAGCGGAGATCGCGCTCGTGCTGGAGCGCGACCTCATGCAGGAGAATCCCACCCTCAGCGAAGTGATCTCGGCGATCGCATACGCGGTGCCGGCTATCGAGATCGTCGGCAGCCGCATCGAGAATTGGAATATCCGGCTCACCGATACGATCGCGGACAACGCGTCCTCCGGCTTGTTCGTGCTCGGCGCGCAGCCGGTCACGCTCGCCGGGCTCGATCTGCGGCTGTGCGGAATGGTGATGGAGCGACGCGGCGAACAGGTGTCCGTCGGAGCGGGCGCCGCGTGTCTCGGCAACCCGCTGAACGCCGCGGCGTGGCTAGCGCGAACGATGGTACAAGTCGGCTCGCCGCTCAAAGCGGGCGACGTCATTATGACCGGCGCGCTCGGCCCCATGGTAGCGGCGGCGGCGGGCGACGTCTTCGTCGCGAGCATCTCGGGCCTGGGAGCGGTGCGCGCGGCGTTCGCCGCCTGAAACGTGCAGTGATGCCCGACATCGAAGCGCTCGCCGCGCTGCTCGACGATGCGGCGCAGCGCGGCACGGCGGTTCCGCAGCTGTCCGCCACGACGCCGCTCTCGCTCGCGGACGCGTACGCGATACAGCACGCCAACGTGGGCCGCCGGCTGGCGCGCGGCGAGCGGCTGGTCGGCATCAAAATGGGGCTGACGAGTCGCGCCAAGGCGCTGCAGATGGGCGTGAGCGATCTCATCTTCGGCCGACTCACCGACCGCATGATCATCGAGGATGGCGGCGCGCTCGACTGTGGGCGCTACGCCCACCCCCGCGTCGAACCAGAGCTCGCGTTTCTCCTCAAAGCGCCACTCAGTGGCACCGTCACCCCCCTGCAGGCGCTGGCGGCGGTCGAGGCGATTGCGCCCGCCATGGAAGTCATCGACTCTCGGTACGAGAACTTTCGTTTCTCGCTGACCGACGTCGTCGCGGACAATTCTTCTTCGGCCGGCTTCGTGGTCGGGCCGTGGCATCGTCCGGACATCGACTTCAGCAATCTCGGCATGGTGATGAGCTTCGACGGCCGCCCGGTGCAGATCGGCTCCTCGGCCGCGATCATGGGACATCCGCTGCGGTCGCTCGTGACCGCCGCGCGTATGGTGGCGGC
>JBFXHX010000025.1:0-63231 GCA_050176585.1 Binatia bacterium
AGCGGTTCGAATCCGCTCGCCGCCTCTTCCCCTCATCCAGACCGACGCTCCTGCCGAGCTGAACGTCCTCCGCTGGTATGTGCGGTGGGGTTGGCTGTTGGACGCCAACCCCACCGCCGTAGGCTCCCCGGGCCGGACTCGAACCAGCGACCAATCGGTTAACAGCCGATCGCTCTACCGACTGAGCTACCGGGGACTAGCATCGGAAAGACAAGGTGCGGAGGGCCGAAGCGAGAGTCGGATACCAAACGCATCTCGCGCGAGCAAGCCGGCGGTCGATAATCGCGCGCGTGCGCGTTGAATGTCGCGGCCCTAGCGCCGTCTGAATCGACAACTCCAGTCGACAAAACTCCCCGCCGCGGCTGCGGTCCACCTCCCGGCACTCCGCAGCTTTGCTGAAAAATTCGGACGTTGCACAACCCTCCCGCGCGTACTTCAATACCCCAACCGTCGTTGGCCGCGTACCAGTATTTCAGGGGGTCCGATGAACAGGATGATCCGGCTCGGAATCGGCTTGGGTACACTGCTCTGGTGCTCTGGGGCGGCCGCCCAAGGGATCTGCGTGGGCGATTGCGACGGCAATCGCGCCGTCGTCGTCGCCGAGCTCATCCGGGCGGTGAACATAGCTCTGGGCAGCGCGCAGGTGAGCACTTGTCCGTCGGCCGACCCCGACAGCAGCCAGATCGTGGTGATCAGCGAGTTGATCACCGCAGTCAACAACGCGCTGAGCGGGTGCCCGGTCGACGGAACGCCCACCGTCACGCGAACTACAACCGCGACGCGCACGATCGGCTCGCCGGTGGCAACCGTAACGCCGACCGCGACGCCCGTTGTCGCGGGGGCGCTCTGCGGGAATGGCGGCGCCTTGGAAGCCGGCGAGCAATGTGACGACGGCAACAACTTCGGTGGCGACGGCTGCGCCGCGAACTGCACGCGGGAGGACGCCCGCGTAGCGATATTCGATCCGACCAAGACCACGGTAACGGTGCAGATCGATTCGCTGCCGTTCGACGTCACGCTGACCGGCAGGCAGACGTTCCGGACGGGTCAGCCGCGCAATGAAACCGTGCGCGGGCCCAACGGCGAAGTGCTGTTCAATCCGGGTCAAATCCCGGTCGCGGTGCGCGCTAACGAAGTGCATTTCGATCCGGTGTCGGTGCCCGGCCTGCGGTGCGCCTGCGTGCGCGGAATTCCGGTGCCCGCGTTTGGAAACGGCATCACCGCAGTCGGCGAGATCGGGTGCGGCGCCGCACCCCTGACCGACATCAACTACCGGTTGGTGCAGGATCACAACACGAACCCCGGCGATCCGAACAACCGATCGCAGGGCACGCCGGACGACGCGGAGTGCGATGACAGCATCACGCTCCCGGGCGGAATCGTTTCAGTGGCCTGCAAGGAGGGAACGGGAGCGAACTGTTCCGCGGCAAATTTCAGCCACACCGGCGTATGCAACGGACCGCGTCAGATTACCCTCTCGGGTGGTCCGACCCCCCCAGGGTCGGTCTTCCTTCTGAGCAATTCGGCCATCGGTCTGCTGTCCGACGGCGGCGCCTGCGACACCACGGGGCCCCGACCCGGACGACCGTGCCCGGTGCCCGATTACGGCATGGACTGCTTACCCTGCACTGATGACGACCTGGACAAGGGCATACCGCAGTACGTGCCGTTTACGAGTGGGACGGCACAGGCAGCCGTGTTCGACGCCAACAACAATGCGGGCAGTACCACCACCATCATCATCGACCAGGGCCGTTCCTGCGGCGGGTTCATCGACTGCGTCACGTCGGCGACGGGTAAGCCGCTCGATTGTGAGCAGCTGTTGGCCAACCCGACCGGCGGCCTCTCGGGAAGTGCGCTCGCCGTCGCGTTCCCGTCGATCGACGCGCGCGGCATCGGCGATAATGTAACCAGCGCGACTTTTTCGGCCCAGTGAGCTGCGCCCGGGGCGGCGGTGCGACACCGGCCTTGCGGGCCTCCGCCCGTCGGCGCAGTCGCCAAAGCATGGCCGATTCGCGGCGCGGGCGGCGAAATGTCGCCATCAACGGATGCGCCGATGCAACCGTGCCGGCGAAAATTGACATCGCACTTGGGCGCGGTTAGAGAACGCCGGCAACGGCACGCCCTGCAGCGTGGTCCTGCTGGAGCGGCGCGCTCCGACCCCGCCGCGGTCGATGAAGGCCCGCGTCAGGCCAAGGAGGGAAGCATGAGCGATTGGGAAACGGCCCCGCGTCGCGATGAAGAAGATGATCTGAACGACGAAGACGAGCGGGACGAGAACGACGAAGACGATTTGGATGAGGAATGGGACGACGAAGACGAAGATGAGGACGAAGAAGAGGATGAGGACGAAGATTGGTGATTCTCTCCTGGTGAGCTGATGCGCGCGGTGGTTCAGCGCGTAACGGAGGCCTCGGTCGATGTCGGCGGACGCGAAATCAGCCGCATCGGCCGAGGCCTTCTCGTTTTATTGGGGGTCTCGGCGGCCGACGGAGTCCGCCAGGCCGACTGGATCGCGAGCAAGCTGCTTGGGTTGCGCATGTTCGAAGGCCCGGCAGGGCAATTCGATGCCTCCGTGGCGGACGCGCAGGGCGCCGTCCTGCTCGTCTCGCAGTTCACGCTCTACGCCGATACCCGCAAGGGCCGGCGCCCGTCGTTCGCCGAAGCCGCCGCCGCTCCCCACGCCGCGCTCCTCTACGAACGCGTGCAGAGCCGGATCGCCGAGAGCGGTGTTCCGGTCGGCGCCGGGTGTTTCGGCGCCCATATGCAGGTGCGCTCGATCAACGACGGTCCCGTCACGCTGATCGTCGAGGCTCCCGAACAGGTGGCCTGATGCCGGGTGCGGGCTTCTATGCGATCCAGAACAGCACCATCCGCTTCGGCTGCGACGGTCGCTGGTATGCCGATGATCAGCCGATCACCAACCAACGCATCGCCGAGCTCTTTTCGCGCCACGTCCACCGGGCGCCCAACGGCACCTACTTGCTCCGCATCGCGGACGAGCAGGCACCGATCATCGTGGATGACACCCCGTACGTGGTCGTCGCCACGTCGGCCGACGACACCGGGGCGTTGTGGATCGATCTGAACGATGGCACCCGCGAGCGCCTCGACGCGCGGACGGTCGCGGTGGGCGAACACGACGTGCTCTATTGCCGGGTAAAGGAAGGCACCGAGGCGGCGCGATTTCTCCGCCCGGCGTACTATCAGTTGGCGCAGCACATCACGCGTGATGGTGACGGCTTCATTATCCATCTCGGACAGGACCATTACCCGATTGGCCGACGCTGACTCGATACCCGATCTGCACGTCGTTCTCGTCCAGCCGGAAATCCCCCCGAACACCGGCAGCATCGCACGGCTCTGCGCCGCCACCGCTACGCGGCTCCATCTGGTACGCCCGCTCGGGTTCTCCCTGGACGACCGCCATCTCCGCCGCGCAGGTCTCGACTACTGGCCGCACGTGGATCTGCGGGTGCACGAGGACTGGCGCGCGTTTGTAGCCAGCGCGCAACCGGCCACTCTCCTCGGGTTCTCTTCGCGCGCGACCACTTCTTATCTGGCGGCTCCGCTCGAGAAGCCGACCCCGGTCTATCTGACTTTCGGTTGCGAAACCCGCGGACTGCCCCGCGACATCCGCGAACAGTTGGGCGCGGCGCTGTACCTGATTCCGATCTTGACTCCTCACGTGCGCAGCCTCAACCTGTCGAATGCCGTTTCCATCGTACTCTACGAGGCCCTGCGACGCCGCGGCGCCCTCCCCGAACCGCTGCTGGCGTAACCGGCGGGTACGGAGTAGAGCAGACCACATGCGCGAATCGCCCTTCACCGACGCCGATTTTCTCGTCGGTTGGTGCGCCTCATGCGCCCGTGAGGTGCTCACCTGGGCGGATTACGACGCGGATGAGGTCGAGGCGCGCCGCTGCGTACATTGTGAGACGCCGGTCAGCGCGCAGCTGCACTCCGCGAAAGGGAGCGATCTGGCTCGCCACGGATACAGCGTGATCGAGCCAAAGACCTGTGGCAGCGGCGGCTGCGGGAGCGGCCGATGCGGCCGGCCCGCCACTCCGGCCACGCCCTCGGGATCCGCGTAGCGCTACGGGCGGTGCCGTGCCAGCATGGGCCCGCCGTCTGCAGGCTCGATGCGCTGGGTACGCATAGGAATTCTGGCCGTCTGGGCGGCCTCGGTCGGTGCGCTGATCTGGCCGCAGCCAGACCCCGCCGCGCGTCCGGCGAAGAATGCCACTGGCCCGGTCGACCACGCACACGGCGAGCGCGAAGACTGGAGCGGCATCTACATGGGCGGGGACAAGATCGGGTACGCGCACAGCCGCATCACCCCACACGCCGACGGATACCGGCTCCACGAAACATCGCTGATGCGAGTGACCGTGCTCGACCGCGTGCAGACGGTGCGCGCGAGCATGGACGCGGACACGGCTCCGGATTGGTCCGTGCGCTCTTTTAGCTTTTCGCTGGCGAGTGAGGGCGGCCCGTTCCAGGTGCACGGCGGCGTACGCGACGGAGAGTTGCACTTGCGCATCGAGAGCGCCGGCGCGCGCACCGAACAGCGGATTCCACTGCACGGGCCCATCTTCCTACCGCGCGCAGGGCGCGAACGGCTGGCTGCCGGCGCCCTGCGCAGTGGCGCGAGCGTCAGCCTGTCCGTCTTCGACCCGAGCGCGCTCGCCCCCCACCAAATGACGGTGACGGTGCTCGGGCGCGATCGCGTCGGCGATGGCCGAAGCGCGATCGACGCATGGAAGATCCGCGAGTCCTTCCGCGGCCTCGAATCGGAGATCTTTCTGGACGATGGAGGTCGTACCCTGCGCGAAGAGGGCGCCATGGGAATGCTGATGGTGCGCGAGTCGGCGGCTGATGCCATCGCAGCGGGCTGGCGGCGGACGCCTTTCGATCTCATGGCCGCCATCGCGATTCGTCCGACGGGCCCCATAGCCGCTCCGCGGAGATCCGCACAGCTACGCGTGCGATTGCGGGGTGCGGACCCGCTCGCGTTCCCGCTCGACGCGCGCCAGCAACGCCATGGCGACATTGTCGACGTCCGCGTAGAGCGGCTGTCCGAGGTCGAATACTCGCTCCCGTATTCCGGCGCGGAGTGGCGGGCCGATCTCGCCCCTACGGCCTTTCTGCAGAGCGAAGACGGCGACATACGCGCGGCCGCGCGACAGGCGCTCGGCCCCGCGAACGGAGCGCGCGCCGCCGCGGAACGGCTTCGCGAGTACGTCTTCCGCACGCTCGAGAAACGGCCGGTTGCTACGATTCCGAACGCCGTTCAGGTGTTGAAGATGCGCGCGGGGGATTGCAACGAGCACGCGGTCCTCTTCGCCGCGCTCGCGCGCGCCGTGGGCCTTCCCGCACGCGTCGTCGCCGGAATCGTCTTCGTCGACGGCACGTTCTTGTATCACGCGTGGAACGAAGTGTGGCTCGGCGATGCGTGGGTCAGCGTCGATCCGACCTTTGACCAGATGCCGGCCGACGCCACGCACATCAAGCTCCTCGAAGGCGGTCCGGAAGCGCATGCCGCGCTGCTGCCGGTGATCGGACAGCTCGCGATCGAAGTCGTCACCACCGACGACACGGGATAATCCCGGCGCACAAGTTGACTCGCCCCGTGAGTGCCGCTACATAACGGGTGCCTTTAACTTGGTCCCGCGAGGCCAGAAAGGGTTCGTATGTTCCACTCAACTGAGACTCAGGGCGCCTGAAGCCTCCTCGTTGCGAGGGGGCTTTTTTTTCGCATGCCGGCAGCAGAGCGAGTGGTGCTCGATGCGCTGGGGCTCGAGCGAGCCTTGGCGCGCATCACGCACGAGATCCTCGAGCGCAACAAGGGCGTGGCGAATCTCGTCTTGATCGGCATCCGCTCGCGCGGTGTCGAGATCGCGGAGCGCCTGGCCGAGAAAGCGGCCGCCATCGAAGGGGCGCGCGTCCCCACCGGGATCATCGACATCACCCTCTATCGTGACGATCTGAATCGAGCCGGACAGCAGCCGATGCTGAAGGGCACCGACATCGCGTTTCCGATCGACGACCGGCAGGTCATCCTCGTCGACGACGTGCTGTACACCGGGCGCACCGTGCGCGCGGCGCTCGATGCCCTCATGGATTTCGGGCGGCCGCGCGCGGTCCAGCTCGCGGTGTTGATCGACCGCGGCCACCGCGAGCTCCCGATTCGCGCCGATTACGTCGGCAAAAACCTGCCCACCGCGCTGAACGAATCCGTACGGGTGCGTCTGAAGGAACGCGACGGCCGCGACGAAGTGGCGCTCGTACGCGGAGAGGAGGGTTGACCATGTTCGCCCACCGACATCTTTTGGGCCTCGAAGGGCTGGCGCGCGACGAGCTCCTGTTCTTGGTGGACACGGCGGCGTCCTTCAAAGAAATCTCCGACCGCGACATCAAGAAAGTGCCCACGCTGCGCGGCAAGACGGTGGTCGGCCTCTTCTACGAGGCCAGCACGCGGACCCGCACCTCGTTCGAAATCGCCGCCAAGCGGCTGAGCGCCGACTACGTGAACATCTCAGCTGACACCAGCAGCACGACGAAAGGCGAGACGCTCTTGGATACCGCGCGGAACATCGCCGCCATGCGGCCGGACGCGCTGGTCATCCGCCACGCCGCCTCCGGCGCCCCGCATTTTCTCGCCCGGCACATCGAGTGTCCCGTGATCAATGCCGGCGACGGCGCCCACGAGCACCCGACGCAGGCGCTGCTCGATCTGCTCACGATCCGCGAGCACGTCGGCCACCTGGACGAGCTCACGGTGGCGATTGTCGGTGACATCCTGCACAGCCGGGTGACCCGCTCGAACGTCCACGCCCTGCGCGCGCTCGGGGCCCGCATCCGCCTGGTCGGCCCGCCGACCTTGCTACCCGCGGAAGCGAGCGCCTGGGGCGAGGTCCATCACGATTTGCGGCGCGGCATCCAGGGGGCCGACGTCGTCATGATGTTGCGCCTGCAGCGCGAGCGGCAAGGGCGAAACTACCTGCCCAGCCTCGACGAGTACTCGCGCTACTTCTGCTTGAACCGCGCCGCGCTCGCGCATGCGAAACCGACCGCCGTGGTGATGCACCCCGGTCCGATCAACCGCGGCGTGGAGATCGCCAGCGACGTCGCAGACGGCGTGGCGTCGGTGATCATGGACCAGGTGACCAACGGCGTCGCGGTGCGCATGGCAGTACTCTTTCTCCTGGCCAACCGCGGCCGCGCTTCCGTACCGGACGCGGTCGCGCTGGATCAGCCGCAAGCCGAGCGGCAGCGAAGGGTCGGGTGACATGGCTTCGATCGCCATCTGCGGCGGGACGCTTATCGATCCCGCGAACGGCCGGCACGGCGCGTTCGACCTGTTCATCGACGACGGGCGGGTGGCCGCTGTGGTTTCCGCCGGTGCCGCGCCCCAGAGCGACGAGCAGATCGACGCGACTGGGTGTTACGTCACGCCGGGTTTCATCGACATGCACGTCCACCTGCGCGAGCCCGGCTACGAGTACAAGGAAACC
This sequence comes from Binatia bacterium, assembly GCA_050176585.1. Taxonomy (GTDB): domain Bacteria; phylum Desulfobacterota; class Binatia; order HRBIN30; family CADEER01; genus CAYYWP01. Next base: position 7,518 of record JBFXHX010000025.1, read on the forward strand.
GTGCTGACCGGCACGCAGGCGGCGGTGGCGGGCGGGTACACGGCGGTCGCGTGCATGGCGAATACGGATCCCGTGAACGACACGGGCGCGGTGACGCAGTACATTCGCGAAAAGGCGGCGGCGGCCGACCTGGCGCGCGTACACCCGATCGGCGCGGTGACCGTCGGTCTCAACGGTGAGCGACTCGCCGAGATCGGCGAGATGCGTGAGGCCGGCATCGTCGCCCTGTCCGACGATGGGCGTCCAATACTGGACAGCGCGCTCATGCGACACGCCTTGGAATACAGCCGCATGTTCGACCTGCCGATCAGCGCGCACGAGGAAGACCTCGCGCTGACCCGCGATGCGTGCATGAACGAGGGACCGACCGCTTTCCGTCTCGGCCTCAAGGGCATGCCGGCTGCCGCGGAAGAAGGCATGGTGGCGAGAGACCTGGCGCTCCTCGAACGCACCGGGGGGCGCCTGCACATCGCCCACGTGAGCACCGCCGGTACCGTCGACCTGCTGCGCCGCGCGAAAGCGCGAGGCCTGCCGGTCACGGCGGAGGCGACACCGCACCACTTCACGCTCACCGAGTCGGCGGTGGGCGAGTACGACACCAACGCGAAGATGAATCCGCCGCTCCGCCTGGCGAGCGACGTCGAGGCGGTGATCGCGGGCCTGCGCGACGGAACGATCGACGCCATCGCCACCGATCACGCGCCGCATCACCCGGATTCGAAGAACGTCGAATTCCAGTGCGCTTCGTACGGCATCGTCGGCCTCGAAACCGCCTTGCCGTTGTGCCTGGCGCTGGTCCGCGATCACGGGCTTTCGCTCGATAGATTGGTGCGGGCCCTCAGCGCGAACCCCGCCGCGATCCTCGGCGTGCCCGGTGGAAGCTTGGCGGTAGGCGCGGTTGCCGACGTCACGATCTTCGATCCGCGCGCCGTGTGGAGCGTGGCTCCGGACCGCTTCCAGTCCAAGTCGCGGAACACCCCGTTCGGCGGGTGGGAAATGACCGGCGCGGTGCGCGCGACGATCGTCGACGGGCGCATCAAATGGCGCGCCCAGGAGACCGCCGCCGCGCGGCGAAAGCGCAACGCATCATGAAGGCTATTCTCGCACTTGCCGACGGCAGCGTGTTCGAGGGCACGGGCTTCGGGGCCGCCGCGGAGGCGGTCGGCGAAGTGGTCTTCAACACGTCGATGACCGGGTACCAGGAGATCCTGACCGACCCTTCGTACTGCGGGCAGCTGGTCGCAATGACCTATCCGGAGATCGGCAACGTCGGCGTGAATCGCGAGGACGTTGAATCGGCCCGGGCCTACGTGGAGGGATTCATCGTCAAGGAATACTGGGAAAGGCCGAGCAACTGGCGCGCGACGCAGTCGCTCAGCGACTACCTCCGCGCATACGGCATCCCAGGGATCCAGGGGATCGACACGCGCGCGCTGGTCCGGCGCGTCCGTGATCAGGGCAACATGAACGGCGTGATCTCCACACTCGATCCCGATCCCGACCGGCTGGTGCAGATGGCGCGCGAGGCGCCCGCAATGGAGGGGCAGGATCTCGTTCGCCGCGTGACCTGCGCCACCCCGTACGATTGGAACGAGGGCCATTGGTCGCTCGAAGGCGGCTATACGCGGCCGAGCGAGCCACTGCCCTATCGCGTCGTGGCGTATGACTTCGGCATCAAGCGCAACATCCTACGCCATCTCGTGAACGCAGGGTGCCAGGTGCGGGTGGTCCCCGCGTCGACCCCGGCCGAGACAGCATTGGCGCTGAACCCGGACGGGATTTTTCTGTCCAATGGCCCGGGCGATCCGGCTGCGGTGCCGGGGGCGACCCAGATCGTCCGCGATCTGGTCGGAAAAAAGCCGCTTTTCGGCATCTGCCTCGGGCACCAGATCCTCGGGCTCGCGCTCGGGGGCAACACGTACAAGTTGAAGTTCGGGCACCACGGCGGCAATCAACCCGTGGTGGACCTCACCACCGGCAAGGTGGAGATCACGAGCCAGAACCACGGCTTCGCCGTGTCCGTGGATTCGCTCGGCGACGAGGCGGAGCTCACCCACGTGAATCTCAATGACGAGACTGTCGAAGGCCTGGCGCACAGGACGCTGCCGATCTTTTCCGTGCAGTACCACCCCGAGTCGTCACCCGGCCCGCATGACGCGAACTATCTTTTTCGTCGCTTCGTCGACCTGATGAAGGCGACGCGCTGATCGCATGCCAAAGCGCACCGACATTTCCAGCATTCTGCTCATCGGTTCCGGACCGATCGTCATCGGCCAGGCCTGCGAGTTCGATTACTCCGGTACACAGGCGTGTAAAGCGCTGAAGGAGGACGGCTACCGCGTAGTCCTGGTCAACTCGAACCCGGCCACGATCATGACCGATCCCGATTTCGCCGACCGCACCTACGTCGAGCCGCTGACGGCACCGATCGTCGAGAAGATCATCGCCCGCGAGCGCCCGGACGCGCTGCTGCCCACCATCGGCGGTCAGACCGGCCTCAACCTGGCCATCGAGCTCGCCGAGCGCGGCACCCTGGACCGCTACGGAGTGGAGTTGATCGGCGCCAAGATCGACGCGATCAAAAAAGCGGAGGACCGCGACCTCTTCAAGGCCGCCATGCAACGCATCGGCCTCTCGGTGCCGCGCAGCGGCATCGCGCACACGCTGGACGAAGCGCGGACCCTGCGGACGACGATCGGGTTGCCACTCATCATCCGGCCCTCGCGTACGCTGGGCGGCACGGGCGGCAACATCGCGGTCACGGAGGACGAGTACGAGCGGTACGCGCTGGCGGGGTTGGCGGCGTCGCCGACCAGCGAGATCCTGGTCGAGGAGTCGATTGCCGGCTGGAAGGAATTCGAGCTGGAGGTGATGCGCGACCGCAAGGACAACGTGGTGATCATCTGCTCGATCGAGAACCTCGACCCGATGGGCGTCCACACCGGCGACAGCATCACGGTCGCCCCGGCGCAGACGTTGACCGACAAGGAATATCAGATCCTCCGCAACGCCTCGCTCGCCATCATTCGCGAGATCGGCGTCGACACCGGTGGCTCGAACATCCAGTTTGCCGTGCATCCCGGCAACGGCCGCCTGGCGGTGATCGAGATGAACCCGCGCGTCTCGCGCAGCTCCGCGTTGGCGAGCAAGGCGACGGGATTTCCGATCGCGAAGATCGCCGCGAAGCTCGCGGTGGGATACACCCTGGACGAAATCCCCAACGACATCACGCGGGAGACGCCGGCCAGCTTCGAGCCGACGATCGACTACGTCGTCACCAAGATTCCGCGCTTCACATTCGAGAAGTTCAACCAGACTCCGGACGTGCTGACCACCCAAATGAAGTCGGTCGGCGAGGTGATGGCGATCGGGCGCACGTTCAAGGAATCCCTGCAAAAGGCGCTTCGCTCATTGGAGATCGACTCGTACGGTTTCGACGACAAGGGCCGCGGCCCGCGGCTGAGCGGTGCGGAGCTCGATGAGAAACTGCGCGTGCCAAACGCGCGCCGGCTCTGGTACGTCGCCGATGCGTACCGCGAGGGCTACACCACCGAGCGGCTGTTTGAGCTCTCGAAGATCGACCCCTGGTTCCTCGAGAACGTCCGCCAGATCGTGGCCGAGGAGGCGCACGTCAGCCTCGCGCCCGATGCGCTGCGGCGCGCGAAGGCGATGGGCTTCTCCGACGTGCGCCTAGGCCAGCTACTCGACCGAACCGAGGAGGAGATCCGGCAGGCGCGCCACACAGCCGGCATCACGCCGGCGTACAAGACCGTAGACACCTGCGGCGCGGAGTTCGTCGCGCACACGCCATACCTGTACTCGACCTACGAGCACGAGGACGAGAGCGCCGTGAGCGCGCGCAAGAAGATCATCATTCTCGGCGGCGGCCCGAATCGGATCGGCCAGGGCATCGAGTTCGACTACTGCTGCGTGCACGCGGCGTTTGCGCTGAAGGAAGCCGGGTTCGAGACCATTATGGTCAATTGCAACCCGGAGACTGTCAGCACCGATTACGACACCTCCGACAAGCTCTACTTCGAGCCCCTCACCCGTGAAGACGTTTTGAGCATCGTCGAGCGCGAGCGACCGGATGGCGTCATCGTCCAGTTCGGGGGCCAGACCCCCCTGAAGCTCGCCGTGCCGCTCGAGGGAGCCGGCGTGCCAATTATCGGGACCTCCCCCGATGCGATCGACCGCGCCGAGGACCGCGAACGCTTTGCGGCGCTGCTCACGTCGCTCGGTCTGCGGCAGCCGCGCAACGGCATCGCCCTCACGGTGGAAGGCGCCGTCGATGTCGCCCGCCGCATCGGCTATCCGGTCCTGGTGCGCCCGTCGTACGTGCTCGGCGGGCGCGCGATGGAGATCGTCTACGACGACGCCGGTCTGCGGCGATACATGGATCGCGCCGTCGAGATGGGCCCTGGCCGTCCGGTGCTGGTCGATCAGTTTCTCGAGGACGCGATCGAGCTCGACGTCGATGCGATCAGCGACGGCGCGACGGTGGTGGTCGCCGGCATCATGGAACACATCGAACGAGCGGGCGTGCATTCGGGAGACAGCGCTTGCTCGCTGCCGGCGAACTCCGTCCCGGCCTCGATCCTCGATGAGGTGCGCGTGCAAGTCATGGCACTCGCGCGCGAGCTCAAAGTCATCGGCTTGATGAACGTGCAGTTCGCGGTGCAGGGCGGCGCCGTGTACATCCTCGAGGTCAACCCGCGCGCCTCGCGCACGGTGCCGTTCGTCAGCAAGGTGATCGGCGTGCCGTTGGCCAAGCTCGCTGCGCGCGTGATGGTGGGCGAGAAGCTCGCCGACCTCGGCTTCACGCGCGAGATCATGCCGCCATACATGGCGGTCAAAGAAGCCGTCCTGCCGTTCGCCAAGTTCCCAGGCGTCGACATCCTGCTCGGCCCGGAGATGAAGTCCACGGGCGAGGTGATGGGCATCGACGGCTCCTTCGGAGTCGCATTCGCCAAGGCGCAGCTCGGCGCGGGTACGATGCTGCCGCTAACCGGGACCGCGTTCCTCAGTGTGGAAGATGCGGACAAGCCGGGGCTCCTGCCGATCGCCGAGCGCCTCGCTCAACGCGGGTTTTACCTCATCGGTACGCGCGGGACGGCGGCCTTCCTGCGCGAGCGCGGGGTCGCCATCGACGGCATCAACAAAGTGCAGGACGGCAGCCCGAATGCGCTGGATTTGATTCGCGCCGGCCGTATCCACCTCGTCATCAACACGCCGAAGGGCAGCGGGGCGCAGCGCGATTCGTTTCCGCTGCGCCGGGCGGCGCTCGAATGGCGGGTGCCATATTTCACCACCATTGCGGGCGCTGCGGCCGCGGCGGAAGGCATCGAGTATCTGCAGCGGCACGAGCTGAGCGTGCACCCGCTGCAGGAGTATCACGGCTCCTGAGGGGGGCGGCGGTGGGAGACCCCGCGCATTCCCCGGCCGGCGACACACTGGCGAGCTTCGTCAGCGCGGTACAGCGGCCCCTCGAGTTCCTCAGCGCTGGCGGGCCGGTCGCCGCCGCCCGCACGCAGGTCGCGGGACGCGCGCTGGCCGCGCGCGGCCTCGCTCTGCGCGGGCGCGTACGAGGCGAGCGCCGCCGCGCGCTCGAAGCGTTGTGCGAGCGGCTCGCGGCATTCGACGACGCGGCGCCGCCGGTGCGGGCGCGGCTCGCCGAAGAGTGCCGCCGACTGCTCGCGGACGTGCATGGGACGGCAGCGGCGGATCGGCCGATATCTTATCGGCCCTCGACTGGAGAGCTCGCGTCCGCGTGGACGGAACTCACAAAGTCGGTTCAGTACGTGCACGGCGTCGGCCCGCATCGCGCAGGATTGCTGCGCAAGCTCGGCATCGCCACGGTGGAGGATCTGCTCTACCACCTTCCGTTTCGCTACGAGGATCGCCGGCGCCTCAGCGACATCGCGAGCGCGCGGGTCGGTGAGGACGTCAGTCTCGTCGGCGAGCTCATGCAGATCGCCGAGCGCACCGTCGGACGCGGGCGGCGGCGGATCCTGGAAGGCGTGCTGCGCGACGCGACCGGCTTGCTGGGCCTGACCTGGTACAACAGGGTCGTCTATTTCCGCCATCGCTTTCGGGCCGGACAACGGTTGCTCGTGTACGGCAAAATCGAGCTCACGCCCGCCGGCGGGAAGCGCATTACCCATCCGGAGATCGAAGCGGATCCCGACGCGGATACCGGCTCCGGCATCCTGCCGGTCTACGAAAAGCCGACGTCGATGAGCGTGGCCGCCATGCGGCGCATCTGCGCGCAGGCCGCGGCGAAGCATGCCGATGCGGTGCCGTGCGTGCTTCCCACGGCAGTCGCCGCGCGGGCCGGCGTCGCCGACCCCGCCACGGCGCTGCGCATGCTGCACGCGCCCGGTCCCGATGACGATGTCGATCAGCTCAATCGATTCGCGTCGCCGGCACACCGCGCGCTCGTCTTCGACGAGCTCTTCTTCCTGCAATTGGGCCTCGGGCTGAAGCGGCGGCAGACCGCACGCGAGCGCGGCATTCCGCTGCCGCGCACCGGCCGCTTGACCGACGCAGCGGCGGCGCGGCTGCCGTTCGCGCTCACCGGCGCGCAGCAGCGGGTGATCGGCGAGATATACGCCGACCTGGCCCGCCCGCATCCGATGCACCGTCTCGTGCAGGGCGACGTGGGAAGCGGCAAGACGATCGTGGCCCTGTTCGCCGCGCTCGCGGCGATCGAGCAGGGCGCGCAGGCGGCGGTGATGGCGCCCACCGAATTGCTGGCCGAGCAGCACTTCGCGACGATGTCCGCGCTGCTGGACAGCATCGGCGTTCGCAGCGCGCTCCTCACCAGCGATGTGCTGCGCACCAAGCGGGCGTCTGTATACGGCGCGCTGGAGCAGGGCGAGATCGATCTCGCAGTGGGAACCCATGCGCTGCTGCAAGCGGGCGTGCGCATGCCGCACCTCGGACTGGGCGTGATCGACGAGCAACACCGCTTCGGCGTGTTGCAACGCGCCGGGCTCGGGCAGCTGCGCGGCGATGCCGATGGGCCGCTGCCGCACATCCTGTTGATGACCGCTACCCCGATTCCTCGGACGTTGGCGATGACGCTGTACAGCGATCTCGACGTATCACTCCTGGACGAGCTTCCGCCGGGGCGCACGCCGGTCCGCACCGAGATCGTCAACGAAGCGGCGCGCCGGTCGTTGTACGATCGCATCGCCGCCGAGCTCCAGCACGGCCATCAGGCATACATCGTCCACCCGCTGGTCGAAGCCTCGGAGAAACAAGACCTGCGCGACGCGACGAGCATGGCGCGCGAGCTCGGCCGGACGGTGTTCGCCGGGTATCGCGTCGGCTTACTGCACGGGCGGATGAAGGCGGAGGAAAAGGACGCCATCATGCGGCGCTTCCGCGCCGGCGATCTTCAGGTGCTCTTCAGCACCACGGTCATCGAGGTCGGCGTCGATGTGCCGAACGCCACCGTGATGGTCGTCGAGCACGCCGAGCGGTTCGGCTTGTCGCAGTTGCACCAGCTGCGCGGGCGGGTGGGGCGCGGCAGCGCTGAAGCCGTGTGCTTCCTCGTCGCGCCGTACATCGCGGATCGGCAAAGCGACATTCTGACGCGGTTGAAGGCGATGAAGAATACGACCGACGGTTTCACGATCGCCGAGGTCGACCTGAGCTTGCGCGGGCCCGGCGATTTCCTCGGCACCCGCCAGCACGGGCTGCCCGACTTCCGCGTCGCCAATCTCATTCGCGACAGCCGTCTCGTCGCCGCGGCGCGCGAGGCGGCGGAGTCGTGGCTGACGCTCGATCCGCAGCTGTCGACCTCCGATTCGGCCGCGCTGCGGATCGTGCTCGAGCGCCGCTGGAAGGGGCGCCTGGCGCTCGCGGAGATCGGCTGAGGGCGTTTGGCCGGGCACACGGCGCTCCGCGCGCGCCGCGTGGGGTCGATTTGCGCCACTCTGGGGAATCGTTTAGGGACCGAAGTTCTATGGACTTTCCGCGCATCAAGCGGCTCCCGCCGTACGTGTTCAACATCGTCGGCGAGCTCAAGCACAAGGCGCGGAAGGCCGGTGAGGACATCATCGATTTCGGCATGGGCAACCCGGACGGGCCGACGCCGCCGCACATTGTGGCAAAGCTGATGGAGGCCAGTCAGAAGCCCAGCAACCACCGGTACTCCGTCTCGCGCGGGATCTACAGACTGCGTCTGGCGATCTGCGACTGGTACAAGCGCCGCTTCGACGTGGATCTCGATCCCGACACCGAAGCGGTGGCTACCATCGGCTCCAAGGAAGGCCTGGCGCATCTCGCCCTGGCGCTGCTGGGTCCCGGCGACGTGGTGTTCTGTCCGAGCCCGACGTACCCGATTCACCAGTACTCGGTGATCATCGCCGGCGGCGACCTGCGCAGCATCCCGCTAATCCCTGGCGAAGACTTCTTCGCGCACCTTATCGACGCGATGCGTCAGACCTGGCCCAAGCCGAAGCTGCTGGTGCTCAACTTCCCGCATAATCCGACCACGCTGACGGTCGACCTGCCGTTTTTCGAACGCATCGTCGACTTCGCGCGCGAGCACAAGCTCCTGATCGTGCACGACATCGCCTATGCGGACCTCGTCTTCGACGGCTATGTGGCCCCGAGCATCCTGCAGATCAGGGGCGCGAAAGACCTCGCGGTGGAGTTCTATACCCTGTCGAAGAGCTACAACATGCCCGGTTGGCGCGTGGGCTTCTGTGTTGGTAACGCGGAGATGGTCGGCGCGCTCGCGCGCATCAAGAGCTACCTCGATTACGGTATCTACCAGCCGATTCAGATCGCGGCGATTCACGCCCTCAACGGCCCACAGCACTACGTCGAGGAGATTCGGCATCGCTATGAGCGCCGCCGCAACGTGTTGGTCGACGGCTTGAACCGCGCCGGTTGGCCGGTCGACCGGCCCAAGGCCACGATGTTCGTGTGGGCACCGATCCCCGAGGCGCTCCGCTCCATGGGTTCGCTCGATTTCTCGACGTTCCTCTTGCGCGAGGCGAAAGTCGCCGTCTCGCCCGGCATCGGCTTCGGCGAGTATGGCGACCGCTGGGTGCGTTTCGCCCTCATCGAGAACGAGCACCGCACCCGGCAAGCCGTGCGCGGAATCCGCCGGGCGCTCGCCGCGGGCCCCAGTGGCGCGCGGCACGCGCTCAGCGCGGTGCGCTGAGCGCCGCTGTTCTAGGGCCGCGGGAAGTCGCCGTGGGGCAGGGGGCCATTCGCATCGGCTTGATCGGGTTCGGGACGATCGGCACGGGCGTCGTGAAGCTCTTGCAGCGCCATCGGAGCGCGCTGCGTGACGCGCTCGGCATCGGGCTCGATTTGGTCCGCATCGCGGATATCGACACGCGGCGCGACCGCGGCGTGAAGGTCGGGCGGGGCGTGCTTGTCGACGATGCGCGCGCCATCCTCGACGATCCCACGATCGATGTGGTGATCGAGCTCATGGGCGGCACCGGGCTGGCGCGGCGTTTCGTGCTTGAGGCGGTGCATGCCGGCAAGGACGTGGTCACGGCCAACAAGGCGCTGCTCGCGCAGCACGGCGATACCATTTTCCGCGCCGTCGAGACCGCCGGCGTCGAGCTCGGCTTCGAGGCGAGCGTCGGCGGCGGCATCCCGATCATCCGCACGCTCAAAGAGGGCTTGTGCGGCGATCGGAACATGGCGGTGTACGGCATCGTGAACGGCACGTCGAACTACATCCTGAGTCGGATGAGCGATGCCGGCGGGCAGTTCGGTGAGGTCCTCCGCGATGCACAGGTGAACGGATTGGCCGAAGCGGATCCGTCGTTCGATGTGGACGGCATCGACGCCGCGCACAAGCTCACGTTGCTCATCCAACTCGCGTTCGGCGTGCGCGTGCCGTTTCAACACGTGCGCGTCGAAGGGATTCGTCACGTCAGCCAGGACGACATCGCCTTCGCGCGCGAGTTCGGCTACGCGGTGAAGTCGCTCGCTGTCGCCAAGCGTTCCGGGGATCGGATCGAGGCTTCGGTGCGCCCGACCATGGTGCCGCGCCGTCATCCGTTGGCGGATGTGAACGGCGCGCTGAATGCGATCGTGGTGCAGGGGGAGGCGCTGGGACCGAGCATGTACGTCGGGGCAGGCGCCGGCATGATGCCGACCGCCACCGCCGTGCTGGCCGATCTGATGGATGTGGCGCGCAATCGCCTGCATGGCAGTCGCGGCCGCGTGGCCCCGCTCGGCTACCCTATCCGGCGCCAGCGCCGCGCCCGCGCCGTCGGCTTGGACGAGGTGCAGGGGGAGTACTATCTGCGCTTCATGGTCGTGGACCGGCCAGGCGTCTTTGGACGGCTCGCCAGCATCTTGGGTGATCACAACGTGTCAATCGCCGCGGTCGTCCAGCGCGAGCGGGAACACGGCCGCGTGCTGCCCGTGGTCATCCGCACCCACGAGAGCGGCGAACAGGCGCTCCGCCGGGCGGTGCGCACGATCGATCGACTCGCGACCGTGCGCGGCAAATCGATCATCATCCGCATCGAGGAGAGCCTCAGCGCCTGATCCGTTCGGGCGGGGCGACGATGAGCAGCACCGCCGGTGCCAGGCGTTCCAGTGCTGGCGATTCCAGCGGATCATCCCTGATGTGCCGCTCGAGTACTGTTCGCGTTCGGCCCAGCGCCGCCCGTACTGCGGCAGCACGCGCGGCCGAACCGACAGGCGCGTTTCGGTCACCGCAGCGCGCGCGGCGCGAGCGCATGCGATCCCCCGGCTCGCTTCGCTACACTGGATTGAACTCCGCAGAGAGCGCCTGAGCCGGCTTGCCGAACGGCAGTAGGAATCGGTACCTCCGCACTCTATACTCTGAGCGGCAGCTCCCGGCGAGCCGGGGCGACACCGGGGTGGGTTGGTATGGATCGCAATCTCGCTCTAGAAGCAGTTCGGGTAACTGAAGCCGCGGCGCTCGCCTCGGCGCGTCTAATGGGGCGCGGCGACATCGACGCCACAGATCGCGCCGGCGCCGAAGCCATGCTGAGGACGTTCCAGTCCATAGCGATCAACGGCATCATCGTGATCGGCGACGGCGACAGCGATGACGACGGCTTGCTGCCGATCGGCGCGCGGGTCGGCAACGGCACCGGACCGGAGCTCGACGTGGCGCTCGACCCGCTCGAAGGCGCTGCGATCTGCGCGACCGGTGGGTACAACGCGCTCTCGATCGTGGCGATCGCCGAGCGCGGCGGCTTCCTGCGCTGTCCCGACATGTACATGGAAAAGATTGCGGTCGGACCGGAGTCGCGCGGATTGGTGAAGCTCGACAGCAGCCCGACCGAGAATTTGCGCAACATCGCCGACGCGCGCGGGTTGTATGTCGCCGACCTGACCGTCGCCATCCTCGATCGCCCGCGGCACGAGAAGCTGATCGAAGAGGTGCGGCGCGCCGGGGCGCGGGTGCGCTTGTTGCGCGACGGCGACGTGGCGGCGGCGATGGCGACCACCAATCCGGAGTCGGGCATCGACATGCTGATCGGTACTGGCGGTGCGCGCCAGGGCATTCTCACCGCGGCCGCCCTGCGCTGCGCGGCCGGCGACATGCAGGCGCGCCTCAGACCGCGGAACGACGCCGACGCGGTGCGCGCCCGCGAGATGGGGATCACCGACCTGGATAAGGTCTACGACATCGAGGAAATGGCCTCCGGAAGCGTGATGTTCGCGGGCACCGGCGTCACCAATGGAGACTATCTCGACGGCGTGCGGTTCTACCGCGGCGGCGGAGCGACCAACTCGGTGGTCATGCGCTCGCGCACGCATACCGTGCGCTTCCTGCGGTCACATCACCGCTTCGACCTGAAGCCCGACTACTGATCCTGCGCGGCCGTCCGCGACACCCGCTGCGGGTCTGCTGCCGGCCTGACCCGCAGACCGGGAGACGTCTTCGAGTCTGCGGCGGACTTGTTCCCCGTGCATTGGCGCGCTACGGAAACACGATCCGCTGGCGCGCACGTGACGCGCGGCCTGGAGCGCTGAGGAGTCGTCATGAATCAGATCAATCCAGACCTGAAGGTGCCCGCCACCACGTCCCCGGCCAGCAGCCAACGCTTCAGCACGGTCTCCGACATGGAGATCGAGCCGCTGTACACGCCCGACCACCTGAACGGGTGGCGCTACGACGAACGCCTCGCCGGCCCGGGCGAGTACCCGTTCACCCGCGGCGCGTATCCGAACATGTACCGCGGCAAGCTCTGGACGATGCGCCAGTTCGCCGGCTTCGGCACGCCGGAGGACACCAACGCGCGCTTCCGTTTTCTGCTCGAACAGGGCCAGACGGGACTGTCCACTGCCTTCGATATGCCGACCCTAATGGGGTACGACGCGGATCACCCGCGCGCGCTTGGCGAGGTCGGCCGCGAAGGCGTCGCCGTCTCGAGCCTCGCGGACATGGAAGCGCTGTTCGCTGACATCCCGCTCGATCAGGTGAGCACGTCGATGACCGTCAACTGCTCGGCAAGCATTATCCTGGCGATGTACTTCGCCATGGCCGAGAAGCGCGGCATTCCGCTCGCCAACCTGAGCGGAACGATCCAGAACGACATGCTGAAGGAGTTCATCGCCCAGAAGGAATGGATCAGTCCGCCCAAACCCTCCGTCCGGGTGATCGTGGACATGATCGAGTTCTGTACGGCGCATGCGCCGCGCTGGCACCCGGTGTCGATCAGCGGCTACCACATCCGCGAAGCCGGCTCGACGGCGGTCCAGGAGCTCGCGTTCACGCTCGCCGACGGCATCGGCTACGTGCAGGCCGCCGTCGACCGCGGCCTCGACGTGGACCGATTCGCCCCGCGGCTCTCCTTCTTCTTCAACGTCCACAACGACTTTCTCGAAGAGATCGCCAAATTCCGCGCCGCGCGGCGCATGTGGGCGAAGATCATGCGCGAGCGCTTTGGCGCCCAAAACCCGCGCTCCTGGCTGCTCCGCACGCACGCACAGACCGCCGGATGCTCGCTCACCGCGCAGCAGCCGCTCAACAACATCGTCCGTGTGGCGCTGCAGGCGCTCGCGGCCGTGCTCGGCGGGACCAACTCCTTGCACACGAATTCGATGGACGAGACCCTGGCCCTGCCGACCGAGGCGGCCGTCCTGACCGCGCTCCGCACTCAGCAGATCCTCGCGGAGGAGACGGGGGTCATCAACACGGCCGATCCGATGGGCGGCAGTTACGCGGTCGAAGCGTTGACGGACCGGCTCGAGGCGGAGTCCTTCGATTATATCCGCCGCATCGACGAAATGGGCGGCATCGTCCGCGCGATCGAGCTCGGTTTTCCGCAGCAGGAGATCGCCGACGCCTCGTACCACTATCAACGGCAGTTGGATCGCGGTGAGAAGGTGGTGGTGGGCGTGAACCGCTATCAAGCCCCCGATGAGCATACGCTCGACATTCTGCGGGTCGGCAATGACGTAGAGCGCACGCAGGTGGAGCGCGTGCGCGCGCGCAAGGCCGCCCGGGACGCGGAGCTGGTGCGGTCGCGGTTGGCCGATGTGCGCGCGGCGGCGCGCAACGGCGCGAACCTGATGCCCCCGATCATTGCGGCGGTGACCGCCGAAGTGACCGTCGGCGAGATCTCCGACGTGTTTCGCGAGGTGTTCGGCGTGTACCGCGACCCGGCGTGGATCTGAGCGTGTCCCCGAAACGACCGCGCATACTCATCGCCAAGCCGGGGCTCGACGGTCACGACCGCGGCGCGAAGATCATCGCTCGCGCCCTGCGCGATGCGGGCTTCGAAGTCATCTACACGGGCTTGCATCAGACGCCCGAGATGATCGTCGAAGCCGCCGTGCAAGAAGACGTCGACGCCATCGGCCTCAGCATCCTGTCCGGCGCGCACATGACGCTGTTCCCCGCGGTGCTGGAGCTGCTCGCGCAACGCGGCGCCTCCGGGATTGCGGTGTTCGGCGGCGGCATCATTCCGCCCGAGGACATCGAAGCGCTGAAGCGGAGCGGCGTGTGCGAGATGTTCACGCCCGGCGCGAGCACCGACGCGATCATCGCGTGGGCGCGCAAGGCGCTGGGCACGCCCGAGCAGGCCGCCGACTCCGCGCACGTCGCGCCGTCCCAGCCGCCGCGCTAGGCTGCGCCATATGGAGCGGCGTCCGGCGATCATCGTTGGGGCCGGCCCCGGCGGTTCGGCGACCGCGCTGAGTCTGCATCGCCTCGATGCCGGATTGGCGCGCGACGTATTGATCCTCGAAAAGTCGCGCCATCCGCGATCGAAAGTGTGCGCCGGCGGGCTCATCCCCGCCGGCAGGCGGTGGATGGCCGAGCACGACGTCCCGCTGGCGATCCCGCACGTCACCGTGCACCGCGCGCAGGTCACGACGCCGAACAGGGTAGTGTCGCACGAGGATCGCGACCTCTGCTACGTGATCCGCCGGGCGGAACTCGATGCCTTGCTGGTCGACGCCGTCCGCGCGCGCGGCACGGAAGTTCGCGAGCAGGAGCCGGTGCTCGCCCTCGAGCGCGCCGACGGCGGCGTGCGCGTCACGACCGCCACCGGCGCGTATCACGCGCCGCTCGTGCTCGGCGCCGATGGCGCGGGGAGCGTTGTGCGCCGGCGCCTCGTCGATCCCGCGCGCCGGCACCTGGCACGGGCGGTGATGACGGACGTTCCGGCGAGCGCCACCCGCTGGGAGGGCTTCGCGCGCGCCCGCTACGATTTCGATTTCCGCCTTCTCCGCCGCGGGCTGAAGGGCTATCTCTGGGCGTTTCCCTGCCTCATCGACGGCGTCCCGCACGCCAACATCGGCGCCTACGCGCTCACGCCCGACGGCGCTCGGCTCGACGCGGAATTCGCGGCCTTTCTCGGCGAGCTCGGCGCCGCGGGCGCGCGGCGGGTGGCATTTCCGATCCACTGGTATGCGCCGGGCGCGCAGGTCGCGGCGGACCGCGCATGGCTCATCGGCGATGCCGCGGGAGTGGACGCCCTGATGGGCGAGGGAATTTCCCTGGCGATGGAATACGGGGAGCTCGCCGCCGGCGCGCTGGTCGCGGCGCGGCGCGTGAGCGACTTTTCCGGCGCGACCTATCAATCGCACTTCGACGCGTCGTGGCTCGCGGCGAAGCTCCGCCGTCTCCACCTGAGCACCAAGCTGTTCTATGGACCCACCCACCGAATCTGGTTCGCCTTAGCGGAGCGGAGCCGCCGAGTGCGCGCTCTCGGCTTGCGGTGGTACAACGGCGTCGACGGCTGGGATCGCCGCTCCGGGTGGGAAGCGTTGCGGTCGCTGATCACTTACCAGGCCTGAGCCCGGCGATGCTCATCGATGGTACACAGGTCGCGGACGATGCGGGCCGGGCGGTGGAGCTCGTGGGCTCACCGCAGCGGATCGTCAGCCTGGTACCGAGCGTCACAGAATTGATCTGCGATCTCGGCTGCGCGGATCGCCTCGTCGGCGTCACGCGCTTCTGCACGGAGCCCGCTGCGGTGGTGGCACGGCTGCCGCGCGTGGGCGGGACCAAGACCCCGATCGGCCAGCGGATCACCGCGCTGCGCCCAGATCTGATCCTCGTGAACAGTGAGGAGAATCGGCGCGAAGATTTCGAAGCGCTCGTCGCGACCGGGGTACCCGTGTTCGTCAGCTTCGCCACCACGGTCGCCGGGGCGGCGCGCTCGGTCGAACGCCTCGGCGTGGTCCTCGGAGCAGAGCGGGCAGCGCTCGCGCTGACGGACCGCATGGAAACTGAGCACCGCCGCGTACTCGCCGCGGTTCGACATCGCAGCCGGGTATTTTGCCCGGTCTGGCGGCGGCCGTGGATGTCGTTCAATGCCGACACATACTGCCACGACGTCCTGGCGAGCGCCGGTGCGGATAACGTGTGCGCCGCCGCGGCGACGCGCTATCCCAGCGTGAGTTTGGAGGAGGTGGCCAGAGCGGCGCCGGAGGTGATTCTGCTGCCGGATGAGCCGTATCCGTTCGGCGAGCGCCACCGCCAAACCCTCCGGCCTTTGGCTGACACCCCGGCGTGCCGCGAGGGGCGCGTCCACTTCGTGGATGGCAAAGCGTTGAGTTGGTACGGAGCGCGAACCCCGCAGGCGCTGTGGATGTTCGCCGAGCTGCTCGCAGCGCGCCGCTGACCTTGCTTGCGACGCCGCAATGCTTTGATCGAGTTGCGAGCTGGATTCGCCTGACGGCGCCACCGCGGCACACCGGGCGACCAGGGGCACGCGCCTTGCACACGCGAAAGGCCCGTGGCGCGTGCGACGCAGGTAGCCTCGGCCGGGCGGTTGCGAGGCGGCATGTGCGGGGGGCAACGGCGTTGAACGACGCCCCGGCAGGCGCTCGGTGCGGCGCCGGCGAGTTTCCCGGTGAACACCCGGCGATACGGGCGGTGCTCGACGCCGTGAATCACCTGGTCTCGACCCCCCGCGCCGTCTTCATCCATGGCGAGCCCGGCACCGGGAAGGAGCTATTGGCGCGGCATCTGCACCATCGGGCCGGCGGCGGGCCCTTTGTGCGCGTCGATTGTGCCGAGCCGTCTCCGGAGCGCTTGGCCGAGGCGATCTGCGGAGGGCCTCATCGCGACGGTGCCGTGCGGCGAGCGGAACGCGGCTCGCTCTTACTCGATCACGTCGGCACGCTATCGGCGCACGTGCAGGAGCGCCTGCTCGGCGCGCTCCGTGCCGCCGAAGATCGCGTCGGGGCGCGCTCGCCCCGCATGCTCGCCGCGGTGGTCCAATCGGCTGGCAGGAACGGAACCGCCCCACTGTCTCGCGCGCTACTGGGTTACTTGCATCCCGTCGAGCTGATGCTGCCTTCGCTCCGCCAACGGCGGTCGGACATCCCGCTGCTGGTGGAGCACCTTCTTTCGGTCTACCGCCGCCGTCACGGCGTCCATCGGTGTGAGATGGAGCCCGAAGCGCTGCTGCATCTCTGGCAGCACGACTGGCCCGGCAACGTTCGCGAGTTGGAGAGCGTGCTCGAGCGGCTGGTGGTCCTCTGCCGCGGCGGCGTGATCCGCGCCGTGGATCTGCCCGCACATCTGCGGCGCTCCTGCGGCCGTTCCGGACGCGCGACCGCCGGGGCCGGCGCTCCGGAGAGCCGCGCGGCGCACGCTGCACGGTCGGCGCCGTGATCTGACGCGCTGGCTCTAGGGCACGAGCTGGCGCAGGATCAAGTGCAGGATCGCCAGCACTACCGCGGCTATCAACGCGGTGCCGAAATCGGCGATCAGGAAACCCGGCACGATCGCCGAGGCGAGCAGCAGTACGATCGCATTCACGACGAACAAAAAAAGCCCGAACGTCAGGATGGTCAGAGGCAACGTGACGATCTTCAAGATCAAACCGAGCGTCGCGTTGATCAAGCCGATGATGAGCGCGGCCACCAGCGCTGTCCCGAAGCTGCTCACGTGAACGCCCGACACGAAATGGGCGACGATCAACAAGCACAGCGCACTCAGGATCCAGTGCAGTAGCAGATGGAGCATGCGGTCTCCCCCCGGCTTGCCATGGTGGGCCCGCGAGTATCAATTCGCCACCGGACCGTCAAAGCCGCCGGCCGAGCGCCGTGCGGAACGACGCAGGCCCGGGTCGTGTCGGAGCCACTGTGATGAAAGCCGCGTGCACATCCGCCATTGCGAAACCATACCGCGCGCGACTTTTGCCGCCGGCCGCGATACCTGGGGCGCAGGCCCGGCCATCGGGCTAGACACGGCTGGAGATGCCTGGTGAACACGCTGACCGAACAACCCGTTCGCTGACGCACACCGAGAGGCGCACCGAATGGAGGAGGAAGACGCGGGTTGGCGGCTCAGATCCTGGGCGCGACCGTTCGAAGAGTTGCCTCCACGTATCGCAATGCGCTTGCGCCTCGGTTTGTGTCCGCCGAAGAGGCTGCCGAATTTCTCCGGCCTGTGCACGCGCCCGATGTGACCGCAGCGCGCGGCGTCGTCGGCTGCGCCGCTAACACCCCACATGCGTTTTGCGGTAGAACTGTGTGCCGGTAGTGGAAGGGGATTGCTGGGTCTGAAGGGTGGCGGCTGGTTGCCTTCCTCGGGGGTGGCCAAGGGAGCGTTATGACCAGTCGACTGATTGTCGGTCGCGCAGGCGTCTTCACGTGTGAGATCACCGTGAGCAGCGGCGCATTAGATGCCTCACTAGCGCACGCCGGAGCGGAGGGCCTTTTCCGCTGCGCGAACATCGTGGCACTTGGTGCATTGACACAAGGGGGTGCATGGCCGGACCGCGTCATGCGGAATCTCGCCGAGCTCATGAGCGAGATGCGCGCAGAACTGTTTTCGGAGCTCGACAACATGGAAACGCGCGGCACGGCGTAATCCAGCCCCCGCTCAGGACGCCGGCCGGCCGTATTTCGGGCCCCGCCAGGCGTCCACGTGCTCGTCCAGCGCTCGCCCGCGCCGCAGCTCGACGACGCCCCGCGGGTGCCCGAACCTGCCGCACCCGAGCAACGCCCTCGGGCGCTGATCCCGGCGGCGGCGGCGACACCCTGAGTGGCCGGTGATCTTCCCCGACCGGACTCCGTCATCCACCCGGCACGTCCGCAACGCGGCCGAATTCGCGCACGGGTGGTCTCGCGCGGTCGCAACGTGCCCGCCCCGTTGCGATCCGCGATCGCGTCAGCACCGGACCGCCGATCCAGCCGCGGCGCGGGGCGGAAGGACATCCAATCCCCGACCGCGCCCACTAGGCCAGCGGCTGAGCTCCGCCGCCTGGAGCAGCGCGTACCGCCGCGGTGCCGGCCGTTCGGGCGGCTGGAACGACTCGCGGATGTGACCCGACACACATCCAGGGGCTTCGAATGCCGGCCGCGCTTCCGATGCTCCAGGAGCGCAACGGGCGCACCGGATTTTTCGAGCGTGAGCAGCTCGAGGCGGTGCGCCGGCGGTTTCCTGCGCCGCTGCAGGCCGTCGTGCGCTTCGCCTACCTGACCGGCTGGCGCGTACGAGCGAGGTGTTGCGGCTCCAATGGCGCCAAGTAGACTTACCGCGGGCGCGGTCGGCTCGAGGCGGACACGACCAAGTACGACGAAGCCCGCACGTTTCCGTCACAGTATTCGTTACAATCCCTCATGGACACGCGAAGGTCGATCCGGTAAGTCCGCGGAAACACAGTAAGCCCCCGTAGCTCAGGTGGATAGAGCACAGGATTCCTAATCCTGGGGCCGTGCGTTCGAATCGCGCCGGGGGCACTCATGTCCGGTTGAGTGCGCAGCGCCGGCGCTGTGGTTTGGTGAGCGCTCGCATGGAGTGGCTGATCTGAGGATCGGCGAGCGCAGCGCGATCACTGCGCCGATCGGCAGAAGCAGCTGTGCGGAATTTTGCTCCGGGCACGCAGCGCGTGTATCGTGTACGCCGAAGAGGGTGGGCAAGGGATACGGGGCGGCCGGTCGCCGTCCGCAGCGGCGACCATGCTTGGCGGGTGGGCCATGAAGGCAATCGCACTGGCGCTGACATCGCTCGTCTCACTCACGCTCGTCGGCGACGACGGCACGTGGCAGTTCGGATCATGGTCGCGGTACGACGGCATCGTAATACCTATGCCGCCGCAGGACTCCCGCGAGATACGGTTCGAGAGCCCCATCGAAGCAACCGAGTACTTCCGGCATTTGCTTCCAGCGAGCTGAACGCAGCTCGCGTCAACAGCGCCCCTCGGCGCTCGCAGTCCACGTTTCCGTGACCCCCGATCCAAGGTGCTCGGGTCAACAAATCTGAGCCCTTTGCAGATCTCGGCGCTAATTCTCCCTGCCACCACCACGCCTCGCCCGGTGCTCGTTGCTCAGCACTGGTGCGGCAGCTGTGCTGAGCCATACCGGCGCGGGCCTTCGTTCGAGTTGACGGCTCTGGTTCTTCGCGGTACGGGTCGCAAACCGTCACGCTGCCACGCGGTATTTTCCGATCCATAGGGGATTATGGAAACCCGGCTTACCGTGCTCCGACTGTCCAGGTGGATTTTCCAGTGATGCGCATGCCGCCGGCACCGGGAAGTTGACGGACTGTCGGATCGGTGAATCGGCTGCCACATGTGCGCTCGGATATTCGCACCGCGGCCTTTTCATCGGCTGAATCACCAAGCCGGCAACACATCTGCCTGGAACGCACGTCGATTCTGCGGACAGGACGTAGCGTAGGCGATTGTCACACCACCGGTGAGGCGCACCACAAGCGGCACGGAACGCAGATTACCGGCGCAAGGGGGCCAAATGTCTGAGAGAGCGGGGCATCTCGTGGCACTGGGGCGCTTCATCGTGCGCAATCGGGTGCTGCTACTCGTGATCGGCGCTTTGTGGTTTGCGATCGCGTCGTACCTCACTTCGCATTTCAAGCTCCACGATGAGCCCGGTGCGTGGGCCCCGCCGAATCATCCACTCGTTCAGCGGACCAAGGAGATCGAGCGCGAGTTCGGCGGCTCGAATCACCTCGTGATCATGGTCAGGCCGCGCGAGGGCGACATCTACAACGTCCACACCCTCGAGAAGGTGAACACGATCACCGACGCCGTCCTAAAGATGAAGGGCGTGATCCCGTACACAGTCCGCTCGGTGGCCGCGTTGAGCTCCCGCTACATGAAGTTCCACGTCACCGACGATGGCGAAGAGGTCATCGAAAACCGCCCGCTCATGGAGCGGGTACCCGACGCCGGAGACCAGCAGGGCATGGAGCGGATTCGCTGGGGCGCGGAGAACAATCCGCTCGTGCGCGGTCCGCTCGTGGCGCCCGACGGCGCGGCGACCCTGATCGAAGCCGATTTTCGCACCGCGCCGGTGGAAGACTCGATGGGCAAGGTGCTGCCGTACACGGATCCCGTGGAAATCTATCGGCAGGTGCAGCCTCTGGCGGCGCAGTACACCGATGACCACGACATCGTCGAAGCGGGCGGGACGCCGATCATCATCGGCTGGGTGAACAGCGACGGATTGATCTACGTCGCCGGCGCCTTCATCGGCTTCGTGCTCGTGCTCGGCATCGTGCTACTGATGTTCATGCGGAGCTGGGCGGGCGCCGTGCTCCCGATCGCAGTCGGGCTCTACGCCTCCGTGTCCGGGTTCGGCATCTACTACCTCGTGTTCGGCCACGTCCTCGGCTCCGCCGCGGCATTGCTTGCGCCGTTCATCGTCGTCGCCGCCGGTGCCTGTCACGCCGTGCAGTATCTCCGCCGGTTGTTCGACGAGTCGCTGCCGGTCGCCAAGGATGCCGGCGAAGCGCTCGTCGACACCTTCGCCACGCGGTTCAGCCCGATGCTCGTCTCGCTGCTGGCCGATCTGATCGCTTTCGTCGTCCTGTCCTTCGTGCCGTTCGAGAACGTCGCCGTGCTCGGCAAGATGACGACCCTGGGGCTCGCATCTGTGACGGTGGCGGAGTTCTTCCTGCTCACGCCGTTGCTGTACTACGCCGTGCGCAACAAACCGACCGGCGTCCTGAAAACGGCCGCCATCGGCACTTCCAAGCTCGATCGCACGATCGAGCGCGGCGTGCGTTTGCTCGTCTACAACCGCACGGCGCAAATCGCCGTGTCCGCGGTGATCGTGGTGCTCTTCGCGTGGTCGCTGGCGATCATGCCCAAGTTGGATTTTGCGCAGGACAACACGTACGCCATTCACAACGCGCTCACCCGCTCCTGGGAGGGCAACGAAATCTTCAACATGGAGATGAAGATCCGCGACCATTTCGGCGGCGTGTACCCGCTAGTCGTCCTCGTGCGCACCAAGGGCGACGTCCGCATCAACCAGGACATCGATGTCCTGCGCCAGATGAACGACTTCCAGACGGCGATCAAACAGGTCGACGGCGTGGCCGGCACGCTCGCACTGCCGGACTATCTCAAGGTGATGAACCGCTTGATGCGCGGGGGCACCCAGGAGGCGTTTGCGCTCCCGCCTGACGAGCGCAGCCTCGGCGAGTACATCTTCATGTACGAAGACAACGAGCCAGGCCTGTTCGATGCGGTGCTGAGCCCGAAGCACACTGCGGCGGCGATTGTCGTGCAGGTGCGCGATACGGCGCTGGATACCGTGACGCGCGTCATCGACAGCGCCACTGCATTGTCCAACCGCCATCTGCAGAGCGCGAAGATGGAGGGGATCATCGGCGGCGGCGCGATTGCAATTGCGCAGGCCTTCAACGAGAGCATCGGCAAATGGCTCTTCCTCGGCACGGTGCTCTCGATGGGCGCCACGTTCATTCTGCTCGTGATCATGCTGCGCACCGTGATGATGTCGGTGTTGCTGATGATCCCGCTCATTCTGGCGATCGCCGTGTGGCTGCTGATCATGCACCTCGCCGGAGTGCCGATGGATTCGAACACCACCGCGGCGCTGGCGATCGCCAGCGGCGTCGGTGTCGATTCCGAGGTGTATCTGCTCTATCGGGTCCGTGAGGAATACGCGAAGAATCCGGATTTTCGCGAGGCGTTCATCCAGGGGTTCGTCAAGATTCGACGCGCGCTGGTGGTCTCCAATGTGGCGCTGATCATCGGCTGCTGGGCGCTGATCCCGACCCCGCTATACCTCGGGAGCATCGGCTTCGGCATGGGCTTGATCCTCCTCATCTGCTTCGTCTTTTCGAGCGTGGCGGCCGTGTTCTGGACGTTGCTCAAACCGTCCTATCTCACCTTCTTCCACGTGCCCGAGGAGACCGCGGAAGCAGCGCCGGCTCGCGCGCACGCGTCGTGACATGATCGCTCCCCTCCCGCGGTCGCGCGGGCAGGGGAGCGCCATGCGCACTGAGCAGACCGCCGAGCCGCCGCGTGCGCGCCGGGCCGCTCCCGGCGCGCCGTGCTCATGGGTGGAGAGGGAGGGGAGGGCGTGGTAGGGCAGCGATCCATGCTCACCCGACGCGAGCTCGCGGCGCTGGAGGATCAGCTGCTCGCACCGTATGCGATGCCGAGCGCGGCCACGCGCGGCCGCGAGCACCCGGAGCCGGAACACCCGTTACGACTGGCCTTTCAGCGCGATCGCGATCGCATCATTCACAGCACCGCGTTTCGCCGCCTGGAATACAAGACGCAGGTGTTCGTGAACCACGAAGGCGATTACTACCGGACGCGGCTGACCCACACGATGGAAGCGGCGCAGATCACGCGCACGATCGCCAAGTCCGTGCGCCTCAACAGCGATCTGGCCGAGGCCGTGGCGCTCGCGCACGATCTCGGCCACACGCCATTCGGCCATGCCGGGGAGCGCGTGCTCAACGAGCTCATGGCCGACCACGGCGGCTTCGAACACAATGCCCAAAGCCTCCGCATCGTCGACGTGCTGGAGGAACGCTATCCCGATTTCCCAGGCCTCAACCTGACTTGGGAGCTGCGCGAAGGCATCGTGAAACACACTCCGCCGTACGACAAACCGCTAGCCGCTGCCTTCGAATCGGGCGCAGCGCCGTGCCTGGAGGCCCAGCTCGTCGATTACACCGATGAGATTGCTTACAACAGCCACGACATCGATGATGGGTTGAAATCGGGTCTGCTGACGTTCGAACAGCTGGATGAGGTGCGGCTGTGGCGTGAGGCCTACGGCGCCGTGCGCCAACGCCACCCGGCCGCCTCACCCCGCATCTGGCGCTACCAGGCGATCCGCTTAATCATCGACCGCCTGGTCACGGACCTCATCGAACACGTCGAACGCCGTGTGGCCGCCGAGCAGATCGAGACCGTTGCGGACGTCCGCGCCTACGGACAACCGGTGGTGGGCTTCGGTCCCGAGCTCGAAGCGCAACGCCTGGAGCTCAAGCGCTTCTTGATGGACAACCTGTACCGTCACCACCGCGTCATTCGTGTCTTCGAGAAAGCGAAGCGCGTCATGCGCGAGCTCTTCGACGCCTACATGAGCGAGCCGCAGCAGCTCCCACCGCACATCCTGGAGCGCCGACAGCGCGGCGAGACGCTCGCGCGCATCATCGCCGATTACATCGCCGGCATGACGGATCGCTTCGCGCTCGAAGAACACCGCAAGCTCTTCGACCCATTCGAGAAGGGCTGAAGTCGTTCAGTCCTCGGGGCCAAAGAGCCGCGGACGGTGTGTTGGGCGCCGCCCATCCCGATCAGGAGCCCGCCATACCGTACGTCCGATAATGTTGATTATGGTAATCAACAAAGCGCCCATGGAGGGCCAAGCCCCGTGAGTGACGGGCCGCTCCGCTGAGCGCGATGGTCAGCGCGTTTGACCGCGCCGGCGCTGGTGCCGGCGCACGCTCAGGATTGAAATTTCTGAGCCAGAAGATCGCGGCTGGGCAGCTCTGGGAACTGCTCGTACGCGCGCCGATACAGCTCGCGCGAGCGGTCCGCCTCACCGCCGAGCTCGCGCGTGCGCGCTTCGCCGAGCGTGGCCGGGCCCGCGTAGGGTCCGCTCATGGCGGCGGCTTCCTGGTACTTCGCAGCCGCCTCGAGCCACTGCTCTTTCGCCTCTAGCGCGGCGGCCCAGAGGAGAAGCCGCTGCTGCCGCAGGTACGGGGGCAGCTCGTCTTCGGGTATGCTCGGCGCGAGACTCAGGACGTCGTCGGGCTGCCCCGTGCGCAACGCGTTGTTCGCCGCCAGCAGCGCCGCCACGGCACCGACTTCGGTGCCATGCCACCGGTTCGCCACCTCTCGCAATTCGAGAGTAGCGCCGCTCGTGTCCGGGTCGGACAGCTTGGCCATCGCGCGCGAGAGATCCGCGTTCGCATCGCGCTGCTGGGCATGGCGGTACGCGGAGGTGACGCCGAACAGAAACAGGAGGCCGACAACGGCGACCGCCGCCCACACCAGCCAGCGCTGATGTCCTTGTGCCCAGGAGAAGGCTTGGCGACTGAGGACGAGAAATTCATCCGGCCGCTTGATGTCTTTGCGCGACAAGCGCGTGCGTTGCGCCACGCCTCTCCCCTTCCGGTGGAACCGCCCTCCGGGTGCGAACCGTCAGCGAGCGTCAGCTCGGCGACCGGACCCCGGTGCCGTTCACATCTTGTACTTGAAGTCGTCAGGCGACATCTTCTCGAGGATCTCGGACCACTTGTCGCGCGACACGTTGGATAGATTGCTCTCCGCTCCCGGCTCGCTCGCCTGCACCGCGCTGGATGCCTCGAGCACCCGCCGGGCCACGTAGATGGGACTCTTCACGCGCAACGCCAGGGAGATCGCGTCGCTCGGACGCGAGTCGATGGCGTGCGGGCTGCCCGCGACAACCAAATTGATCACCGCGTAGTAGGTGTTGTCGCGCAGGTCCGAGATCTCGATGCTCTCGACCGTGGCGCCGAGCGCGCCGATGAGGTTGCGCAGGAGGTCGTGCGTCATGGGCCGCGCCATCTCGATCCCCTCAAGCTCGGTCGCGATCGCAGTAGCTTCGAGCAAACCGATCCAGATGGGCAGGTTCAGCTTGTTCTCTTCATCGCGCAAAATGACGACCGGGGTCTTCGTGGCGGGATCGAGGGTCAACCCGCCCACGGTCATCGAAATCGCGTCCTCGCGGCTCATTGCACGATTACTCCTGATTCGGATTGTGCCCGGAAAGCCACCCATCGGTCAATCGGGCGTTCCCCTCAGCGCACCAGCCGATCAATCACCCGATAAAGCTGATTGAGGTTGCGACATTCCTCGGCTAGATCGCAGAACGGCAGGTAGCGGTCCATCTCGCTGTCACCGAATCCCCAGGTGAGCCGGCTCTCCGGGTTCAGCCAGATGAGCTGCTTCGCTCGCGCCTGGATGTCGCGCAGCACCCATTCCTGCGGCACGTTGTAGTTGTTGCGCGCGTCGCCGAGGATGATCACCGTCGTGCGGCCGTTCACCGCGGCCAGGAAGTCGCGGTGGAAGGTGCGAAAGGCGCGCCCGAAATCGGAGTGGGCGAACACGTTGATCACCGACCCGGTGAGCGCCTCCTCGATCGCGCGTTGCGTGTCGTTCTCCTCGAAGAGCTGCGTGATTTCGCCGAGTTCACTAACAAAGATGAAGCTGCGCACGCGCGAATACAGATCCTGGAGCGAGTAGACGAACTGGAGCATGAAGCGGGACACGTTGCGCACCGAATCGGAGACGTCGCACAGGACCAGCACCTGCGGTTTGTCTTTCACGCGGCGATCGAACTGGATGCGGAACGGCACGCCACCGTACTGCAAGTTCTTGCGCAGCGTGTCGTTCAGATCGAACTTGCCCCGCTTTCCCCGCCTGCGGCGGATCGCCACGACATTCTTGAGCCGCTGCGCGAGCTTCGTCACCGCTTCGCGCATCCGCCGCAGCTCGTCCTCGGAGAGGTAATAGAAGCTCTTCTCCGCCAACCCGGCCAACCGCTGGCGCTCGCGTTGCGAGGCATCGCGCTTCTCCAGCTCCAGCCGCACGCTTCGCCGGATCATCTCGTGCAGATCGCGCAACCGCTGATCGATGAAACGCTGCAATGCCTCCGCCACCTCGGGCGGCAGCTCCGCGGCGCCGAGCTGCCCCTTCAGCTGGTCCAGCTCCTCCGCCAGCGCGCCGAGGCCCAGATTCTGCGCCGTGTTGTGGCTGTACCGCCCCTCCTGGAAGGCGCGCTCGATGCCGCGCGTGTTCGCCTGCTCGCCGGCCCGGCGCAGCAGCCGCTCGAGCTGGGCGCTGTCGTTGCTGAGCAGCGCCTGCGCGAGCTCGGACACCTCGAACCCGAGGTCTTTCAGCACCGCCGCCAACTGATCGATGAGCGCCTGGAACTGCTGCTCATTGACATGCAAGGCCTGCATAGCGCCCGCTGCGGTCTGCGCGATTACCTGCCCGAGCCCGGCGAAGAACAGATCGAACAACTCGTCGTACGTCGGCAGGTCGATAGCGCGTTTCACCATCGTCGCGCGGAGCACGTCCTTGAAGATCTGGCGATCGCCCAGACCGAGCGCCGCCGCCGCGCGAAAGGCGTCTAAGTGCTCGGACATTGAGACTCGGAGCCCGTTGGCGCGCAGGAGCGCGGTGAATTCCACGATCAGCGCGTCCATCATGACGGCGCCACCCAATCAGTGCAGGAGATCCGGATCGTCGCCTTTTGTCGTCGGGCCGCGCTGCGCACGCAAGAGCGTCTTCAGCTCCTCCTGCGCCTTGCGGCTATCGCCCTCGTACTTGAGGATCGCGGCGAGCGTATCGGCCACCAGCGCCTCATCGAGCTGCTCGGCGTTCAGGAGGGTCAAGGTGCGCGCCCAGTCCAGGGTCTCGCTGATGCTCGGCAGCTTTTTCAGATCCAGCTGTCGGATGCGCTGGACGGCGTCGACCACCTGCCTCGCCAAGGTCGCGCCGATGCCGGGCACCTTCAGTCGGACGATCTCGAGCTCCTGATCGGCGGCCGGAAAATCGATGTAGAGGTGCAGGCACCGGCGCTTCAGCGCATCGGACATCTCGCGCGCGTTATTGCTGGTGAGCAGGACGATCGGGATGTGCACCGCACGCAACGTGCCGAGCTCCGGCACGCTGACCGAGAAATCGCTCAACACCTCGAGCAAGAAGGCCTCGAACTCGCTGTCGGATTTGTCGATCTCGTCGATCAGCAACACGGTGCGCTGCGGCGCCGTGATCGAGCGCAGGAGCGGGCGCGGCAGGATGAATCGATCGGAGAAGAAGACGTCGTCCTGCTTGGCGATGCGATCGACCGCTTCCCGCAACGAAGTCGCCGTGCCGATCACTTCGCTGATCTTGTCCTTGAGGATCTGCGTGTAGAGCAGTTGTTTCGCGTACTCCCACTCGTACAGGGCCTTGGCCTCATCCAGTCCTTCGTAGCACTGCAAGCGGATGAGGTTCAGATCGAGCGCGCCGGCCACCACTTTGGCCAGCTCGGTCTTGCCGACGCCTGCCGGCCCCTCGATCAGGATCGGTTTTTCCAAGCTCGTGGCCAAGTAGACCACGGTCGCGATCCGGCGATTGCAGATGTAGCGCTGCGCAGCGAAGCGCTGGATCACATCGTCGATGCTGGCGAACATATCGGCTCCGCTCTGGGCGATTCGGTGGGCGCTTTGTGCGGGAATTTCAGGCCGGCCGGGCGCATCTACTCGCCAATTCCAGGGCCCGATCTCCGGGTGGAGGGAGCGGCGCGCCCTTTTACGGCCGTAACACAGGGCTCCGGACCGCACAATCGCGCCACCGGCCCTGCCGTTGCGTCGGCTGCCGGCCGCCCGCTAACCAAAGCGGCATGTGCACGTTGGCGGCGTACGTGGGTTGTTGGACGGCACTGCCGTTGCTGATCGCGGCCAATCGCGACGAGTATCTCGATCGCCCAAGCGCAGACCCCGCTGTCATCTCCCATGACCCGTGGGTGTTCGCGGGAAGGGATTTGCACGCCGGCGGCACCTGGCTCGGCGTGAACCAACGCGGCTTGGTCGCCGGCCTGCTCAACCGCCGGACCGCCGCGCTCGACCCCGGTCGCCGTTCGCGCGGGCTGCTCTGCCTCGAGGTGCTGCAGCAACCCGACCGCGCCGTAGCGATCGAGCTCCTGCGCGGCATCGATGGGCGCGCGTACAACCCGTTCAACCTGCTGCTCGCCGACGCGCATGGCGCCGACGTCGCCACCAACTGGGGCGGTTCGATGCGGCTCACCCCGTTGCGCGCCGGCGTGCATCTGCTCACCAACCTCGAGCTCGACGACCCCACCTGCCCTCGCATCTCCGCCTCGTCGCAGCTCTTTCGCGCCACCCCGGCGACACTGCGCGGCGACCCCGCGGCTCTGATCGCTCCGCTGCGGCGGATCCTGGCCGATCACCGCACCGCCCTCGACCCACGCGCCAGCGCACCCGACGCGCTCTGCGTGCACCGGCCGGCGTATGGGACCCGTTCGGCCTCGATCATCGCGGTTGAGGCGAGCGACCGCGTTCGCTACTGGCACGCTTCTGGACCGCCGTGCCGGGCGGAGTTCAGCGAGCTGATCTTGCCGGCTTAGCCCACTTCCCCGCTCCGAATCGGCGCGAAAAAGAGCGGTAGACAGGTCCCGCGGGACTGCTACTCTCGCGCGCACCGGGGGGGCGGTCGATGCGGAGTGACTGGGTGGTAAGCGGGCTCATGGCCGCGCTGCTCTGCGCGGGGTGCGCGCCCAGCTCGGGCTGGCAAAGCAATCAGGAGCACGCCGCCTGGAAGAGCGATCGCATAGCGACGTCCCGCATCGCCGTCCTGCAGCGCGAGCTCGCGACGGCCGAGAAACGGGTGCGCGAGCTCGAAGGTGAGCTCGCCGACCGCGATCGACAAATCGCCGCGGGCCGCGACCATGACCCGAGCGCGAGTCCAGCCATGCTGGCCTCCACCGGAGATGCGGCTTCGGCGCCCGCCGCCGGCTCCGGAGCAGCGACATCGCACGGATCGGCAGCGCGCTCGCCCGCCGCCGGCGCCGCGAGCCCCGCCGCATCCCCGGGCCGGTCGGACGCCGCAGTCCCGGCGGCGCCGTACGGTGGAAGCACTGCGGATCTCCATGTGCAGCGACAGATCGCCGGCCTCGAAGAGCGCCTCAGCGCCGAGCGGCGGCAGCGCGAAATGGTGGAAGCCGCATTGGCCCGTCTGCTCGAGGAGACCTCCGCGGGCCCATATGAAAAGAGCGAGGCCGTGGAGCGGCACCTGCGGCGACAGCTCGCCGGCGCGCGGGAGGAGTTGGCCGCGCTGCAAGCCACCCTCGCCAACCAACGCCGCGACCGCGCCGCGCTGGAAGAGCGCTTCAACGCGTTACGCGCCGAGGTCGAACGCACCGCGGCGGCGCAAGACGACGGCGAGGTCGCCGCGCTCGCGGAGCGCCAGCGCCGCGCGCTGGCCAGCCTGGAGCAGGAGCTCGACGCGAGCCGCCGCCGCGAGCGCGAGCTGCGCGCCACGGTGGAGAGCTCACAGGGGAATGGCGCAACACTGGCCGAAGAGGTAATCAGCCTGCGCGCGCGGACGGCCACGCTCCAGCGGGAGCTCGACGAGCAACATCAGCAAAACCGCCAACTGTCCGCGAAACTGCAGGTGGCGAGCCGCGTGACCGAGTTGATCTTCAAGATGCGGGCGAACGGCGTCGAGGGCGCGCCGCCAGCGCCGGTCCGCTAGGCCGCCCCGCCCGCTTGGCGACCGCCCAACTCCAGCTCTCGCGTCTGGAGGCGCTGGATTTCGTCCCGCAACTCGGCGGCCCGCTCGAACTCCAGCGCCGCGGCGGCCGCGCGCATTTCCTTGCGCAGCGCTGCGACGCGAGCGGGAATCTGCGCCATCGGTAGGTAATCGGCGGCGGCGTCCGCGACGAGTGGCACGTCGACGTAGTCGGCCTCCGCGGCTTCGATCAGCGATGCGCCGATCGCCTTCTGGATCGTCTGCGGCGTGATGCCGTGCTCTTCGTTGTACGCCTTCTGCACCGCGCGTCGCCGCTCGGTCTCGTCGATGGCCGCGCGCATCGAGGCCGTCACCCCATCGGCGTAGAGGATGACGGTGCCATTGGCATTGCGCGCCGCGCGCCCGATCGTCTGGATGAGCGAGCGCTCCGAGCGCAGATAGCCCTCCTTGTCCGCGTCGAGTATCGCGACGAGCGAGACTTCGGGCAGGTCCAGGCCTTCCCGCAGGAGGTTGATCCCGACCAGCACGTCGAAGACGCCTTTGCGCAGGTCGCGGATGATGTCGACCCGCTCGATCGTCTCGATGTCGGAATGGAGATAGCGCACCTTCACGCCCAGCTCGTGGTAATAGTCGGTGAGGTCCTCCGCCATCTTCTTGGTCAAGGTGGTGACCAGCACGCGCTCGTTGTGCGCCACGCGGGTCCGGATCTCGTCGAGCAGGTCGTCGACCTGCTGGCGCGCCGGCCGCACGATGACCTCCGGATCAGTGAGCCCCGTCGGGCGAATGAGCTGTTCGACCACCACCCCGCCCGCCTGCTCGCGCTCGTACTCGCCGGGCGTGGCGGACACGTACACGACCTGGCAGATCAAGCGATCCCACTCCGCGAAGCTCAGCGGGCGATTGTCGATGGCCGATGGAAGGCGAAAACCGAACTCGACCAGCGTCTGCTTGCGCGACCGATCGCCGCGGTACATGCCGCCGATCTGCGGCACCGTGACGTGGCTCTCGTCGATGATGAGCAGGTAGTCGCTCGGAAAGTAATTGATCAACGTCGGCGGGGGCTCGCCGGGCGCCCGGCCGGTGAGGTGGCGCGAGTAGTTTTCAATGCCGGGGCAAAAGCCCATCTCGGCGAGCAGCTCGAGATCGTACATTGTGCGCTGCTCGAGCCGCTGCGCCTCCAGCAGCTTGCCCTGCCCGCGCAGGAGCTGCAGCTGCTCGCGCAGCTCGTCGCGAATGCCGTCCACCGCCCGCTTCAGCTGATCCGGTTTGGTCACGTAGTGGCTGGCGGGATAGATCGCGACCCGATCCAGCGGGCGCAGCGTCTTGCTGCGCAGCGGGTCGATCTCGGCGAGGCGTTCCACCTCGTCGCCGAACAGCTCGACGCGGATCGCCCGCGATTCTTCATACGCGGGAAAGATCTCGATCACGTCGCCGCGCACGCGGAAGGTGCCGCGGTGAAAGTCGTAATCGTTCCGCTCGTACTGGATGTCCACGAGCTTCCGGAGCAAGTGATCCCGATCGATCCGCTCTCCGCGCTCGAGAAAGACGAGCATGTCGAAGTACGCCTCCGGCGAGCCGAGGCCGTAGATGCACGAGACGCTCGCCACGATGAGCACATCGCGCCGCTCGAGCAGCGCCTTCGTGGCCGAGTGCCGCATCTTGTCGATCTCATCGTTGATGGAGGCGTCCTTCTCGATGTAGGTGTCCGTGCTCGGGACATACGCCTCCGGCTGGTAGTAGTCGTAGTAGCTGACGAAGTAGCGCACGGCGTTGCGCGGGAAGAGCGCCTTGAACTCGTGGTAGAGTTGCGCCGCGAGGGTTTTGTTCGGCGCGATCACGAGCGTCGGGCGGTTCACCGCCGCAACGACGTGGGCCATGGTGAACGTCTTCCCCGAGCCGGTCACGCCCAGCAGCACCTGCGACCGGTCCCCCGCCCGCACGCCTTCGACCAGCGAGGCGATCGCGCGCGGCTGATCGCCATCCGGCGTGAACGGCGCCACCAGCTCGAACCGCTCTTCCCCGGCCGCCCGGCGGGCGAGCTGCGCGCGGCCGCTCGCCATCGGCACGTCCATGTGTTGCCTCACCATGCCTCCCATGCGCTCAGCGCGGCGCACGCGGCGCGCGTGATCTCCACCGCCCGGTCCGGCGGCACGCGACCGCACAGCTGTTCGACGCGCACGAACAGCAGAAACGTCTGCACCGCATCATCGAGGCAGTAGCGATGGATCGCGCCCCACGCCCCGCGCTCCCAGAGGCGTTGGATGTCGCCGCCTGAGGTCTGCGTCTTGCCCGGCAGATCGGCGAGCCTGGCAATCAGATCGAGCCCGCCGCGCAGCCGCACCGCCCCGTAGTTAGAGAACCAGTCGTGCAGATCGAGATGGGCGCCGAACCGGTGCCTGAGCCCGTTGCGCTGGCCGAAATAACGCGGCGCCACACAACCGTGCCGCAACGCGCTCAGCTCCAGCACTGGCAGGTCGAACCCCCGTCCGTTGAACGTGACGAGGGTGCCTTCGAACGCCTCCAGGCGCCGCCAAAACTCGTGCACGATGCCATCCTCGCCGAGGCGATCGGCGGCGAGCACCTCGATGCCGTTCATCTGGTAATCCGCGCCCGCGCTGACCATGGCGATGGAGATCGGCACGTGCAGCGTGAGCGGAAAGAAATCGCTGCGCCCGTCCGACTCATGGCGGAGTTGCTCGCGCATGCGCTCGTATGCCTGATCGTCGCCGAGCGGCTGATTGCGAAACTGGGTGGCGCGCAACAATGCCTTGTCGATCCGCGTCTCCACGTCGAACGCGAGCACGCTCATGTGCGTCGCGCCTCGATCAGGCGGACCCACACCGGGCGCCCGTCTTCATGCTCGCGCACCTGCTCCGTGCGCACCGTGAACCCCGAGCGCTCCAGCAGCGCCAGCACCGTTTGGCGCGTCGTGTTCACGGAGTCCGCCAACCACGCCAGCCCATCCGGCCGCAGACACGCGCTCAAGGCCGCGACGATGGCCGGCTCAGCGGCCGGGTCGTAACCGATCTCGGCTCCGAGGCAGAGGTGGAAGCGCCCGCACAACGCCGGGGCTCGCCAGTCCATCTGCACGCGCGCCAGCGCGCAGCGATTGGCGCGCGCGCTCCCCGCGAGCACGCTGAGCGGCGCGCGGAGGTGATCGCTCGCCACCACGCGGGCGCCGCGCCGCGCGGCGGCCAGTGCTGGCAACCCGAGGCCGCAGCCGAGCTCGAGCACGTCCAGCCCCGGCCGCACGGTCGGATCGCCGGCGACCCGCCGCGCCAACGCGAGGGCGCCGGGCCACAGGTGGAGCCAGTACGGCGGTTCTGGCTGATCTTCATCGCGCAGCAGCGCTTCCACGTCCACGAAGCGCTCCAGCGCCGTCGCGCAGAGCAGCGGCACCCGCAGGTCGCCGCACTCGATCACGCGCTCGACCAGCGGCGGCGCCCCTTCCCCAAGCTGGCCGCGCGCTGGCGCGCTCGCCGCGGGTCCGTCCACCTCAATACCCCTCCGCTTCGATCTCGTCCTCGTCGAGGCCGAAGAAATGCCCGACCTCGTGAATGATGGTCTTGCGAATCTCTCGCCGGATCGCCGACGGCGTGCGGAATTCGCGCACCAGCGGGCGGAAATACACCGCGATGCGGTCCGGGAGCGTCAACGCATCGGCCCAGCCCCGTTCGGTCGCCGGGATCCCCTGATACAAGCCAAAGAGCGTATCCCGTCGCGGGTCCAGACCCATTTCGCGCAGCAACTCGGCGGGCGGCTCATCCTCCACGACCACCTCGACGTTCTCCAGTCTGCGCCGAAACACCTCCGGTAGCTCGTCGATCGCTTCGGCAACCAAGGCCCGGAATCGCTCCCGATCCATACGCCCATCCTAGCGGCAATTCGCCTACACGCGGAAGCGCGGGTGGGAATTCCTTGCACTAGCTGATCGATGCTGCTGAGATGGCGCGATGATGCGCCTTCGCCCCTTCGCTCTCCTCGCCCTGACCCCGCTCGCATTGGCCGGCTGCGGCACCTCGGGCGACTCGCAGTTCCAACCGATCGAGACGATCTACTACGTGTCTGGCGGGCCGAATCTGCAGTTCGAGCTGGTCAGCGATGAGGATCCGTCTTGCGGCAGCGACGGTACCGGTATTCAATCGCCCAACGCGGATCACCAGTTCGACGGGCGCATCTTCCAGACCCCCCACCTGTTCGTGCTTGAGAACACTCGCCAGCCGGTCCGCGCCGTTATTCGCAACCTATCTACCCTGCCCATCCAGGTGGACATGTTTCTCGGCTTCACGCAGACCGTGGGCGGCAGCGCGGGAATGATCCCACCCGGCCAGTGTCGGACCATCGCCTCCGGCAGCACCAGCTCGTTGAATCCGGTGGCGCGCGGCCCGGAGGTTCGGACCGAGGTCTGCGCCCCCACCGAAGGTCTGAACACCTCGTGCCTGGACAGCGCGAGCGATCGCAGCCTCGCGTTTTTCGCCACCACCGGTGATCTGGTCGCGAGCGTGTTCACGAACTGCATCCTGGCGCCGATTCTGGATGCCTGCCGGACACCCGCGACCTTCTTCTGGGAGCGCCCCCAGGACTCATACGCGGCCGTTGTGCAGGTGAATCCCGGTCAGAATCCCGACGGGCAACCCCCTGCCCAAGTCCGCTTAGAGCTGTACGTGAACGACGTGTTGCGCGAATTCCAAGGCGGCGTCGAGCCGATCGTCAGGGAAGACTTCTAAACTCTTATCCACAATACCGACTTTCGCCGCACTTTCAGGCCGCTTTCGCCGACTGGCTCGACTAGGTCGAGACATCACGCGTAAGTGGCGTATTTTGCGGCGTTTTCATATTCGCGCGAAGTGATCGCGCCGCGTGCACCGCAAATTCACACTAGAGGCAAGCGGATTCGCGGCACACAATCAACAGCTTGTCCACACCTCAGCCGCGGGCGGCCGCTTTGACCACCTTGCGCGCGGCGTCGGACATGTCGGTGCCCGATTCGATGTCGAGGCCCGACTCGGCGAGGATCTTCCGCCCGAGCTCGACGTTGGTCCCTTCCAAGCGAACCACGACCGGCACGGTGAGGTTGATCTGTTTGGCCGCTTCGACCACGCCGCTCGCGATGACGTCGCACTTCATGATCCCGCCGAAGATGTTGATGAGAACCGCTTTCACGTTCCGGTCGGCGAGGATGATCTTGAACGCTTCTGTCACCCGCTCGGCCGTGGCACCGCCACCGACGTCAAGAAAGTTCGCCGGCGCGCCACCGAAGTGCTTGATGATGTCCATCGTGGCCATCGCCAGGCCGGCGCCGTTCACCATGCAGCCGATGTTGCCGTCGAGCGCGATGTAATTGAGGTCGAACTTCGACGCCTCGATCTCCTTCGGATCCTCTTCGTTCAAGTCGCGCAGCTCGCGCACTTCCGGATGGCGGAACAGCGCGTTGTCGTCGAAGGCGATCTTGGCGTCGAGGGCGAGCAGGTCGCCCGCTTTGGTGAGGACCAGCGGGTTGATCTCGGCCATCGAAGCATCGCTGTCGACGAACGCCTTGTAGAGAGCAGTCATGAATGCCACGGCTTTGTTCACGGCGGCGGGCGGAATGCCGATTCCGAATGCCAACTTTCGAGCTTGGAATGGCTGCAGGCCCACCGCGGGGTCGACGCTCTCACGGAGGATTTTCTCCGGCGTGCGCGCCGCGACCTCCTCGATCTCCACCCCGCCCTCCGCAGAGGCCATCATCGCCGGCCGCCCGGTGGCACGGTCGATGACCATGCCGAGGTAGAACTCGCGCTCGATCTCGCTCAGCGCCTCGGCCAGCAACCGCTGCACGACGCGCCCCTGCGGTCCGGTCTGGTGGGTGACGAGCACCTTGCCGAGGAGCGCCGCCGCGGCTTGCTCAGCGTCGGACGGGGTGCGGCAGACCTTCACCCCGCCGGCCTTCCCGCGCCCGCCGGCGTGAATTTGCGCCTTGACCACGCACGCGCCGCCGAGCTCGCGCGCCGCGGCCGCTGCGTCCGCCGGGCTCGTCACCTCGCGCCCCTGGGGAACGGCGACGCCGTACTGCCGCAGCAGACCCTTGGCTTGGAACTCGTGCACATTCATGTGGCGACCCAGGAGCTCTCAGCCGTTGAGGTACTTTTCGGATGCCTCCACGAGCTCGCGCACGTGCGCCACCGACTCCTGCAGCATCTTCTGCTCGGCCGGCGTCAGGTCGACCTCGATAACCTTCTCCACGCCGTTGCGACCGATCTGCACCGGCACGCCGACGTAGAAACCGTTGACGCCGTACTCGCCCTCGAGGAGCGCGGCACACGGCAGGATCTCCTGCTTGTCGAACAAGTACGCTTCGGCCATGCGAATCGCCGCCGCTGCCGGCGAGTAGAACGCGGAGCCGGTCTTCAGGAGATTGACGATCTCGCCGCCGGCGCCGCGCACCCGCTTCTCGATCGCGTCCAGACGGTCCGCCGGGATCAGCTTCTCCACCGGCATGTCGGCCACGTGGCACAGGCTCCGCACCGGCACCATGTCGTCGCCGTGCCCACCGAGCACGATGGCGCTGACGCTGTTGACGGAAACATTCAGCTCCATGGCGATGAACGTGCGGTACCGCGCTGAATCCAGCACACCGGCCTGGCCGACCACGCGCTGCTTCGGGAAACCGGTGACGCGCTTCATCGCGGTGACCATCGCGTCGAGCGGGTTGGTGACCACGATCACGAACGAATCGGGCGCATACTTTTTGATGCCGGCGCCGACGCTTTTCATGACTTTGACGTTGGTCTCCAGCAAGTCGTCGCGGCTCATACCGGGCTTGCGGGGCAATCCAGCGGTGACGATGCAGACGCTGGCGCCCTCGATCACCGACAGGTCGGTGCTCCCGATCACCTGCGCGTCGAAACCTTCGATGGGTCCCGACTCCAGCAGGTCGAGCGCCTTACCCTGCGGCACGCCGTCGACGACGTCGTAGAGCACCACGTCGCCCAGCCGTTTGAGCAGGGCCAAATGCGCGAGCGTACCTCCGATTGCACCAGATCCGATCATCGCAATCTTACGTCGACTCATCCCCGTATCCTTCCGGTTTGTATGGTCGGCCTCCTGCGGGCGCAGCGGCCGGTGGCCTTGCAGCGTCCGCGTACCTAGCCCGTATCGTACGCTGCGGCAAGCATCCCACCAGGCGGTCACTGGCGGGCGATTCTTCGCGCCGCGCGGCGCCCGATGCGCCCTCGCAGCGCACAGATCGAGCCGCAGCGCCGGCCCGTGCGACAGTGACGTGGACTGGATCGCGCGACACACACTCTGCGCGCCGCGGCGCCGCTGAAGGCACACCGTGGTCGCATCGAAACGCGGAGCCCAGCAGCGATCCGAGTGACGTTCGGCTGCAGGCGCGGGCCGCCGGCGAGCCCGGCTCACGCGCTCAGCGCCGGCGCGGGCGCGCGAACAGCGCTTCCAAGCGCGCCCGCGCGTCGGCGCGGTCCGCGGTTTCGCCGCTCGTGGAGGCGGCCGAGCCGAAGTACTCGCAGAAATTGCCGCGCTTCTTGTCGACCTGCCGTTCGGCTTGCGGTTCGCGGCACTCGTTGTGCCGCGGCGGATCGTAGAAGCGGCAGTTGCGGCAGCAGTGGAGGTCCGCATCACACCGCGCGCACGCATCGCGTCGACCGAGGCGCCCTGACGGGAGCGGAGCGCCACAGCGCCAGCAGGCTCCAGATTGCCCTTCGGCCATGGCTTTCTTGTTCCGCTGCGGCGCGATTGTTAGCATAACGCGTGTCGTGCCGGAAACGACGGTGCGCGTGTTCGTGAGCCATGACCACCTTGCAGTCGGCCATCGACAGTTTCCTGCGCACCCTCGGCGCGGAAGACAGCGCCGCACCGAATACCCTGCGCGCCTACGCCGCTGATCTCGGCCAATTGCTCGAATCGGTCGCCGCACACGCTGGCACGCCGAGCGCGGACGTGCCCTGCTCCGCGCTCGACCGCGATGCGCTGCGGATCTTCATGGTCGAGCGCCTGCGCGCCGGCAAGCGGAGCTCCGCCGCGCGCAAGCTGTCCGCCGCGAAACGCTTCGTCCGGCACCTGCTCCGCTGCGGCGCGCTCGAGGCCGATCCCTGTGCCGGCCTGCAGGCGCCGAAATCGGACGTGACCCTTCCCGCCCACCTCTCAGTCGACGACATGTTTCGCCTGCTCGGCGCACCCACCGACACGCCCGCCGGACTCCGCGATCGCGCGCTCCTGGAAGTCGCCTACTCGTGCGGGCTCCGCGTAAGCGAGCTGGTCGGGCTCGACTGGGAAGACGTCGACGAGACGCTCAGCGTGGTGCGGGTGCGGGGCAAAGGCCGCAAGGAGCGGATCGTCCCGATCGGGGGAGCCGCGCTGACCGCGCTGCGCGCGTATCGCGAGCGCCTCGCGGACCTCTGCCCGCGCGGCCCGCGCGACACCCGCGCCGTTTTCCTGAACCGCCGTGGCGGCCGGTTGACCGTGCGCTCGGTCGCGCGCTTCGTCGACGCGTATACGCAAGCCGGCGGCGTCGCTGGGAAGATCAGCCCGCACGCACTGCGGCACAGCTTCGCCACGCATCTGCTCGGCGCGGGCGCCGACCTGCGGGCGATCCAGGAGATGCTCGGGCACGCGAGCCTGTCGACCACGCAGAAGTACACGCACGTCAACCTCGATCAGCTGATGGCGGCGTACGATAAGGCTCATCCGCGCGCGTGA
The DNA here is from genome assembly GCA_050176585.1 of Binatia bacterium. Taxonomy (GTDB): domain Bacteria; phylum Desulfobacterota; class Binatia; order HRBIN30; family CADEER01; genus CAYYWP01. The sequence goes on from JBFXHX010000025.1 coordinate 46,163, forward strand.
GCGCATCATCGCCGAGCCCCGATGCCACGCCCGCCAACTCCCCGTCTCGCACCCGTGCGCACCGGTCGCGTCCGCGCAGACGTCCTGCGGGTGCGCAGCACGACCATCGTCGCACTGCGCCACAACGGTTCCGTGGTCATGGCGGGCGACGGACAAGTCACGCTCGGCCACCAGGTGATGAAGCGCGGGGCACGCAAGGTGCGACGCCTGCACGGCGGCCGCGTGCTGGCCGGGTTCGCCGGCGCCAGTGCCGACGCGTTCACGCTGTTCGATAAATTCGAAGCGAAGCTCGAACAGCATCAGGGCAACCTCATCCGCGCGGCGGTGGAGCTGGCCAAGGACTGGCGCACCGACCGGGTCCTGCGCCGCCTCGAGGCCCTGCTGTTGGCGGCGGACCGCGAGTCGCTGCTGGTGATCTCCGGCAGCGGCGACATCATCGAGCCGGACGAGCCGGTGACCGCCATCGGGTCCGGGGGGCCGTTCGCCCTGGCCGCCGCTCGCGCGCTGATGGCGCATAGCTCGCTGCCTGCGCGTGCCATCGCCGAGGAGGCGATGCGGGTGGCGGCATCGATCTGCATCTTCACCAACGACCACGTCACGATCGAGGAGCTGCCGTCGTCATGAGTCAGATGACGCCGCGCGAGATCGTCTCCGAGCTCGACCGCTACATCGTCGGTCAACGCAATGCGAAGCGCGCGGTCGCCATCGCCCTGCGCAACCGCTGGCGCCGCCAGCAAGTCCCGGAAGAGCTCCGGGACGAGATCGCGCCGAAGAACATCATCATGATCGGGCCCACTGGCGTCGGAAAGACCGAGATCTCGCGCCGCCTGGCCAAGCTGGCGCAAGCCCCCTTCCTGAAGGTCGAGGCGTCGAAGTTCACCGAGGTGGGCTACGTGGGCCGCGACGTGGAATCGATCATCCGCGATCTCGCCGAGCTCGCCATCAAGATGGTGCGCGAGGAGGAGCAAACGAAGGTCCAGCTGCGCGCGCGCGAACGCGCCGAGGAGCGCGTGCTCGATCTCTTGCTGCCCAGCAGCGGGACCGGCGAGCACCGCATCCAACCAATGCGGCACGAGCCCCCCGCTGCCGACACCGCCAACACGCGGGACAAGCTGCGGCGGATGCTGCGCGAAGGGAAGCTCGACCAGCGTCAGGTGGAGCTCGAGGTCAGCAAACCCGCCACCCCCATGGTCGAGGTCATGACCCCGCAGGGGCTCGAGGAAATGGCTTTCCAGCTGAAGGACGCGTTCGCGAACCTCTTTCCGGCCAGTACGAAGAAGCGGCAGTGCTCCGTGCGAGAAGCCTTCGAACAGCTCACGCAGGAGGAAGCGACCAAGCTCTTGGACATGGACGCGGTGCATAAGGAAGCGGTGCGCCGGGTCGAGCAGACCGGCATCGTCTTCATCGACGAGATCGACAAAATCGCCGGCCGGCAAGGCATGGGCGGGCCCGACGTCTCGCGCGAAGGCGTGCAGCGCGACCTGTTGCCGATCGTCGAGGGCAGCACCGTGAATACGAAATACGGCATGGTACGCACCGACCACATCCTGTTCGTCGCCTCCGGCGCCTTTCACATCAGCAAGCCGTCCGATCTGCTGCCGGAATTCCAGGGCCGCTTTCCGATACGGGTCGAGCTCGACCCGCTGACGCGCGACGACTTCGTCCGCATCCTCACCGAGCCCGCCAACGCGCTCCTCAAGCAGTACGTCGCGCTCATGGCGACCGAAGGCGTATCGCTGTCCTTCACCGACGACGCCATCCACGCGATCGCGGACGTGGCGGCCCGCGTCAATGAACGCACGGAGAACATCGGCGCACGGCGACTGCACACGGTCATGGAGCGGTTGCTTGACCAAATATCCTTCGACGGGCCAGAGATGGCGGGATCACACGTGACGATCGACGCCCAGCAGGTGGAAGCTAAGCTCGGCGCGGTCGTGCAAAACGACGATCTCGCTCGCTATATTCTCTGACCGCCGATGGACGACCGTTTCGCATGACCGCCCGGAGCCCGCAGCAGGTGCGCGATCTCATCGCCAGGGCGGAGGTGCTGCTCGAGGCCTTACCGTACATCCGCCGCTTCGCCGGCTCGACGCTGGTGATCAAGTACGGCGGCCACGCGATGATCGATGCCGCGCTGAAGGACAGCTTCGCGCAGGACATCGTGCTGCTGAAGTATGTCGGCATGAATCCGGTCGTCGTGCACGGCGGCGGACCGCAGATCGCCGAGATGTTGCGCCAGCTCGGCATCGAGTCGCGCTTCGTCCGCGGCATGCGGGTCACCGACCAGGCGACGATGGACGTCGTCGAAATGGTCCTGGGCGGCAAGACGAACAAGGAGATCGTCACCTTGATCAACCAGCACGGCGGGCACGCCGTGGGCCTGTCCGGCAAGGACGGCGCGTTGATCCGCGCGCGCAAGCTGCGCATGACGGCCCCAGGGGCGAACGGTGAAGAAGAGCTCGACATCGGCATGGTCGGTGAAGTGACCGCGGTGAACCCCATGGTGCTGGAAGCCCTGGACCGCAGCGACATCATCCCGGTGATCGCGCCGATCGGCGTCGGCGAACAGGGCGAGACGTACAACATCAACGCCGATCTGGTCGCCGGCAAGGTCGCGGAAGCGTTGCGCGCCGAAAAGCTCATCCTGCTCACCGATGTCGACGGCATTCGCGACGCCAGCGGCGCCGTGATGCCGACCTTGGAGGACGTGCGCGCCCGCGAGCTCATCGACCACGGCGTGATCGTCGAAGGAATGATCCCGAAAGTGGAGTGCTGCCTGGAGGCGCTGCACAACGGCGTGAAGAAGACCCATATCCTGGACGGGCGGCTCCGGCACGCGGTGTTGCTGGAGATCTTCACCCGCGAGGGCGTCGGCACCGAGCTCATCCGCCACACCGGCCGCTCCACGCGCAGCCGCGGCGAGGCGCGCCGCGCCGGGAGCGGAGTGCAATGACGAGCGCCGAGATCATCGCGCTGGCCGACCGTTATCTGTTCCCGACGTACGCGCGCGCCCCTCTCGCGTTGGTGCGCGGCGAGGGCACGCGCGTCTGGGACGCCGACGGCCGGGTCTATCTGGACTTCTTCTCCAGCACCGTCGTCACCAACCTGGGCCACCAACACCCGGCGATCGTGCGCGCCATCGAAGCGCAGGCGCAACGGATTCTGCACGTCTCGAACCTGCACTATTGCGAGCCGCAGGCGCGCCTCGCCGAAGGTTTGGTTACCCGGTCCTTCGGCGACCGCGTGTTTCTCTGCAACAGCGGGGCGGAAGCCAACGAGGCCGCGATCAAGCTGGCGCGGCGCCATGGCCACGCGCGACGCGACGGGCGCTACGAGATCATCACCGCGTACAACTCCTTTCACGGCCGCACGCTGGCGACGCTGGCCGCCACTGGTCAGGAGAAGATCCGCGTCGGGTTCGAACCGCTGCAAGCGGGCTTCCGCTACGTCCCGTACGACGACGTGGACGCCGTCGCAGCCGCGCTCACGCCCCGCACGATCGCCGTCATGGTCGAGCCCGTGCAGGGCGAAGGGGGCATCATCGCACCGAGCGCCGACTACTTCCGGGCGCTGCGGGCGCTCTGCGACCGCCACGAGCTGCTGCTGATCTTCGACGAGATCCAGACCGGCATGGGGCGCACGGGAACGCTGTTCGCGTATCAGCAGCTCGATGTGGTGCCCGACGTCATGACGCTCGCCAAGGGGCTCGGCGCCGGCGTGCCGATCGGCGCCATGCTCGCCGGCGCCTCCGTTGCCGGTGCGCTGGACCGCGGATCGCACGGCTCGACCTTCGGCGGCAATGCGCTGACCTGCGCGGTGGCGCTCGCCGTGTTGGAGGTACTTGAGGGCGGCGGCGCGCTCGCGAACTGCCAGGCCATGGGCGCTCGCCTCCGCGCCGGGCTGCTGGCGCTGGCGGCCAAATACCCCGTCATCGATTCGGTGCGCGGACCCGGGCTCTTGATCGGCGTCCAGCTTACGCAGCCCGGCGCTCCGATCGTGGAGCGCTGCCTGGAGCGCGGGCTGATCATCAACTGCACGGCGAATACTGTTCTCCGCCTCACCCCGCCGTTGACCGTGTCCGCAGCGGAAGTGGACGAGGCGCTCGCCATCCTCGACGACGTGTTGAGCGCATGAAACGCGACTTTCTCGCGCTCGACGCGCTGACGCGTGCGGAGCTGGATGAGATTCTGCACATCTCCGCGCGCCTCAAACGCGACCTGAAGACCGGCCGGCGCGAGCCCGTGCTGAGCGGCAAGACGCTGGCGATGATCTTCGAAAAACCGAGCTTGCGCACGCGCGTGACCTTTGAAGTCGGGATGACGCAGCTCGGCGGGTTCGCCGTCTACCTGACCCCCACCGACATTCGGCTGGGGGAGCGCGAGTCCGTCGCCGACATCGCCCGCAACCTCGAACGCTGGGTCGACTTCGTCATGGCGCGCACGAACAGCCACCGCACCCTCGTGGAGCTCGCCGAACACGCGCGCATTCCGATCATCAACGGGTTGTCGGACCTGCGCCACCCGTGCCAGGTGCTGAGCGACTGCTTCACGCTGCTCGAACGCCGCGGGCGCCTGGAAGGCCTCCGCATCGCATGGCTCGGTGACGGCAACAACGTCGCGAACTCCTGGATCGCGGCCGCCCCGCGCTTCGGGTTCACGTTCGTGCTCGCCTGCCCACCCTGCTACGAACCGGACGCCGAGCTCATCGCCGCCGCGCGCACCGCCGGCGGGACGGTGGTGATCGTGCACGACGTCCGCGAAGCGGTGGCCGATGCGGATGTGCTGTATACCGACGTCTGGACCAGCATGGGGCAGGAGACCGAAACGGCCCGCCGCCAGCGCGACTTCGCCGGCTACCAGCTGAACGCCGACGTGCTGCGCATGGCCAAGCCCGACGCGGAGGTGATGCACTGTCTGCCGGCCCATCGCGGCGAGGAGATCACCGCCGAGGTGATCGAGGGACCGCAGTCGATCGTGTTCGATCAAGCCGAGAACCGCCTCCACGTACAAAAGGGGATTCTCGTGTGGCTCAACCAGCAGATGAGCCGGCATTGACGCCCCGCGCGTGACGGTGGGCGCCCCCCATCGACGCCGCGTACGGCAACGGCTCACCCGCTTCGACCGGGAAGGACATGGAATACAAGCCCAACAAGATCGTTCTCGCTTACTCCGGCGGTCTGGATACGTCGGTGATCCTCAAGTGGTTGATCGAGCGGTACCAGGTGCCCGTGGTGGCCTTCTGCGCCGATCTCGGCCAGGGCGAAGAGCTGGAGCCGGCCCGCCAGAAGGCGCGCGACGCCGGCGCCGCCGCCATCTACATCGACGATCTCCGCGAGGAGTTCGTTCGCGACTTCGTCTTCCCGATTCTGCGCGCCGGCGCCGTCTACGAGCACGTGTACCTGCTCGGCACCTCGATCGCGCGGCCGCTCATTGCGAAGCGCCAGATCGAGATCGCCCGCGCCGAGGGCGCGGACGCGGTATCGCACGGCGCGACCGGCAAGGGCAATGATCAAGTGCGTTTCGAGCTCACCTATTACGCCCTGGAGCCCGGCATCCAGGTGATCGCGCCGTGGCGCATCTGGGATCTCGGCTCGCGCAGCAAGCTGCTCGCGTACGCCGAGCAGCACGGCATCCCAGTCCCGGTCACGCGCGAAAAGCCCTACAGCACCGATCGCAACCTGCTGCACATCAGCTACGAGGGGGGCATCCTCGAGGATCCCTGGCGCGAGCCGTACGGCGACATGTTCGTGATGTCGGTGTCGCCCGAGCAGGCGCCGGACAAGCCCGAGTACGTCGAGCTCGACTTCGAAGCGGGGAATCCCGTGCGGCTGAACGGCGCGATGCTATCGCCCGCCGCCCTGCTCGCCGCCGCCAACGAGATCGGGGGCCGCCACGGCATCGGCCGCGTCGACCTGGTCGAAAACCGCTACGTCGGCATGAAGTCGCGCGGCGTGTACGAGACGCCCGGCGGCACCATTCTGCACGCCGCGCATCGCGCCGTGGAATCGCTGACGCTCGACCGCGAGGTCATGCACCTGCGCGATGGGTTGATGCCGCGCTATGCCGAGATGGTATACTACGGCTACTGGTACGCGCCCGAGCGCACGATGCTGCAGGCCGCGATCGACGAGTCGCAGCGCACCGTCACCGGCACCGCGCGCCTGAAGCTCTATAAGGGCAACGTCATCGTCGCCGGGCGCAAAGCGCCGCGCTCGCTCTACAATCCCGACGTCGCCACCTTCGAAGACGACCAGGTGTACCGCCAGGCGGACGCCGAGGGATTCATCCGCCTGAACGCACTGCGCCTGCGCATCCGCGCGCTGGTGGAGAAGCCGAAGTGACCGCGCCGGCACTCGCGCGCCGGTCGCGCCGGCGGGCGATCTCGTCCGTCAGCCGCGGCATCGCCGCCCATGCCTGGACCGCGTAAGCGCCCGCACAAGGCGTGGTCGGGGCGCATGGCGGAGGCGACGCATCCGCTCGTGGATGCGTTCACCAGCTCGTTCCCGGTCGACCGCCGCCTCTACCCGTACGACATCGCGGGCAGCATCGCGCACTGTCGCATGCTGGGCAGGCAACGCATCATCCCGCGGCGTGAAGCCGCGGCGATCATCGCCGCCCTCGGCCGCATCCGCCGCGAGTTCGAGCTCGGGACGTTTCGCGCCATCGACACCGACGAGGACGTCCACATGGCGGTCGAGCGCCGGCTGATCGAGCTGGTCGGCCCGATCGGTGGCAAGCTGCATACCGCGCGCAGTCGCAACGACCAGGTGGCCCTCGACCTGCGCCTGTACGCGCGCGATGCGATCAGCACCATCCGCCGCCAGGCGCGCGAGCTGCAACAGGTGCTCGGCCGTCTCGCGCGCCGCCACGCAACCGTCATCATGCCCGGCTTCACGCACCTGCAACCCGCGCAACCGGTGCTCTTCGCGCATCATCTGCTCGCCTACGTCGAGATGCTGGGGCGCGACGACGGCCGGCTCGCCGATTGCCTGGCGCGGACCGCCGTCCTGCCGCTCGGCTCCGGCGCCTTGGCCGGCACCACGTTTCCGATCGACCGCGCGTCCGTGGCGCGCGAGCTCGGGTTCCCGGCGATCAGCGAAAACAGCCTCGATGCGGTGAGCGACCGCGACTTCGTCGCCGAGCTGCTCGCCGCCCTCGCGGTGCTCGGCATGCATCTCAGCCGCTTCGCGGACGAGATCGTGCTCTGGTCCTCGCAGCAGTTCCGGTTCATCGAGCTGCCGGACGCGTTTGCCACCGGCAGCTCCATGATGCCGCAGAAGAAGAACCCCGATGTCGCCGAGCTAATCCGCGGGAGGACCGGCCGACTCTACGGCAATCTGCTGAACGTGCTCACCGTGCTGAAGGGACTGCCGCTCGCGTACAACCGCGATCTGCAGGAGGACAAGCCGCCGCTGTTCGACAGCGTCGACACGGTGAGCGCGGCACTGGAGATCCTCATCGCCATGATCCCGCAGCTGCGCGTGCGGGCCGCGAGCATGCGCGCCGCTGCGGCGGCCGGCTACACGCTCGCGACCGAGCTCGCCGATTACCTGGCCAGCAAGGGCGTGCCGTTTCGCGAGGCCCACGGCGTGGTCGGGGCCATCGTCCGCCACGCCACCGAAGCGGGCCGCTCGCTCGAGGAGCTCAGCGTGGCGGAGCTGCGCCAGTTCTCACCGGCCTTCGAGGGCGACGTCCGGCGCTGGCTCGCGCACGAAGCGGCCGTGCGGCGCCGAAAAGCCCGCGGCGGCACCGCGCCCGCGAACGTCGCGCGGCGGCTCAAGGCGCTCGGCGTCTGACGATGGCGCGCCAGCGTCGAGCGGCGCTGCTTCGCGCGCTCCCGAGTGCCGCGGTCATGCTGACCGCGTGCGCGCTGCTCGCACCGGCCTGCGGGCGCAAGACGCCCGTCCTGTCTCCGCAAGCCGCTGCGCCGGCGCCGATCGCCTCGCTCGCCGCCCGCAATGCTGCGGCCGGCGTGCAGTTGATCTGGAAGCGCCCCAGCGCAACCGCCGAGGGTGCGAATCTGTTCGACCTCGATGCCTTCGTCGTCGAGCGCGCCCTCGGCGGGGGCGCATTTGCCTTTCTCGACCGCATCCAGGTGCTCGACCGGGACCGCCTGCGGCAGCAGCGGCAATACCAGTTCACCGATGCCGACGTGGCAGTGGGCGGGCTGTACCGCTATCGCGTCCGGTCGGTCACCCTCGACGGCTACCTAAGCGCGCCGTCGAACGCGGTCGAGATCGCGCGCCAGCAACCGACGGTGACGCCCACGGCGGCACCCACGAGCACCTCGACGCGCGTGTCGATCGACTGACCGCGCGGATGGCAGCGGTCGGTACAACGGGCTTGGAGATCCACACTTCCGGTTGCTCCCCCTGCGTGGTAGCTGACCGTCTGCGTATGGCCACTCTTCCGTTCGTCAAGATGCACGGCATCGGCAACGACTACGTGTACATCGACTGCTTTGCGCATTCCGTGGGCAATCCGGCCGCGCTCGCCCGCCGCGTGAGCGAGCGCCGCACTGGCATCGGGTCGGACGGCCTCATTCTGATCTGCCCGTCGGAGGTCGCGGACTGCCGCATGGAGATGTACAACGCCGACGGCAGTCGCGGAGACATGTGCGGCAACGGCATTCGCTGCGTGGGCAAGTACGTCGCCGAACGCGGCCTGTCCGCGAACAACCCGTTGCAGATCGAGACCGACGCCGGCATCAAAGTGCTGCAGCTCCACCGGCGCAATGGAATGGTCGAACGGGTTACCGTCGACATGGGGCCACCGATCCTCGACGGTCCTCGCATCCCGGTGGCTGCCGAAGGGCGGGTGATCGATGCGCCGCTGAAGGTCGGCGATACGGCCTACTCCATCACCTGCGTGTCGATGGGGAATCCCCACTGCGTGCTCTTCACCCCCGACGTGGAGACCCTCGACCTCGAGGCGATTGGTCCCGCGTTCGAGCACCACTCCTTCTTCCCGAAGCGGGTCAATACCGAGTTCATCCGGGTCGACAACCGCCAGCAGTTGCGCATGCGAGTGTGGGAGCGCGGGTCGGGCGAGACCGCCGCCTGCGGCACCGGCGCCTGCGCCGCCCTGGTCGCCGCTGTGCTGACCGGCCGCGCCGACCGCCGCGCCACCGTGCGCCTGAACGGGGGCGACCTGGACATCGAATGGCGCGAGGACGATCACGTATACATGGCCGGTGACGCCGCCGAGGTGTTTCGCGGCGAGATCGAGAACTCACTATGAAGCCGCGTTTCCCAGGATGCTTGACGGCGCTCATCACGCCGTTCCGCAATGGTCAGATCGATCGGCCGGCGTTGGAGCGCCTGGTCGATGCGCAGATCGCCAATGGCGTCCGCGGCCTGGTGCCGTGCGGCAGCACGGGCGAATCGGCGACGCTCTCGCACGAGGAACACCTCGAAGCCGTACGGCTCGTCGTCAGCCGTGCGCGCGGGCGCGTGCCGGTCATCGCCGGCACGGGGTCGAACTCCACGACGGAAGCGATCCGCCTGACGCAGGGCGCGCGCGAAGCCGGCGCGGATGCGGCGCTGTTGATCTCGCCCTACTACAACAAGCCCACCCAGGACGGCATTTACCAGCATTATCGCGCGATCGCCGAAGCCACCCGCTTCCCACTGATCGTGTACAACATCCCGGGCCGGACCAGCTCCAAAATCGAAGCCGGCACCCTCGCCCGACTCGCCGAGCTCGAGCACGTCGTCGGCGTCAAAGAGGCGACCGGCTCGCTCGATGAATGCCAGGACGCCATCAGCCGTTGCGGCGACGCCCTGCCCGTCTACGCGGGCGATGACGCGCTGACCCTGCCGATCGTCGCCGTCGGCGGCATCGGCGTCATCTCGGTCATCTCGAACTGCCTGCCGAAGCGCTGGTCGGACACGGTCGAAGCCGCGATCGCCGGCGACTGGGCCGAGGCGCGGCGCGGCCATTACGCGCTGCTCCCACTCATGCGCGCGCTGTTCCTCGAGACCAACCCGATCCCGATCAAGGCGGCGATGCACATGCTCGGGTACTGCGAAGACGAGCTGCGGCTGCCCTTGCTCCCGATGAGCGAGCGGCCGCGCGAACAGTTGCGGCGCGTGCTGCGCGAGGTCGGCGCGCTGCCATGACGCCGCGCGCCCCGCGCACCCACCGCGAGCAGCGCGGCGCATGACCCTCCCGTTGATCGCCTGCGGCGCCGCCGGGCGCATGGGCCGCGCGCTCATCGCGCTCATTGCCCAGGAACCGCGCGCCCACCTGCACGCCGCCATCGAAGCGCGCGGTCACGAGGCGATCGGACGCGACGCCGGGGCCCTGGCCGGGATCGCGGCGCTGGGCGTGCCGGTCACGGAGGACTATGCCGCGGTGGCGCGCCCGGGTACGGTCACCCTGGACTTCACCTCGCCGGCTGCTGCGCTCGAGCACTTGCGCAGCGCGGCGGCCGCCGGTGCGGGCATCGTCATCGGCACCACCGGGTTCTCGGCGCAGGCGCAGCGGGAGATCGATCAGCTCGCGCCACGCACGCGCTCGTTGATCGCCGCGAACATGAGCGTGGGCGTGAACGTGTTGCTCACGCTGGTGCAGCGCGCAGCCGCTGCGCTGGGCAACGCCTTCGACGCCGAGATCGTGGAGGCACACCACCGGCACAAAGTCGATGCACCGAGCGGGACCGCGCTCGCGTTGGGCCGCGCCGTCGCCGCCGGGCTCGGGCGCGACTTCGAAACCAGCAAGTGCCTGGCGCGCGAGGGCATCGTCGGGCCCCGGAGCGAGCACGAGATCGGCATCGTCGCCCTGCGCGGCGGCGACATCGTGGGCGATCACACCGTGCTGTTCGCCGGGCTGGGCGAGCGCCTGGAGCTCACCCACCGCGCCCAGAGCCGCGAGTGTCTCGCGCGCGGTGCCGTGCGGGCGGCGATCTGGCTCGCGGACCAACCGGTCGGCCGCTACGGCATGGCCGACGCGCTGGGTCTGGTCGAGTCGGCCTGAGCGGAAGCCGCACGCGCTCCCGCTCGCGGCTCCTGCGGAAGCGCCATCCGGCCGCGCGCGACCGCCGCCGCTCAACCCTCCAGCGCTTCGCGGATGCGATCCAGCGCGGTGTCCAACCGCGCGTCGCTCACCGTCAGCGAGAGGCGGAAGAACCCCTCGCCGAACTCGCCGTAGCCGCGGCCCGGGGCAACCACGACGCGTCCCTTCTGCAGCATGAAATCGGCGAACTCGAGGCTCGACATGCCGTTGGGCGTCGGTACCCACAAGTAGAACGTGCCCGGCGCGGGAACGTAGTCGATCCCGACCTGGCGCAGCGTCGCGACCGCCAGCGCGCGGCGCCGTTTGTAGATCTGCAACATCTGCTCGATCGTCGCCTCGCAGCGCGTAAACGCCACGATCGCCGCATACTGCACCGCGTTGAACACGCCCGAGTCGGTGTTCTCCTTCACCTTCGCGATCGCGGCGATGATGTCGCGGTTGCCGAGCGCCATGCCGATGCGCCACCCGGTCATGTTGAACGGCTTGGAGAGCGAGTTGAGCTCGATGCCGACGTCTTTGGCCCCCTCCACGGAGAGGAAGCTCAGCGGATTCGCGCCGTCGAAGACGATCTCGATGTAGGGATTGTCGTAACAGATGGCGATGTCGTAGCTGCGCGCGAACTCCACCAACTCGCGCAGGAAGGCCGGCGTAGCGACGGCGCCGGTCGGATTGTTCGGATAGTTGAGGAACATCGCCGTGGCGCGCCGGGCCGTGTCGGATGGAATGTCGCGCAGCGCCGGCAGGTAGCCGTTCTCGGGACGAATCGGGACGTTCACCGGTTCGCCGCCGGCGATGAGAATGCTCGCCCGGTAGGCGGGGTAACCGGGGTCGGTCATGAGAACGAGATCCCCCGGGTTCACGCGCGCCAGCGCAAAGTGATGGCAGCCCTCCTTCGATCCGATCAGGCCGAGCACCTCCCGTTGCGGATCGACCGTCACGCCGTAGCGGCGCGCGTACCAGCGCGCCACGGTCTCGCGGAAGCTCAGCATCCCTTTCTCTTCGTCGGTGGGATAGCGGTGATTCGCGGGGTCGTGCGCCGCCCGACACAGCTCCTCGACCACCTCTTCCGGCGTCGGCTCGACGGGATCGCCGATTGCCAGGCTGATCACGTCGACTCCCGCCGCGAGGGCGCGCCCGATCTTCTGGCGCAGCTCCATGAACAGGTATGGGGGAATTTTCTTCAGGCGCTCGGCTGATTCCATTGCTCTCCTCGACGACCGCGGTCCCGCGCGGCGCGAGACGACCGCTGCAGTTACCACCCACCCCCGCGCGCCTCAAGCCGCCATGCCACCGCGATCGCCGGCGTCATTCGAAACCGCATCGCTAGCTCCGTTCGTCGCGAGCCGCGCGGGCCTGGACTGCGCGGCCAACGATGCACGCGCGGCGAGCGCGCGGCGGCGCCTCGAGCGTGTACGGCGTACGCCCGCCCACCCCGAGGTGGCCAGCGAGCGCCAGGTGCGCTGACCCGGCAACTGCCGACACTCGAGTTGCAAAATTTCAGCGATACCGATACAACGCGCGCCAGTCAGGCCTGCCGCTTCCGGGTTTGACGACGCGGCGAGCGAAATCTGGTACCGGCCGGAGCTCGCCGGCAGGAGCGACTGGGGCAGCTGGCGAGGGCGGCTGTGTTGGAGATCGGATGGTATGCCCCACCGAGTGTTCATCGGAATCGGCTCCAATCTGGGTGACCGGCGGGCCAACTGTCGCGAGGCGCGCCGGCGGATCTCGGAGCTGCCGAAGACGCGTGTCGTCAAGGAATCGTCGCTCTACGAGAGTGAACCGCACGGCGACTCCACGACCTGGTTCGCCAATAGCGTCATCGAGATCGAGACCGAGCTGACCGCGTTGGAGCTCCTGAAAAAAACTCAAGCGATCGAAGCGGACATGGGCCGTAAACGCGTGAAAGGAAAGCGTTGGGGCTCTCGGCTGATTGACCTCGACATCCTCTTTTTCAACATGGAAGTGTTGGACAAGCGCAACCTGAAAGTCCCCCACCCGCGCCTCAGCGAGCGCCGGTTCGTCTTGCTGCCGCTGAGCGAGCTCGCCCCGCAGCTGATCCACCCCGGCGTAAACCTCTCGGTCTCGGAGCTCCTCGCACGGGTGAAGGATGCGAAGAAGATCCACATGATGAGCGCCGACGACTGAGCACACCGCCGCAGGTGACGGCGCGGTTCACCAGCGGCAATCGATCGCCGCTCCATCGGGCGGCTTCCCGGCTCCAGGCCGTTGCCCTACCCGGTGCTCGCGGGCGGTGCGCTTCGTGCATGGAGCGCTCCGCATGAGCGACAGCCTACCGCGGTGGTGGCCGATCGTCGCCGGACTGTTGGCGCTCAGCGCCCTGCTGGTCTCGGTCCCGGTCGTCGGACACTAACCACCCAGCATTTGTCAGCTGCCGGTGCCCACCCCGGCGGCGAGTACCTGCGCACCCGTTCCCGGCGCGCCCGCTCCGGCGAACGGCAGTCCCTGGGCGCTCGCCGGCGCCGGTGACCGCTAGACCTGTATGCGCAGGCGCCAGACGCCGTCGGCGGGCTCGCCTGGTACATCGACCGCATAGCCCTCGGCCTCCGCCGCCCGCGGGATGTCGCGCACGGCCTGAATGTCGTCCAGCAAGAGCGTCAGCCGCTCGCCGCGCGCGAGGCTTTCCAGCCGCACTTTGGCGCGCGCCCAATTCAGCGGGCAGCGGACCCCGCGCAGATCGAGCTGGTGCTCGTGGTCCACCGCCGTTGACCCCGCTCCATCCACCCGCGACATTGACTCCAGCAATCTCCGAACTGCTACACTTCTATCGGGTCCTCGGCACTGACGCGACGGTGCCGAGCGCCCTCACCCGCGATGACGACTCCGAGCGATACCTATGTGCTGCGCAGGCCCACGCGGCCGGCGGAGTTCCGGCTCGACTACCCTGGGCTCTTGAACCCGGCGCAGCTCGCGGCGGTAACGGCAACCGAGGGACCGGTACTGGTGATCGCCGGCGCGGGCAGCGGCAAGACGCGCACACTCGTGTTCCGCGTCGCGCGCCTGGTCGAGCAAGGCGTCGATCCGCAGTCCGTCCTGCTGCTCACGTTTACCCGCAAAGCCGCCGCCGAGATGTTGCGTCGCGCCGCCGCGTTGCTGGACGGGCGGTGTGAAGCGGTCGCGGGCGGCACGTTCCACTCCTTCGCCAACCTGACCCTGCGCCGCCATGGCGCGGCGCTCGGCCTGCCCAGCAACTTCACAATCCTCGACCGCGGCGACAGTGAGGACGTCATCGGCCTGATCCGCGCCCGCATGGGGTTGGATAAGAAAGATAAGCGGTTTCCGCGGAAGCAGGCCATCGCCGAGCTGTTCAGCATGGTGGTGAACAAATCGCTCTCCGTGCCCGCGCTCATCGCGGGGTCCTACCCTCATTTCAGCGAGCACACCGAAGAGCTCGCGGCGTTGGCCGACGCCTATCGCGCCTACAAGGGCGAGCGGCATGTGGTCGATTACGACGATCTCCTGGTCAAGCTCCACGAGCTGCTCGCGCAGCACGAAGACGTCCGCCAGCAGCTCGCGCGCCGGTACCGTTACGTGATGGTGGACGAGTACCAGGACACCAACCCGCTGCAGGCCGCGATCGTGTGCCTCCTCGGCGCCGGGCACGCGAACGTCATGGCGGTGGGAGACGATGCCCAGAGCATCTACGCGTTCCGGGGCGCCGATTTTCGCAACATCATGGAATTTCCGAGGCTGTTCCCCGGCGCGCGCGTGATTGCTCTGGAGGAGAACTACCGCAGCACGCAACCGATCCTCGACGTGGCGAACGCCATCATGGTCCAGGCGCGCGAACGCTATACGAAGGTCCTGTTCACCACCGAGCCGAGTGGAGCGGCGCCGCTGCTGATCGCTGCCGGCAGCGAGAACGAACAATCGCGCTTCGTCTGCCAGCGGATCCTCGAGCTGCGCGAAGAAGGCGTACCGCTGCCCGAGATCGCCGTGCTGTTCCGCTCCAGCTTTCACGCGTTCGACCTCGAGCTGGAGCTGGCGCGCGCCGACCTGCCGTTCGTGAAGCGCGGCGGGTTCAAGTTCATCGAGACCGCACACGTCAAGGACGCGCTCGCGCACCTGCGGGTGCTGCAGAACCCGCGCGACGCCGTCTCGTGGCACCGCCTCCTGTTGCTGATCGGCGGCATCGGTCCGCGCACGGCGAGCGACCTCAGCAGCGACCTGATCACCGCGGAGGACGTTCCCGCGGCCCTGGAAGCCGTGCAGGGTCGCGCGTACAGCACGGACCTGCGCGCATTGGCGGGCCTGTTCCGCCGCATTGGCACGGGCGCGCGGCCGCCGGCTGAGCAACTCGGCGAGGTGTTGCGCTATTACGAGCCGCTGCTCAAGCGCGTCCATCCGGACGACTACCCGAAGCGCCAGCGCGATCTCGAGCACTTCCTGAGCATCGCCGCCCGGTACCGCACGCTGGAGTCGATGCTCACCGACATGGCGCTCGAGCCGCCGAGCGACAGCGTCAACGACGTGCTCGCCACCGACGAAGAGGAAGGGCTGCTCACGCTGTCGACGATCCACTCGGCCAAGGGGCTCGAGTGGCACACGGTGTTCGTGCTGTGGCTCGTGGATGGCAAGTTCCCGTCGACGTACAGCATGCACGGCGACGAGGAGCTCGAAGAGGAACGCCGACTGCTCTACGTCGCGGTCACCCGCGCCAAGCGCAATCTGTATCTCTCCTACCCGATCAGCATGTACGACCGTTCCACCGGCATGGTGCTGACCAAACCGTCGCAATTCCTCGACGGCGTGCCGCGCGAGGTGCTCAACCCCGTGCGGCTGATCGAGTCGTACGACTGACGCGCGGCCGGCGCTCGCAGGGGCGCGCCGCCCGATCCGGCTCAATCCCACCCGATCGGTTCGTACCCTTTGTCGCGCAGGCACTTTTCCACGAAGTTGCGGTAGGCCGGGGCGGGCTCCGACCGGTTGAACATCCAGCCGAACAGCGTGCCGAGCAATCCCGCGGTCGCGCCGCTGGCCGCCCCGACCGCGGCGCCTTCGGCCGCATCGCCCCCGACGGCCCCACCGACGGCCCCGGTGCCGGCGCCGATCACACCGCCAATTGCAACGTTCCGCGCCGCGTCGCGGGCCATCTGGCCTTCCTGGCCGCCGGACTTCACGTACGCCTCCGCCTGCTGCTCGCAGCTCTCAATATCGCGCTCCGCCTGCTCCTTACCGACCTTGTTGTACTGCTCGTTGGGGTACAGCGTCGGGTGCGTGGCGCTGCACGCCGCGAGGGTGCAGGCGCCCAGGACGAGGACTGCCGGAATCCGCTTTATCATGTTCTTGTGATACTCGCTGGCGCGCGGCGCGCAACGGGAGACCGCATGGCGAGTGCAGCGGTCGCCCGTTTGACATCCGGACCCGTATTCGTCTCGCCGCGGTTGACTCCGCCCAGATTGCCCCCTAGCCATCGCCTTGGAACGCGCATATGCGGTCGCTGTTTCTCATCCCCTTCTACTTCTTCGGCGCCATCAGCGCGTTCCTGGCGCTGAGCATTGCCGCCCGTCTGCTGCGCTTCCCGGCGCGGCCGAGCGCCACCGCGACGGCTGCCGCCGCGCTCGCCGTGGCGGCGATCGGCGGCTCGCTCGCGTCAGAGCTCGTACAACTGGCCGACTTCTCGGCGTGGTGGCTCGTCACGCTGGTGGCAGCCAGCTTCGCGTTCGCGGCGATCGACGTGCTCCTCGAACCGCGGCGGCGATTGCCGCTCGACGAAGCGTAGCGCGGTGCGACGCGCGCGCCGGGGCGCGTGCGAATGATGCCGCCAGCGCTCGGGCACGTGGTTCTTCCCCGACCGCCGTGCTAACGTCAGTCGATCACCGACACGACCAGACCTCATGGCCGCTCTCGAATCGTTCCACGTCCACGTCACCAAGGACTATCTGAAATTCTCGGCGGCGCATTTCATCGCCTACCCCGGATATCGCGAACGCCTGCACGGACATAACTACCGCATGTCCATAGGTCTGTACGGGCAGCTCGGGCCCCAGGGCTATGTAGTCGATTTCGGCATCGTGAAGCGCGTCGCCCGGC
>JBFXHX010000026.1:0-54182 GCA_050176585.1 Binatia bacterium
CTAGCACTCCGCGCATGTCCGCGAGCGACCAACGCTTCATAGAGGGCCTGACCGACCTGGTCGCGCGCGTGCTGACCGCGCTGATGGCGTTCAGCGACGCGCTGCGGCGCTTGGAGCCGCACGCGGTGCCGTCCTTGCGCGCCGAGCTGCAGCCGCTGGCCATGGCGCTGCACGACAGTCTGGCGCGCTTTCGCGCCATGCCGCCGCCGGCCGATCTCGTCCCGATGGCCGAGCAGCTCAGCCGCGCCGCGAGCGCGGCTGACAAGGCGCTGCAGGAGTTCGCGACCGGCAACTCCTTTAGCGCGGCGCTCCCACACATCCTGGACGCCATGCACGAGCATTGCCGGGCCCAGGCGCTGTTGTATCCGCTGCGCCGGGCACTCTCGCCGATCGGCGCGTTCTTCCTCGAGCGCCAGGTGCGCGCCCGCGCAGCGGAGTTCGACCCGCAGCCGCGGCCGGGCATCGCGACGGGGATCATGAACGTGCCCGGCACCGACGGTCCGCGCGGCGGTTTCGCCCTCTACGTGCCGGAACGCTACGATCCGGCGCGCCGCTGGCCGCTGCTGGTGGCGTTGCACGGCGCCGGCGGGACCGGTCAGGACTTCCTCTGGACCTGGCTCGTCGAGGCGCGCAGCCGCGGCGTGCTCCTGCTGGCGCCGACGTCGATCGACGGCACGTGGTCGCTCCGCGACGGCGTCGACGTCGACGCGCCCGCTCTGCAGGCCGCGATCGACTACGTGCGCCAGCGCTGGCAGGTCGACACGGCGCGCATTCTCCTGACCGGCATCTCCGATGGCGCGAGCTACACGCTGCTCTGCGGGCTCCGCGCGGATATGCCGTTCACGGCGCTCGCCCCGATTTCCGGCGTGCTCCTGCCTACGAACTTGTCGAACGGCAACCTGAAGCGTGCCAGCGGCAAACGCATCTATCTCGTGCACGGCGCGCGCGACTGGATGTTTCCGGTCGGCTTCGCGCGCAGTGCCAACGCCGCACTGAGCGGCGCCGGCGCCGACATCACGTACCGCGAGATCCCCGACCTCGCGCACTCCTACCCGCGCGAGGAGAATGCGCGCATCCTGGAATGGTTCGACCCCGCGCTCGCGCTGCCCAAGCCTTCCTAGTGTAGCTGCGGCAGCCGCCGCCGCACGGCGGCGCGGAGCGCCGCCCTGGTTTCATGCATCGCCGCGCGGGCGCGGAGACGATAGGCACCTACTCGCGGACGGCGACAACCGGCGGCGGTTGCGGCGTCTCGGCGAGCCAGCGGGTGGCGCCCGCTTTCGCGATGCGGTCGAGCAGCAGCTTGCTGCTGGGCTCGATGCGGTCCAGGAACGGCTTGGGCGCCAGGCCGATCCAGAAGATCAACACGAGGATCGGCGCGAGCGCCAGCACCTCGCGCGCGGAGAGGTCCTGCAGCGTCTTGTTCACGGCTTTCGTGATCGGGCCGAAGAAGACGTGCTTGTAGAGGGTCAGCATGTAGGCGGCGCCGAGGACGACGCCGAGCGTGCCGAGGATGCCGGCGACCGGGTGAGCGCGAAACGCGCCGAGCAGTATGAGAAACTCGCCGACGAATCCGTTGGTGCCGGGAAGCCCGATCGATGACAGCGTCACGACCAGGAACAGCGCCGCGTACACCGGCATGACGCTCCACAACCCGCCGTACTCCTCGATCATGCGCGTGTGGCGGCGGTGGTAGATGTAGCCGACGAGGATGAACAGCGCGCCGGTCGAGAGCCCGTGGTTGATCATCTGCAGCACGCCGCCGGTCAACCCGATGTTGTTGAACGCGTACAGCCCGAGCATGACGAACCCCATGTGGCTGACAGAGGAATAGGCGACCAGTCGCTTCATATCGGGCTGCAGGAGCGCGACCATGGCGCCGTAGATGATGCCGATCACCGCCAGCGTCATGATCACCGGGAACGCCTGCTCCGCGGCGTGCGGGAACATCGGCAGCGAAAAGCGCAGGAAGGCGTAGCAGCCCATCTTCAGCAGCACGCCCGCGAGGTCGACCGAGCCGCCGGTCGGCGCCTCGGTGTGCGCGTCGGCGAGCCAGGTGTGCAGCGGCACCATCGGCACCTTGATCATGAACGCGACGGTGAACGCGGCGAACAGCAGCAGCTGTTCGATCTCCGTCAGCTGGACGCTGTAGAGCGTCACGATGTCGAAGGTGAGATTCTTGCCCGGCCCGGCGTGGCGCAGCACCAGGTAGATCATGCCCGCCAGCATCATCGCGCTGCCCGCCATGGTGAACAGCACGAACTTCAGCGTCGCGTAGCGCCGGCGCGGCCCGCCCCACACCCCGATGATGAAGAACATCGGGAAGAGCATGAGCTCCCAGAACAGGAAGAAGAGGAAGAGGTCCACCGCCAAGAGCGCCCCCAACATGAGGCCCTCGAGGGCGAGGATGAGCATCATGAACTCTTTGCAGTACTTCTCGATGTCTCCCCACGACGCGAGAATGATCGACGGCGTCAGGAGCGCAGTGAGCAGCACGAGCCAGACCGAGAAGCCATCGACGCCGAGCGAGTAGTACACGCCGAGCTGCGGGATCCACCGCACCTTCTCGGTGAGCTGAAACTCGCCGATGCCGGGCTGGAACATGTCCAGCATGACCAGCGACAGCGCCAGCGGGATCAGGGAAAAGACGAAAGCGGCGCGGCGCGGGATCTGCAGCGGCTGGGCGGGCAGGAGCCCGATCATCAGGGCGCAGACGATCGGCGAGAAGATGATCAGCGAGAGAATCGGCATGGCGCGCCCCTCACAGCGCGAGCGCGGCGATCAGACAGAGCGCGCCGACGAGCATGGCGAAGGCGTAGACCTGCACGTTGCCGGACTGCAGCCGGCGCATGCGACCGCCGGCGCCGCGCATCAGCTCGCCGACGCCGTTCACCGCGCCATCGATCACCTCGACGTCGACGACCTGCCAGAACCAGCGCGACAGCCGCACGTACGGCTGGATCACCATGGCCTCATAGAGCTCGTCGACGTAGTACTTGTTCCACAACCATTCATACGGGCGCTGCCACTCGGCCGCGAGCCGGTCGGGCAGCGCCGAGCGCTTGCCGTACATCACGTACGCGAGCCAGATGCCGAGCAAGCCGACCGCCGTCGCCACCGCCATCAGCCCGAGCAGC
Organism: Binatia bacterium; assembly: GCA_050176585.1. Taxonomy (GTDB): domain Bacteria; phylum Desulfobacterota; class Binatia; order HRBIN30; family CADEER01; genus CAYYWP01. The sequence goes on from JBFXHX010000026.1 coordinate 3,135, forward strand.
GTCCCGGTCGACGGATGATGCGCCTCGACGTGCGGCAGCGACGGCGCGAGATAGTGGCCAAACCAATCGCCCCACAAGACGCCGTGCGGCAGGCCGATCCAGCCGCCCACCACCGAGAGCGCGGCCAAGACGATGAGGGGCACCGCCATACTCGGCGGCGACTCGTGGACGTGGTGGAGCTTCTCGGGATCGACGCGGCTCTCACCGGCGAACGCGAGGAAATAGGCGCGGAAGCAGTAGAAAGCGGTGAGCCCAGCGGCGGCGACGGCGATCGCCCACAGCACCGTATGGCCGCTGACGAACGCCGCCTCGAGGATCATGTCCTTCGAGAAGAATCCGGCCAGGCCGGGAAAGCCGGAAATGGCCAAGGCGGCGATCAGGAAGGTGCGCGACGTGATCGGCATCGCCTGCTTGAGACCGCCCATCTTGAACACGTCGAGCTCACCGTGCAGCGCATGCATGACGCTGCCGGCACCGAGGAACAGGCAGGCCTTGAAGAACGCGTGCGTCATCAAGTGGAAGATGGCGGCCGAGAACGCGCCCACGCCGAGGGCGAGGAACATGTAGCCGAGCTGCGAGATCGTCGAGTAGGCCAGGATCTTCTTGAGGTCGCGCTGCACGAGCCCGATGGTGGCGGCGAAGAACGCCGTGGCGGCCCCGATCACGGCGACCACTTCCATCGTGGTCGGCGAGTGCGTGTACACCGGCGCCAGGCGCGTCACCATGTACACGCCGGCGGTGACCATCGTCGCGGCGTGGATCAGCGCGGAGACTGGGGTCGGGCCGGCCATCGCGTCCGGCAGCCAGACGTACAGCGGGATCTGCGCCGATTTCCCAGTGGCACCGATGAAGAGCAGCACGCAGATCGCCGTGACCACCAGCGGCGACCACTCGGCGAGCTTCGGTGCGAGGGCGTTGATGTCCGCGAACGCCAGCGACGGCGCACCGACCTGCCCGAGGCTCCAGAAGAGCAGGAACATGCCGATCAGGAACGCGGCGTCGCCGACGCGGTTGGCGATGAACGCCTTGCGCCCGGCATCGGCGTTCACCACGTCGAGGTACCAGAAGCCGATGAGCAGGTACGAGCAGAGCCCGACGCCCTCCCAGCCGATGAAGAGGACCGGGAGCGAATCGCCGAGCACGAGGATCAGCATCGAGGTGGTAAACAGGTTCAGATAGGCGAAAAAACGCGCGACGTCCGGATCGTCGTGCATGTACCCGACCGAGTACACGTGGATCAGAAATCCGACCCCGGTGACGATCAGGATCATCACGCTGGCCAGGCGGTCGACGCGAAAAGCCGCTTCGATGGTCAGGGGATCGGCGTGGATCCAGGTGTAGACGTGGTCGAGCAGCGCCGTGCCCTCGGGGAGCTGCCACAGCTGGAACACCGCGGCCACCGAGACGGCAAATGCCGCCAGCACCGAGCCCGGTCCGGCCAGCGTCGCCAGCCCCTTGCGGCCGGTCTTGGAGGCAATCAGACACAGGACCGTGCCGATGAGCGGGCAGAGCACGATCCAGCGGAGGAGAGACGTCTCGACTACCGGCATAACATTAGATCAGTTGAACAGCCGCCGGTTCTGACATGAACGGCTGCACGTGTCTAGGCACGCCGGCGCCGGCGCTCGGTCTTGGGGTGACGCGGCGCCGCCTGCAGCTGCGCGCGTATTCAAAATCCCCCAAGCGCCCCCAGCATCCGAGCCGCCACCGCCACGAACGGAGCCACCGCCGCCAGCATCGAATCCGCCGCTACCGAACTCTGCTCCGCTGTCCAAAGCACCGCTGATCGACTCCCAACGCGAGTGGTACGCGTCGGTGTCGGGTCCGAATGGCTCGGCCCGTCCGATGCCGGTGGCGGGTCCAGACGGCTCGGCTCGTCCGAGCCACCGATCGCCGCGGCGGTGAGCAAGTATCCGCCCAGCGCATCGGAGGATCCGATGGCCGGGTTGGCCTGGAGCTCGCGCGCGAAAGCCAGCGCACCAGGAGCGCGACGGCGCAGATGATGCCGCCGAGGACGAAGAATGGCGTGCATGCAATCCTCCGAGGTCCCGCCAGCGCGTCCACGGTGACGCCGCTTGGCTCCAGCTCGCTCGTCTACGCGTACACGCGGTGGCGGGAAACACTTCCTCGCGCGAGCGCCCGCCCCAGCTCCCGGTCCTGCGAACGGCGCAGTTGGCGCGGCGCACCGACCGACGCCTTGCATTCGCGCCGCGCCGGTACTACGGACGCCGCGCCGCCCGCGCCGCCAGCCGTCGCCAATACTCAGCCGACGCGGACGCGCCGCGGAGCTCCGGTGCACGACGAGACGCGAGAAGACGGACCCAGCGCGGCATGGCCGCTCACCTTTCGCTGGGCGCACCTCGCCGACTGGCTCCTACGCCATCCGCTCGCGCTCGCGCTGCCCGTCCAAGCCGCGCTGCTGCTCACCGATCTGGCCCGCCTGCCGATCTGGGGCGATGAGCAGTCGAGCCTCACGCGGGCGTCGTCGACGCTCGACGCCCTCCTCCGCGCGCTCGCGACGAATGTCCATCCGGTGCTCTACTTCGTGTCGTTGCGCGCGTGGCTCTCGCTGCCGTGCCCGGCCGAGCCGCTCGTCTGCGCGCGCGCGCTCTCGGTGCTGTTCCTGCTCGCCGCCACCATCCTGGTCGACCGCTGCTGGCTGCGCCGGCTCGACCCCGCCTCGCGCGCCTGGTTCCTCGCCCTCTGGGCGCTCTCGCCCGCGCTGCTCTTGTACGGTCGCATGGCGCGCAGCTACTCGCTGCAGCTCCTGCTGGGCACCGCCGCCGTGTTTATGGGCCAGCGCCTGGTCGAGCGCCGTTCCGCCGCGACGGTGCTCGGGTTTGCGGCCGCGGCCGTTGCGCTCCTGCACACCCACTACCTCCCGGGACTGGCAGTCGTCAGTGCGGTCACCGCGTTGATGCTGTGGACGGCGTTGCGCGCCCGCGATGCGCGCGCCGCCGGCGCGCTCGCCATCGCGCTGGCCGTCATCGCGATCGGCCTCGCGCCGTGGCTCGACGCGTTTCTGCGCTCGGTCCGCCTGGTCAGCAACGGCGTGCCGCACCGCGTCTTCGAGCAGGCATGGCTCGATGCCGGCGCCGCGCTGGCCTACGCGGCGGTCTCGTTCTCGATGGGCGAGAGCCTGCCGGCCTGGTTGCTGGCCGTCGCCGTAGTGCTCGTCCCCGCCGCGGTGTGGCTGGCGGCGCGCGGGTGGCGTGAGCGGCCGCCGTGGCTCCCGCTGGTCATCATCACCGGCGCGATCGCGTTTGTCGGCGCGCATAGCTGGGTGTCGTACGCCTTCGTCGCCGGCCGACTGCTGTTCCTCTTCCCGTTCTGGCTGCTCCTGCTCGTCCTGGGCGGCCGCCGCGCGCCGCGTCTGCGCACCGCGGTTTGCGCGGCGCTCCTGCTCGCATCGGCGGCCGGCATCGACGCGTACTTCGGGCAGAGCGGATTTCTCAACAAGGCCTACGTCATTCCCGCCGCCGCAATCCGCGACGCGATACGCGAGCGCACCGCGGGCGCCCCGGCCGTGCTGGTGCTCGACGACAGCAACGTGCCGATCGCCGTGCCCGGCCTGCGAACGATCCGCATCGCCGATCGGCGCGCCTTCGATGAAGTGCTGCAGCTCGCCGACGGCCGCGCCGAGCTGGTGTGGTTCGTGCGCGCCGCCCACGACGGGTCGCGCGAAGCGTGGAGCGCGCGCGTCGAGCAGGCGTTCGCTCCGCGGTTTACCCTGCGCCGGCGCGGGTTCGTCCCCTACTCCGCATTCGACCGCTGGTTGATGGGCCTGGCCGGCTGGCCGGAGCGCCCGAGTCATGTCGTCGAGCTCATCGAGATGCGCGCGCGGCGCGGCGGTTGAGCAGCCGCGGCGCGCGTTCGCTGCGGCGATCGCCGCAGCGAACGCGCGCGGGTTCCCGCTCGGCGCGCTGGCCGCGGCGGCGCTGTACGGCGCCGTGATGGCCGCGTTCTATCCGTACCGCGACGTGTTCGCCTTCGACACCGACGAGGGCATCAACGCGATCAAAGCCCTGCTCGTCGATCGCGGGTACGCGCTCTACGCCGACATCTGGAGCGATCAGCCGCCGCTATTCACCCTCGCGCTGCGCGCGTGGTTGGACGCGTTCGGCTGGGACGTGAACACCGGCCGCCTGCTCGTGCTGCTGTGCGCGGCCGCGGCCGTGTTCGCGCTCTACGACACGGTGCGCCTGCTGGCGAGTGAGCCCGCCGCGGTGCTCGCGACCGCGCTGCTCGCGACGAGCGCGTATTTCCCGCGGTTGAGCGTGTCGATCATGATCGGGCTGCCCGCGATCGCGCTCGCGCTGCTCGCGCTGTGGTCGCTCTGCCGGCGCCTTTCCGGCGGGGGCCCCGGCTGGCTCGCGCTCGCTGCGCTGTTCATGGGCAGCTCGCTGGCGTGCAAACTGTTCACCGCGGTGCTGTTACCGGTGTTCGCGATTTGGCTGATCGCTACGGAGACCGCCGGGAGATGCGGGCGATGGGCCGCGGGCGCCCTGTGGGTTCTCGCCAGTGCCCTCGTCGGCCTCGCGCTGTTGTGGACGCTCGCGGGCCCGGAGCATCTCGTCGATCTCGTCGCCCCGCACCTCGCATCGCGCCGCGCCCCGGCGATGCAGAGCTTCGGCGCGCAGGGGCTGCTGGTGACCGCTGCGGCCGAGTGGCCGTTGACGGTGCTCGCCCTCGGTTCGTACCTACTCATCGCACGCGAGCGCCGCTGGCGCGCCGCGGTGTTGCCGGCGTGGGCGTTGGCGGCAACCGCGGCGCTGCTCACACACGTGCCGATCTGGTACCACCATCAGCTCCTGCTCACCGTCCCGCATTGCGCCGCGACTGGGATCGCCGTCGCCGCGCTGTTCGCCGGCCACAGGTCGCGCACGCGGAGCGCGCCGGCATTGCGGGCGCTGGCCGTCGCCCTCATCGCCGCACAGCTCGCCTGGACGGCGCTGTACGGCCCGAGGCTGCCGTCGAGAACGCTGAGCGGCGTACCTGCGCGGGTGCTCACCGCGATGCGGCAGCTCGCCGACGTGACGCGGGTGGTGTTCGCGACCGAGCCGATGTACGCGTTCCGTGCCGGATACGAAGTCCCGCCCAGGCTCGCCGTGCTCTCCCACAAGCGACTGCTGACCGACGCCGCGTTGTTCGAGGAGATACGCGCCGTGTTCGAGAGCCGGCCGCCGCAGCAGGTCGTGCTCGGCAACGATGACCGCGAGCTGGATCGCGCCGTGCGCGACGCCATGGGCGGCGACTACCGGCTGCTGCTCACCGCGCCGGGCGTATCGCTGTTCGCTCGGCGCGCCATCCTCGAGCGATGACCAGCGCACGGACGTTTTCAGCGCGCCTGCGGTGCGCGATCGCGGCGCTCTGGCGGTTGCCGGTGAAGCTGATGTTCGCGACCATGGTGGTCTGCGTCGCCACCCGCGAATGGTATCCGCTGTCGCCGTTCCCGATGTTCGCCGCCTTCGGCCCCAGCAGCTGGCACGTCTGCGTGGCCGACGACACCGGGATGGCGCTGCCGACCCGGGCTCATTTCGGTCTCGACGCGGTTCCGCTCCGGCGCATGTTCGAATCGCGAGTGCTGGCGCGAATGGCCGCGGGCGCGGACCGGGCCTCCGCGCAGGCGGCGGCGGCCCGGGAGCTCTTGAGCGTGCTGCTCCGCGAGGCGCGCCCCGCGGAGCCGCGCCCCGCATTGCCCGCGCGCATCCACCTGTGGCGCACCACGTCGCGCGCCATCGATGGCCGCATCGCGCACGAACGCGAAATGCTCGGCGGTACAGTCATTCCGTGACGGCGCGGATGGTCGAACGCGACCCCTGGGAGCTGCGCCTGCAGCGCCTGGCCGTGGCGCTGCTGGTATTGTGGAGCTTCCGCGCGCAGGCGCGGTTCTCCAGCGCGCCATTTCCCGTGGGCATCGCTGTATGGATCGACGTATCGTTCCTCGGCGACCGGGCGGCCGAAGCCTGGGCCACGGCCGTGCTCGCGGTCTGCCTCGCGGCCTACGTCGCCGGCATCGCCGCGCCGCTGGCGCTGGCCGGCATGGCGTTCCTGTACACCGCGGGCGGCGCGCTGGCCTACTCGCAGGGCGCGCTACAGCACCACACGCAGCTGCTGGCGCTGGTGCTGATCGCGCAACTGATCGCGCATACCCAGGCCTGGCTCTGGCGCGGCTCCACACCGGGGCGCCCGTCGGGCGCCGCGCTGGCGGCGCATTACAGCGTCGAGGTGATCGCCGCCTCGTATCTGCTCGCCGGCCTCATGAAGATCGTCCTCTCGCGCGGCGAATGGCTGGCCCAAGTGCCGATGATCGCGACCGAGATCGCCAAAGCGCACGGCCAGGCGGCGTGCACGACCGGCGACGCCGCGCTAATTGCGCGCGGGGACGCGATCGCGGCTGCCATCCTCGCCCATCCGACGCTGAGCCGCGTGTTCTTCGGCACCGGGTTGCTGATGGAGCTCGCGTCGCCGCTGGCGCTGGTCGGTCGCCGCGCCGCTTTCGCGATCGGCGCTGGGCTCCTGCTCATGCACGTCGGCATCGACGCATTGATGCAGATCCGGTTCCGCGAGACCGGCGCGCTGCTGCTGATCTACCTGGTCAACGTGCCCCATCTGCTGGCGCGGGCCGCGCGGATGCTTGCGCGGCGCGGGGTACGCGCCAGCGCCAGGCGCTGAACGCGGCGCGGGAGCCGCGCGCCGATCAGCGCGCCTCGGCGAGCGCGGCGTCGCGCGCCGCCGGTTCGTAATCCGGCCGCAGCGTGCTCATGAAGGCGACCAGCGCGGTGACCTCGGCGGGGCTCAAGTTTTTTCCGTACGCCGGCATGTTGCCGCCGCCTTGGAGGACCTGGCGGATGAGCTGGTCGGGCGTGAGGCGGGTCGCCACCGCGTCGAGTGCGGGACCGCGCTCGCCGCCCTGGCCGCCCAGGCGGTGGCAGTTGCGACACTGCTTGGCCTGCAACACCACCGCGCCTTGCAGCTCGAGCGGCGCCCGGCCGCGGATGAGCTCTACCGGCGTCGGCGCGCCGCTCCACGCGTCCATCACCGGGGACCACGGCGAGTACGTGCCGAGCCAGGCGAGGCAGGTGAGCGTGAGCATGATGAGGATCACGCTGACGACCGCCACCGGGCGCCGGCGCGCGCTCTTTTCGCCGGTGTTGGAGAGAAAGGGCACCAGGAACAGGATGACGATCGCGACCACCGGCGCGGTGAGGATGAGGACCGTCTCCATGTACGGCGGCAGCAGCGCGAAAGCGGCGAACAGCGGCAGGAAATAGAAGTCGGGCCGCGGGTTGGTGGCGATCAGCGTCGGATCGGGCGCTCCGTTCGGACCCGCCGGGCCGAAGATCGCCGCGCAGAGCAGGATGCCGAGGATGACCAGACCGCCGAACACCAAGTCCTTGCCGATCGCATGGGGCACGAACGCGACGCCCTGGCGCTGTAGCAGCTCCTCATACTCGCGGCGGTAGGTGCCGCGCTCGACCGGCTTACCGGGCTCGGGAAACTCGTTGATGCCCGCCGTGAGGACCAGGCGCAGGTGGAGGCTGATCAAGGCGATGATGAGGCCCGGGATCACGAACACGTGCAGGGTGAAGAAGCGCGACAGGGTTTCGCCGGCGATAATCGGTCCGCCGAGCAGCAGCGACGTCAGGGGCGCGCCGAGCACCGGCGTGCGCGCCAAGATGGCGGTGCCGATGCCGAGCCCCCAGTACGCGTCCTGGTCGAAGCGCAGCACCTGGCCGGTGAACGCCATGCCGAGCGTACAGAGGAAGAGCACGCAGCCGCTGATCCAGGTGAACTCGCGCGGGTACTTGAACGCGCCGAAGAGGTACACCTGGATCATGTGCAAGGTCATGATCGCGACCATGAAGTTGGAGCCCCAGTTGTGCACCGCGCGCAGGAACCATCCGAGGTACTGGTCGTAGTTGAGCACCAGGAGGCTGGTGAACGCTTGATCCGCCGACGGCACGTAGGTGAGCGAGAGGCACATCCCGGTCAGCACCTGGATGACGAAGCACAGGAGCGTGCCGCTGCCGAACACGTAAAACCAGCTGCTCGCATTGGCGGGCACCGTATGCCCGGCCGTCGATGCGAACAGCTTGCTGACCCGCAGCCGCTCATCGATCCAAAGCGCGATCCGCCGTGTAGTTCTCATGTGCGCTTGTGCTCGGTTCCGCTTACCGCGTACGCGTGCCGCTCTCCGCTCTCCGCGTGAGCTTCCCTTCAGCGCCTTGCGCGCCGCGGCGGTTCGTTCCGCTTGGTACGGCGGACCACGAGGCCTCGGTCATCGACGCTCCGCTCACACCCTCTGCGCCAGGGTCGGCAGCCGGCCGCCCTGGACGAAGAGCTGGCCGTTGTCGATCTTGTGGTCGTACTGGTACAGGCCGCGCGGCGGGGGCCCCGAGGCGCGCTCGCCGTCGGCGTAATACACGCCGCCGTGGCAGGGGCACATGAACAGCTCCGATTCGGGGAACCAGCGCACCGGGCAGCCGAGGTGCGTGCAGTTGATGGCGAAGACCTGAAACTGATCCGCGGCGATCCGCCGAACCCAGCATGGGATCTTCGCCGTGTCGCCGTCCCACGGCTTGGTGAACGGGTTCACATAGGTGGCAAGCCGCGTCTGCCCGACGGCGAAATCGTCGAGCGCGCCGAGCGCGATCCAGGCCTGCTCGCGCCGCCCGCGCAGCGCACCGCCGAGGTACCCGATGATGGGCACTGCGAGCAGAGTGGCGGCGACGGCGTTGAGTGCCGTGCCGAGCTTCAGGAGAAAGTTGCGACGAGAGCGGTCCATGTGACGTCCTCCCGACGGGTGCTCAGCGCTGCGCCGCGGCGGCGGCGACGCCACCCGCGCCATCGCGCTCCGCCACCGCGACCGCGCGTGCACGACCGCGCGACTCCGCGGCGCCCCCGATTCTCGGCAACGGCGCCTCGGCCTCCGGCTCGGGCTGCCCCGGGAAACGCGGCCGCTTCGACTGCAACCAGGCGACGACGTCCGCGATCTCCTGATCACTCATCGGGCGGCCACCGGCGGGATCACCGCGCCAGTCGGGCATGCCCAGATCGGCGCGCCCGCAGACGACGGCGGCGCGCAACGCCTGCGCGCTCACCAATGCCAAATACGAGCCGTTCACGACCGAGCCGCCGCTCCGCCCGCCGGACCCGTCGGGGCCGTGGCACCTGGCGCAGTAGGCCGCATAGGCCTCTGCCCCGCGCGCGACATCGGCGGGCGCCGCCCCCAGACCCGACGGCACGTTCAAGCCGCGCGTCTGCTCGGGACGCGCCCAGCGCGCGTACACGCCGTCGGTGACGATCTTGATCTGCGCATCGGTCAGCATCCCGCCCGCGCGCGTGGAGAAAGCGGGCATCAGGGTATCGCGCACGCCGACCGCGGTGATCTCGGCAAACGCGGCGGGATCCTTCCAGGCCAGGTAGATGGCATCGTTGAGCGGGCGCGCGGCGCCAAACCTGCCGTCCGCGCCGTGGCAGCCCGCGCAGTTGGCGCCGTACAAGACATCGAAATCCGCTATCTGATCCGGCCGCAGCGGGCGCTCGGCGGGTGTGGGCTTGCCGGGGAGATGATCGCAACCGGCGAGCGCGGCGGCGAGCAACAGCGCGGAGAGCGCCTGCGCGCGCAGCCTGAGCCGTCGCGCGGCCGCGCCGTGCGGCGAGCGCGGCGTCACTCCCCCCGCTCCTCTCGCGACAGGCCCGGCGCCTCGATGCCGGCGCGCGCCGCGAGCGGCCACGCCTGCATCGTCCTGATGCGCTGGGTGCGCGCGATCACCGCCCCGGCGGCGATGCCGAAGGCGATCTGCGAAGCGACGAACCAGGGCCAGTCGATGCGCGCGTTGAGGGTGGGATTGATGACTCCGAGCGTGGCCCACAGCAGGCCGCTCCACAGCAGCGGTGCCACCAAGCCGCCCCAGAACGCCGGCCGGCGCGGAAACATCGGCAGGATCGCCGCGTAGACCAGGCCGACCAACACCGACACGACGCCATGGGTGGCGATGGCAATGAGCGCGGCGACCGCGTCGAAGCGCGCGAGCTGCGCGGTGTCGGCAGTGGCGAGCGACGGGATTACCACGGCGGCGAGCAGATTGATGGGGTACCAGACACTTCCATAGGAGAGCAGGCCATACGCCGTCGCGACCACGGCCATCGCGACACTCCCCGCGATGCCGCCCAGCAGCCCGGACGAATACGGATGCACCTCCACGGGCAAGCGCATGCGGTGCCCGGCCTCGCCCGGCACGAGATGGGTCACCGCGCGCGTCGAGACGAGCACCGGCTTGGCGCGCTCGGCCGGCGGGCGCAGCGGGATCACCTCGACGCGCTGCACCGGCAGCACCTCGCGAAACCAGCCGATCGCGCCGGCGGCGGCGAGCACGACGCCGACCGCGCTCACGAGCGCGTGCGTCACCAGCCCGCCAAAGCCGAGCGCAACACCGAGCGCGGCGATCATCGGCCACGCGGTCGGCGCGGGCAGCTCGACCGCGTTCGATCCCTCGCTCCCGGGCCCGCGGCCCGCATCGGGTTGGTCGGCGGTCATCGGCCGATCACGTACACCACGGTGAACACCACCACCCACACCGCGTCGACGAAGTGCCAATACCACGACAGCACTTCCACCCGCTCGACATGTGCGCCGCGCACCACTCCGCGGAGCGCGAATAGCAGCACCAACGCAAGCAGCGCCAGGCCGACGGTCACGTGGCCGGCGTGAAAGCCCACCAGCGTGTAGTACGTCGTGCCGAACAAGTTGGTCCAAATCGTCAGGTCGTGCTCGTAGATCAGCTCGCGCCACTCGATCGCGGTAGCGCCGAGGAAGAACGCCCCGAGCGCGATGGTGACGGCCCACCAGAGCGCGAACCGGCGGTGGGCCTCGGCGCGCAAGGCGCGCACCGCAAGCGTCACGGTGATGCTGCTCGACAGCAGGGCGATGGTCGCCAACACTGGCGTGTCGAGCACGTCCTGCGGATTCGGGCCGGTCAGGCTCTTGCCGATGTAGAACACGTACGCGATCACGAAGATGCTGAACAGCGCCGATTCGGTCAGGATCATGCACGCCATGCCGACGCGCCCGCGCAGAGCGGCAGCTTCGTGGACGGATTCCATCAGTCGTACTTCCAGTCCGGATCGTCCGGGTGCTTGAGATCCCAGAGGGGCCGGCGCGAGCGCACGGTGGGGATGCTCTCGAAGTTGTACGCCGGCGGCGGCGAGGTCGTCGTCCACTCGAGCGTCCAGGCATCCCACGGATCGTCGCCCGCCGGCACCCCGCGCCGCAGCGACCAGAGGACGTTGGCGACGAAGAACAGGACGCCCGCGATCTGGAATGGCACGCCCGCCGACGAGAGCCCGTTCCACAGCTCCAGGCCGCGCCCCGCATCGTACGTGTAGATGCGCCGCGCCATGCCGAGCGCGCCCGACACGTGTTGCGGCAAGAAGGTGAGATTGAACCCGATGAGGAAGAGCCAGAAGTGCCACCGCGCGAGCCGCTCGCTCATCAGGCGGCCGGTCGCCTTCGGAAACCAGTAGTACACGGCGGCGAAAATGGTGAAGAGCAGCCCGCCGATCAGCACGTAGTGGAAGTGCGCGACGACGAAATAAGAGTCGCTGAGCTGCCAATCGAACGGGGCGGCTGCCAGCATCACGCCGGTCAATCCCGCGCAGAGGAATTGGAACAGGAAACCGGTGCAGAACAGCATCGGCGCGGCGAACCGGATCTTCCCACCCCACATGGTAGCGAGCCAGTTGAAAATCTTGATGCCGGTCGGCACGGCGATCAGCATGGTGGAGAAGACGAAGAACGTGTTCGCGGCGGGGCTCAATCCGACCGTGAACATGTGATGCGCCCACACGCCGAGGCCGACGAAGCCGATCGCTACGGTCGCGGCGACCATGACGGCATAGCCGAAGATCGGCTTGCGCGAGAACACCGGAATGATCTCCGAGGCGACGCCGAAGCCCGGCAACATCAGCACGTAGACCTCGGGGTGGCCGAAGATCCAGAAGAAGTGCTGCCAGAGCACGGCCGAGCCGCCCGCTTGGGTGTCGAAGAAGTGCGCGCCCAGGAAGCGGTCGAACAGCAGCATGACCTGCGCCGCGGAGAGCGCCGGCATGATCAGCAGGATCAGCACGCAGACGATGAACAAGAGCCACACGAACAGCGGCAGCCGCCAGAAGGTCATGCCCGGGCAGCGCATGGTCACCACGGTGGTAATGAGGTTCGCGGCGGTGGTGATGCTGCCGATGCCGCCCACCAGCAAGCCGACGATCCAGTAATCCGTGCTGTTCCCGCGCGAGAACGCGCGCCCGGTGAGCGGCGCGTACGCGAACCAGCCGACATCCGGCATCGAGCCGGCGCCGTAGAGGCCGTCGCCGCCGAGCACGCTGAAGTACAGCAGCAGCCCGCCGAAGGCGAAGATCCAGAAGCCGAACGCGTTCAGGCGCGGGAAGGCGAGGTCGCGGGCCCCGATCATCAGCGGAAAGAGATAGTTGGCCAGGCCGATCACGATCGGCATGCCGACTAGGAACACCATGGTCGTGCCGTGCATGGTGAACAGGCGGTTGAACACCTGGGGCGAGAGAAAGTCGTTGTTGGGCACCGCGAGCTGCAGGCGCATCGCCGAGGCCTCGATGCCGGCGATGACGAAGAAGACGAGCCCGGTGGCGATGTACATGACGCCGAGGCGCTTGTGGTCCACCGTGGTCACCCACTCGTGCAGCGCGGTGGTGACCCCTTCGCGCGGCGGGGTGAGGTCGACGGCGACCGGATGCTCAGTGACGGCCATGTCAGCAGCGGCGGTTTCCCGAGCTCACTTCAGCGTGGCGAGGTACGCCGCGAGCTCGTCCACCTGCGCGTCCCCGAGCTTCATTGCCGGCATCAGCGCCCCGGGCTTGAGCGCGTCCGGATTCGCGATCCAGGTGCGCAGCGCCTGCACCGTGTTCGGTGCCGCGCCCGCGGCAATGGTACTGCGGCTCATCAGATGCGTGAGATCGGGCCCGAACACCCCGTCGGCGACCGTGCCGCCGACGCGATGGCAATTGATGCAGGCGAGCGACTGGAAGAGATCCCGGCCGGCACCGGCGGTCGGATCGACTGCGGCGGGCCCGCGCTGCGCCGCCACCCAGCGCGCGAACTCGTCGCTCGGTTGGGCCACCACGCGCAGCAGCATGCGGGCGTGCTGCGTCCCGCAGTACTCGGCGCACTGACCCAGGTACACACCCGGCTCGCTCGGCGCGATCCAGGTGCGATTGACGCGGTTGGGGATGACGTCGGTCTTCCCGTTGAGCTGCGGCACCCAGAAGCTGTGGATCACATCCGCGGACTCGAGGCTGAGGACGGTCGGCCGGTCGACCGGCACATGCAGCTCGTTGGCCGTGACCACGCCCTCCTCCGGGTAGTGAAACTCCCACCACCACTGGTGGCCGACGACGCGCACGTGCAGCGCGTCCTCCAAGGCGGGCTTCGCGTTCTCGACCGCGATCAGCGTGCGCGTCGTCACCAGAAACAGGACGAACACGATGAGCAGCGGCACGACGACCCATGCCAGCTCGATCTGGTTGCTGCCGTAGACCTGCGGCGGCTCGCGCCCATCGTCGCCGGGCCGCTCGCGGAAGCGCACGATGCAGTAGGTCAGCAAGCCGGTGACGACGACGAAGATCGCCGCGCAGATCGCGAGCACGAGGCGGGAGAGGGTGAAGATCTCCTCGGCGGGCGTCGAACGCGGGTCAAAGATGCTCGTCACGGCGCCCGGGCCGCCGAGAACGGGCGCCGCCACGAGCAGAGCCAGCACCGCTGGCACTATGGCGTGCCGCCCTCCCGCGCTACCTGGCACGAGCACGGCTAACCACAGTTGCGTCGAGCGCGTCAACTTGCGCTGCGGCGGCCGCGCACGCCTCAGCGCGCGCGCCGGTCCTCCGACCGCCGCGCCACTCTCCCGCGCGGCTCCCACATGCGGAAGCCGCCCACGAACGCGTTTGCGTTGCTGCCCAGCTCGGCGCCGGGCGGCAGCTGCTTCAGCTTCTTGGCGTTGCCGCCGCCGATCACCACGTACTCGGCGGAGAGCGCCGCGCGCAGGTACTCGACTACCGCCGCTACCTCGCGCCGCCATTTCGACTTGCCCAGGCGTTCGAGTCCGCGGCGGCCGACGTAATCCTCGAAGGTGCGGCCCTTCTTGTACGGCAGGTGCGCGAGCTCGAGCGGCTGCACGATGCCGTCCGCTACCAGCGCCGTGCCCAAGCCGGTGCCGAGCCCGACGAACAGCATGCGGCCCCCTTTGTAGCTGCCCAGCGCCTGCATGGCCGCGTCGTTGAAAATGCGCACCGGCTTGCCGAACGCGCGCCGGTAGTCGAATCCCACCCAACCGCTCGCGAGATTATGGGGCTCCAGCATCGGCCGGTCGTGCAGCACGGGCCCGGGATAGCCGATGGAGACTGCGTCATAGCTCCAATCGCGCACCAGCCGCTTGATGCCGGACGCCATCCGCCGCGGCGTGAGCGTCGGGCCCGAGGGCAGCGCGCGCCGCTCGGTCTCGCCGGTCACGAGCGCCTTCACGTGGGTGCCGCCCACATCGATCACCAAGACCTTCATGGCTCTCCTCAGGGCGCGCTTCGCACGAGCTCGCGCACACCATCCGGGGCGGCGACCACCACGCGCTCCACCATCTCGGCCGGAAACAACCCGTGCTCGACGATCCCGGGCACCGCCGCCAAGCGCGCGGCCAGGCCCGCGGGATCCGGGATGCGTCCGAACGCGGCATCCATCAGCAGGTTGCCGTTGTCGCTGCGCTCGGCCCGCGTGGTCACCGCGGCGGCGCCGAGCGCGCGCGCGCGCGACGCCGCGAAACCGGGCGCGAACGGCAGCACCTCGAGCGGCAGGGGAAAAGCGCCCAGCCCTTCGACCAGCTTGGCCGCGTCCACCACGACGATGAACCGGCGCGCCATGGCGGCGACGATCTTCTCGCGCGTGTGGGCCCCGCCTCCACCTTTGATGAGGTTCAACGCCCGGTCGACCTCGTCGGCACCATCGATCGCAATGTCGAGCTCCCCGACTTCGTCCGGCGCCACCACGCGCAAGCCGAGCTCGGTCGCCAGGCGATGCGTCTGCTCAGACGTGGCCACACACGCGATGTCGAGGCGCCGCTCGCCAAGCGCCACGATCGTGAAATGCACGGTCGATCCAGTGCCGAGGCCGACCCGCATACCGCTGCTGACGTACGTCGCCGCATGGCGGCCGGCTTCTTCCTTGGCCCGCAGCCGGTCGTCCGTCACCCGCGCACCTCAGGGCACCCGCGGCGGCTTCGACGCGGCAGGCCGTGCGCCCTCGCGCTCGGCGGCAACGCCGCCAGCCGCCCGCCCGACGTCGAGCGCGGAGGAGCGCGACCCCCTACGCGCGCTGCTCACTTCTTCTCCACGTGTCCACCGAACTCATAGCGCATCGCCGACAGGAGCTTGTTGGCAAATTCGGCTGCGCCGCGCGACTCGAACCGATCGAACAGCGCGGCGCTGAGGACGTGGGCCGGCACGCCTTCTTCGACCGCGGCCTGCACGGTCCAGCGGCCTTCCCCCGAGTCCGACACCCGCCCGGCGAACTTTTCGAGCTTGGGGTCTTCCGTGAGCGCTTGGGCCGTGAGGTCGAGCAGCCACGACGCCACCACGCTGCCGCGGCGCCAGACCTCGGCGATGTCGGCGATGTTGAGGTCGTACTGGTAGTGCTCGGGATGGCGCAGCGGCGTAGTCTCGGCGTCGACGGCCTGCTCGCGCTTGCCCACGTTGGCCTTGTGCAAGACGTTGAGGCCCTCGGCGTATGCCGCCATCAAGCCGTACTCGATGCCGTTGTGTACCATCTTCACGAAATGGCCGGCGCCGTTCGGCCCACAGTGCAGGTAGCCGCGCTCGGCGGTGCTGCCGGTCACGTGCTCGCGCCCGGGCGTCCGCGGCGCGGACTCCATCGGCGGCGCGAGCGCGGCGAAGATCGGATCGAGATGCCGCACGATGTCGGTTTCCCCGCCGATCATCTGACAGTAGCCGCGCTCGAGCCCCCAGACACCGCCGCTGGTGCCGCAATCGACG
This sequence comes from Binatia bacterium, assembly GCA_050176585.1. Classification (GTDB taxonomy): domain Bacteria; phylum Desulfobacterota; class Binatia; order HRBIN30; family CADEER01; genus CAYYWP01. Next base: position 19,203 of record JBFXHX010000026.1, read on the forward strand.
TAGTGAATGCCCTTCGCCTTCAGCTCGGCAGCGCGGCGGATGTCGTCGATGTAGTAGGAGTTACCGCCGTCGATGATGATATCGCCGGGCTCCAGGCGCGCGCTGAGATCCTGCAGCGTGCGGTCGACCACCGCCGCGGGCACCATGATCCAGGCGGCGCGCGGCGGCGCGAGCTGGCGGGCGAAGTCGTCGAGCGCGAGGGCGCCCACGGCGCCCTCCTTGCTGAGCGCCTGCACGGCGTCGCGCGAAAGATCGTAGACCACGCATTGGTGACCGGCGCGCATCAGGCGCAGCACCATGTTGGCACCCATCCGCCCCAATCCGATCATGCCGAGCTGCATCGCGTTGTCCTCCCGAATGACCGCATGGCGGCGGCCGGTTTCCGCGGCCCGGCCGAGTAGTATCGCGCCACCGGCACGTGTCAACTCCGAATCGCCCTTTCGAGGGCTCATGGGTTGGGGATTGCGGTGTTACGGCATTCGGTGGAGCCGCGGCACCTGTGGCCGCACGGCATCGCGCAGCGATGCCCGGGGCGGGGCGCGGCCCCACCCATCCACCCACCCACGGCCACCGGCTGTGGCGTACGGCGGCTGCTTGTCCCTGCCGCAGGTGTATGGGACAACTTCGCCGTGCGCGAGATAGATTCGGCGACGTCCGACGCCGTCCGTCACGTAGCGCTCAACCGGTATTCCGGCGCGACCTGCGAGGCGGCCGAAGACGCAGTGGCGCGCGAGGAGCCGCTCGAAATCCAGGTGCGGGGCGTTCCGCTCGCGGTCGTGATGCGCACCCCTGGTCACGATGGCGAGCTGGTGCGCGGGTTTCTCGTCACCGAGCGCGTGGTGCAGGACGCCAGCGCCATTGTGGCCGTCCGGCATTGCCGCATCGTTTCGGAACCCGACGCCGAGGACAACGTCGTAGCGGTCAGCCTGCGCGAGGATGTACCGCTCGACCTGGAAGCCTTGCGCCGGAACTTTCTCGCCACCGCCAGCTGCGGGGTGTGCGGCAAAGCGACTATCGAGCGCGCTGTCGCGGTCGCACCACCCATCGAGGATGAGGTGCGCTTCACACCGGAGTTCTTCGAGGGCGTCGCGCAACGGTTGGTCGGCGGCCAACCGGTGTTCGCCCACACCGGTGGCCTGCATGCGGCTGGACTGTTCGCACCCGACGGCAGACTGCTGGTCGTCCGGGAGGACGTCGGTCGCCACAATGCGGTCGACAAGGTGATCGGCTGGGCCGCCGAGCGCGGCCGCTTGCCGCTCAGCGGGCACGTGCTGATGGTGTCCGGCCGCATTTCTTTCGAGATCGCGCAGAAGGCTCTGGCCGCGCGCCTCCCCGCGGTTGCCGCGGTCTCTGCGCCCTCCTCGCTCGCCGTCGAGCTGGCGGAAAGCGCCGGCCTCACGCTGATCGGTTTTCTGCGCGGGCGGCGCTTCAACGTATATGGTCGGCGAGAGCGCGTGGTCACCTGCTGACGCATTCGAATCCGGACCCGCGGTATCGGGTCTCGTTCGTTCCGCCCTCACCCCGCCCCCTAACGGCTAACCCCCTTGCCCCGGCCCGTCTCGCCGACGTAACCAGCGATGGGTACATCCAAATTTCGCCCTTCGACCCCGGCCCCGTGTTGCGCCTAAGAAGCGTGGTCGCTAGGGTCGAATTCAGACCGAAACAGTCCGAATTACCATGGTACGCATCAGTCGCCTGACGGATTACGGGATCGTGTTGCTGACGCACATGGCTAGCCACCCCGAGCGCATGTACACCGCCAGCGAGGCGGCGGCGGAGGCCCATCTGCCGCTTCCCACGGTCAGCAAGTTGCTGCGCCGGCTGGCGAAACAGCGCCTGCTCGCCTCCCATCGCGGCGTGAAGGGGGGTTATGGGCTGGCGCGCCCACCGGAAGAGATGACCGTGGCCAGCGTGGTCGCCGCCCTCGAAGGGCCGATCGCGATCACCACCTGTTCCGGGAGCACCCCGAGCGACTGCCAGCACGAGGGGCGCTGCCCGGTACGTACCCACTGGAACCTGATCAACCTCGCCGTCCGCCAGGCGCTGGACAGTATCACGCTCGCCGACCTCGCGGGGCCGCCGCGCCAGATGGTGGTGCCGATGCTCGGCGTTCCGCAGCTCGGTGGCGAAGCGCGTTAGGAGCTCACCGATGTCTACACCCGCCACGAACATCGAAGATCTCATCAGTCGCGAATACGAAGCCGGGTTCGTAACCGAAATCGAGGCCGACGTCATTCCGAAGGGGCTGAACGAGGACGTCATCCGGCTCATCTCGGAGAAGAAGGGCGAGCCGCCGTTCATGCTCGAATGGCGGCTGCGGGCGTTCCGCCAGTGGCAGAAGATGCGCGAGCCGCACTGGCAGAACGTGAAGTATCCGCCGATCGACTACCAGGAGATCACGTACTACGCGGCGCCGAAATCCGCCGGCGACGGTCCGAAGAGCCTCGACGAGGTCGATCCCAAGCTGCTCGAGACGTACGAGAAGCTCGGCATCCCGATGCGCGAGCGTGAGCTCCTCGCCGGCGTCGCCGTCGATGCGGTGTTCGACAGCGTCTCGGTGGCGACCACCTTCAAGGGCAAGCTCGCCGAGCAGGGCATCATCTTCTGCTCGTTCTCGGAAGCCGTGCGCGAGCACCCCGAGCTCGTCAGGCGCTATCTCGGCTCGGTGGTGCCGTACACGGACAACTACTTCGCGGCGCTGAATTCGGCCGTCTTTAGCGACGGCTCCTTCTGCTACATCCCCAAGGGCGTGCGCTGCCCGATGGAGCTGTCCACGTACTTCCGCATCAACGCGGCCAACACCGGCCAGTTCGAGCGCACGCTGATCATCGCCGACGAGGGTAGCTACGTGAGCTATCTCGAGGGCTGCACCGCGCCGATGCGCGATGAGAACCAGCTCCACGCCGCGGTCGTCGAGCTGGTGGCCCACAAGGACGCGCAGATCAAGTACTCGACCGTGCAGAACTGGTACCCCGGCGACAAGGAGGGTAAAGGCGGCATCTACAACTTCGTCACCAAGCGCGGGCTCGCCGACGAAAACGCCAAGATCTCCTGGACGCAGGTCGAAACCGGATCCGCGATCACCTGGAAGTACCCGAGCGTCATTCTGAAAGGCGACAACTCGGTCGGCGAGTTCTACTCGGTTGCGCTCACCAACCACCGCCAGCAGGCGGACACCGGCACGAAGATGGTCCACCTCGGCCGCAACACCCGCAGCACCATCCTGTCGAAGGGGATCTCCGCTGGCCACGGGCAGAACTCGTACCGCGGGTTGGTGAAGGTGATGAAGAGCGCCGCCGGCGCGCGCAACTTCACCCAGTGCGATTCGCTGCTGATCGGCGACCGCTGTGGCGCGCACACCTTCCCCTATATGGAGGTGCGCAACGCGAGCGCGAAGGTCGAGCACGAGGCGACGACGTCCAAGATCAGCGACGATCAGCTCTTCTATTGCCGCCAGCGCGGGCTGTCGGCCGAGGATGCCGTGTCGATGATCGTCAACGGGTTCTGCCGGCAGGTGTTCAAAGAGCTGCCCATGGAGTTCGCCGTGGAGGCGCAAAAACTCCTCGGCGTCAGCTTGGAGGGCAGCGTCGGCTGAGGCGCGCCGCGACGGCTCGGTCAGCGATCGGCTCAGACGCCGCGGGGCGTCGTACGCGTAAAGGCGGGACAATTGAAATGCCAGGTGACGTGATTCTCGAAATCGAAAATCTCCACGCGTCGGTCGGCGGCGCGGAGATCTTGCGCGGCATCGACCTCAGCGTGCGCCGCGGCGAGGTGCACGCGATCATGGGACCGAACGGCTCGGGCAAGAGCACGCTGTGCAACGTGCTCGCCGGGCGCGAGGGATACACCGTCAGCGCCGGCACGGTGCGCTACGGCGGCGCGGACCTGCTGGCGATGGCGCCCGAGGAGCGCGCCCGCAGCGGCGTCTTCCTCGCGTTCCAGTATCCGGTCGAAATCCCCGGCGTCGGCAACGCCTATTTCCTCCGCACGGCCCTGAACGCCGTGCGCAAGCACCGCGGCCTGCCGCCGATCGATGCGATGGAATTCCTCGAGCTGGTGAAGCGCAAGATCGCGCTAGTCGATCTCGACCCCAAGTTGCTCAACCGGGCCGTCAACGAAGGCTTCTCGGGCGGAGAGAAGAAGCGCAACGAGATCCTGCAGATGGCCGTGCTCGAACCGCGGCTGGCGATTCTTGACGAGACCGACTCGGGGCTCGACATCGACGCGCTGCGCATCGTCGCCGACGGCGTCAACGCGCTCCGCAACGAAGCGCACGCCGTGGTCGCCATCACCCACTATCAGCGCCTGCTCACCTACCTGGTGCCCGACGTCGTGCACGTCATGACCCAGGGGCGCATCGTCAAGTCCGGCGACAAGCATCTGGCCGCCGAGCTCGAGCGCGAAGGTTACGTGGGCATGGAGACCGCTCCCGAGCCCGCATGACCCAAACGCCCGAACTCGATCGACACCTCGAGCACTACCGCCGGCGCGCCGACGCGATGCCGGCTGCGGCGCGCGCCCTCCGCGAGCGCGGCGTGGCGCGGTTCCACGAGCTCGGATTCCCGACCACGCAACTCGAGGACTGGAAGTACACCAACCCGTCTGCGATCACCCGGCGCGCGTTCGACCTGCCGGCCGCGGGCATTCCGGACGCGGCGGCCGCCCGCGTCGCGGCGACCCGCCTCCGCGCCGGCATCGAGCTGGTCTTCGTCAACGGCCGCTATGCGGCCGAGCTGTCCTCGACCGCGGCGCTGCCGGCAGGCGCGTTTATCGGCAGCCTGCGCCAGGCGCTCGAGGAGCAACCCGAGCTCGTCGCACGCCACCTCGGCGCGCTGGCGGCGCCGGAGCAGGACGGCGTGCTGGCGCTCAACACCGCGTTCATCGAAGACGGCGCCTGTATCGTGCTGCCGGAAAGCGTCGCGCTCGACGTTCCGGTGCATTGCCTGTTCGCCTCCGCCGCGGGCGATACCGCCACCGTGAGCCACGTCCGCAGCCTGATCGTCGCCGGCCCGCGCAGCCGCGCCAGCGTGATCGAGCATTACGTCGGCGATGGCGCGTACTGGACGAACGCGGTCACCGAGATCGCCGTCGGCCGCGGCGCCGAGCTGACCCACTACGCCGTGCAACGCGAGGACCCGCGCGCCTACCACCTGGCCACCATCGCGGCGGCACAAGCCGGGGAGAGTCGGTTCACGTCGTCCGCGGTCGCGTTCGGCGGCGCGCTCTCGCGGCGCGACATCGGCACCCGCTTCGACGCCGCCGGCGCGGCGTGCACGTTCGACGGGCTTTACATGGCGGGCGAGTCCCGGCACGTGGACCATCACACCACCATCGACCACCGCGCGCCCGAGGGCACGAGCCGGGAGCTATACAAGGGCATTCTCAGCGGGCGCGCGACGGGCGTGTTCAACGGCAAGGTGTTCGTCCGCCCCGATGCGCAACGCAGCGACGCGCGGCAGATGAACCAGAACCTGCTGCTCAGCGACGATGCCCAGATCGACACCAAGCCCCAGCTCGAAATCTTCGCCGACGACGTGAAGTGCAGCCACGGCGCCACGATCGGGCAACTCGATGAGGATGCCGTGTTCTACCTGCAGAGCAGAGGGCTCGACCCTGCCGACGCGCAACGCCTGCTGATCTACGCGTTCGCGAACGAGCTGCTGGCGCGCATCGATATCCTGCCACTGCGCGAACAGCTCGAAGCCGCGATGGGCGACCAGCTGCGCGCAGCCCTGGGAGCGCAACCATGAACCTGGCCACCAGCCGCACGGCGCCGCGCGTCAGCGCGCCGCCCCTCGACGTCGAGCGCCTGCGCGCCGACTTTCCGATCCTCACCGAGCAAGTACACGGAAAACCGCTCGTCTACCTCGACAACGCCGCGTCGGCGCAGAAGCCGCGGCAGGTCATCGAGGCCGTGGCGCGGTTCGACGCCACCAGCTACGCCAACATCCATCGCGGCGTGCACGCGCTCAGCCAACGAGCGACGGTCGCGTTCGAAGCCGCGCGCGACACCGTCCAGGCGTTCATCAACGCGGCGGACCGCAAAGAGATCATCTTCACCCGCGGCACGACCGAGAGCATCAACCTCGTAGCGCACAGCTACGCCCGCGCGAGCGCCAACCTCGGCGACGAGATCGTCGTCTCCGCCCTCGAGCACCATTCGAACATCGTCCCGTGGCAGATCGTGTGCCGCGAGCGCGGCGCCGTCCTCCGGGTCGTGCCGATGAACGACGCCGGCGAGCTCGACCTCGAGGCCTACGAGAAGATCCTCGGTCCGCGCACGCGCCTCGTCGCCGTCACCCACGTGTCGAACGCGCTCGGCACGATCACCCCGGTGCGCGAGATGGTCCGCCTGGCGCATGAGCGGCGCATTCCGGTGCTGCTCGACGGCGCGCAGGCGGTGCCGCATCTGCCGGTGGACGTGCAAGCGCTCGATTGCGATTTCTACGCCTTCTCGAGCCACAAGCTCTTCGGCCCCACCGGGGTGGGCGTGCTGTATGGCAAGGCGGAGCTGCTGGACGCAATGCCGCCGTACCAGGGCGGCGGCGAGATGATCAGCGCCGTCACGTTCGAGAAGACCTTCTACAAGGGTCTGCCGGCCAAGTTCGAAGCCGGCACGCCGAACATCACGGGCGTGGTGGGCCTCGGCGCCGCCATCGACTACGTCAACCGCATCGGCCTCGAGGCCATCGGCGCGTGGGAGAACGAGCTGCTCGCCTACGCCACGGAGCGGGTCGCTGAGCTGCCGGCCGTGCGCGTCGTCGGCACCGCGCGCCACAAGGCCAGCGTGCTGTCCTTCGTCACCGAGGGCATTCACCCGCACGACATTGGCACCATTCTCGATCGCGAGGGCATCGCGGTGCGCGCCGGCCACCACTGCGCGCAACCGGTGATGCAGCGCCTTCAGATCCCGGCGACGACGCGGGCGTCGTTCGCCTTTTACAACACCAAAGCGGAGGTCGACGCGCTGATCGCCGGCCTCCGCACTGCCATCGAGGTTTTTTCGTGAAAGACGAACTGCGCGAGCTCTACCAGGACGTCATCATCGAACACAGCAAACGCCCGCGGAACTATCACGCCCTGCCCGACGGACGGCAGGCGCACGGCGAGAATCCGCTCTGCGGGGACACGATCACGGTCTACGTGAATCTGGACGGCGATCGCATCAGCGAATGCGCCTTCCTGGGACACGGCTGCGCGATCTCCACCGCTTCGGCGTCTGTGATGACGGAGGCGCTCGAAGGCAAGACGCGCGCGGAAGCCGACGCGCTGTTTCAGCGCTTCCACAGCTTGGTCACCGGCAAGGCCGACGACAAAGAGGCCGAGTCGCTCGGCAAGCTGCAGGTCTTCGGCGGCGTCAGCGAGTTCCCGGTCCGGGTCAAGTGCGCCACCCTGTGCTGGCACACCGCGCGCGCGGCGCTGGAAGGCACGGACCGGCCGGTGACCACGGAATAGCCGGCCGATAGAGGAGGCGCCATGTCGTTCGAAGAAGTTACGCTGTCGCGCGACGTCGAAGTCGTCATGATTCCGCAAGGCGTCACGAGCACGCTGAAGGCCGGAACGCCCGCCGTGATCACACAGGCGCTCGGCGACAGCTACACGCTGCAGGTCCCCTCGTTCGGCGGCCTGTACCGATTGTCGGGTCGCAACGCGGACGCGATCGGCAAACCGGTGACCGACACCGGCGCCGAAGCGGCCGTCCACGCCGACGCGCCGGTCGGTGAAGACCAAGTGTACGCGCAGTTGCGCAACGTGTACGATCCCGAGATCCCCGTGAACATCGTCGAGCTCGGGCTGATCTACGATCTCGCCCTCGAGCAGCTGCCCGCCGGCGGCACCCGGGTGACCGTCAAGATGACGCTGACCGCGCCAGGCTGCGGCATGGGCGATATCATCGCGCAGGATGCCAAGTCGCGCATCGAGGGCATTCCCGGCGTCGCCGAAGCCGACGTCGAGGTCGTTTTCGATCCGCCCTGGAATCAGCAGATGATGTCGGAGGCGGCGAAGCTGGAACTAGGAATGCTGTGACCTTCGCCGGCCGTTAGGCTGTTCGCGGTTAGGCCTGCAGCCCGTAGACGTCTGCCGTCTCAGTGCCAACAGCGTGGCGGCTAACAGCCTGACTCGACGGCGCGCTTCACCGCAGCCGCAAAGCTCACCGCGCGCTCGACCAGTCGCGCCACGTCGCGCTCGTCGAGACCCGTATCGTCCTCCGCCAATTGCACGCGCAGCGCGAGGGCTTCAGCGAGCCAGGGCGGTGGCGCTTCCACGAGCGGAGGTCGGGCGGCGTAGAGCGCCGCCGCCCGCGCGTGACTCCGCGGCCGCAAGCCCGCTTCGTTGAGGCGCGCTCTCGCGGCCGAGAGCATGGCCGTCAACGCCCGGGCCGCGGCCAGCGCCGGCCGGCCCGCGAGGACAGCGGCCTCGCCGGCGGCAGCCGCGCGCACGGCCTTCGCGAGGAGCTTGTCCGTACCCGGTCGCACTCAGAGCTCGACGACCTGGGCGGCCTTCCCGGCCGTGACGAGCAGGTCGCGCATCCACTCGTGACACGTGAGATAGAGCACCTGTTGCTGGCGGGCGAAGTCGCCGAGCACCCGCGCCATCGCAGTGGCGCGCTCGGCGTCGAAGTTCACCAACACGTCGTCCATGACCACCGGCAGCGCGGGGCCGCGGCGCGCCAGCTCCGCGGCGAGGCCGAGCCGCACCGCCAGGTAGAGCTGCTCGGCCGTGCCGCGGCTCAGCTCCGCGCCCGGTTGTTTGATCGCGCCGGTGCGCTCGATCACCACCAGCGCCCGCCCTTCGGCGTCCTGGGCCACGCGTTCGTAGCGACCGCCGGTGACGGCTTGCAGAATCTGCGAAGCCGCGCGCAGCACGGCCGGCTGCCGCGTGTGTTCGAAGTTCGCGCGCGCTTCCTCGATGAATCCGGTAGCGGCGGCGAGCAAGCGCCAGTCTCGCACGGCTTCGTCGAGCTCGGCGGTGAGTGCGGCCCACTCCATCTCGAGCGTGGGCACGTCCTCGGCGCCTTCCAGCTCCTGACACGCGGCGGCAGCGGCGCTCCAGGCCGCCTCGGCCAGCGACACGTGACGCTCGAGCTCGGGCACTTCCGCGACGAGCGCGGCGAGCCGCGCCTCGCCAGCCGCTTGACCGTCGCCGAAGGCGTCGGCCGCGCCCTGCCAACCAGCGCGCTCGGCCAGCAGGCGCTCGCGCTCGGCGACCACGCGTTCCAGCTCGCGCCGGCGGAGCGCGCGCCCGCGGCGATCCGCCAGCTCGCGCTCGTCTGCAACACCGGCGCGCTCGAGCACCGCCGCGAGCGCCGCCTCCGCGCGCTGGCGCGCGCCGCGGGCCGTTTCCAGTCGGGCGCGGCGGTCATCGAGTTCGGCGATCAGCGCCGCCCGGCGCAGTTGCTGAGCGACTTGCACCTGCGCCCGCGCGCGCACCGCGGCGACGCGCTCGACGAGCGCGTCGCCGGCCAACGCCGCGCTCTCCTCACCGGCGCGCTCGAGCACGGCACGCGCCCGCTCCTCCCATGGAGCGAGCAGACCGACGAGCTGCCGCAGCTCGCGTTCGGCGGCGTCGCGCGCGGTCAGCGCATCGTGCGCCGATTGCAAAACGGCGACGCGCTCGAGGGCAGCCGCCGGTTCCACGTCCTCGCCGAGCCCGGCGTACACCGCCCAGGCCCTCCACTCCGAGGCGAGCGCCGCGCGCGCCCGCTCCGACGCGAGCTGGTCCTCGCGCCGGGTCGCGGCGTTCTCCGCCGCGGCGCGCCGCAGCGGCTCGAGCTCGGCGAGCCGCGCCTGCACCGCGGCCTGCCGGTCGCACGCTGCCTCTTCGCGGGCGAGCTCCTCGGCGCACGCTTCGAGCTCGGCGGGCCCGGGGAGGCGCGGCAGGCCGAGTGCTTCGGCGTCGGTCCCGAGCGCATCGCTCAGCTCGGCCGCAGTGCGCCACGCCTGATCGCGGCCGTGCCGGGCCGCTTCCAGGTCGCTGCGCAGCGCGCGGCGCGCGACGTCCCGCTCATGGGCTCGCGCGCGCGCGACACCGCTCCATCGGATGGCGAGGAGCACCCCGATGGCGGCGATCACCGCCGGCGCCGCAATCGGTGGCGCGCCGGACCATACCGCCCAGGCGAGCGCGAATAGCGCCGCGATGGCCAGGGCTGGTGCCAGCCAGGTCGGCGGGCCCTCGGCGCCGCGGCGGTCCAGTGCGCGCAGCGCCTCTTCGCGCTCCCGCGCCTCTTGTGCCAGCCGCTCGCCGAGACCGCGCTGCTCGAGCATCGACGCGAGTGCTTCGCGCACGTGAGCCAGCCGCTGGCGACGGGCAGCGACCTCGTCGGCGCGCGGCGCGCGCGCGAGGAGCTCGGTCCGGATCGCCGCGGCGAAGCGCTCGATGGACTCGGCTTGTTCGGCGGCCGCCGCGGCCCGCAACTGCGCCTGCGCGGCCTCGTCGGCGCTCGCCTGCAAACGCGCTTGCCATTCCCGCACCCGATCGCGCTCGCCGCCCAAGCGGCCCCACTCGCCGATCGCCGCGTCGTCCCACTCTTCGCCACAGCGCCGCAGCCGCTCGGCACACGCCGCGGCCGCCTCAGTGGCGCGGGCTTGCGCCACTGCCACCCCGCCGAGCTGGAACCGATACAAGGCCGCGCCGGCGCTCAGCGCCTCGAGGTCTTCCGCGATGCGTACCGCTCCGTCGCCAGCGGGAAGGACGGCGAGTTGCGCCTCGGCAGCCGCGCATTCGCCAGCGAGCGCGTCACACGCACCCCCCGCCGCCAACAAGCACTCGCGCGCCGCCCGCACCTCATCTTCGAGGCCCTCGGGCGGCATTGCGACAGCGCCGAGCGCGGCGACCTCCGCCCGCGCGGCGCGCAGTGCCTCCCACAGCGGCCACGCTTGCAGCACGGCAGCGGCGCGCGCGCGACTCTCCGCGTGCATCGCCAATTGCGCGCGCGATTCGGCGGCAGCGGCGGCGGCGGACTCCAGCGCCTGCCGGCGCTGCGGATAACCGAGCGCGCGCCGGCGCGCCGCGGCCAGGCGCGGGCCGAGCGCGTTCAAGGCGCCGATCAGGCCGGTCACGCGCCTCGGCGCGTCCCCTTCGAGCCGCGCCGCTGTCTGCGCCGCCAGTGTCTCGAGGGCGCTGCGCGCCGACCGCCCGGCGCCGACGAGGCTGGCCGAGAACAGCGCCTCGCGGATGCCATCGGTGTCGAGCGCAGCGAGCGAGTGGAGGTCGTCGAGGGTCACCGAAAACACGGCGCGAAACAGCTTCGCGTCGGCACCGCCGAGCAGATGCGCGAGGTCGTCCAAACTGCCCGCCGAGCCGTCCGGCATGGTGACCAGCGCTGCGCCGCGCCCGCCGAGATCACGCGCCACGACGTAGTGGCCGTCCCGATCGACGATGCGAACCCGGCCGCCGAACGGAGCGCCATTCGCCGGTGCGTACCGGCCGTTGCCATCGCCGCTCACAACCCCGAACAGCATCGCGCGCAGGAACTCCAGCAGCGTGCTCTTGCCGGCTTCGTTGGCGCCGTAAATGACCGTCAGCCCGTCGGGCACGGCCGTGGCGGCAGACGCTTGCAGCGCGCCGAAGCGGTCGACCTCCCAGCCGGCAATCCTCACCGCTCCTCCTCCGCCGCGACCAGGGCGTCGACCGCGAGTGCGGCCGCTTCGTCCAGCAGCAGCTCCGCATCGCGCGGCTCCAGCGCCGCCGTCCACCTCGCGCGCAGCGCGTCCGAGCGCCGTTGCAGAAACGCCGCCGCCCGTTGGGCGTCGCCGATCAACAGGGCGCGTTGTCGCCCCACTTCGGCGGCGAGATCGTCGCCGCCGGTCGCCACCGGCGAGGGCGGGATGGCGCGCAGCGCGGCCCACCACGTGAACGGTTCCCCCGGCTCACCGGCGCGCAAATCGGCGAGCACGCTGGCGCGCACGTCGGGCAAGCGGAGGGCGCGGCAGACTTCCGGACCGCCAGCGACCAGCGCGGTCAGCACCAGCGCGCGGCCCTCGTGCTCGTCGCGCAGCATCGCCGCCGCATGCAGAAGCTGACCGCGCAAAGCGCCGAGGTCGGCCGCGGCTGTCACGCGCACCTCGGCTGCGCGTACGCAATCCAGCGGCTCCAACGTCACCTGCGCGACCGCATCGTCTTGGAACTCGATCAGCGCCGCGCCCTTGGCGCCCAGCTCGTCACGCGCGCGAGCCTGCGGTGTCCCCGGGGACACGATGCAGGGATTCTCCCGCCGGTGAACCATGAGGGTGCGCGCCCCGCCGAGCGCCCAGCAATCGAGCTGGCTCGTGCGCAAAGTATCGATTGTGACCCGGGCGGGGTCGCCGCCGCCATCCAACACGCCGTGGAGGACGCCGATGTGCAGCCCCGGCGTCTTGTCCCGGCGGAGTCCCCGAGCCGCCTGCTCCGCCCCGCGCTCCGCGGCAGATGCGGCGCCGTGGATGGTCGCCAGCCGCACGCCATCCCGCCGCAACGCGACGGCAGCGCCGGCGGCCGGGAACGCAGTGACCCCCTCCGGCCACGGCTGGGCCGCGATCTCGCGCGGATCGCTCGTCCCGAGCGCGACGAAGGCGGGGATGCCGTGGGCGGCCAGACGGCGAAATCCCTGCTGTAGACGGGCGTGCGCGCGCACGCCGCGCTCCAGCCCGGCCGCCAGCCCGCCCGCGAGCAGGACGGCCGCGACCCGCCGCCCTATCGCGCAGTCGATCAGCGCGTCCCAAGCGACGAGTGGTGCATCGCGCAGCGCCGCGGCTACCCGGGGCGGCGTCCGGCCCACACCGGTAAACGGCGCATCGAGGTGCAGCTCGGCGGCGTGCAACACAGCAAACCGGCTCATGGCCGCGGATTGAAACCACACCGCCGCGGATGTTGCGAGCCCTGAACGCGAAGCGCAGCGGCGCTAGACTCCCGCCGACTCGACGTGTCCACGAATCAGCAAAGCACGGCTGCAACCCCTGACTCAGCACTAGGGTTTTCCCTAATCAAATCGGGGTTAATCCCAACTAGACGGACCGTGCGACTTGGACAATGTAACATACGTCAAATCCGGCGCCCTTAGGGGCGAACCCCCCGGAGTAAACGGCCGCTCTCAGCTGCCCCTGAGGGCGGCCACCCTCCGCGGAACGGCGCGGAGCCCATGCATGCCGTTAGGCGCAGTAGTGCTCGCATGTCTGACGGTCATCTGGAATCTGGCGTCCGCGGCTCCGGCCCCTGAAAGCGCACAGCATCTGACACACGGCCCCGCCGCCGGCGAGATCGGGTCCGGGCAGGCGGTACTCTGGGGCCGCTGCGATGGTCCGGGCACATTGCAGGTGGAGCTGTTGAAGTCGCAGCGCCATGCAGCGGTCGAGGTCGAGGCGGAGCGCGACTACACGGGCCGTGTTGCACTGCGCGGCCTCGCGCCCGACACCGCGTATGCATATCGAATGTGGTGCGCGAGCGGGCACACGACCTCGAGCGAGGTTGCTTCCACCGGCAGTTTCCGCACGGCGCCGGCGGACGACCGGCCACGGCCGGTGCGCGTCGTATGGGGAGGGGACCTCGGCGGTCAGAATGTGTGCCGGGATCGCCGCCAGGGGTATCCAATCTTCGCGACCATGTCGGCGCGCCGCCCCGATCTGTTCGTCGCCCTCGGCGATATGATTTACGCCGACGACGTCTGCCGGGACTTCGGTCGGTACGGCAACGCGCAACTCCCCGGTCCATCGGCGGCGCGCGATCGCGCCGGCTACTGGGCGCACTGGCGCTACAACCGCGAAGATACTCACGCGCGCGCGCTGCTCGCACAGGTACCGATGATTCCGGTGTGGGACGATCACGAGACGCGCGACGACGCCGGCCCTAGCGACGATGCGCCGCCGGATGACCCCGGCGCGCACCTGATGCCGGCCGCGCTGGACGCCTTTCTCGACTACCAGCCGCTGCTGCCGCCGGCCGACGCGCCCACGCGCGTCTACCGCCGCGTGCGCTGGGGCAGGCACCTCGAGCTGTTCGCACTCGATACCCGCCAGTACCGCGAGCCCAATACCGCGCCGGATTCGGAGAGCGCGCCAAAGAGCATGCTCGGCGCGGCACAGCGCACCTGGCTCGAACAGTCATTGGCCGCTTCCGACGCGACCTGGAAGATCATCATCAGCAGCGTGCCGCTCGCGATCCCCACCGGTGCTGCCGCGCGCGACGGCTTCGCCTCCGGCGATTCGACCGGCGGTTTCGAGCGCGAAGCCGCGGCGCTGTTCGCGGCTTTGCGCGCGCACGGCATCCGCAATCACCTCTGGATCACCACCGACGTCCACTTCGCCACCGCGTTGCTCTACCGCCCGGTGCGCGCCGACCCGGCGTGGATCTCGCGCGAGATCATCACCGGGCCGCTGAACGCCGGCGTGTTCCCGAACCGCCGGCTCGATTCGACGTTTCGCCCCCAGCGACTCTTTTTCTACGCACCCGAGACCGCAGACGCGATTGCGTCTTTCGACACGGCGCAGGAGTGGTTCAACTTCGGCGAGCTCGACGTGAGCGCCGATGGGCGCTTCACGGTGCGCATCATCAACGGCCGCGGTCGCGTGGTGTACGAGCTCGCGCTGGTTCCGAGCGACCGCTGATGCGCCCCGCGTCGACCCGCGCGCACACCTGCTGAACTCGCGCGCGGAGGACCGCCACACGCCAGCGCCCGACCGCGCGCGTCGAGCCCGCATGCGTGGGTGAACAGGCGATACATGCGAGGGGCGTGCGGCTGTCACATCTACAATCTGTTCGCGCGCGCACGCCCCAATTCTGCCCGGCGCGCGCTCGGATCCGCTAGCGCGCCGCCGCGAGTGCGGATACCGGTTCCGTTGGCTCGGCGGTTGCTGTCGTCACCAGCGTGACACTGAATGGCCGATCGGGGGCCGCGCGCCTGCGCATCGCGCAAGTAGCGCCGTTGTACGAGAGCGTGCCGCCTCGCCTGTACGGCGGCACGGAGCGCGTGGTGGCGTATTTGACCGAAGCGCTGGTGGATGCCGGACACGCGGTGACGTTGTTCGCCAGTGGCGATTCGCGCACGCGGGCCGAGCTGGTGCCGCAATGTGAGGAGGCTCTCAGGCTGGCGGGCTGCGATGATCCCATTGCGTACCACGTCCGCATGCACAGTCAGGTGTATCGACGCGCGGCAGACTTCGACCTGATCCACTGCCACACCGATTATCTGAGCCTGCCCACTGCGGGCCTCGTCGACACGCCCACCCTGATCACCTTGCACGGGCGGCTGGACATTCCGGCGTTGCGGCCGTTGTACGCGGACCATGGGCACGTGCCGCTGGTATCGATCAGCGATGCGCAGCGCGTGCCGTTGCCCGCGGCCAACTGGCTCGCCACCGTGTACCACGGGCTGCCCCCCGAGTTGTACCGGTACTCCGCCGAGGGTGGCGACTATCTGCTGTTCCTGGGGCGGCTCTCGCCGGAGAAGTGCCCGGACACCGCGATACGCGCGGCGCGGCGCGCCGGTATCCGACTGCGCATCGCCGCCAAGGTGGACGGCGTCGATAAAGCGTACTTCACCAAGACAGTGGAACCACTGCTCGACGATCCATTGGTCGAATTCATCGGCGAGGTCGGCGAAGCCGACAAGGAGAAGCTGCTGCGCGGCGCGCTGGCCCTGCTGTTCCCGATCGATTGGCCGGAACCGTTTGGCCTGGTGATGATCGAGTCGCTCGCCTGTGGAACGCCGGTGATCGCGCGACCGCGCGGCTCCGTTCCGGAGGTCCTGCGCCACGGCGTGACGGGATTGGTCTGCGAGACGGAGGACATGCTAGTCGACGCCATCCGGCACGTCCGCGATCTGGACCGCGCCGCCTGCCGGGCGGAATTCGAGCAGCGCTTTACCGTGGCGGCGATGACGCGCCGCTACCTCGACGTGTACGCGGCGCTGGTGGGCGGCAGCCCCGTTCCCGCGCTCCAGCGCCACACCGTGGGATGCCTTCCGAGCGCATTCGCATAGGCGACGACTACTACCTGTTGGCGGCGGCGGTGCCGGCGCACGGGCACCATCTGGTGCTCAATCACGGCAACAGCTTCGCGGTCGTCGACGATGCCGGCGACGTACCGTTCGCCAGCTTCGGACCGGTCGGGCTGTTCTGCAACGGCACCCGCTTTCTCGATCGGTTCGAGCTCAGGCTGAACGGCGGCTTTCCCGTCGTGCTGAGCGCTGCGCCCACGGATGATGAAACCGAGCTGGTCACCTATCTGACGAACCCGGACGAGCGGCGGGGCGGCGAGGTGGTCGTGCAACGGGACACCCTCGCCATCGAAAGACGCAAAGTGCTGATCGACGGCGCGCTATTCGAGACCCTGCACATCAAGAACTATCGCGTCGAGCCGCTCGAGGTCGTGCTCAGCATCTTGTTCACCGCCGATTTCGCCGATCTGTTCGAGCTGCGCGGCGTCGAGCGAGCGGCGCGCGGGCGAATCACGCCGCCGCGGGTCGATGGCCAGCGCGTCTCGATCGATTATATCGGGCTCGATGAGGTGGCGCGCGCGCTCGAGCTCGAATTCGCGCCCGACCTGTGGCGGGTCGGTCCCGACGTCGCCGAGCTCAAGCTCAGGTTGGCGCCCGGCGCCGAGGCGCGGGCCCGCGTGACCGTGCACTGCCGCGTCGGCGATCGCACCGCCGCGCCGCCGGACCCCGCGAGCGCACTGATGGCGGTGCGCAGCGAGCGGCAGGAGAACAGCGCGCTCTTCACCACCATCGTCTCGAGCAACGCCGCATTCAATGAGTGGATCAACGGCGCGGTGCGCGACCTCGCGCTGCTCCGCGCCCAGCAGCCCTGCGGCGCATACGTGTATGCGGGCATTCCGTGGTTCGCCACGGTTTTCGGCCGCGACGGTTTGATCACCTCGCTCGAGACGCTGGCGTTCGCCCCCGACATGAGTGTCGGCACGCTGCGCTGTTTGGCAGCCCTGCAGGGCCGGGAGTACGACGCCTGGCGCGAGGAGGAGCCCGGCAAGATCCTGCACGAGCTGCGCTTCGGCGAGATGGCCGCCACCGGCGAGATCCCGTTCGCGCGCTATTACGGCAGCATCGATGCCACGCCGCTGTTCATCGCGCTGCTCGCCGGGTACGGGGATCGCACCGGAGATCTCGAGCTGGTGCGCGAGATGTGGCCCGCGGCGAACGCGGCGATGGATTGGATCCTGCGCAGGATCGATGCCCGCGGGTACCTGAGCTACGAACGGCGCACGCCGAAAGGGTTGATCAACCAGGGATGGAAAGACTCGCACGAGGCGGTCTCGCATGCCGACGGGCGGCTGGCGGAGCCGCCGATCGCGCTCTGCGAGGTGCAGGGCTACGTGTACGCGGCGTTGCGCGGCATGGCGAGCCTCGCGCGCCGGCTCGGCGAGCCGAGCGGCGCTGCCGCCTGGGACGGCGAGGCCGATGTGCTGCGCGCCCGCTTCGCGCGCGATTTCTGGTTCGCCGACGAGGGCACGTACGTGCTGGCGCTCGATCGGCACGGCCAGCCCTGCCAGGTCGTCAGCTCGAACGCAGGTCACTGTCTCATCAGCGGCATTGCCGAACCGGCGCACGCCGGGCACGTGGTCGCGCGGTTGATGCGCGACGATTGTTTCTGCGGATGGGGCATCCGCACGCTGTCGACCCAGGCGCGCCGCTACAACCCCATGAGCTATCACAACGGCTCGGTGTGGCCGCATGACAACGCGTTGATCGGCGCGGGGTTCGCGCGCTCCGGTTTTCGCACCCGCGCCGCGGAGATCCTGACCGCGCTGTTCGAAGCCAGCTTCGGGCTCGAGGACCGCCGCCTACCGGAGCTCTTCTGCGGGTTTCCGCGCTCCGAGCGCGAGCAGCCGGTCCCCTACCCCGTCGCGTGCCGGCCGCAGGCGTGGGCCGCTGGCAGCGTGTTTCTGCTGCTGCAGGCGGCGCTCGGATTGACCATCGATGCGTGGCGCCGCCGTGTGAGCTTCCACCAACCAGTGCTCCCCTTCTGGCTGGATTACGTCGAGATTCGCGGCCTGCGCGTGCGCGACGCGCGCGTGGACGTCCGCATCGTGCGCGGCCGCAAGAGCGCCGCGCTCGAGGTGGTGGACAGACACGGCGAGGTCGACATCGTGGTGCTCAAGTAGCACGCGCCGAGGATGCGAGATGCGCTATCTGGCGTTGGCCTGCGATAACGATGGCACCCTGGCGCGGCACGGGGAGGTGGACGAGGCCACCATCGAGGCGTTGATGCGGCTCCGCACCACGGGCCGGCGTCTCCTGCTGGTGACCGGCCGCCAACTCGACGATCTCGAGCGGGTGTTCCCGCACCTGCACCTGTTCGAGCGCGTGGTGGTCGAGAATGGGGCGGTGATCGTCGACCCCGCGACGCGGGACGTGAAGGTGATCGCCGAGCCGCCGCCCGAGGCGTTCGGGCGTGCGCTCGAGAGCCGCGCGGTTCCAGCCGCGGTCGGCCGCGTCATCGTGGCCACCTGGGAACCGCACGAGACCACTGTGCTGGAGACCATTCGCGATCTCGGACTCGAGTTGCAGGTGATCTTCAACAAGGGGGCGGTGATGGTGCTGCCATCCGGCATCAACAAAGCCGCCGGTCTGCGCACCGCTCTCGAGGAGCTCGCCCTCTCCGCGCACAACACGGTCGGCATCGGTGATGCCGAGAACGATCACGCGTTCCTGGCCATCTGCGAGTGCGCCGTCGCGGTGGCCAATGCGCTGCCGGCGCTCCAGAGCCGCTGCGACTGGGTGACCGCGGGCGATCACGGCGCCGGCGTCATCGAGCTGATCGACGAGATGATCGCCACGGATCTCGCCAGCCTCGCGCCGCGCTTGAGCCGCCACAACATCCTGCTCGGGCTGAGCAGCGCGGACGAGCCCGTTCACTTGCCCCCGGTCGGCGTCTGCGCGCTGCTCACCGGCCCATCCGGCAGCGGAAAATCCACGCTCGCAACCGGGTTGCTGGAGCGCATCGCCGAGCAGGGCTATCAGTTTTGCATCATCGATCCGGAGGGCGATTACGGGCCGGTCGCCGGCGCGGTCTCGCTGGGTGAGAGCCAGCGCGAGCCGAGCGCCGACGAGGTACTGGAGCTGCTCGAGAAGCCCGGCGCTAACGTCGTGGTCAACCTCCTCGGCGTCAAGCTCGAGAACCGGCCGGGGTTTTTCGCCCGCCTGATACCACGGCTGCAGGAGCTGCGCGCGCGCACGGCGCGGCCGCATTGGATCGTGGTCGACGAGGCCCATCACCTGTTGCCGGCGAGCTGGGACCCGGCGCCACTGATGCTGCCGCAGGCGTTCGAAGGCGTGCTGCTGATCACGGTCCATCCGGATCATCTGGCGGCGGCCGTGCTGGAGGCCGTCGATACGGTGATCGCGCTCGGGCCGGATGCCAAGGACGTGCTCCGGTACGTGCCGCGCGCGGCCGCGCATGGCGCCGTGCGCGGACCGGCGGTGCAGCCGGAAACCGGCGAAGCACTATTGTGGTCGACCCACCTCGGCGCCGTGCCCATGCGCCTCCGCATCGTGCCGCCCCAAGCCGATCGGCGGCGCCACCAGCGCAAGTACGCCGCCGGCGAGCTCGGCGAAGACAAGAGCTTCTATTTCCGCGGCCCGGGCGGACGGCTGAATCTGCGCGCGCAGAACCTGAACTTGTTCGCGCAGCTCGCCGACGGCGTGGACGACGAGACATGGTTATTCCACCTGCGTCGTGGCGACTACTCGCGGTGGTTCCGCGAATCCATCAAAGACGAAGGCTTGGCCGCCGACACCGACATCGTCGAGCGCACGCCCGCACTCGACGCGGCCGAGAGCCGCGCCCGCATACGCGCCGCGATCGAGCAGCGATATACGGGCGCAGCCTGACGTCGCAGTCGCTCACGTCTTCATCGCCTGGCCGACCAACTGGCTTCGGCCGGATCCAACCCGAGCCCGTCCGCGACGCCCTCGCCGTAGGCGGGATCGGCGCCGAGAAAGTGCACGAGCTGCCGCAGCTGGATCTCCTTCGGCACGCCGCGCATCGCCAGCACGATGTTCTCGATCAGACGCGTTTTGGCGTCGCTGGGCAGCAAGCGAAACAGGGCGCCCGCTTGCGCGTAATCGTCGTTGCCGACGCGGTGATCATAGCGATCCGCGTCGCCGGAAAGGCGGAACGGCGGCTCCCTGTATTGCCGGGCTTCGCGCGGGCCGCCGAAGCTGTTCGGTTCGTAATTCGGCGCCGACCCGCCATTGCCGTCGAAGCGCATCGCGCCGTCGCGCTGATACGTGGTGGCCTGCGTACCGCGCGGGCGGTTCACGGGCAACAACATGTAGTTGGGCCCGATCCGATAGCGGTGCGCGTCCGGATACGAGAACAAGCGACCCTGCAACATCTTGTCGGGGGAAAAGCCGATCCCCGGTACGACATTCGACGGTTCGAAGGCCGACTGCTCGACGTCCTCGAAGTAGTTATCCGGATTGCGGTCGAGCACCATCTCGCCGATCTCGATCAGCGGGTAATCCCTGTGCGACCATACCTTCGTGATGTCGAATGCGTTCCATCGGTACGCCTGCGCCTCGCGCTCGGCCATGATTTGCGCGCAGACGCGCCAGCGGGGATGGTCGCCGCGCTCGATCGCCGTGAACAGATCCCGTTGCGCGTAATCCGGATCCTCGCCGGCCAGACGAACGGCGTCCTCTCGCGTGAGATTCCGGATGCCCTGCTTGGTCTTGAAGTGAAACTTGACCCAGAAGCGCTCGCCTTGCGCGTTCCAGAAGCTGAACGTGTGGCTCGAGAACCCGTCCATGTAGCGGTAGCCGTCCGGCGTGCCCCGGTCCGAGAACAGGATCGTCACCTGGTGCAGCGTCTCCGGTGACAACGACAGAAAATCCCACATCATCGTCGGGCTCTTCATGTGCGTCTTCGGATCGCGCTTCTGCGTGTGGATGAAATCGGGGAACTTGGACGGGTCGCGGATGAAGAACACCGGGGTGTTGTTGCCGACCATGTCCCAGTTGCCTTCCTCGGTGTAAAACTTCACGGCGAAGCCGCGCGGGTCCCGCTCGGTGTCCGCCGACCCCTGCTCGCCGCCGACGGTCGAGAAGCGCGCGAACAGCTCCGTGACCTTGCCGACCTGCGAGAACACCTTCGCGCACGTGTAGCGGGTGATGTCGTTGGTCACGACGAAGTACCCGTGGGCTCCCGAGCCCTTGGCGTGCACGACCCGCTCGGGCACGCGCTCGCGGTCGAAGTGCGCCAGCTTCTCGATCAAATGAAAGTCCTGCATCAGCACCGGCCCGCCCGGTCCGGCGGTGATGGAATTCTGATTGTCGCCCACGGGAATGCCGGCCGCTGTCGTCAACGTGCTCCGGTCCTCATTGGCGCCCTTGGGGTTCCGTTGGTCCTGCATGTCGTTCGCCCGCCCTTCTCGGATTCGCCGGCTCGCCAACGCGCTGCTCTGCGCTGCGCTCTTCCGGCGTGCTCCCGGTCTATGCGCAGCCAACCCATTTGTCTAATTGATTGTATCAACTCATATGATAGGGTGACCAAATGACTGTGAACGAGCTGCGGTACGCGGTCGCGGTCGCGGCGGAGCTGCACTTCGGGCGCGCGGCGCAAAAGTGTTTCGTGAGCCAGCCGGCGCTGAGCCTGGCCATACAGAAGCTCGAGGACGAGCTCGGGGTGAAGCTGTTCGAGCGGCGCAAGCACGAGGTGATCGTCACCGACATCGGCGAGCGCATCATCGCGCAGGCGCAGCGCGCGCTCGAGGAAGTTTCCGCGATCACGGACATCGCGCGGGGCGGAAAGGATCAGCTGAACGGCGCGCTCCGACTCGGCGTGATCCAGACGGTCGGACCGTATCTCCTGCCGGAGTTGGTCGCCGAGCTGCGCCGCTGCGCGCCGCGCATGCCGCTCCAGATCGAGGAGAATCTCACCGCGAACCTGGAACAGCTACTCGCGCGCGGCGCGCTCGATGCCGTCATCGTGGCGCTGCCGTTCGCTCCGCCGGGCATCGAGACGCGTCCGCTGTTCACCGAGGCTTTTCGCGTGCTGGTGCCGCAGCGCCATCGACTCGGGAAGAAGTCGCGCGTCAGCGCCGATGATCTGCTGGGCGAGCCCGTGCTGCTCTTGCGGGCGGGGCACTGCTTTCGCGAGCACGTGCTCGAAGCGTGCCCGGGCATCTCGCAGGCCGATACCGGTCCCCTGCAGGGAAATTCGCTCGAGACGATCCGCAACATGGTCGCCTCGGGACTCGGCATCTCCGTCTTTCCAGCCAGCGCCGTGACCGCACGCCATGCCCATGCCCTGTGCCGGGCGGTGCCCTTCGCGCCTCCCGCACCGCTGCGGCAAATCGCGCTCGCGTGGCGCAAGGGTTTCAACCGGCCGGCGGCGCTGGGCGCGGTCGCTGAAGCCATCGCCAGCCTTGAGATCCGCGGCGTGACCATGCTGCGCGCGAAACGGTGACGTTCGGGCCGCCTTCGCGTCCGCACGCGGCCCATACTGGCGACCTGGGTTGTGGCTGCGTCCGCTGATCGGGCAAGATGTCGCATGGTTGCGCGGCCTTGGGTTCTCGAGCGCAAGACGACCGCCGCGCTCGTCATCGTCGCGGCGGCGCTGCTGACAGCGGGCTTGAGCACCGTATGGCTGGTCGGAGAAGCGCGCCGGGCGGGCGATTTGATGCGCCGCACGCTCGAGATCGAAGCGCAACTCGGCCGACTCGAGACCAATCTGCTGGAAGCGGAAGCCGGTCAGCGCGGATTCCTGCTGACCGGCACGGACCGCGAATTGGCGCGCTATGAGCGCGGTGTAGAGGCGTCGCGGGCGACGCTGGCGAGACTCGAGCGGCTCAACGACAACCCCGTGCAAAAGGAGCGGTCGAGCGAGATCGCGCGCCTCGCGACCGCCCGACTCGCAGCGCTCGGCGCGGCGGTCGATCGACGCCGCGGCAGCAGTCCCGAAACCGCTCTCGACCCGCAGCACGACCAGGCCGAGCACGCGACGGAACGGATCCGTACCCTGCTGGCAGAGGCGCAGGCAGAGGAGGATCGCGTATTTGCGAAACACCGCGCGGCGCGCGCGCAACGGTTTCAATCCGCATCGTTGTTAGGAATCGGTAGTGGGGCGCTGGGCCTGGTGGTGGTCGTGCTCTGCGCGCAGGGGCTGAACCGCAGCGGGCGCCGGCGGCAAGACGCCGAGCGGCGGCGCCACGAGAGCGAGGGCCGGTTGCGGGTCACGCTGCAAAGCATCGGCGACGCGGTGATCGCCACCGACACCGACGGCCGCATCGTGTTCATGAACCCGGTGGCGGAGCGGCTCACCGGCTGGCCGGAAGCGGAGGCCGCGGGTCGGCCGCTCGAGCAAGTGTTTCGCATCATCAACGAGCACACGCGCGGAGTGGTCGAGAGCCCGGTGACCAAGGTCCTGCGCGAAGCGCATATCGTCGGGCTCGACAACCATACCCTGCTCGTGACCCGTTCGGGCGCCGAGATCCCGATCGACGACAGTGGCGCGCCGATTCGCGACACCAGCAAAGACATGATGGGCGTCGTGCTTGTGTTTCGCGACATCAGCGACCGCAAACAAATGGATGCCAAACGAGAGGCACTGCTGCGCGAAGAAGCGGCGCGGCGCGCGGCGGAACGCGCCAACGCGGCCAAAGACGAGTTCCTCGCGGTGCTGTCGCACGAGTTGCGGTCGCCGCTGCAGGGGATCTTGAGCTGGCTGGAGGTCTTGCGGGTGAGCGACGGGCACCGCGCCCAGCAGCAGCGCGCGCGCGCGGCGATCGAACGCGGCGTGCGGCAGCAAGCGCAGTTGGTCAACGATCTGCTCGATGCGTCTCGCATCGTCGCGGGCAAGCTGCAGGTCGAGCGCGCGCCCGTCCCGATCGCGCCGCTCGTCGAAGGGTGCGTGGAAGAAGTCCGCGCCATGGCGCACGAGCAAGGGCTCGAGCTGCACGCGGAAGTAGGCGACTGCGGCGTCGTGCTCGGCGACAAACACCGCCTGCACCAGTCAGTCGCGAACCTCCTCGGCAACGCGGTGAAATTCACGCCTCGCGGCGGGCGGATCGAGACGCGTTGCAACGTCGAGGGCAACGAAGTCGTGATCTCGGTGCGCGACACGGGCGAAGGCATCGCGCCGGAGTTCCTCCCACAGCTGTTCGACCGCTTCACCCAGAGCGCCAACGCTCGCCTGCGCTCGAGTGCTGGCCTCGGACTCGGACTTTCAATTGCGCGTCAGATCATCGAGCTGCACGGCGGTTCGATGAGCGCGCTGAGCGACGGCGTCGGGCAGGGCGCGACATTCGCGATCCGCCTGCCGAGGGCGGATCACGGCTCCGCTACGCCAAGTCGGCGGGCCCGCACCGAGGGCGCAAGCCTGGCCGGGCTGACCATTCTCGTCGTGGACGATGACGAGGACACGCGAGAGTCTCTCCGGCTGCTGCTCACGTTGCGCGGGGCGACGGTGCACTGCGCCGCGACGGTGCAAGACGCCCTGGCGATCAACAGGCGCGAGCAGCCGACGATTTTACTGAGCGACATCAGCATGCCCGATCAGGATGGCTACCACCTCATCGAGGTCGTGCGCCGCGACAGCAATGGCCAAAAGCCCTTTGCGATCGCCATTACCGGCTTCGCGGTCGCGGAAGACCGCGCCCGCTCGGCACGCGCCGGGTTCGATGCCCATGTGGCCAAGCCCGTCGACCTCGATGAGTTGGTCACCACGATACGCACCTTAGTCGACAATCGCTGACGCTAGGAAGCAAGCGACTTAGGCACCTCGGAGACGCTCAACTCGCCAGTCGCGAGCTCGAGGTCCATTCCGGGCTCGAGCTCGATCTTGATCGGGATCTTCGGTGCGATGATGCGGCCGAGACCGAACGGCCTGCAGTCCCATGCCGTCGCCCGAGCGCCGCACGCTGTAGTGACCTGCACCCGCTTTGCCTGCCCCAACACTTTGATCTTCATCGTTAGCCCTCCTTCAAACAAAGGCAGTATTCGCCACTCTCTTCGATACGGCCCGACGCAACGGGCTGTGTCAGTTTGCGCTCGGGGGAGCAGAACGCGTGCCAGGCGGAGTGCCGTGCGACCGCCGCGACCAATGGCGGCGCGTGCAAAGATTACACAACAAGCCGGGGTGCGACTTACAGGCGTCTGCAGGTACGGGGCAAGTGGCGGTTGTTTTCTCCATTGCGCAGTCGCTGGCACGGTCACTGCTTCGTGGTGCCGCACGGCCTAAGCGGCCGACACAAACGGAGGGACGATGAAGGACGAAGAGACTCGTGACCATCAAAGCGGCAAAGCCGGTTATTTGTTGTTGTGGTTGCTCG
Organism: Binatia bacterium; assembly: GCA_050176585.1. Lineage (GTDB taxonomy): Bacteria > Desulfobacterota > Binatia > HRBIN30 > CADEER01 > CAYYWP01. The sequence continues at coordinate 44,463 of JBFXHX010000026.1, forward strand.
GCGTACCACTGCCGCTGTTGTTGATCTTGTATCTCATCTTCCGGTGAACTCGATCTTACAGCGCAGCAACCGCTATAGCGCAGTAACCGCTCCCGCACGTGCCGCCGGATTCGCCCAGGTTCGCGTTGGGTCGATTTTAATTCGTGTCGCGGCGTGCTCGCGAAAGGAGAAATCATGAGACGACCTGCCGTCATGCAGCACCGCTACGACAGCGCCCGCGTACCCGGCTTCCCCGAGGAACATCTCCCGCTGACCATTCTGCATCCACTGCAGTTCCACGACATTTGGCGCGGCCCGTGCCAGAGCCCTGAGCGCGCGCTCGCGGTGGCGGTGCTGGAGAATGCCGCCAACGATTTGCGCAAGTACCGCTACGCCCGCCAGCGTCAAGGGCAGCGGTTCTACATGCAAGCGTATCAGTGGGTAGCGTCCGACGACCGGGAATGGCCATTCTCGTTCGTCAATTTGTGTGAATTCCTCAAAGCGTCCCCCGAAGCGCTGCGCGAGGAACTGCTGAACCTCTCCGTGTCGACGCGACGCGAGTCTGAGGCCGCGTAGCCACAGCCCACGGTGCGGAGACATGCGATCTCGTGAAAGCGGGATAGACGGGATCGAGCAGCTCAAGCTGCAGCATGAGCATCTCCTGGAGGCATTCGACGAGCTCGAGGTGACCGTCGAGCCCGAGGCGCGCTTGCGATTGTTCGCGCACATCGGCCAGCGTTTGAAGGCGCACGCCGCGGTGGAGGAAGAGGTCTTCCATCCCGGAGTGGAGTCGGCTGGCATCTCCGCTGAAGCGGTCAGCGACGCCGCCGAGGCGCATGTGGTGATGGATGTGTTGCTCGACGAGATCCTGGGCGCCGAGGCCAAACCGGCTACCGTCAAGCTCTTGCGCGACGTAGTCGAACGCCACTTCAACGAAGAGGAAGAGCACCTGTTCGCGTTCGTCCAACGGCTCCCCGAATCGGTGCGCAAAGCGCTCGCGAATGCGATACAGGCCTACCTCGACGAGTTCGGCGACGGCGCCGAGGACAGCTTACCCCCGCCCTGAAATACGCGCGGATGATCGTCCATCGAAGTGCGCCGCAATGCGCTGTGCGCTTCCGTTTTGCTCCCTTCGGGTAATCCACGGCGCCAGACCCACGTCCACGGCGGCCCAGTGTGGTGCCGCCAGGTTCTGTGCCCATGTGCTGAACCAGGTTACCGGGCGCTGGCACGCCGGTAATCAGACGGCCGCTCACTCAGGGTGAGTAACGGCCCCCGCGAAGAGCGACAGTTGACTGCCTCACGGGCCGCGTTCTATCACGCGCACATCGACCGAACTGGGGCTGCACTCGACGAGCACGGGATTGCGATGTGGCGTTGCGCAGTGCACACGAACGAGTCGGCTTCGACGCCGCATTCCCGAGCCGCAGGCTAGGAGCCGACCACCAGTGGGGCGAAAGTCCTGCGCGGGGACTGATGCCTACGAAAACGGACAGAAAGCACCCGACCGGCCCGCCTGCGGCACCGAAAGTGTCGCCACGCCGCGCGCAGCCCGCCCCTCCGACACGTGGCGTAGAGCGGCGCCGGCGCGGGCCGCGGCGTGGTCCCTTTTTCATCGCCGGAGTCGGAGCATCGGCAGGCGGCCTTGAAGCGTTTACGCAGCTCCTGCAGGCGCTGCCGAACGATGTCGGTCTCGCTATGGTGCTGGTACAGCACCTCGCGCCGCAGCGCGACAGCGCGCTGCCCACGCTGCTGGCGGCTCGCACGAGCCTGCCCGTCGTGCAGGCGGCCGAAGGTATGCGCGTGGAGCCCGACGTCGTGTATGTCATTCCGCCGAATGCGCAGATGAGTATCAAGGGCGAAACCCTGCACCTGGTTACGCAACCGAGCGACCGCACGCGGTACAGTCCGATCGACTTCTTTCTGCACTCGCTGGCCGAATCCGCCCAGCAGTCGGCGATCGGCATCGTCCTCTCCGGCACGGGCTCGGACGGCACGGCGGGGTTGCGCGAGATCAAAGCCGTCGGAGGCATCACCATCGCGCAGAGCCCCGAGTCGGCCGCGTATACGGGCATGCCGGCGGCCGCGGTCGCCAGCGGCGCGGTCGATCTGGTTCTACATCCCGCCGCGATGGGCGCGGAGCTCGCCGCGATCGTGCGCCACCGGCTTTCGGAGCTGGCCACGGTCGAGCAAGAAGCGCTGCCCTCCTCGAAGGTGAAGCGCGCGTCCACCGAACAGCACATCGAGCAGATCTTCAGATTGCTGCGCGCCGCGAGCGGGGTTGATTTCCGCCAGTACAAGCGGCCGACGATCGACCGCCGGTTACAGCGGCGCATGCTGTTGCACAAGCTCAGCGGCCTCGACCAATACGTACAACTCCTGCGCGAACAACCGGCGGAAGTGCAGGCGCTTTACGACGACATCCTTATTCGCGTCACTCGGTTCTTCCGCAATCCCGAGGTGTACGCGGCGTTCACCGACTGCATCGCGCCGCGCCTTACCCATAGCCCACACACGGAAGAACAACCGATCCGCGCCTGGATACCCGGCTGCTCGACGGGCGAAGAGGCCTACTGCTCGCGATCACGATCCTCGAGGGACTCTCCAAGGCGGGGCGCGGTGCATCCGTGCAGCTCTTTGCGACGGATATCAGTAATTTCGCCATCGAGCGCGCACGAGAAGGCCGTTATCCGTACAGCATCGCGGCGGACGTGTCGCTGGAGCGTCTGCGGCGTTTCTTTTCCACGATCGACGGCGGCGGGTACCGCATCAACAAAGCCGTGCGCAACTTGTGTGTCTTCGCGCGCCACGACGTGACGCGCGATCCCCCGTTCAGCCAACTCGACGTGATATTTTGCCGCAACCTCCTGATCTACCTCAGCCTCGATCTGCAGCGGCGCTTGATGAGCGTGTTTCACTACGCGCTGAAGCCAGCGGGTTTGTTGGTGCTCGGCAATGCAGAAACCATCGGCAGCTCCGGCGATCTCTTCGCGACCGTAGACCGCAAACACCGCATTTACGCGAAGAACCCGGGTGTTGCGGCAGCGGTGCCGTCACACGTCCAACACGGCCGTCGCGCGCATCCCGCGCGCGCCCCCGCCCGGCACCCCGACGCGAGCGCAAAGGTCGTCGAAAGGGAGGCCGCCAGACTGTTGCAGGAGCGCTATGCGCCCCCGGGGGTGATCGTGGATGACGACTTCCACGTCATCCAGTTTCGCGGACAGACCGGCGCATTTCTAGAACCGCCGCCCGGCGAACCGTCCATGAACCTGCTCAAGATGGCGCGCGAGGGCTTGCTGCACCCGTTGCGCGAGGCGATCGCGGAGGTCCGAAAGGACCGGATGACCGTGCACAAACGCAAGCTGCGGGTGCGTGCCGACGGCGGGTGGCGCGTGGTCAACATCCATGTGACTCCACTAGTGAGCGCAGAACGGCTGCACTTTCTCGTGCTGTTCGAGGAACCCACGTCCAAGGCGGCGGCGCGCCGCATGCAGCGGGAATCACTGGCCGCGCGCCAGTTGCTCGACGACCAGCGCAGCCGGCCCGCCTCGCAGCTGAGCGCATTGCGGAAGGATCTCGTCACCACTCGTGAGCACCTCCAGGCGATGATCCAGGATCTCGAGGCGGCGAACGAAGAGCTGCAATCCGCGAACGAAGAAATTCTCTCCAGCAACGAGGAGATGCAGAGCACGAACGAGGAGCTGGACACCGCGAAGGAGGAGCTGCAGTCGACCAACGAGGAGCTCAATACCGTCAACGAGGAGCTGCACATCCGCAATGAGGAATTGAGTCGGGTCAACAGCGACCTGATGAATCTGCTGAGCAGCGTACACATCGCAATCGTGATCGTGGACGCTGATCTGCGCATTCGACGTTTCACGCCGATGGCGGAACGCGCGCTCAACCTCATTGACGCGGACATCGGCCGCCCCATCGGCCACATCAATCCAAACATCGACTGTCCGAACCTGGAGCAGCTGATCACGCAGGTGATCGAAACGCTCACCCCCTGCGAAACGGAGGTGCGCGATCAAAATGGCCAGACGCTGGCGCTGCGCATCCGACCGTACAAGAATCTCGAGAACCGCATCGACGGCGCCGTGCTCGCATTGTTTCCGCAATCCACGGAGCATTCCCACACGGGTAGCGCGCGCGCGCTGGCGTATGCCAAGGCGGTCATCGAGACGGTGCGCCATCCGGTGGTGCTGCTCGGCCAAGGCTGGCGCGTCCAACACGCGAATCGCGCGTTCACCGACGCGTTCGGCATGTCTCCGCTCGTCGTGGGCGGATCGTTTTTCGACCTGGCCGATGGGATGTGGAACATCCCACGCCTCCGCAGCGTATTGTACACAGAGCTGCAAAAGCAGCCGAGCATCTCGGGCGTGGAAATCACGCACGACTTCCCGAGGTTGGGTAAAAGACATATGCTCGTTGACGCGCGGTGGATCGCAGTGGATGGCGATACGCAGCAAAGCATCGTCTTGAGTTTTCAGGATCTCGGCGCGGGGCCCGACTGCGACCGCCCATAAGCCAACATTCCAGGCATGCGCTCGCCGTTCTGGCAAAAGTCGCGGTCAGACCTCGTGGCCGAGCTGCAGCGCCTGGAAGAGCAACACCGGCGAGCGGAGGCGGTTGCCGAAGACCTCCGCGTGCACAAGGAGGAGCTGAGGGCGCAACAGCGAGAGTTGGAAGAGTCGCACCAGGAGCTCTGCGAAGCCCGGGACCGCTACGCCCAGCTCTTCGATTTCGCACCGGTGGCGTACATCGTCTTCGATATGACGATGATCATCCGGGAAGCGAACCTGAGCGCGGCCCAACTGCTCGGAGTAGAGCGCAGCCGGCTCTTGGGAACGTCGCTGTTGCGATACGTGCAGCACGAGTACCAAGGCGTGCTGCGGGAGCACGTGCGCCGCTGTCTCATGGGTCAAGCCCGCGTCGAGAGCGAAGTATGGCTGCGGCCCTCCAGCGCGCCCGCGACCCCTGTACAGCTCACCAGCGCGCCCGCTTCATCCGCGCGCGTCAGGGTCGGCCTGTTCCACACCGCGCTCGTCGACCTCGGCGAGCGCAAGCGCATCGAGGCGGAGGTCGCGCGCACGCGCGAGGAGCAACGGCAGCGGCAACACGACGAGCTCGTGGCGCAAGCTGCGAGCGACGCCAAGGATCGCTTTCTCGCCATGCTCAGCCATGAGCTGCGCACGCCGCTCAATCCGATCCTGTTCGCGCTCGCGTCGGCCCGAAACCGGCCGATTCCGGAATCCCTCGAACCCACACTGGCGCTGATCGAACGCAACGTGCTGCTGGAGAAGCGCCTGATCGACGATCTGCTCGATATGACACGGATCGTGCAGGGCAAGCTCTCGATGATTCCGGAGGTCGTCGATCTCCACGAGCTGATGCTCGATGTCGCACACCTCTGCGGGGAAGATTTGAAAGCCAGCGGCGCGCACCTCACGGTCGAATGCGGCGCACACGCGCACCATGCAGAAATCGATCCCGTGCGAATACGGCAAGTACTCTGGAACCTGATCAACAATTCGATTCGGAACACGCACAGCGGGGGATTGATCCGGCTCGAATCGGGCGATTCCGCGCCCGGTTGGATTCGACTGACCGTCAGCGACGATGGCCGCGGCATCGATGCCGCCATGATGGACCGCATTTTCAGCTTCTTCGAGCAGGACGAGGACACGCGCCGCCGCGGCCTCGGGCTCGGCGTCGGCCTGCCGATCAGCAAAGCCATCGTGGAAGCGCATGGCGGGCGTATTCGCGCCACCAGTAAGGGTCGCGGCCGGGGCACGACCATCAGCGTCGAGGTTCGTGCCGCGCCGGCCCCCGCGGCGCGGCAAGCGCGGATATCCTCGCCGCGAACGCGCGCGGGCGCCCGCCGCAGAATCCTGCTCGTCGAGGACAGCAGGGATAGCGCCGCGGCCGTGGCGGAATTCCTCAGGCTCCACGGCTATGACGTTCAGATCGCGACCTGTGTCCGCGAGGCGCTCGATCTCGCGCACGGGGCCGATATCCTGATCAGCGACATCGCCCTCCCGGACGGGACCGGACACGAGCTCATGGAGCAGATCAGCGCCGAACGACGAATACCCGGGGTCGCCATCAGCGGCTACGGTTCGGAGGACGACGTGCGGCGCAGCTCCGCAGCGGGATTCGTCCGGCACATCGTCAAGCCCGTCGATCCCGCACAGCTCCTCGCGGCCCTCGAAGCGCTGCAGGCATGAAACCGCGCCCCGGCGCAGGGCACGCCGCGGTGTGACAGCGGTTCGGTTGCGCGCTCTGGAACAGCGGCAAGGCCATCACCGCGCCGGCTGGGGCGGCGCGAGCACGGCCGGCCTGAGCCCTGATCAGACCGTGGGACCGATCCGCATGCGCGCGTCGACCACAACCGCGCCTTGACCGGGCGCGAGCACCTTGACCGGGTTCAGGTCGAGCTCGCGCAGCTCCGGAATCGCCTCGACGAGTGCAGAGGTGCGGCGGATGATCTCGCCGAGCGCGGCCTTGTCAGTGGCGGCTGATCCCCGATAGCCGTCGAGCAGCTTCGCCAGGCGCAGTCCGCCGATCATCTCGGCGGCATCCACATCGGTGACCGGCGGCAGGCGGTAAGACGCATCGCGCAGGAGCTCCACCAACACTCCGCCCAGACCGCAGACCACGAGCGGACCGAAGATGGGATCGCTGGTCACGCCGACCAGCGCCTCGACGCCCCCCTCGACGTGCCGCTGCACCAATACGGACTGGAGCTCCGGAAACCGCTCCCGCAGGCTGGCCACCGCCGCCGTTACCTGCGCGGCGCTGCGCAGATCGAGCAGCACGCCACCCAGATCGCTTTTGTGCACGAGGCCAGGCGCCACCGCTTTGAGCACGACTGGATAACCGATGCGCTCCGCCGCGGCGACCGCATCGGTTGGAGGAGTCTCTTCCACACTGGCGCAATCGATGCCCGCGGCGCCGAGGATCGCACGGATCTCGGACTGCGGGACCCACAGCGGGCCACTCGCCGTGCGCATGAGGCGGTCGATGATCGCGCGCACCGTCTCTTCCGCGTACCGATCCAGCTCGAGCGCGGTCCCGCGCGGCCGGCGCAGCCAGGCGCCATACCGCGCCGCGGCGGCCAGAGCGCCGGCGACGTTTTCCGGGAACTCGTACACCGGCAACGGTCCGCGCGCGCCGCCGTGCAGCGCGGCCGGGACTTCGTCGACACCCATGAACACGGTGAGCACCGGCTTCCCGGCCGGCACCGCACCAGCCCCGCGCGCGATTCCGGCGGCGATGTCCTCCCGCCCGGTCGCGAGCGGCGTGATGTATATGGCGACCACCGCATCGATTCGATCGTCGGCCCCGACCAGCTCGATGGCGCGCGCGTACTCCCCAGCCGTTGCCGTGGCGGTGATATCGACGGGGTTGGCCAAACCCGCCTGCGAGCTCACGGTGCAGCGCAGCGCGGCGACCGTCTCTGCAGATAGCTCCGGCAGGAGCAACCCGTTCGCTTCGCACGCGTCGGCGAGCAGGATGCCGAGGCCACCGGCATTGCTGACCACGCCCACGGCGGCCCCGGCGGGTACCGGTTGCGTCGCGAGCAGCGCGGCGACGTCCAGGAACTGCTCGAGCGTATCGGTGCGGATCACGCCGGCCTGCTCGAAGAGCGCGTCCGCCGCGACGTCGAGGCTCGCGAGAGCGGCCGAATGGCTCGACGCGGCCCGCGTTCCGGCCGACGAGCGGCCCGCTTTCACCGCGATGATCGGCTTGCGCCGCGCCACCTCCGGCGCAACCCGCGCGAACTTCCGCGGGTTACCGAAGCTCTCCAGGTACAAGAGGATGACGTCGGTGCGCGCATCGTTCGCCCAAAAGGCGAGCAAGTCATTGCTGGAGACGTCCGCCTTGTTGCCGACGGAGATGAACGCACTCAGGCCGAGACCGCGCCGCGCCCAGCGGTCCAGGATCGCCAGGCCCAACGCGCCGCTCTGCGAGACCATGGCTACGTTGCCGGGCGCCGGCCAATATGGCGCGAACGTGCCGTTCAGCGAGACCTCGGGATCCGTGGTGAGCACGCCCATGCAGTTCGGTCCCACCATGCGCATGCCCGAGGCGCGGACCAATTCGGCCAGCCGCCGCTGCATCTCCGCTCCGCCTGTGCCCACCTCGGCGAAACCGGACGAGATTACCACCACGCCGCGCACACCAGCCCGCGCGCAATCCGCCACCACGGACTCCACTCGTGCGGCCGGAACCGCAATGAGCGCGAGGTCGACCGTCGTGCCGATTGCGCTCACCGCGGCGTGGGCCCGCAGCCCGGCGATCGTCTCAGCGGTCGGGTGCACTGGGTAAATCGCCCCCGTGAAGCGGCAGCGGCGGACGTTGTCCAGCAACGCCGCGCCGATCGACCCGGCACGTTCCGATGCGCCGACCACCGCGACCGAACGCGGGTGCAAAAACACGCGTACGCTCGCGGCCGCCGCGGCGCGCTCGCGCCGATGCTGCGCCGCGATGGATCGCTCGGTCTCGGCCGTCGGAAAGGTGACGTGGAAGACCCCGCCCGCGAGCGCGCGCTTCACTGTATAGCCGCTCTCGGCGAAGACGTTCAGCATGCTCGTGTTGTCACCCAGCACTTCCGCCTCGAATTCCTCGATGTCGGCCGCGCGGGCGATTTCGGCAAGGTGCTCGAGGAGCGCTGTCGCGATACCCCGGCCCTGATGCTCGTCAGCCACCGCAAAAGCCACCTCCGCACGCGGCGGCTCGCTTTCATCCACCTCCACGCGGGCGTAGCGGCCGACCCCGATGATCTCTTCACCGTACTCGCGCCGCAGCGTGGCGACGAGGCCGACCCGGCGGTGGAAGTCGAGCTCGGTGAACGCCTGAAGCTCGCTCTCGCTGAGGCGCTTCTTCGCGCCAAAAAAGCGCAAGTACACAGACCGTGCGCTCAGATGTTCGAAGTGATCCCGGAGGCGCTCTTTGTCATCCGGGCGTATGGCGCGAATATGGATGGAGCCGCCATCGCGCAGGATGCGATCGGCCGCGAAGCTTCGGGCGTCGAGCGGCATTGCGGTATGTTGACGAAGCCGCATGCGGGATTCAACGCGGCAACGTGGCGCTGCCGCGCGGCGCAAGCACGGACGCAGTCAGCGGAGCGGCTCTGCTCAGCGCGGGTTGGCAAACGCGGCGCAACGCCGCTCGACCGCCGTCCATCCCCACGTGCGGACTTCTTCGAGATCGTCCCATACCACTCGACGTACTGGCGATACTCGATGAGCTTGTCGGGCAGCCACTGTTTCACGTACGCCGCCCGCAGGCCGAGTTGCGCCAGCGGATCAATCACGTCGCCCGAGATGGAACGATCGAGGTGGTTGAGCACGGCCATGTCGAACGGGGCGCGGTCGTCCCTTCGTTGTGACCGCGCACGTGCAGGTTGGCGTGACCTCGAATACGGAACTCCAGCGGTTCGACGTAGTCTTGTCGGGCTGAACACGCGAGCGTGCTCGGAGTCAAGCGATGCATCGCGGATGAACGCGCCTGTATGGCCTCACCTGCGCGTCCACCGCGCCCGGCGTGGAGACGTCGACGGCATACTGGCCAAAGTAGGCGAGGCGCAGGTCGTACAGGAGGTCTCCACCCTTCGCGTGCGGATTGACGCTCATTCGCCGCTCGCCACGAGGCGCGAGCGGCCGCAGCCGCCCCGAGCCGTCGAACAGCTCTTCGGGCCGATAGCTCCATCTCCAGCAGCTGGAGGTGGTCCGG
>JBFXHX010000026.1:54282-60397 GCA_050176585.1 Binatia bacterium
AATGGAGGAGCTCTCCGGCATTGCGGCGTTGATCACGGATTATCAACTCGCCGGCAGCGAAGACGGACTGAGCTTCGCACGGCGCTTCCACACGGCGTATCCGCACGTCGCGATCGTCCTAGTCACGGCGGACCAGTCCGCCGACCTTGAGGAGAGGGTACGCGATTCGCCATACGTGCTCGCGATGGCCAAACCGTTCCGGTATCGGGCGCTGCACAATCTCATTCATCCACGCCGCACCTGCGCGCCCACCCGCAGGCGGGCCGCACAGCCGAACCGGAGAACCTGAGCGCGCAGTGGGCATGCGAGCTCGACGGCCGCTCGCAGGGTCACTCCTGGCGATGACGGCCGCCGCGGCTCGGCCGGAGCTGGCGGAGCTGTTCCTGCTGCCCGGGCGTGAGCGCGTTCTTGACCCGGATCAGCAAGCGCAGATGCGCCTGCTTTACTTGCTCCTCGACATCCATCACCGCGATCGCTTTGGCCATCGCCGCCTCGCTGTCGATCTGCTCGGCCGCAAACAGCTTGGCGGCTTCCTCGGACTTTTCCTCAAACTGCCAACGCAGGCTCAAGAGCTGTTGCTGCGTCTCGCGAATCGCCTGATTGATCACATCCCGCTGCTCGGGGGTGAGCGCGATATCTGTCTGGTAGCGCATGACCAGCTCCGGGCGGAACAGGTGCTCGAGAAACGCCGGATGCCCCAACCCGCCCACGACACCGCCCTCGCGGCTCGGCGGTCCACCCCACACCGGAACACAGGTCGTGACGGAAATGGCCGCGACCAGGAACAATCTTCGAGCCGTGATCATGCGCGCACCCTCTCCTCGGAGGTCGATTGCGATTGCCGATCGTCGGTCATCGCGTCCACATCGATGCAGCCCAGCATCGCGTCGGGGCACGCGATCCATGGATCGCCGTCATAGAGTCCCACGTCGGACACCGCGAGCAGCGCGTCGGCGGGTGTTTCGTACGAACCGAGCTCCGCGAGCGAGAGCTCCGCGATCGGCATCGATGCTGGCGATTCCGCGGCGACGGGCTGCCTCGCATCAGGCACGGAGGTTAGCCATAGGGTCACGGCCGCCGTGGCGGGCACGGCGACGGCCGCCGCGAGGTACCGGAAGCGGCGGCGGTGTGCGACGGGTTGCGGGCTCCGGCGCGCCGCCCGCACCGCGCGGTGCGGGCGCGCCCCGCCCGCGGCGCCGGGAGCGTCAGCGAGAATGCGATCCGCGAGCCCCGGAGTTAGCGCTCCCACTCTGTCGAGCGCCAGCACGGCGTCGAGCCGCGCGGCCGCATCGCGCAGTGCCTGCGCGCCGGTATCCACGGCGAGCAGCGCTAGCGCTGCTTCGCGCTCTTCGGACGGCCAGCGCGCCGGATCCGCGCCGTAGGCGGCTAGCAACACTTCCAGCCGTTCGCGAGTGATCCGACCAACCGTCATGTTGCGATTCCCAGAAGCTCCGCAGCACGCGAGCGCAGGCGGTCGCGGAGCGTGCGCCGCGCGCGCGACAACAGCGACTCCAGCGCTTCGACGGTCACATTCATGATCTCCGCCGCCTCGCTGTTCGACATGCCCTGATAGTGGCAAAGCGCGATGGCCGTGCGTTGGCTTTCGGGTAAGCGCATGATTTCCGCGCGTACATGGCGGGATAAATCGCGCCCTTCCATGTGATCGGCGAGGTCCGCTCCTGGATCGGCGCTTTCGCCCGCGTCGTCCGCAGCCACCTCACGCCGCCGCGCGCGGCGATCGTAGCAGAGATTGAGCGCGACGCGGTGCAACCACGTGCTGAGCCGCGCCTCGTTCGGCCGCCAGCGGCCGGCGTGCGCCCACAAGCGCACAAACGTCTCCTGTGCGACGTCCTCCGCTTCGGCGGCATCTCCCAAGATGCGAGCGGCGAGCTGCACGACGGGATGTAAATGGCGGTCGACCAGCTGGCGACAGGCGGCATCCGCATGCCCGGCGGCGACTCGCCCCATGAGCACATCATCCGTTTCCTCCTCGCCGACTGCCGCCGAGCCGGGCCGACCGGCGCGCGCGCGGACCGCGCCCGCGCGCGCGCCGGTCGGGCCCCGAAGCAACCCCATGACAGGGAACGCTACCGGAGCGGCGCGATCAGGCAACCCGGCGCCCCGGTGTCACTGCGGTGAGCCGCCGCGTCGCCAATGAGCGTTGTTCAGCTCTTCAGTAGTCACCTGGCCGTTACCATCCGCGTCCAGCTTGGCAAACAGGCGCTGCTCGCGTTGCGCGGCCATGGTCTGGTGGAATACCGCGAACTCGTTGGCATCGAGCGCGCCATCGCCGTTCGTGTCGGCTTGCGCCAGGGCGGCCGCGCGCGCGGCCTCCTTGTCGGCGCGCTTCGCGCCGTCGCACGCGAAGACCGGCACAGCGCCAAAAGCCAGAATGGTCGCGATCGCCGCAGACGTGAGTTTGGTCATTGCGTTGTCTCCTTTCGAGTTATGCGGTTGGGGAGCACGCTCCCGCCGTTAGCCCTTACACGGCGCGCGGCGCGATTTTCCGTCGGTCGAGCGCTGAGACCCCAAATCTCTACCGGCATGCTCTCGCGAAGCGCTGTCCTCCGGCGGAACAGGGACGCGCGGGCGCTGCGCCGTGCGACTGTCGCCGTATAAAGGGCGAGCGCAACTGTCCGGCAGATTCCGAAAGTTGCGCCAACGCGCGCCATCGCGAGATGCGCTGCGCGGGACTCGACTGAGCGGAACTATTGGGTTGGGGCCTTGAGCTCCGTGCAAGCGGACGCCGCCTCGCGCTGCAACCAGCGCGCGCCCCGCTTGTCGATCGTCAACACGTCGATCGGCCTGCCGACGGACGCGGGGGTGGCGCTCGCCTGCGCATCGATCAGCCGATTGATCAAACCGAGTGGCGGCTCGATCGCCAAGAGCATCGGCTCCGCCCGCAACAGCTCGGCGGCGCGTTCGGTATCGCCCATCATGAACACGTTCATCTGCTGCTGGGCGTCACAGTTCCCTGGACACGTGTGCGAGCTGATTCGCAATGCCCCGTCGTCGGCGACGAACACGTCTCGGCGCGCGAAGGCGGGTTCGCCCTGCACCATGGCGAAGAAGAGTGCGCTGATCAGCGGACCCCCCGCCTGGCCCTGGTGCGCCGGCTGCGCAACGCGCTGTTTGAGCCGGCTGGTCGCACCGGAGAAGCTGGCTTTGATGCCGGTCGCGAACTGATCGGCCATTTCAGACGGGTTGGCGCCGTCCGCGCAGGCGCGAGACAGCGCGTCGAGGACGTTCGCGTCGTTTTCCAGCGACCCCGCCAACGCGGCGAACCCGCTGCCGCAGCCGCGAATCTTGCAAGCGGCACTCGCACCCCCGGGTGCGCTCGCGCCGCGCCCATCCGCGCCGACGGTGATTGCGCTCTTGGTGCGCACCCCGACTACTGTGGTCGCCCCGGCTGGCCCGAGCCAGCACAGCACGGCGAGCAGAATCAGTACCGTGCCGAGCCGCATCCGAGCTCCAGGACCAGACCTGCGAACACCTGCCGAATGGTCATGCCGCTTCTCCTCCGCGATGCACGGAGATCGGTACGCACGCTACTGTGACCAGTGCGCGCGCGCCGCTGCGACAAGTCATCGCAAACGGTTCCTTGCCCACCATGCCACGCATCCCTGCAATGCGCACTCTCCGAAATCAATCGGCCGTCGTTGGCAGGTCGCGGACACCGCCGATCGCGACCCGCCGATCCGACGAGCTCGCGACAAGCGCGCATCATACTGTGGCCCGGAGGCGCCAATGCCGAACGGCCGGAAGTTACAAGGCGGCCTTGTAAGCTGGGCCGCCCGGCCTGGTAAGAGCAAGGCAGGGCCATTCCCATCAGCCCGCTCGCCAGTGGCACCGGTTTCGCACTGGGGCACTCGCACACGCCGTGTCGCCGTGGCTCGTCAACGCGTGACGCGCGGGGAATTCGCCCGCGCGGGGAATTCGCCATGCGTCGCGTCAGGCGTCTGCCCAGCACTCCCGGCATACGACAGGAGAACAAACCCATGAAAGCGACAGATATACTGCGCGAGCAGCATCGAACCGTAGAGCGGCTGTTGGACAAGATACACGCGGATTCGGAGGCCGTTCACCGCCGCTTGCTGCTGGACGAGACCTCGAAGCATCTCCGCATTCACATGTTGCTGGAGGAGCGTATCTTCTATCCGGCGGTGCGCGAGGCAATCCGGCCGGAGGCGAGCACGGGGATCGTGCCCACCGCATACGAAGAACACGAAGCGGTGAAGATGGTGTTGGACAGCCTGGCTGACGTGGATCCGTTCGACCAGCAGTTCATGGCCAAAGTCCACGTCATCAAGCAGCTGCTCCACCACCACGTGCGCGAGGAGGAGAGCGTAATGTTCCCGATCGCGGAGAAGCTCGGCCCCGAACGCCTCGAAGACCTCGGCCGACACATGGAGGCGCATTTCAGCGCTCGCGCCGAAGAGGTCTACGACCCGGACACGTATGGTCTGGGCGACATCGATCGCTAAGGCTGACGGCGGCGGCCGTGGCATGTGTAGCCGCGGTACGCGCAAGGAGCTCTCCGATGACGAAGAAGCGCACAACCGGAACCAAGAGCCGCGCCACCGCACGACGACGGACCGGAACAGCTGGCATCAGCAACCGGCCGCCGGACGACGAGCGGACCGAGCAGGAAGAGGTACCTGAACGCGGGCAGGCGCGGCGCACGCGGCATTGAGCACCCGGCTTACTCCACTGGCGCCGAGCTCGCGCGTCGCGTGGGCCAACGCAATACACGGAGCAGATCGCAATGACGGGACCGCAGAAGAAGACGTTGATGGATGGGTTGCTCGAGGAATTGATCATTGCGGAAATGTTGTCGGCGGGCAGGCGGAAGCCCACGATGAAAAAGAAACGGCGCGGATACACGCACCACGGTCGGCGCGAGGGGCGCTAGCTTCCCGTTCCCGAGCCAGCGGCGCGCCGCCGCTGGCTCGTCCGCGCCGTAAGCTCTGCTATCAGCAAGGAACGGCCGGTGTTGGAGCTGGTGGCAAGATCTGCCCACCGCGGAGACAGGTGCCGCCTGCGAACGCACGTCCGGTAACGTTTGTGCCGCCGGGCCTCGCAATTGCTCCTGCGCGGTTGGATGGACTTATCGGCCCGCACCGCGCTCATAAGCAGACGGCGCCCCGCGCAGGCGCCGCGCAGCCTCGGCGGCTTGCTGCGCGATAACGGCCTCTCGCTCGTACTAGGCGTCGCCTTCGCCGTGCTTTTAGCCGCACAGAGCATCGCCGGGCATCTCTCACTGAACGAGGAACGCGCGGAACACCGGCAACCGGCGCTCTCGTATGCCGAGTATCTCACGAGCAGCCATTTTGCCGAGGCGACCTTCGAGAACTGGGAATCCGAATTCCTGCAAATGGCCGCTTACGTTCTGCTCACCGTATTTTTGATTCAGCGCGGTTCGGCCGAATCCAACGATCCAACGGGTGCATCGGAACGCCCGTCGTCACCGCGAGGCGCGGTGCCGTGGCCGGTGCGGAGAGGCGGATGGATTGCCCGCATCTACGCGCATTCGCTGAGTCTGGCTTTCGCGGCGCTGTTCGCGATGTCGTTCGCGCTGCACGCGTTCTCGGGTACGGCGCTGCACAATGAGGAGCAGCGTCAACACCAGATGCCGGGCGTCGGCGTGCTCGAGTACGTGTGCTCTGCGCAGTTCTGGTTCGAGTCGTGCCAGAACTGGCAAAGTGAGTTTCTCGCGATCCTCTGCATGGTCGTGTTCTCGATCTACTTGCGCGAGAAGGGCTCACCGGAGTCGAAAGACGTGGACGCGCCGCATGCCCAGACCGGCTCTTAACGCTTAACGCGCGGCGCTGGACTCCGGGCGCGCACGCCACAGCGCGATGAGCCACCAGCTGATCAAGCCGACCTCCAGCGCTGCATCGAGCAGATAGACCGGCGGGATGCGGCCGAGCGAGGCGTACACGACATCGATGACCATCAGGCCGGCGGCGCTGCCGATCGCGAGCAGCGCGATCGGCAGCGCCGCGAGCGTGTGCGTTCGAATGGCGGCGAGCAAGGTCAGACCGATCACGGCCACCAGAATGCCGACGGTCTCCACGAGCCAGTAATCGACTTTCGGCCCCGTAACCGCCTCGAA
>JBFXHX010000027.1:0-53988 GCA_050176585.1 Binatia bacterium
GCGACGCGCGCGCCGGGGGCGCGTGCGAATGATGCCGCCAGCGCTCGGGCACGTGGTTCTTCCCCGACCGCCGTGCTAACGTCAGTCGATCACCGACCTCATGGCCGCTCTCGAATCGTTCCACGTCCACGTCACCAAGGACTATCTGAAATTCTCGGCGGCGCATTTCATCGCCTACCCCGGATATCGCGAACGCCTGCACGGACATAATTACCGCATGTCCATAGGTCTGTACGGGCAGCTCGGGCCCCAGGGCTATGTAGTCGATTTCGGCATCGTGAAGCGCGTCGCCCGGCGCCTGTGCGAACGGCTCGACGAGCGCTTCCTCATTCCCGCCGCCAGCGATTGTCTCGACATCCGCGCCGATGAGACGGCGGTCGTGGTCCGTTACGAAGCGGACGAATTCCGCTTCCCCCGCGCGGATGTGCTGCTGCTGCCCATCGTCCATACCTCCGTGGAAGAGCTGGCGCAGTACCTAGCGGGCGAGCTGCGGCGCGAGCTCGATGCGGAGGGCGTCGGGCCGCTCACGACGATCGAGGTCGGGATCGAGGAGAGCTTCGGTCAGCAGGCGCTCTACAGGCGCGAGGGCTGATGTGCGGCGACGCGCACGGCTGGCGCTCGCGGTCGTAGTGCTGCTCGGCACCGGTTGTGACGCTCAACTGCCCGATCCGGACTCAGCGGGCGCCCGCCTCTACGCAGTGCGTTGCACCGGCTGCCATCGCCTGTACGCCCCACAAAGCATGACCGCGGCCATGTGGCAGACCACAGTCACCCGCATGCAGGGTGAGCTCGTGCGCCGCGGATTGCCGCCGCTCACCGCCGACGAGCAAACGAAGCTGTTGGATTATCTCGCGGCTCACAGCACCGGACGAGGCCATCCATGATCGTCACCTTGACCGCCGCGCCGCTCGCGCGCCTCCGCAGCGACCTTCTGGTCATCCCCGTCTTTGGCGACCCCGCCGCCGCGCCTGGTATCCGCGCCCTCGCCGCCGAACCGCGCGCACAGGTGATGGCCGAGGTGCGCCGGCAGCATTTCAGCGGCGCGCGCGGCCAGGAATGTTGGGCGCATGGAACCGGCGGTGGCGCCCGCGCGATTCTCCTTTTCGGCGCTGGCCCTGCTCCGCACTTGGCACTGTGGTACGAGGTGGCCGATGCCGTGGCGCGACAATCGGCGCGGTTGCTTGCGCGGCGCACGGCGGTGGCCGTGGGCCCGCACGGCGATGCCGCGACGATCACCGCGCTCGGCGAAGGGGTCGCCTTGGCGCGCTACGCGTTCACGCGCTACCGCTCTCGCCCGTCGGTCGAGGCGCCGCTCGCCGTGACGCTGGTGTTGGATCGCGTTGAACCTGCACACCGGCGAGCACTTCGCAATGCGACCATCTCGTCGACAGCGACGGCCCTGGCCCGGGATCTGATCAACACGCCCGCCGCCGATCTCGCGCCCGCCGACCTGGCGCGAACCGCGCAGTCGCTCAGCCGCCGCGGCCTCCGCGTGCGAGTGTTCGATGCGCCCGCGCTCGAGCGCGAGGGCATGGGTGCGCTGCTCGGCGTCGGCCGCGGCAGTGTGCAGCCGCCGCGCTTCATCGAGATGATCTACCGTCCGCGGCGCGCGCGTCGTTCCGTTGCGCTCGTCGGCAAGGGAATCACGTTCGACAGCGGCGGGTTGTCGCTGAAGACCGCCGACGCGATGCAGGCGCAGAAGCGCGACATGTCGGGTGCCGCCGTCGTGCTCGGCGTCATGTCCGCCCTGCCCGCCCTCGACCTGCCGGTCGAGGTGCGCGGCTACGTGGCGAGCGCCGAGAACATGCCGAGCGGCGCCGCCATCCGCCCGGGTGACGTGCTGCGCGCCTACAACGGCACCACGATCGAGGTGCTCAACACCGATGCCGAAGGCCGCTTGGTGCTCGCCGACGGCCTCTCCTACGCTGCCCGGCGCCGCCCCGATTGCATCATCGACTTCGCCACGCTCACCGCCGTCGTCCGCACCGCGCTGGGCCCCCGCTGCGCCGCGGTGCTCGGCAACGACCCCCGCCTGGTCGGTGAGCTGATCGCCGCCGCGGGTGCCGCCAACGAGATGCTGTGGGAGCTGCCGTTGATCGAGGAGTACCGGCGCGACATCGACAGCCGGGTGGCCGACCTGAAGAACGTCGGCGAGGGCCATGCCGGAACCATCGTGGCGGCGCTCTTCCTGCGCGAGTTCGTCGGCGAGCTCCCGTGGGCGCACATCGATTTCTCCAGCACCGCGATGTCCGAAGGGTTCGCCTGCCACCCGAAAGGCGCGAGCGGCTTCGGCGTGCGCAGCACGCTGCGCTGGCTCGAACAGTTCGCGGCCGCTCAACCGGCGATGCCGGCGCCGCGCCGCGGCACGACCAGCAGGCCGGCGCGGCGCGCCTGAACGCGATACGCCGCGGGGTGGCCCGACCTGCCCCCGGTAAGCGACCGCGCCGTAAATACGAGCTCCCCTTCGAGCCGCGCCGCTGCGCTGGCATACGTCGCCTCGTCGGCGAGGATCTCTCCACCGCGCGCTGCCGCGCAGAGGCGCGCCGCGCGCCGCACGGGTTCGCCGATGGGCGTACCGGCGCTGCCGCCCCCTGAACGCAAATCGGCGATCAAGACCTCGCCGGCGGCCACGCCGACCGACAGCGCCAGCGCGGCCACCGACCCTTCACCTGCCGACAACCAGCGATTGCGCAGCGCCAACGCGACCCGCTGCAGCGCCGCGGCCGTGCGCAGCGCGCGTACCGGATCATCGCGCCGCGGTGTCGGGAAGCCGAACACCAGGCGCACGCCGTCGCCCGAGACGGCATCGATCGCGGCGCGGTGCGCGACGGCGATATCGGTCACCGCGCTGATGAGCTCCTGCAGCAATGCGATCACGCGCCGCGGCTCGGGATGGCCGCCGAGGCTCTCGAAGTTCCGCAGGCTGGTCACCAACACGCAGGCGCGCAGCCGCGCGACGTACGCCGGAGCCGACGCCGGCGCAGCGCGCTCCGTTCGCGTTCGCTCCGCACCACCGCCCCGCCGTTTGACACTCATGGAGACGATCTCCGGCCGCCGCGCTCGGGCCGCTGACCGCCTGCGCGATCGCTCCGAGCCACTGCACGTGCAAGGGCCACACACGGCATGGCGACAGACTTTGCGCTTCGGCAACCCAAAATCGCCGCTCCTTCGGCTGGCGTGCCGCGCGCCCGCGCGGCGACGTGCGCTTGCATATGCTTCGGCATCGCACGGTGTCAACTCACCCGGCGCTTCACGCGGCGCAGGAAAGTCGCTACGGGAGAGGCCGCTCGACGAGCTGCTCCGATGCGACGTGTCTTGCAATCGATCGCCGCCCTTACGCTGCTCGTCAGCCGCGGGGCGGCCGAGGATCTCGAGGCATTTCTCCGCGCCGCAACCGATGCTGCGCGCCCCATCCACACGGTGCAGGCCGAGGGCGTGCTGACGTCGCGCGCCGCCGGTACGACCACTCGTCAAGCCATCAAGATGATCAAGCGGCCGAACGGCGATTTGGAGGTGGAGCTGCCGGAAGGCGGCGTGCGCGCGCTGTTGACCGCCGGTGGCGCCGCGTGGCTGCGCGCCGGCACGGCGCCGCCCGCGCCCTTCGCACGTGACGCGCCGCTCGCCGGGGCCGAGTTCACGCGCGAGGATCTGGAGCCCTTCGCCGCGGCGCGGTTTGCCGCGCCGACGATCGTCGATCGCGCGGCGGAGGAGATGACGGTATCGCTCCAGCCGAAGTCATCGCAGTACCGCCTGGTGGTCGTGACCTTCGATCGCCACAAGCGGGTTCCGCTGAAGACGCTCGCGTACAAAGACAGCGTGAGCAGTCTCGTCAAGATGCGCCGCGAAAGCGGCCACGTGCTCATCGGCGGCCGCTGGCTACCCTCCGAGATCACCATCGACCACTTTCCCCTGCGCGCGAGCAGCGCGTTGTCGCTGCGCTGGTCCGAAGCGCCTGACATCACCGCACGGCCACTGCCTCCGAGCCGATGATGCCGCCGATCCATCAGCAGAGATCGCAATACTCAGCGTTTGATGAGCGGCAGAATTACAAGGGTAGGTCATAAACTCGACCCTGCTCGGGTGGTGACGCTGGAGAGCGCCGCTCTGTCGAGGGCTGTTGGGGAGTGGTCCGGCCCTCATGAACAGCCGCCGACGATGCGGCGCCCCTGTGGTGCCCGATCACCCGGCGATGCGTGCACCTGGAGCGCGCCGCCGCCGGTTGAACCGGGGGCGCGCCGCTCGATGCAACAGGCGCGGACGGGGGGCGCCGTCCAAGCGGTGGCGGATTCGGGAAGCCGGTGCGTAACCCCTCGGTTACGGGCGGCTCGACGCCGCGAACGCGTTAGGCGCTCAGCTCGAGCATGCGGCGGAGAGAACGCTCGGCGCCCTGGCGCACGGTCTCATCGAGCTCAATGCGGAACTGCACGTGCTCGAGCGCCTGCTCCGTGGACTCGAGCGTGATCATCTTCATGAACTGGCAGAGCTTGCAGGCCTTGTAGAAGGTCTTTTCCGGCACCTCGAGCAACAGCTTCTCGGACAGGCCGCACTCGGTGACGATGAGAAATTCCTGCGCAGGGCTTTCCTTGGCGTACCGCGCCATGCCGCTCGTCGACAGCACAGCGTCGGCGAGCGCGATCACGTCGCTGCGGCACTCCGGGTGCACCAGCACCTTCACGTCCGGCAGGTTGCGCTTCACGGCAAGGATGTTCTCGGGCGTGATCTGGTGGTGCACGTAGCAGTTGCCGTTCCAGCTGATGATCGTCTTCGAGGTCTCGCGCTGCACGTAATTGGCGAGGTGCTCGTCCGGAACGAACAGAATGTGCTGGGTCGGCAGCTTCTCGACGATCTTCACGGCATTGGCCGAGGTCACGCACACGTCGACTACCGCCTTTACCGCCGCGGTGGTGTTCACGTAGGCGACGACCTGCAGGTCGGGATACATCTTCCGCAACTCGTCGCGTCTCTCGATCAGGTCGTCCGGATCGACGCTGTCGGCGAGCGAGCAGCCGGCGCGGAGGTCGGGAATCAGCACGGTCTTCTCGGGCGAGAGGATCTTTGCGGACTCCGCCATGAAGTGGACTCCGCATAGGACGATCACTTCGGCCTCCATCTTCTGGCCCTGGCGCGCAAGCTCGAGCGAGTCGCCCACGAAGTCGGCGACCTCGAAAATCTCGGGGCGCTGATAGTTGTGCGCCAGCACAACCGCGTTGCGCTGCCGCTTCAACTCGCGGATGCGTTGAATCGCGCCGGCCATCTCTTCACACGCGGCCGGCGTGTAGATCTGCGGCTGGTCGAGCCGAGCGAACGTTTCGGCCAGCGCGGCGCCAGTGGGGGCTTGTTCGGCCGTAGACATCGCCAACTCGTGTGCTCCTCCTTCAAAATATGCCCCGGCGGCGGCGGCGGCAACGGGACGGCCGCACCGCCGCCTCGCCGCGAAGCGCTCAGGACGTCTTGCCGTCGAGCCCCAGGATGCGGATGGAGGTGACCGCCTTGTAACGCCGGTTGATGTTCAGCAGCATTGCCGTGATACCCTCGAGCACGCGCGCGTTGAGCAGCGCGCCGGCGTCGACGGCGCGGTAGTTCGGAATCCGCTTGATCAGATCGATGATCGTCGCCTTCGCGCCGGCGTGATCGCCGCACACGATGACGTCGCCCTCGACCGGATGGTGGATCTCCACCAGTTCCTCCGCGCTCTCGTTCTTGAACGCCGCCACGACGGGGCTGTCCGGCAGCGCGCGCTGAATCGCCTCCGCGGCCGAGCCCTCCGGCACCAACTCGGAGGTAAAGATCTTGTTCACCCGTGTCAGCGGATTCACCACGTCCAGAATGGTCTTCCCCGCCAACTTCGGCGCCAACGCGGGCAGCAGCTCGGCAACCCCGGAGTACGGGAAAGCGAGCACGACGAGTTCCGCTCCGTCGACGGCCGTCGCATTGTCCGTGCCGCTCACCGGCGTCTTGCAGCCGATGCCGGCCAGCTTCTCGCGCATCTCGCGTGCGGTCTCCTCGCCGCGCTCGGCCTTGCGCGACCCGATCACCACCTCTTCGCCCGCCATTGCGAACCGATACCCGAGGCCGATGCCCTCCGGTCCCGTTCCGCCGACAATTGCTAAACGTCCCATCTGGTTCCTCCCATTCACGGTTGTTGAGACTGGATAGGCGCCGGCCGCCGCGCAGCCGGTTGTTGTTGGGTCACACAGTGAAAGGCGCCGAGCCCCCACACCAGCTCGCGCGCATCGATGCCGACGACGCGCCGGTCGGGGAAAAGCGCTCCCAGCACCGCGAGCGCTCGCGCGTCGTTCGCACAGCCGAAGATCGGCACGAGCACCGCCGCGTTTGCGATGTAGAAGTTCGCGTAGGACGCGGGCACGCGCTGCCCCTCGTAGGTGATCGGGGCCGGCATCGGCAACGTCACGATGCGCAGCGGGCGATCGTCGACGTCGTACATGTCGCTCAGCCGCCGCAGGTTGTCCTGCAGCGGCGCGTAATTGGGATCGGTCGGATCGTCCTCCACCACGGTCACCACGGTGCCCGGCGCGACGAAGCGCGCGAGATCGTCGACGTGGCCGTCGGTGTCGTCCCCCGCGATGCCCTCCCCCAGCCACAGCACGCGGCTCACGCCGAGGTAGTCGCACAAAATCTGCTCGATGGCGGCGCGCGACAAGCCGGCGTTGCGGTTCGGGTTCAGCAGGCACTGCTCGGTCGTGAGCAGCGTTCCGGCGCCGTCGACGTCGATCGAGCCGCCCTCGAGCACGATGCCGGGCTCGAATCGCGGCGCGCTCAGGCGGTCGGCCAGCGCGCGCGGCACCGCATCGTCGCGCTCCCAGGGCGGATATTTCCCGCCCCAGGCGTTGTAGATCCAGTCGACCAGGGCGAACTCCTCACCGCGCACGATGAACGTGGGGCCGTGGTCGCGCATCCAGGCGTCATCGGTCGGCACCTCGTGCAGGTGGACGTCATCGGTCGGGATGCCGGCGCCCCAGAGCATCCCGCGCACCGCATCCGCCGATTCGCGGTCGTTGACCAGGATGTGCACCTGCTCTCCACCGCGCAGCGCGCGTACCATCTCCATCCAAATGGCCGGGATGCGCGCGAACATGCCCGGCCAGGATGCCTCCTTATGGGGCCATGAGAGCCAGGTCGCAGCGTGTCGCTCCCATTCGGCCGGCATGCGAAATCCCTGCGCCGCGGGGCTGCCCGGAGACGGAATCAGCTCGCTGGTCATGACGGCTGCAATCGCTTGCCTGGTGCAGTACGCGGCGGGAGACCGGTCGAGACGATCCTCGAACCACGCGCCGCACACCGCGTCAGTCGAGGTAGCGCTTCACCAACCCCTCGTAGGCGTCGATTCGCCGGTCGCGCAGAAACGGCCAGTTGCGCCGCGTCTCCTCGATCAGGCGGCGGTCGCACGGCACTACCAGCACCTCTTCACGATCGTGGCTGGCGTGCGCGAGCACGCGGCCGAAGGGGTCGGCCACGAACGAGCCGCCCCAGAACTCCAGACCGCCCTCCACGCCCACCCGGTTGACCGCGGCGACGAATACGCCGTTGGCGATGGCGTGAGCGCGCTGCACCGTCTGCCACGCGTCGTATTGCGCCGCGCCGAACTCCGTCTTCTCGCTCGGGTGCCAGCCGATCGCGGTGGGATAAAAGAGAATTTCCGCACCGCGCAGCGCCGTGAGTCGCGCCGCTTCGGGAAACCACTGATCCCAACAGACCAGCGCGCCGACCCGCGCACTGCCGGCATCGAAGCTGGCAAACCCGGTGTCGCCCGGGGTGAAGTAGTATTTCTCGTAGTACAGCGGATCGTCGGGAATGTGCATTTTGCGGTAGCGGCCGCGCACCCCGCCGTCGCGCCCGATCAGCACGGCGGTGTTGTGGTACATGCCCCGGGCCCGTTTTTCGAACAGCGAAGCGACCACCGCTACGCCACAGCGTTGGGCAACCTCGCCGAGCGCTCTGGTGCTGGGGCCGGGGATCGTCTCCGCGAGGTCGAACACGGCCGAATCCTCGCGCTGGCAAAAGTACTGCGAGCGAAAGAGCTCCTGCAGACAGACGATCTCCGCGCCACGCCCCGCGGCCTCTTCGATGCCCGCCACCGCGCGGGCGAGGTTTTCGCCGACCTCTTGACCGCAGCGCATCTGGACCAGCCCCACGGTGGTGATGCTGGACGACATTTAGCCCCCTTACACCGCACGGCGAGACGGTGAAAGCCGCCTCCGCGCGGTTCGCCGATGACCGCCGGCCGCTCTTCATGCGCGCGCAGAACAGTTGGCTTGGGCACCGGATCCGGGCTAGGCCTCGCACATGGCGACGGCTGCCGAGCGCTTCTCCGGCGCCGCGTTGACGGCCCTGCGTGCGGCGATTGCCGATGCCGCCGGGAACGAAGTCCTCGCCCTGGGGACACTGGGCGCCGGCATCGTCACCGATGTGCGCGTGCTCGCGCGCGGCAACCGCGCCGCCGCTCGCGCGCTGCTGCGCGTGGCGCGCGCCGGAGAGGTGGTGATCCACAACCATCCGAGCGGCCTGCTGTCGCCTTCAGACGCGGATCTGTCGGTCGCCGCGGTCCTCGGCGACAACGGCGTGGGTTCCTACATCGTCGACAACGCGGTGGAGTCCGTCTACGTCGTGATCGAGCCGCACGCGCCCGCCCGCCCGACGCCGATCGACTCGGCGCGCGCGGCCGGGCTCCTCGCGCCCGGCGGCCAGGTGACCACCGCCCTGCCCGACTACGAAGAGCGGCCGCAGCAGCTCGCGATGCTCCGCGCGGTCGCGACCGCGTTCAGCGACGACGCGTTGCTGAGCGTCGAGTCCGGCACCGGTACTGGGAAGTCACTCGCCTATCTGATCCCGGCCCTGCTGTGGAGCGCCGCCAATCGGGAACGCGTGATCGTGTCCACGCACACGATCAATCTCCAGGAGCAGCTGCTCGACAAAGACCTGCCCTTGCTGGTGGAGCGCGCCGGATTGTCCGCCCGGGTGGCGCTGGTGAAGGGGCGCGCCAACTATCTCTGCCGGCGCAAGGCCGCCCAGGCCGCTTCGCAACCGGCGCAGCTCATCGACGAGCCGTTCGAGCGCGAGCTGCGCGAACTGCTCGCCTGGGCCGAACGGACGACGGATGGCAGCCTCTCCGACTTGCCGGTGCGCCCGCGCGGCGAGGTGTGGGAGCAGGTGATGTCGGAAAACGACAATTGCCTGCGCGCGCGCTGCCCGTATTACTCCAGCTGCTTTTTCTACACCGCCCGCCGCACCGCCGCGGCCGCCGACATCGTGCTGGTGAACCATCACCTCCTGCTGGCCGACCTCGCGCTGCGGGCGGAAATTGGCGACTACACGCAGAACGGCATCCTGCCGCCCAGCCGGCGCGTGATCATCGACGAAGCGCACCACCTCGCCGACGTCGCGACGGCGCATCTCGGCGCCGCCGTGAGCGAAGCGACGATCGCCCGCGCATGTGCGCGCCTGCGGAGCCCGCGCACGCCCAAGAACGGCATCCTGCCGGCCCTCTCCGCGGCGCTCGGCGCGTTGAGCGCAGATCCGATCGCCGCGGGCGCGCGGGAACGCATCGAACGCCATCTGATGCCGAGCGCCGCGCGGACCGCCACGCAGGCGACGCGCTGCTTCGCCGAGCTCGCCGCCGCCTTCGAATCCGCGCTGCGACGGCGCGTCGACGGCCTGAGCGAGAAGCTGCGCGCCACCCCCGAAATACGGGAGAGCGCCTTCTGGCGGCAGCTGCTGGAGGGCACCGGGCAGCTCGCCGCGGCGCTCGACCGCTTCGCCACGGAGATCGCCTGGGTGGAAGAACGCCTGGACGCTCTCGGCGAGAGTGCCCCCACACAGGTCCGTTATCTCGGCACCGAGCTGGGCGCCGTCGCGGGCCGACTGCGGGCCGCCGCCATGGCGCTGCGCGCCGTCGCCGACGACGAGCCCGCGTACTGCGCCTGGGTCGAATGCCGCCCCCGCGCGGGCGAAGCGCCCTCGCTATCGCTGCACCGCGCTCCGGTGGACGTCGGCCCGCTGCTCGCCCGCGCACTGTTTGCGCCGTTCGCGACTGCGGTGCTGACCTCGGCCACGCTCGCGGTAGAGGGCCGCTTCGACTTTCTGCACGCGCGCCTCGGGCTCGACCGCATCGAGCGGCGCGAGCGCGTCGATACGCTGCGGGTGCCCTCGCCGTTCGACTTTGCCGCGCAGGCGTTGTTGGCCGTGCCGCGCGATGTGCCGGAGCCCGCGGCGGCCGGCTACGAAGCCGCGACACACGCCGCCCTGCGGCGCGTCGTCGGCATCACCCGCGGGGGCACCTTCGCCCTCTTTACGTCGTACGGCGCCCTCGACCGCGCTTGGTTCGAGCTCGCGAACGAGCTCCGCGCCCAGGGGCTCCTCCCGCTGCGCCAGGGCGAGCTGAGCCGACCCGTGCTGTTGCAGCGCTTTCGCGCCGATCCGCACGCGGTGCTCTTCGCCACCGATAGTTTCTGGGAAGGCGTCGACGTGCGGGGCGACGCGCTGCGCTGCGTGGTCATCGCGCGCCTTCCCTTCCGCGTGCCCACGGAGCCGCTCGAGGAAGCGCGCATGGAAGCGATCCGCGCGCGCGGCGGCGATCCGTTCACCGAGCATACCCTCCCCCAAGCGGCGATCAAGCTGCAGCAGGGATTCGGGCGCCTGATCCGCAGCCGCGGCGATCGCGGTTGCGTGGTGGTGCTCGACAGTCGCATGGCACGCAAGCCCTACGGCCGTGTGCTGTTCGATTCGCTGCCACCGGCCCGGCGTTGCGTCGGCAGCAGCGCGGAGGTCTTCGCGGCGCTCGAGGAGTTTTTCGCCGCGCCGGCGTGATCCGGCCGCCGCGGACGCGACCACGGCGCGGAGCAGCCCGCAGCTTGCAGACGGCGGCTGCGCGCACGAAGCGGCGTAGCACTGGCCGGTGATCCGGGTTAAGACACAGCGCCGGGCGGGAAGGAGATCGCAACGTGGAATTCGCATACTCGGACACGGTGAAGCGCCTTCAGGGACAGCTGCAGGCGTTCATGGATGAGCACATCTATCCGAACGAAGCCGTGTACGACGCACAGGTGGCGGTGAATCGCTGGCAGCAGCCGCCCATCATGGAGCAGCTCAAGGCGAAGGCGAAGGCGAGCGGGCTCTGGAATCTATTCCTGCCCGAGAGCTCACACGGCGCCGGCCTGACCAATCTCGAGTACGCGCCCCTCTGCGAGATCATGGGGCGCTCGTTGATCGCCCCCGAAGCGTTCAATTGCGCCGCGCCCGACACCGGCAACATGGAAGTGCTCGAGCGCTACGGCACGCCGGAGCACCAGCGGCGCTGGCTCGCGCCGCTGCTCGCCGGCGACATCCGCTCGGCGTTCTGCATGACCGAGCCGGACGTGGCCTCGTCGGACGCGACCAACATCCGCTGTGCAATCCGGCGCGACGGCGATGACTACGTGATCAACGGCCGCAAGTGGTGGACCAGCGGCATCCTGCATCCCCACTGTGAGATCCTCATCGTGATGGGCAAGACGAATCCCGACGCGCCTCGCCACCAGCAGCAGTCACAGATCCTCGTGCCGCGGCGAACGCCCGGCGTGGTAACGACCCGCCATCTGCTCGTGTTCGGCTACGACGACGCGCCGCACGGCCACGGCGAGGTGCTCTTCGAGGACGTACGGGTCCCGGCGGCGAACCTCTTGCTCGGCGAGGGGCGCGGATTCGAGATCGCCCAAGGGCGCCTCGGCCCCGGTCGTATCCACCACTGCATGCGCACGATCGGGCTGGCGGAGCGCGCGCTGGATGCGATGTGCAAACGGGTGAAGACCCGCGTCACCTTCGGCAAGCCGGTCGCCGAACGAACCGTGACCCTCGAGCGCATCGCCGAGGCGCGCATCGGCATCGATCAGGCCCGGCTACTGGTGTTAAAGGCCGCCTACATGATGGACACGGTCGGCAACAAAGCCGCGCGCAAGGAGATCGCGATGATCAAGGTCGCGGTGCCGGTGATGGCGCAGCGCGTGATCGACTGGGCGATCCAAGCGCACGGCGCCGCCGGCCTGTGCGAGGACTTTCCGCTCGCGCGCGCCTACGCCCACAACCGCACGCTGCGCCTGGCCGACGGCCCCGACGAGGTGCACCGCAACCAAATCGGCCAGCTCGAGCTGCGCGAGCACTGAGCCCCTGCTCTCGCCGGAGCGCGGTGGCGGCCGGCATGCGCGCCGGCGGCTCCGCTGCCCCGGACGGTTCCACCGGCGAGTGGTGCCCCTGAAGGGCGCCGCCCTTGTCGGCGGCTGTTGGGAAAGAGGTCCGGCCACCAATTCAACCGGCGCCGGCGGAGCGGCGCCGTCCAGTTCGGTCAGGCTCACGCCGATCCGTTCCTGCACAACGAGCAGCCGGAACAGCTGCTCTGGGGAGTGGCCCCCCGCGCGGTTGCCGCTCGACAGCCGGGCATCGCCGGGATAAGAATCCGAATCGGATTCTGGTTCGCTATGGCAAACGCCGCTCGGCTCAGCGCCGTCAGTGGCCCCAAGCAGGCGCGCAGCGAACGCACGCTGCGCCGCCTCCTCGACGCAGCCGAGCAGCTGATCGCGGAAAAAGGGCATCGCGCGGTATCGATTCCCGAGATCGCGCGGCGTGCGCATTCCTCGGTCGGCGGCTTCTACGCCCGCTTCCGCGACAAGAATGAGCTGCTCCGCGCGCTCGAGGAGCGCCATTTCCTGCAGCTCACCGAACGAGTCGAGCGCCTGGTCGACGCCGGGCGCTGGACCGCCGCGCACACGGCGGACATCATCGAGGCCGCGGTCGCCGAGTTGGTCGCCGTCACCCGCGAGCGCCGGCCGATGATCGCCGCCTTCCTCGCCAACTCACTCGACGACCCGGTGCTGCTGGAAGGCGGGTTGCGCTTCCGGCGCAGCGTCGAGCTGCGACTCAGCCGACTGCTGCTCACGCGCCGCGACGAGATGTCCCACCCGGATCCGCCCGCGGCGATCGACTTCGCGGTGCAGATGGCGTTCGCGCTCATGCAACAACACGTGCTGTTCGAGGACCCCCGTTCCCCGGGAACTCTGTCGGACGACGACCTGCGCCGCGAGATCAGCTTGCTCGTGCTCCGTTACCTCGGCATCGCTCCGCGCCCCAGCGCGCGCGGGCGGCACCCCAGGAGGTCGTGATGCAATACACGCAACGAACCGCGCTCCCCCTCCCCGCGGGCACCCCGCCGTACGAGCTCGTGCCCGCGACGACCACCACCGGCTTCGACTGGCGCTACGCCCTCGAAAAGGAAAACCTCCTGAACCTCTACGAAAAGGGCAAGGCGCTGGCTTGGAACGCCAACGACCTCGACTGGTCCATCGACGTTAACCTCGAGCGGCTCTTGCACGAACGGGTCGCGCGCGGCTTGCCCGCGCTCATGAACCAGTTTCTCGACCTCCCCCGGCCGCTCGAGGACCACCAGGTGGTGGAGTTTCAGATGAACGTCGACGCCTTCATGCTCTCGCAGTTTCTGCACGGCGAGCAAGGCGCGCTGCTCGCGACGGCGAAGATCGTGCAGAGCGTCCCCTGGACGGAGGCGAAATTCTACGCCGCGAACCAGGTCGCGGACGAAGCGCGGCACGTCGAGGTCTATCACCGCTACCTTACCGAAAAGCTCGGGCTCTCCTACGAATGCGTGCCGAGCCTGAGCCGCCTGCTCATCGACATCGTCTCCGACTCGCGGTGGGACGTCACGTTCCTCGGCATGCAGATCCTGGTCGAGGGACTCGCGCTTGCGGCGTTTGGCGTGACCCGGCTGCAGATGAGCGATGAGCCCCTCATCCAGGCTCTGATCAGCCGCGTGATGGCGGACGAGTCCCGCCATGTGGCGTTCGGCGTGCTCTCGCTGGCCGACATCTACCGCTCCGAGATGAGCTCCGCCGAGCTCCGCGAACGCGAGGACTTCATCATCGAGGCCACGCACCTCTTGCGCGAGCGGCTGTTGATGGAAGCCGTATTTCAGCGCCTGGGATGGGACGTCCCGCTGTGGCTGGAATGGTCCAAGCAGACGCCGTTCATGCGCGGATTCCGCCAGATGATGTTCAGCAAGATCGTCCCCAACCTGAAGCGCCTCGGCCTCCTCACCCCGCGCGTGCGCGCGGCCTACGCGAAGCTCGACATCCTCCAGTTCGAGAACGAGAAGAGCTCGCTCGAGGACCCCGACGTCACGCCTCCGCAGGAGCTCCTGCTGCTGCTGGAACGGCTCGGCCAACCGCAACCCGTGGGCTGGGGGACAAGTGCCTCCTGACGCGGCGCTCGCCGGCCAGGTCGCCATCGTCACAGGCTCCACGAGCGGCATCGGCGCCGCCACCGCCCGCCGCCTGGCCGATGCCGGCGCCGCGGTGGTGGTGAATTCCGCGCGCTCCGCCGCGGCTGGTGAAGAGCTCGCCGCCAGCCTTCCGCGCGCCATCTACGTACAGGCAGACGTCGCCGACGAAGCCCAGGACAAGCGGCTGGTCGCCGGCACCCTCGACGCCTTCGGACGGCTCGACATCCTGGTCAATA
The DNA here is from genome assembly GCA_050176585.1 of Binatia bacterium. Classification (GTDB taxonomy): domain Bacteria; phylum Desulfobacterota; class Binatia; order HRBIN30; family CADEER01; genus CAYYWP01. The sequence continues at coordinate 14,515 of JBFXHX010000027.1, forward strand.
ACGCGGGCACCACCCGGGTCATCCCGCACGCGGACCTCGACGCGGTCAGCGACGAGGTGTTTCGCGCGATTCTCGACGTCAATCTCTTCGGCGCCTGGTATCTCACCCGCGCCGCGCTGCCGCATCTGAAGCGCAGTCCGGCCGGCGCGGTGGTCAACGTGACCTCGATCGCCGGCACGCGGCCGGTCGGCAGCTCGATACCGTACGCCGTCTCTAAGGCCGCGCTCGACCACCTGACCCAGCTCCTTGCCAAAGTGTCGGGTCCGGTGCGCATCAACGCCGTCGCCCCCGGGCTCGTGGCCACGCCGTGGACGGCGGACTGGGACCGCGCACACGCGCATGTCGCCGCGAAGGCGCCGCTCGCGCGCTCCGCCACGCCGGAGGACGTCGCGGAAGCGATCCTGGGCGTGATCACGTCGCGCTACATGACCGGGCAGATCGTGCTGATCGACGGCGGGTGGAGCCTGGTGCTGTAGCCGCAGCATACGGCCGGTCAGGCGCGCGGCGCGGCGTTCGCCTGCAGCCGTTCGATCACCTCGTGCGCCTCCCGAACGATCCGCCGGACGATCTCCCCCGCCGGCGCTACATCCCCGATGCCGCCGATCCCCTGCCCCGCAGGCATGCACGTCCGAGCGGGGTCGACCGTCGCATCATCCACGTAGTCCAACAGCCCTGCCCGCGCGCTGCGCACGAGTTGCTCCGGGAAGGGCTGGATGTCGGCGTCCCGGCGCTCCTGCTCTTCCACGTAGGAGTTGCTGATCACCCGCATCGGCTTACCCGAGTAGCAGCGCGTGATCCGCGTATCCGCCCCGCCCGCCGCGACGATGCGCTGTTTGTACTGCGCCGCGGCGCGGGCTTCGGGCGTGGCGATGAAGCGCGTGCCCATCCAGACGCCCTGCGCGCCCAACGCGAGCGCGGCGGCGAATCCGCGCCCGTCCACGATTGCCCCAGCCGCCAGCACGGGGATGCGCACCGCGTCGACGGTCTGCGGGATCAGCGCGAGCCCCGCGATGCGGCCGGTGTGGCCGCCCGCTTCCGTGCCCTGCGCCACCACCGCGTCGCAACCGGCGCCTTCGGCGCGGCGCGCGTGTTCGACCGTCCCGCACATCGACATCACCTTGATCCCGCCCGCATGGCAGCGGCCGACGATGCCCTCGGGCACCCCGAGGCCGGCGATGAAGGCAGCGGCGCCTTCCTCGATGATCACGTCGATTGCCGCGGCGATCTGCTCGGGCAATGCTTGCAGCAAATCCACGCCGAACGGCTTCGCGGTCAGCGCCTTGACCCTCCGCATCTCGGTGCGAATGCGCTGCGGGGTCGCACCGATCATGCCGAGCGTGCCAAACCCGCCCGCCTCCGACACCGCCGCGCACACGTCGGCGTATGCCACCAGCCCCATACCGGCGAGGAAGATCGGATGGTCTATACCGAACAGGTCGCAAACTGTGGTGCGGAACGCCATCTCCGTCTCCGTCCTTCGCGCCGCCAATCCCCGAGCAGGCAGGGGGACTCGACTGCGCCGGGCGAGCGTGGGAGAGATGCCCGGTCCGAGTCAAGCTGGTCGATTCCGCAATGTCACTCCAGCGATCCGTACGGAGAGTGCCCTTGAGATGATTCCGCTGATCCACCGCGCCACGGCACACGACTCACGCACCGCATTGATCGCGCCCGACGCCACGTGGTCCTATGCCGACCTCCTGGCGGCCTCGGGCCGCGCGGCCGCCGAGTTGCTCGGCGGGGGCGCCGACCTCGGGGAAGCGCGGGTCGCCTTTCTGGTCGCCCCGAGCTGCGCGCACGTGGCGACGCAGTGGGGCATATGGCGCGCCGGCGGCGTAGCCGTTCCCATGTGCACGACACATCCGGAGCGCGAGCTGGCCTACGTGATCGAAGACTCGGATGCGGCCGTCGTCGTCGCCGACGCCGCATATGCCGAGCGGGTCGAGCCGCTTGCGCGCGCGCGCGGCCGCCGGTTCGTCTCCACCCACGCCCTGCTCGCCGCGGCGGCTGGCCCGCTGCCCGACGTGGACGCGTCACGGCGCGCGATGATGCTCTACACCAGCGGCACCACCAGCAAGCCGAAAGGCGTGGTGACCACGCACGCGATGCTCGCCGCGCAGATCACTTCACTCTTTGAGGCATGGGAATGGGTAGCGGATGACCACGTGTTGCACGTGCTGCCGCTGCACCATCTGCACGGGGTGATGAACGTCCTCTGCTGCGCGATGTGGGCGGGCGCCACCTGTGAGATGCAGAACGGTTTCGACGCCGACGCCGTCTGGGACCGTCTCGCCGCTGCCGACGGCCTGACGCTGTTCATGGCCGTGCCGACGATCTACACGCGCCTGCGCGCGCGCTGGGAGGCGGCCTCGCCCGAGCGCCGCCGCGCAATGCGCGAGGGCTGCCAGCGAGTGCGGCTGATGGTGTCCGGCTCGGCCGCCTTGCCCGCCGATCTGGCCGAGGCCTGGTACGAGATCAGCGGGCACCGCTTGCTCGAGCGCTACGGCATGACCGAGATCGGCATGGCGCTCGCCAACCCATTGCGCGGCGAACGGCGGATCGGGCACGTCGGCGTGCCGGTGCCCGGAATCGACGTGCGGCTCGTCGACGAAGCCGGCGCGCCGGTGGCGGAGGCCACGCCGGGGCAGATCGAGGTGCGCGGACCCGGCGTGTTCCGGGAATACTGGCGCCGTCCGGACGCGACCCGCGAGGCGTTCACCAGCGACGGCTGGTTCAAAACCGGCGACGTCGCGGTCATCGAGAGCGGCAGCTACCGCCTGCTCGGCCGCGCATCGGTCGACATCATCAAGACCGGCGGTTACAAGGTGTCCGCGCTGGAGATCGAGGACGTCCTGCGCACGCATCCCGACATCGCCGAATGCGCGGTCGTCGGCGTGCCGGATGCAGAGTGGGGTGAACGCGTGGGCGCGGCCGTGATCACGCAGTCGGGTGGCGCGCTCGACCTCGGTGCGGTGCGCACGTGGGCGAAGGAACGGCTGGCCCCGTACAAGGTGCCGAGCCTGTTGCGCGTCGTCGACACCCTGCCCCGCAATGCCATGGGCAAGGTGTTGAAGCCGGAGGTCGCGGGCCTGTTCCGCTGACCCAGCGCGGTAGCGCTCCAGAACGCACGCGTTCGTGTGCGCGACCCACGTCTCGCCGCACGGGGGCCGGCCGGCACTGGATGCGAAGCGGGCGAGCGCGCGCCTGAGTCCTCGTCTACGGCCCGGCCTCGCGCTCTAGGCGCGCCGTGTATCGGGGCTCGGGCTGAAGTACTTGGCGTCGGCGGGTCGGAACACGACGGCGCTCACCGAGCCCTGCGCGATCGATCATTCAGCATTTTGTCAGGTTCGTTCCTCGTCCGGCCCAATTCAGCAGGCGCCGACCGAGCGGCGCCTCCAGGCGACTACGCTGCGCGACCAGCCTGCCGATCCCCGCGCGTCCCGAGGTGCACCGGCTGTGCCGCCCGGCCCCCCGCGTGGCGGCGGCGGCACTGCTCGGCAAAAGCGCGCCCGCGGCCTCCGAGCCTAGTAAAGCGGTACCGCCGTGGACGCCAAAGGCGCCTTCCGCATCGGCGCGCCGCCTCGGGGTCGACCCTGCGCGCCGCCCCTGCTCGGCGCGCACTCGCAGATCCTGGGCGCCGCAGGATCCCATCCTGCTCACCCCGCTCGCGCATCTCGGGTACTTTACGAACGTCGACCGAGCGCCATATGACGCGGTGCGACTCCGTCGAGGACATGAAGATCCTCTTCGACGGCGTGCCGCTCGAAAAGATGTCGGTGTCAATGACAATGAACGGCGCCGTGACTGGCGGCAGCGCCGCAACGCGAGTTATGGAGCCCGTCACCTGCGAATCGCTCGTCGCGTACAACCGCATCCTCGAGCGCTGCGTGCCCGCGATCGCGAGCTTTCTCCGCACCCAACCGGTGGCGCAACCGCTTCACCGTCCAATGCCGCAACGCGCTGCCCTCGGTAAAAGGCGCGCTTTGCGCGCCCGCCGGCACAGGTGCGGGCAGCTACACTGGCTTCGGCGGAGCGCGCGCCGCTCATCAGCTGTACGCGCCAACGAGCGTGCGCCCGTATCATGTCAAGCGCGGTCGCCACGGGGCGACTGCTCGTATGCCTCGTCGAGCAGCTCGATGGGGTGCAACACCCGCACGCGCAGGCCGCGCGCGGCGAGCCCGGCGCGGATCTGCAGAGCGCAGCCGGCGTTCGCCGCCGCCACGCAGCTCGCGCCGGTCGCCGCAATGCGATCGATCTTGCGCTCGCGCAGCCGGCGCGCCATCTCCGGCTCGGTCAGGTTGTAGCTTCCGGCGCTTCCGCAGCAGACCTCGGATTCCGCCAACTCGACGAGTTCCAGACCGGGAACGCGCGCCAGCAGCTCGCGCGGTTGCGCGCGGATACCCTGCGCGTGAGCGAGGTGGCAGGCGTCTTGGTAGGTAACGCGCTGCGGAGCGCATGCCGGCGGCGGATCCGCGGTGCCGGCGGCGATCACCTCGGTCACGTCCCGCACGGCCGCGCCGAATCGGCGCGCGCGCTCCGCGTAGGCCGGATCGTCTTCGAGTAGATGCCCATAGCCTTTGAGCGTGGAGCCGCAACCGGCAGCGGCCGTGACGATCACGTCGACCTCCGGCGTGAACGCATCGATGTTGCGCCGGGCGAGGGCGCGCGCGGTATCCGGGTCGCCATTGTGCAGATGCAGCGCGCCGCAACAGCCCTGCCCCGGCGGCACCGCGACGCTCGCTCCATATCGCGTCAGCACGCGCACCGCCGCCGCATTGACCTCGCTGAACAGCTCACCGGTGACGCACCCCGAGTGCAGCGCGACGCGCAACGTTTCCGCCCCGCGGGCCGGGTAATACGCCGCCAACGGCTTCGGCTCACACTCGGAGGGGAGCAATGCCGCGGCGTCCATCCAGCGCGCCAGCACCTGCCAGAGGCCGAGCGCGCGGGCCACGCCGACCAGCGCGAGGAGCGCGCGCAGGCGGCGCCGGTATGGAAAGATCGCCAGCAGAGCCCGTCGCCGCACCCGCTCGTGCCACGGCCGCGCCGCGCGCCGCGTGACGTAGGCTCGCGCCTGTTCGAAGATCCGCCCGTAACGCACGCCGGACGGGCACGCGCTCTCGCACGCCTGGCATCCGAGGCAGAGATCGAGATGGCGGACGACGTCGCCGTCCAACGCCAGCGTACCGTCCTCCAGCGCCCGCACCAAATGGATACGCCCGCGCGGCGAATCCATTTCCGTGCCGAGCTCGAGGTACGTTGGACACGCGCTCAGGCAAAAGCCGCAGTGTACGCATTCGCGCAGGTAGTCGGGATTGGCCACGCCGCGCGGCGCGCCAATCGATCCGTTCGGCGTTCCGGTCATGTTCAGATCTGGCCGACGAACCGCCCCGGGCTGAAACACCCGTTCGGATCGAGGGCTGCCTTGACCCGCCGCATGATGCTCAATGCCGGTGCCTCGTAGCCCCACGGGTCGATGTCGCCGCGCAATTCGCCAGGTATCGTCTCGAACACCGCCCAACCGGTGTGGCGCCGCGCCGCCGCCCGCATGCGTTCGGCGGCGGCCCGCAGGCCGTCCGCACTCGGCGCGCCCAGCATTTGACACCACGCCACGCCCGCGCCCGCGTGCACCGCCACCTCCACCACCAGCGCGGCCGCGCTCGCTATTGCCTCGACCTCGTCCAGCAGCGGTGGGAGCGCGGTCGGACGCGCGCTCAGGCGCGCCACCATCGCCCTGTCGTCGGCCGGTTGGGAGAACTCGCGCAGGGCCCGCAACAGCGCCGCGCCGCGGCCCGCCGAGAGCTTGGTCGCGGCACCCGCGCTGACCATGTCCATGCGACGCGCCTGCTCTTCGACGTGCGCGGGCGATCCGGCGCACCCGATCAGCACGGCGGCCTCATCACCGAGTCCCAGGGACTCCGCCGCCGCTTCATTCACCACCTCGACCAGCACGGGCAGTACGGCCGAACGGCCGAGCGCGTGCGCGCGCTCCAGCGCTTCCCGCAAGGTCGGCGCCTTCCACTCGAACACGTCGAGTGCAGCCGGCCGCGGCTGAATCTTGAACGACGCCTCGACGATGATCGCCAGCGTACCGTACGAACCGGTCAGCAGCTTCGGCAAATCGTAACCTGCGACGTTTTTCACCACCTGGCCGCCGCCGCGCACCACCTCCCCCGCCGCGGTCACCGCGCGGATGCCGATCAGGTAATCGCGCACCGTGCCGTAGCCGTGGCGCAGCGGGCCGCTGCGATCGGCAGCGATCAGCCCGCCGATCGTCATGACATCGCCGACCGGCGGATCGATCGGCAGCCACTGCCCGGCGTCGGCCAGCGCCTCGTTGAGCGCGCGCAAGGTGAGGCCCGCTTCGACCGTGACGGTCAGATCGGCCGCGTCGTGGGCGACGATCCGCTGCAGCCGCCGCGCGCTCAGCGCCGCATCGTAACGCCGCGGCGGCCACCCGACCCCGAGGTGGGTCCCGTTGCCCGTCGCGACCACCGCCAACCCGTGTGCCGCGGCCGCGCGTACCGCGGCTGCCATGCGGGAGGCATCGGCCGGTTCGACCACGCAATGCGGCACCGCGCCCGCCGCGGCGCAGCGCCACACCGCTTCGCCGTCGCGGACCGCGTCGGCGCCGCACGCCGACCGGAACGCCGCGATCGCACCGTCGGCGTCGGTTCGGGGCTCGATCACAGCGCCACCTGGCGGCGCGGCCGGCCCACCTCGACGCAGCCGCCCGGCGTGGGAAAGATCTTGCCTGGGTTGCACCGCTCATCCGGGTCGAAGGCGGCACGCAGCTGTCGCATGACCAGCAGGTCTTGCGGGCCGAACAACAGCGGCACCTCCTGGACCTTTTCCACCCCGATGCCGTGCTCGCCGGTGATGCTACCACCGAGGTCCACGCATGCGCGCAGGATGTCGTGCCCGGCGGCGATGACGCGCCGCACCTCGTCCGCGTCGCGCTCGTCGTAGAGGAGGATCGGATGGATATTGCCGTCCCCGGCGTGCAACACGTTCGCTATGCGCAACCGGTGGCGGGCGGCGATGGCGGCGATCGCGCGCATGATTTCCGGCACCCTGGTGCGCGGCACGACGCCGTCCTGCGTGCAGTAGTTGGGAGCCAGCCGGCCGACCGCGCCGAAAGCGCGTTTGCGGCTCTTCCATAGCTCGTCCCGCTCGGCCGCGTCGCGCGCCTGGCGCACCTCCCGCGCGCTGCGCGCCAGGCACACCTCGCGCACGAGCTGTGCCTGCAGCTCGAGCTCCGCCACGGAGCCGTCCAGCTCGATCAGCAGCACGGCGCCGGCGTCGGTAGGAAACCCGACCTGGAAGGCGGCCTCGACCGCTTCGACGATGATCCGGTCCATCATCTCCAGCGCGGCGGGGACCACCCCGCCGGCGATGATTCCCGACACCGCCGCGCTCGCGTCGTCGATCGATTCGAAAACGGCGAGCAGCGTGCGAACGGCCTCCGGCGTGCGGGTCAGCCGCAGCGTCGCGCGGGTCACCAGGCCCGTGGTGCCCTCCGAGCCGATCACCAAGCCGCGCAAGTCATATCCCGGCACGTCTTCGACCGCGCCGCCGAGCTCGACCATCTCGCCGTCCGGGAGCACCAGCTCGACGCCGAGCACGTGGTTCGTCGTCACGCCGTACTTGAGCGTATGCGGACCGCCCGAGTTCTCCGCCACGTTGCCACCGATTGTGCACGCCGGTTGGCTCGACGGATCGGGAGCGTAGAGCAGACCATGCGCGGCCACCGCGCGCGACACCGCCAGGTTCACCACGCCCGCTTCGACCACGGCGCGGCGGTTTTCGACGTCGACCTCGACGATCCGGTTCAGGCGGCTCGTGCAGATCATCACCGGCGCGGCGAGCGGCAGGCACCCGCCCGACAGCCCGGTGCCCGCACCGCGCGGCACGAACGCGATGCCGTGCCGATACAGCACCCGGACGACGGCGGCCACGGCCGCGGGCGTGCGCGGCAGGACGACGATCTCCGGAGCGCGGCGCGCGAGCGTCCAGCCGTCGCACTCGTACACGCGCGTTTCGGCGGTGTGCGAGATCACCCCATCGCGCCCGACGATGTCGGTTAGCGCGTCGAGCACGTGCGCGTCGAGCATGGCAGTTTTGACACGCTACTGAGGACCCCATAAAAGCTCAAGCTTGCCTATGCTCTCGAAGTCACCACCGGACCGCGTGCTCCTCGGCCCCGGGCCCAGCACCGTTCACCCCCGCGTGCTGCGCGCGCTCTCGACGCCGCTGATCGGGCATCTCGATCCCGCCTTCATCGCGCTCATGGAGGAGACCAAGGTACTCCTGAGGTCGACCTTTCAGACGGAAAACCGGCTGACCCTGCCGATCTCGGGCACCGGATCCGCCGGCATGGAGGCCTGCTTCTCGAACCTGCTCGAGCCCGGGGACACGGCGATCATCGGCCGCAACGGCGTGTTCGGCACCCGCATGATGGACGTCGCCGAGCGGTGCGGTGCGCGCGCCGTGCCCGTCGATGCCGAATGGGGCCGGGTGATCGAGGCCGACGCGGTGGGGGACGCGCTGCGAGCGCATCCGGATGCCAAGCTCGTCGCGATCGTGCACGCCGAGACGTCCACCGGCGCGTGGCAGCCGTTGGAGGACATCGGCCGGCTCGTGCACGCCGCAGGCGCGCTGTTCGTCGTCGATACCGTGACCTCGCTCGGCGGCTGTCCGGTGCGGGTCGACGACTGGCGGATCGACGCCGTCTACAGCGGCACCCAAAAGTGTCTCAGCTGTCCGCCGGGCCTGGCACCGCTCAGCTTTGGGCCGCGGGCGGTCGAGGCGATGCGCGCGCGGCGGAGCAAAGTGCAGAGCTGGTACCTCGATCTCGGCATGATCGAGCAGTACTGGGGCGACGAGCGCGTCTACCACCACACGGCGCCGATCTCGATGAACTACGCCCTGCTCGAAGCGCTGCGCCTCGTACACGAAGAGGGGCTCGAAGCGCGCTGGGCGCGCCATCAGCGGCATCACCTGGCGCTGAAGGCCGGTGTCGGCGCGCTGGGTTTGCACATGCTCGCACCCGAGGGCCAGCAACTGTGGATGCTGAACAGCGTGCGCATTCCGGATGGCGTCGACGACGCCGCCGTGCGCCGCGCGCTCCTCGAGCGCTTTCAGCTCGAGATCGGTGGCGGCCTCGGCCCGCTGAAGGGCATCATTTGGCGCATCGGCCTAATGGGCGAATCGTCGACCGAGGCGAACGTGTTATACGCCGTGAGCGCACTCGAGCGCGTGCTCTCCGGGCTCGGGCACCGCGTAAAGCCAGGTTCGGGCGTTGCGGCCGCAAGCGCCGCGTTGGCCAAGGCATAGCCGCGTCGAACGCCTTGGTGGTTCCGCCAAGCTGTTACGCTGCTCGCTCTTGCGGTACTGCGATCTTCGCATCAGGCCGCACTCTCGAGCGTCGAGCGCACACCACCGGCAGGAGCTACTCGCAAGTAGCGCGCGCGGACGGCACCGCTCAACCGCGCCTGCAGAGCGCGGGTGTGTTTAGCATCACGGGAGGCGTACGCCGCCTCGGCCCAGTGACGCTACCCCACCTGTATTTTCCGGATCAGCTCACTGGCCAGCTTGCCGTCGAACTGCCCACTGTGGCGCTTGCGCAGCTCGGCCATCACGGGCCCGATCTGCGTCGTCCCGACGCCCGCGGCTATGGCGCGGATTGCCGCTTCCAGAGCCGCGGCATCCATCTGCGCGGGCAGGTAGGCGTCGAGGATCGCCTTCTCGTCCTCGGCCTGCGCGAGCGCGTCGGCCCGCTCGGCGCGCTTCGCAAAGTCGGCGATCTCGACGCGCTTGCTCGCCTCCTTGCGGATCAACGCGAGGATTTCGGCCTCGTCCAGCGCCGCCACGCGTTTTTCGATCTTGAGGTTTTTCACCGCCGCGATGAGCCCGCGCAGGACGTCGATGCGCACCCGTTCGCGGGCGCGCATCGCGTCCTGAAGATCGCGTTGCAGGCTGGCCTCGTCCGGCACGTTTACGCTCCGCCGAAGATCCGCCGCGCGACCGCCCGGCGATCCTGCGCGTTCACCACGCCGTCGCCGTTGGCATCCACGCCGGGCGATACGCGGGCCGCGGGATTCGGCCACGACGGCCCTCCGCCGTCGCCAAAGGAGCCGCGCGTGATCGCTTCGACCTGATCGCCGTCGCCGTCCATCACCTCGGCGGCCACCGCCACCAAATCGGCGGCCGAGCGGATCCCATCGTTGTTGCCGTCGCCGCGCAGCGCCGATGCCCCGGACGGGGTTGGCGGCTGCTGATCGGGGTTGAACGGATCACACGGATTCGGGCGCCCGTCGCGCGCGCAGTTCAGCAGGACCGATATGTTGTTCGCGCTCACGTCGCTGTTGGCCGTCACTGCATCGTACCGGCCGTCGCTGTTGAAATCTCCCGCAGCGATCGCAATCGGCATGCGGCTGACCACGTCGGGTCGGTGTGCTGTCAATGCGCCATTGTTGCCGCCGCGCAACACGCGCACGACGTTGTCCGTCTGGTTGATCAAACCGATGTCGACGACCTGATCGCCGGTGAAGTCGCGGGTCACGAGCGCGCTGACCACGTTTCCGGCCTGGCGCGTGTTCAGCACCGTGAACGGCCGGTCGCACGCACCCGCTTCGTGTTGAAAGGTGCGGATGCTGGGGCTCTGTACCGGCACGGTAGTGTTGCTGACGACGAAGTCCAGCACGCCGTCGCGGTTGAAATCGGCCACCGCGACCGCTGCCGGCCCTTGCCCCACGCTCTCCTGGGGCAAGGTCTGCGCCAACGTGAAGTTCCCATCGCCGTTGCTGTGCAGGATCATGACCGTATTCGAAGCCGAATTGGCGACGACCAAGTCATCGCGGCCGTCGCAGTTCATGTCGCTCGCCGCGATCCCGATCGGCGTCTCGTCCACCTCGGTATTGCGCGCCGCCTCGAAGGTGCCGGTCGGCGTCTGCAATAGCACCGAGGCGCGCCCCGGCGGGCCGATGCTGGACACGCCCAGGTCGGCGCGGCCGTCGGCGTTGAAATCCCCGCTGGTGATGGAGTTCGGATCGGGCGCCACGGGATAGAACTGCAGCGGAAGGAACTGCGCGGGTCCCGTAGCGATGGCGACGGCGACACGGCTGTTCTCGTTATCGACGATCGCGAGATCGGGTCGCGTATCGCCGTTCAGATCCACCGCCGACACCGCGAGCGCGCGCCCGCCGATGTCGATCGCCAGCGGCGGGGCGAATCCCTCCCCGCGCGAGCGCAGCAGGAGGACCACGCCCCCGTCCCCGGTCACCACCAGATCCGGTTGCGCATCGTCGTCGATATCAGCCACCGCCACCGCCGACGGACCGTTGCCCGCCGCGACGTCCTCCACCCCGTGCAGCGTTCCGCCCCCGCGATTGCTCAACACCGCCACCGTCGGCCCGTCGTCTCCGCCCTGGTTGGCGGTGACCACATCCAGCAATTCGTCGTCGTTGAAGTCGCCGGTCGCCAGCGCCTGCGGCTCGGAATCGGCCACCCAGGCGCGGGCGGCGCCGAAGCCGCCCATGCCGTCCCCGCGCAGGAGGCTGACGTCGGCGCTGCGGCTGTTCCCGGCCGCGATGTCCAGCGTACCGTTGCGATCGATATCCGCCACCGCGAGCAGCGTCGGCGCCGTGCCGACCGGATGCACCGCCGCCGCGTCGAACGTCCCATCGCCGTTGCCGAGCTGCACCGTGACGGCGTCCGCGTTAGCGACTGCCACGATCAGGTCGAGCTCGCCATCGCCGTTGACGTCGACGAGCTTGAAATCGCGCGGCCCGGGGCCGGTCAGTATCGTGTCACTCGGGTTGAAAAACCCGGTGCCGTCGCCGGCGAACACCGAAATGGAATTCGCGCGCGTATTCAGCGCCAAGACTTCGACCCCGGCCACGGCGTCGATGTCGCCGGCCGCCACCAAGCGGGTGCCGAGTTCCGCCGGCAATCCCGCCAGCGACATCTCCGGGTCGGTGGGATCTTCTTGCAGCAACAGCGTGAAGTTCCCGTTGCCATCGCCGCGGAGGAACGACACCGAACCGGGCGAGCTGTCGCCGACCTCGTTGGCGACCACGAGATCGAGCTTGCCGTCGTTGTCGAAGTCCGTCGCCGCCATGCCGACGGGCCCGACATCCACTTCGACCGGGGCACCGGGCGGATCGAAGAAATCTTGATCTTTCCGGCCGCGCAGGAACACGACCGCGTTGTCGTTGCCGAGCGCCACGACCGCGTCCGGGATCTGATCGCCGGTGAAGTCCTGCACCAGCAGCGCCGACGGAAAGCGGTTCAGGGGGATGCGGGCGATCGCGCTGAGCGTCCCGTCGCCGAACCCGATCAGCACGTTCAGCTCGTTCGCCGTCGCCCCGGCATTCACGGTCACCACGTCCTGGAACTCGTCGCCGTCGAAATCTCCGACGGCCATTCCGGTTGCATTGCTGGCGTTCACTTCCGTGAATGCCGAGCGGAAGATGCCGCTCCCCGCTAGCGCCGTCGCGGGGATCGCCAGGATGGCCACCACCCCAGCCACCACATTGCGCATACGCATCAAACCTCCGTTGTCCCGGTCTCTTCTGGCAGATCGGCGCCGCCGGCGACATAGTGTGGAGCAGCGCGGCGGCTCTCTATCGCGATACAGGAAGAGAGACTACAGAGCGCGCCAAATAATTGCACGTACGAAGCCGCACAGTGTCGTTTCCGACTGCCAGACGGCGCCGGTCAACCGTGATGGAGGTGCCGCCTACGTCTACCGGCGCTAAGCCGGCACTTTCAGCACGGCCAGAAAGGCTTCCTGCGGAATCTCGACGCTGCCGACCTGCTTCATCCGCTTCTTGCCCTCTTTCTGTTTTTCTAGGAGCTTGCGTTTGCGCGTGATGTCGCCGCCATAGCACTTGGCGGTGACGTTCTTGCGGAGCGCTTTGACCGTCTCGCGCGCGATGATTTTGGCGCCGATCGACGCTTGCAGCACGACCTCGAACATCTGCCGCGGGATCAGCGTCTTCATTGTCTCGAGCACCTCGCGGCCGCGCTGATAAGCGCGCTCGCGATGCAGGATCAGGGACAGGGCATCCACCGGATCGCCGTTCACGCGCACGTCCAGCTTCACCAGATCGCCCGGACGCATTTCGATGAAGTCGTAATCGAGCGAGGCGTAGCCCTTGCTAACCGATTTCAAGCGGTCGTGAAAATCCAGCACCACCTCGTTCAGCGGCAACTCGTATTCGAGCAGCACGCGGCCGAGCCCGAGGTACCGCATGCCGCGCTGGCGCCCGCGCTTCTCTTCGCACAAGCTGAGCACGCCGCCGAGATACGCCTCGGGCACGTGAATCGAGGCGAGGATGTAGGGCTCTTCGATGGTCTGGATGTTGCCTTCCGGCGGCAGCTTGGCGGGGCTGTCGACCAGCGACACCGCGCCCGCAGTGGTGGTGACTCGATACGCGACGGTCGGTGCGGTGGCGATCAGGGACAGCGCGAATTCGCGCTCGAGGCGCTCGCGCACGATGTCCATGTGCAAGAGGCCGAGAAACCCGCACCGGAAACCGAATCCAAGCGCCACCGAGCTCTCCGGCTCGTAGCTGAACGCCGAATCGTTCAGGCGCAGCTTCTCCATCGCGTCGCGCAGGGGCTCATACTGCCCGGAATCGGTTGGATACAAGCCGGTGAACACCATCGGCTTCACCGCCTTGAATCCCGGCAGCGGCGTCGGCGTCGGCCGCTCGGCGTAGGTCACCGTATCGCCGATCTTCGCTTCGTGAATGTCCTTGATGGCGGCCATGAAGAAGCCCACCTCACCCGGTCCAAGCGCTTCGGCCTTGGTGGGTCGCGGTGCGAATACGCCGACCTGGGCGACGTGGAATTTCGCGCCGGTGGACATCAGCAGCACGCGATCGCCGGCTCGGATCACCCCGTCGAGCACGCGGACCACCGCCACCACGCCGTGGTATGGATCGAACCAGCTGTCGAAGATCAGCGCGGAGAGCGGCTTCGCCGCATCTCCGGTGGGCGGCGGCACGGTGTGCACGATGCCCTCGAGCACTTCAGCGATGCCGACCCCCTGCTTGGCGCTGACCAGCACGGCGTCGCTCGCATCGAGGCCGATAATCTCCTCGATCTCGCGCTTAACCCGCTCCGGCTCCGCGCTCGGCAGGTCGATCTTGTTGATGACCGGCAGGATCTCCAGATCGTTGTCGAGCGCCTGGTACACGTTGGCCAGCGTCTGCGCTTCCACGCCCTGCGCGGCGTCGACCACCAGCACGGCGCCCTCGCAGGCGGCGAGGCTGCGCGACACCTCATAGCCGAAGTCCACATGGCCAGGCGTGTCGATGAGGTTGAGCAGATACTCCTGGCCGTCGCGCGCGGTGTAGCGCATGCGCACGGCGCTCGCCTTGATCGTGATGCCGCGCTCGCGCTCGAGATCCATGCTGTCGAGCAACTGAGCTTGCCGTTCGCGCTCGCTGATCGTGCCGGTCGCCTCCATCAAGCGATCGGCGAGCGTCGACTTGCCGTGATCGATATGGGCGATGATGGAAAAATTGCGTATGCGGTCGAGAGCCGTCATGGTGGGCGTCGCCGGTTGGTCCTCAGGCGGCCGCGGCGCGCCGGCGGAACCATTCGACCGTGGGGCCGAGGCCCTCGGCCAGGCGCATCGCGGGTGTCCACCCGAGCACCGCGTGCGCGCGCCGCGGATCGAGCGCGCTGCGCATCTGCTCGCCCGCTTTCGCCGGTCCGTGGCGCTCTCCGGGGTGATACCCAATGGCATCGCAGAGCAGGCCGTAGAGGTTGTTCACATCCGTCTCCACGCCGGTGCCGATGTTGATCGGGCCCGTGTACTCGCACTCGAGCGCGAGGAGATTGGCCCGCACGACGTCGCCGACGAAGACGTAATCGCGCGTCTGCGCCCCCGTGCCGTTGATGGTCGGCTGCTCCCGCCGGAGCAGATGGCGCGCGAAGATCGCGACCACGCCGGCTTCGCCGTGCGGGTCCTGGCGGGGGCCGTACACGTTCGCATAGCGGAGCGCGACGTACGGAATTCCATGCACGCGGGCATAATAATGGAGATAGCGCTCGGTCCCGAGCTTCGCCACCCCGTAGGGGCAAAGGGGCTCGGTCGGCTGCTCTTCGCGCGTGGGGAGCTCCTCGGCGTCGCCGTACACCGTCCCGCCGGATGACGCGAACAGCACCCGCCGCAGGCCGCGCCCGCGCGCCTCTTCGAGCAGATTCAGGAAGCCGATCAGGTTGACCTGCGCGTCGAACACCGGATCCAGCACCGAGCGCCGCACGTCCATCTGCGCGGCGTGGTGGCTGACCACTTCCGGCCGCTCGCCCGCCAGCACGGCCGCGACGGCCCCGCGGTCGCGCAGGTCGACGCGGTGGAACCGCGCCCGCGAATCGACGTGCTCGGCGTGTCCCGTCGACAGGTCATCCAGCACGGCCACGTCATGGCCCGCGCCGACATAGGCATCGACCACGTGACTGCCTATGAAGCCCGCGCCGCCAGTGACCAAGATTCTCAAGAATCGCCCTCCCGCAGCCGGCCGCGGAAGTAGTCGATCGTCGCGCGCAGGCCATCTTCCAGCGTCACGCGCGGCTCCCAGCCGAGCAGCGTGCGCGCGCGCGTGATGTCCGGCCGGCGCGTGTTCGGATCATCCTTGGTCCGTTCGTCGGTCGGCACGACGAACTCGATCGGCGAGCGCGAATCGCTCAAGCGCTGGATCAATGCGGCGAACTGCAAAATGGTCATCTCGCGCGGATTGCCCAGATTCACGGGGTCGGCCGTGCCGCGCTCCCACAACAGCATCATTCCCTCGACGAGATCGCTCACATAGCAGAACGAGCGCGTGCGCGCGCCGTCGTCGTACACGGTAATCGGCTCCCCGCGCAGGGCCTGGGCGATGAAGTTGGTCACGACCCGCCCGTCGTCGGGGCGCATGCGCGGGCCGTACGTATTGAAGATGCGGAAGATGCGCGTCGGCACCCCGTGATAGCGGTGGTATGCCATCGTCATCGCCTCGGCGAAGCGCTTGGACTCGTCGTACACGCCGCGCGGACCCACCGGATTGACGTTGCCCCAGTAGCTCTCGGGCTGCGGATGCACCTGGGGGTCGCCGTACACCTCTGAGGTCGACGCGAGGAGGAACAGGGCCTGCTTCGCGCGCGCCAGGCCCAGCGTCTTGTGCGTGCCCAAGGCGCCGACCTTGAGCGTCGGAATCGGTTTGCGCAGGTAATCGACCGGGCTCGGCAACGACGCGAGGTGGAAGATCGCATCCACGGGCCCGTCCACGTGCATGTACTCGGTGACGTCGTACTGCACGAAGCGGAAGCGCTCATTGCCGAGCAGATGGGAGATGTTGCGCGGATGGCCGGTCGACAGGTTGTCGAGCACGATGACCTCGTGCCCGTCGGCCAACAAGCGGTCGGCGAGATGGGACCCGATGAACCCCGCGCCGCCGGTGACGACGACCCGGCCCATGCTCACCCCGCGCTCGCCGGCGCGCGGCCCACCGCGTAGTACGTGAAGCCGAGTTGGCGCATGGTTTCCGGCTGATAGAGGTTTCGCCCGTCGAAGATCACCGGCTGGCGCAGCAGGCCGCGCATGCGCTCGAAGTCGGGCTGCTTGAACTCGCTCCACTCGGTCACGATGAACAGCGCGTCAGCCCCGCGCAGCGTCTCGTAGGGCGCATCGCTGTATTCGATGCGGTCGCCGAAGATGCCCTGGGCGGCGTGCCGCGCGACCGGATCGTGCGCGAGCACCGCGGCACCGCTTCCGAGCAGCGCTTCGATCAAGGTCACCGATGGCGCATCGCGCATATCGTCCGTGCGCGGCTTGAACGACAGGCCCCAGACGGCGAAACGGCGGCCGCTCAGGTCCCCGCCGAAGTGGCGCTCGGCCTTGCGGTACAGGAGCGTTTTCTGCGCGCGGTTCACGTCCTCGATCGCGCGCAGCATGCTCGGCGTGAGCCCGTTCGCATCGGCCATCGCAATGAGCGCGCGGACGTCCTTCGGAAAGCACGAGCCACCGTAGCCGACGCCGGGGAAGAGAAATGCCGGGCCGATGCGGCGATCCAACCCCATGCCGTGGCGCACGTCCTCGACGTCGCTGCCGACCGCCTCGCAGAGATTGGCGATTTCGTTCATGAGCGAGATGCGCGCCGCCAGCATGGCATTCGCGGCGTACTTCGTCATCTCCGCGCTCTCGGGCGACATGAACAAGATGGGGTTCCCGGTGCGGAGGAATGGCGCGTAGAGCTCGCGCATCAGCGCGGCGGCGCGATCCGTGCGGTGCCCGATCACGACCCGGTCGGGCTTCTGAAAATCCTCGATGGCCGCCCCTTCCTTCAGGAACTCGGGATTCGACACGACATCGAACGGCTGCGTCGTGCCGGCGCGGACGATCTCCGCGACGCGCGCCGCCGTGCCGACAGGGACGGTGCTCTTGTTCACGACCACTTTGTAATCGTTCACCGCGCCGGCGATCTCGCGCGCCACCGCCCACACCGCCGCGAGGTTCGCATCCCCGTTGCCGCCGTCGGGCGTGCCGACCGCGATGAAGCAGATCAACGAACGCCGGACGGCATCGGGCAGATCCGTTTGAAACGACAAGCGCTGCTGCGCGACGTTCCGCCGGATCAGCTCCTCGAGCCCGGGTTCGTAGATGGGGATCTCGCCGCGTTGCAGCGCGGCGATCTTTTTCGCGTCGACGTCGACGCAGACGACGTCATTGCCGCTCTCCGCGAAGCAGGTGCCGGCAACTAGCCCGACATAACCCGTGCCGACGACGCACAGCTTCACTGCTCCCTCCGCTCCAGCATCCAGGTGGCGTTCTGCGAATCAGATGCAGATTCGCACGGGCTTGTTGCGTCCCGGACCACCTTTGTTGATATCGGCGTGCCCGGAGGTTGTCAATTCACCTGTGGCGCACACGCGTGTCGCGCATGCGTTTTCGGGCGCGCAGCGGAACGCTTCCCATGCTGCCAGATGCGCGCGTCATGCAGTCGGTGACGGTCCGCCGAGCACGCGGTCGATGCGATAGACGGGCTTGTTTTGCGACTCATGGTACGTGCGCACCAGCAACTCGCCCAGCAACCCCATGGTGATGAACTGCAGCCCCATCACGGTCAAGAGAATTCCCAGCAGCACGATCGGGCGCCCCCCGACCGGGTTACCGAGCACGATGCGCTCGAAGCCGAGCGCGCCGATGATCGCCGCGCCGACCGCCGTGGACGCCAGGCCGACGACGCCGAAGATGTGGATCGGCCGCGTAGAGTAACTGGAGAGGAACTTGACCGTCAGCAGGTCGAGCAACACGCGCGCCGTGCGCGACAGCCCGTATTTCGATGTGCCGGCCACGCGCGGACGGTGGCCCACCGGCAGCTCGACGATGCGCCCGCCGAGATCGTCGACCAGCGCGGGAATGAAGCGATGCATCTCGCCATACAAGCGCAGGCTCCGCGCCACGTCGCCGCGGATGGCCTTCAGCGTGCAGCCGTAGTCGTGCAGGTGCACGCGCGTGATCGCGCCGATCAGCCAGTTGGCGAGCTGGGACGGCAGCCGGCGGTTCAGCCATGGATCCTGCCGCTCCACCCGCCATCCCGCGACCAGGTCGTAGCCCTCGCGCCGCTTGGCGAGCAGGCGCGGGATGTCCGCCGGGTCGTTCTGGCGGTCGCCGTCGATAAGCACCACATCCCTGCCCCGCGACTGCTGGATGCCGGCCGCCAGCGCCGCGGTCTGGCCGAAATTGCGGCTCAGCCTGATGACGACGAGGTGGGTATCCGCCTGCTGCAGCGCGGACAAGCGCTCGAACGTGCCGTCGCGGCTGCCGTCGTCGACGACGATCACCTCGTAGGCGAGACCGGTCGGCGCCAGCGCCGACGCCAGCTCGCGGTGCAGGCCTTCGACGTTGTCCGCCTCGTTGTGCACCGGCACGACGACGGACAGGTCCATGTCAGCTGGCGGCGACGTCGGTCAGGCTGATGAACTGGCGGTAGCGCTTGTCGATGTCCTCGCGCGAGAGCTGCAAGAGCCGCCGCGGACCGAAGTCCTCGACCACGAACGACCCCATCACGCTGCCGAACACGATGGCGCGCCGGATGCCGGCCAGCGAGAGGTCTCCGGAGCGCGCGAGCTCGCCCATGAATCCGCCGGCGAAGCAGTCTCCGGCGCCGGTCGGATCGATGACCTCCTCGAGCGGGAACGCCGGCACCGCGAACACCGCGTCGCCCGCGAACTGGATGACGCCGTACTCGCCCCGCTTGATCAGCACGGCCTTCGGCCCCATGCCGAGGATGCGCGCCGCCGCGCGCACGATGTTGCGCTCGCCCGAGAGCAGCCGCGCTTCTTCGTCGTTGATGACCAGCACGCCGACGCGCTGGAGCAACTGCGTGAGCGTCGGGCGCGCCTCGAGGATCCAGTGGTTCATCGTGTCGCAGCCGACGATGCCAGGCGCACGCAGCTGATCGAGCACGCTCGCCTGGAGGGCCGGATCGATGTTGGCGAGGAACACGTGCTGCGAGTCGCGATACGCCGCCGGCAGCTGCGGGCGGAAATCGCCGAACACGCCCAGGTCGAGCGCGAGCGTATCGCGTACGTTCACGTCCTCGTGATAGCGTCCGGACCAGCGGAACGTGTTCCCGTTCGCGCGCTCCACGCCCATCAGGTCGATGCCGCGGCGCGCCAACTCGTCGAGCACCTCGCCCGGGAAGTCCTGCCCCACCACGGCGACCATGCGCACCGACGTGAAGAAGCTCGCCGCGAGAGAGAAGTACAAGGCAGCGCCGCCGATGACGTCATCGGCCCTCCCCTGCGGCGTCTCCACCGTATCGAGCGCCACCGATCCTACCACCAGCAGACTCATGCGGGTTCCCCTATGTATTTGCCGATCAGCGGCTGCAGCGCCCGGCGGCGCGCGGCCGGAATCTGCGCCGGATCGGTGATGATGGCGTGCTCCAGCGCCGCCGTGCACGCACACGCTCGCGCCGCCGGCAGGCCCGCCGCCACCGCGGCGACGGTCGCGCGCGCCAGCGCGGCGTTCGCATCCAGAATGCGGAGCACGTCGGCGATGACCACGTGATCGTGGCCGACGTTCCAGCAGTCGTAGTCCGTGACCAGCGCGAGGCTCGCGAAGCAGAGTTCGGCCTCGCGCGCCAGCTTCGCCTCCTGCCAATTGGTCATGCCGATGACGTCCGCACCCCACTGCCGGTACATGTGCGACTCGGCGCGCGTGGAAAACTGCGGCCCCTCCATACACAGATAGGTGCCGCCGCGATGCACGGTGGCGCCCGCTGCGCGCGCGGCCGCATCCACCACACCCGTCAAGTCCGCGCACACCGGGTCGGCCATGCTGACGTGCACGACGATGCCGTCGCCGAAGAAGGTGCTCGGGCGCGCCACCGTGCGGTCGATGAATTGATCGGGCACCACGACGTGTCCGGGCTCGAGCTCCTGGCGCAAGCTGCCGACTGCACCGACGCTGAACAACCACTCGGCGCCGAGCTGCTTCATCGCGAACACGTTGGCGCGATAGGGAATCTCGCTCGGCGGGATGCGGTGGCCCCGGCCGTGGCGCGGCAAAAAGAGCACCTGCACGTCGCCGGTGCGGCCGCGCACGAGCGCGTCCGATGGCTCGCCGAACGGCGTGGTCACGCGCACGGTTTCGACGTCGCGCAAGCCGGGCAGCTCGTACAAACGAGTGCCGCCAATCACGCCCAGGATGCGTTCCCCCACGTCTCCTCCGCGTCGGACGACTGCCGCCACCCGCCCGTTCGCTGCCGATAAGCTTGCACCGCCCCTCTAGAGCCTCGGGCGCGCGAACTCAACGCAGGCGCGGGCCGCGGGCGAACACCGGCCATAACCGTAGCGCCGGATCGCGAAATGCTTGGCTGGGGCGAGCGCTCCGCATTCGCCGGTACGCGCCGCCGGCCACGAGCGCCGCCGAAAACCGCGCTACGACAGATGCGTCGCGGCGAGCTGTCCACAGGCAGCCTGGATATCGCGACCCCGCGTGGCGCGCACGCTCGTGCTCACTCCGCCGGCGAGCAGCCGGTTGCGGAACCGCTCGACGGCGGCCGGCGGAGGCGGCGCGAAGCCGGCGCCGGCAAAGGGGTTGAACGGGATCAGATTGATCTTCGAGCGGATGCCGTGCAGCAAGCGCACCAATCGGCTCGCATCGGCCGGGCTGTCGTTCACGCCCGCGAGCAGCACGTACTCGAACGTGATGCGGCGGCGCTGCGCGATCGGAAGCGCCCGGCAGGTCGCCATCAGCTGCGCGAGCGGATAGCGGCGGTTGACCGGCATGAGGCGGTCGCGCAGCTCATCGGTGGTCGCGGTGAGCGAGATCGCGATGCTCACCGGCGTTTCGCGCACGAGGCGTTCGAGCTGCGGCAGCAAGCCGACGGTGGACACGGTGATGCGGCGCCCCGAGAGACCGAACCCCCAGTCCGCTGTGAGGACTTCGATCGCCTCGACCACCGCATCGTAGTTCGCGAGCGGCTCGCCCATACCCATGAACACGACGTTGGACAGGCGCTCCCCGGGATCGAGCGCGCGGCGCACCGCGATGAGCTGGCCGGCGATCTCGGCCGCGGTCAACTGCCGCTGCAAGCCGAGCCGGGCGGTCGCGCAGAACGCGCACGACATGGCGCAACCGGCCTGGGAAGAAATGCACGCAGTCAGGCGCGGGGGATCCGGGATGATGACGGATTCGACTGCCCGCCCCGGCTCAAGCGCGAACAGCAACTTGCGCGTGCGGTCGGTCGCGTGCGCGACCTCGGCTGGCACCAGTCCCGGGAGGGCGAATTCCGCCGCCAGAGCGCTCCGCAGCGGGCGCGCGACATCGCTCATCGCTGCGAACGATTCGGCGCCGCGGGCGTAGGCCCAGCGCAGCACCTGCTCGGCGCGAAACGGCGGCAGTCCGGCCGCGCGCACCCAGGCGCGCAGTGCCCGCGGTGTCAGCGGCTGAGGCGCGAGCGGTTCAGGCTTCGCGGAGCTCGAGCTCGCCGAAGAAGAAGCTGATCTCCCACCGCGCGGTGTCAGGGCCGTCCGAGCCATGTGTGGCGTTGCGCTCCACGTTGGTGCCGAAATCCCGACGCACGGTGCCCGCAGCGGCTTTGGACGGATCGGTGGCGCCCATGATCTCGCGCCAGCGGCCGATCGCCCCCTCGCCTTCCAGAACCGCGACGAATACCGGTCCGGATGACATGAACTCGCAAAGGCTCGAGTAGAACGGCCGCTCCCGGTGCACCACGTAGAAACGGCCGGCGTCCTGGCGCGACAGCTGCAGCAGCCGGCCCGCGACCAGGCGCAAACCCTGCCCCTCGGCGCGGGCGAGGATCTCGCCGATCTTCGATTTCGCGGCGGCGTCCGGTTTGACGATTGCCAGTGTGCGTTCCCTCATGATGCCTTCCGTTCTGCGAGTTGAGCGACCATCGTCGCACCCATCTCCGCGGGGTTGCGCGCCACGCGGACGCCCGCCGCCTCGAATGCCGCTACCTTGTCGGCCGCAGTGCCGCGTCCGCCGGCAATGATCGCGCCCGCATGCCCCATGCGACGACCCGGCGGAGCGGTCTGGCCGGCGACGAACGCGACCACCGGTTTGCTCATGTGGTCGCGGATGAACTCCGCCGCCTGCTCCTCGGCCGACCCGCCGATCTCGCCGATCAGGATCACCGCTTGCGTGTCCGCATCCGCCTCGAACAGCCGCAGCGCGTCCACGAAGTTCGTGCCGTTGATCGGATCGCCGCCGATGCCGATGCAGGTGGACTGCCCGTAGCCGGCCTGCGTGAGCTGGTGGACCGCTTCGTAGGTCAACGTGCCGCTGCGCGACACGACGCCGATGTGCCCGGGCCGGTGGATGTAGCCCGGCATGATGCCGATCTTGCACTCGCCCGGCGTGATGATGCCCGGGCAGTTGGGCCCGATGAGGCGGGTCGGTCGGCCCTCGAGGAAGCGCTTCACCCGCATCATGTCGAGGACCGGAATGCCCTCGGTGATGCAAACCACCAAGGCGACGCCGGCATCGGCTGCTTCCATGATGGCATCGGCCGCGTACGGCGGCGGGACATAGATCACCGAAGCATTGGCGCCGGTCGCCGCCACCGACTGGGCCACGGTGTCGAAGATCGGGATCCCCTCGAAGCTCGTGCCGCCCTTGCCGGGTGTGACGCCGGCCACCATCTGCGTGCCGTATTCTTTGCACGCCCTGGTGTGGAACTGCCCGGTCGCGCCGGTGATGCCCTGGGTAACGACGCGGGTATGCTTGTTGACCAGTACGCTCACGCTCTTCCCTTCGGGTCCGTGGTGAAGCGGCGACCCTAATGTCGGCGCGGACGGGTGTCAATTCGGTGGCAGCGCTGTGCCAGCACCCCGGCTACTCGGAGGTTCTTTTCGCCGTCTCAAGAAGTTCTCATTGACGGCGGCAGCTTCCGCGAGATGCAACCGGCGCGACGGAGCGGCGCCATCCAAGACGCTGGCGCGCGGCCGGAAATGCCCGGCCCGAAACCGGTGCGTGTACGCTCGGTTAGTAGAGCACCCCGTCGCGCTCGAGCGCCGCGATTTCCTCCGCGCTGTACCCGCAAAGCTCGCGCAGCACCGCGTGGGTATGCGCGCCGAGCAGAGGTGCGGCGGATCGGATGCTGTTCGGGCTGCGCTCGAGCAGCCAGGGAATGCCGGCGTGAATCCGGGTGCCGACTTCGGCGTGTGGCAAGCGCGCGAGAAAACCGCGCGCGTCGAGGTGGGGGTCGTTGGCCAAGTCCTCCGGCGATAGCGAGGGAAACGCCGCTGCGCCGACGGCCTGCAGCGCCCGCGTGACCTCCCAGCGGTCGCGGGTGCGCGTCCACGCCTCGATGCGGGCGTCGAGGGCATCCTCATGTCGTTTGCGCGCCGCGGCGTCGGCGAAGCGGCTATCTGCCAGCAAGGCCGGATCGATGACGCCCGCCAAGGCGCGCCACTCGGCTTCGCTCGCGCACGCGATCGTCACCCACCGATCCTCACCGGCGCATCGGTAGCAGTTGTGCGGCGCCATGAGCGGGTCGCGGTTGCCCCTGCGCTCGGGCTGGACACCGTTCATCGCGAACTCCATGAAGCCCTCGGCCACCACCGCCGCCATCGCCTCCCAGAGCGAGAGGTCAATGCGCTGCCCGCGCCCGGTGCGCTGGCGCGCGACGAGCGCGGCGCAGATCGCCATGGCGGCGTGAATCCCGGCGTTCGGATCGCCGTACGAAATGCCGAGCTCGCGCGGGCTGTCGCCCGCATAGCCGGTCAGCGAAGACAGACCGCCGAGCGGCGCCATCGACGGACCATAGCCCATGTAGCTAGCCAGCGGCCCGGTGGCGCCGTATCCGGAGATCGACGCGATCACGAGGTCCGGCTTGATCTCGAACAGCTTCGCCGGGCTGAGACCGAGCCGTTCCATGACGCCGTGCGCGAAGTTGTCGACGACCACGTCCGATTGCGCGATGAGCCGGCGCGCCGCTTCCACCGCCGCCGGTTTGCTCAGGTGCAGCCGGATGCTCTTCTTCCCCTGGCCCCACTGATTGAAGTACCCGGAGGTGTTGAGCGTCTGCGGGACGCCGGGCGGCACGATCGGGACCCGCCGCCCGATGTCCGGCCGCGCCGCCGACTCGATCTTGATCACCTCAGCGCCCAAGTGCGCGAGATGCATCGTGCAGAACGGCCCCGCCCACACCCAGGTGAAATCCGCGACCCGGATGCCGGCCAACGGCAGCGGCGCGGCAGTCGGTGCCGCTGCCGACGGCTTGGAGTCTGGCACCGCACTGGGCAGCGCTCGGTCGGTCGCGCGGCCCAACAGCTCGCCGTCGTGCTCCCCCAACAGCGGAGCGGGCCGGCGGATCTGCCACCACGGCTCGGTCAGTTGAAACGGCGGGCCTGGTTGGCGCAGCGTCCCGGCGCGCGGATATGTCACATCGACGAACACGCGCCGCGCATGCAGGTGCGGGTGTTCGGCGAGCGTCGCCATGTCGAAGACGGGTGCGAAACAGATCCGCCGGCTCTGGCCCTCGTGGAAAAGCTCTTCAACTTTCCACTGCCCGATCCACTCCTGCAGAAAAAGGTTCAGCGCATCCGCATTGGCATTCCGCGCGATCGCGTCGGCGAATAGCTCCATCTCCGCCCACTCGGGCCGGCCCATGAAGTCCTTCAGCCGCGCCCACTGATCCTCCTCGATGGTACAAAGGAAGATGAGGCCGTCCGCGCACTCGAAGATCTTCCAAGGATTGAGGAGCCGTTGGCCCAGGCGGGACGCCACCAGTCCCATGTACGTGTAGTACGGGACCGCCTGCTCGAGGTACGACGCGACATACGCCTGCACGGAGACGTCGATGTGCTCGCCGATGCCCGTGCGCTGCGCGCGATGGATCGCGCCGAGCGCCGCCGTTGCGCCGGCGACGCCGCCTTGGAAGTCGGCTTGGTGACCGAACGCCTTCAGCGGCGGAAGCTCGGGTCGCTCCAGGGCGCCAGGCGACAACCACGCCCAGCCGCCGCCGTGTGCGGTCGTGATCTCCTCGGCGCGATAGCGGCTGTAGGGTCCGCTCAATCCGAACGGGGTAATCGAGCACATCACTAGTGCGGGGCGGAGTCGGGAAAAGTGGACGTAGTCCACGCCAAGCGCTTCGAGCCGCGGGAGCGGCAGGTTATGCACCAGGAGGTCGCTTTCGCCGACCAGTGCGTCCAGCTCGTCACGTCCATGCCCCGTGGCGAGATCGAGCACGACGCTGCGCTTGTTGTTGTTTAAATAGAGGAACAACCCGCTGCGCTCGGGATCGCACACACCGCCTGGAAAAGGCCCGCGGAATCGCGCTCGGTCACCGCCGGGCGGCTCGACCTTGATAACCTCCGCGCCCAGGTCGGCGAGCAGCTTCGCGGCATACGCCGCCGACACCATTTCCCCGAGCTCGATGACGCGAACTCCCTCCAGGCCTTTCATCTCAGTCTCGCCAGCGCGGCCGCCGCGGGAGGCGCTCCGAACCACCGTCCGCGCCTATGCGCGCTCCGCTTGCGCCGTATGCGCTTCAATCGCCTCCACGAGGCGGGGCCACGCGTCGCGCGGGAGATCGTGTCCCATGCCCTCGATGATCAGGAGCTTGGCGCCGGGGACCGCGGCGGCGGTGTCGCGGCCGCCCTCGATCGGCACGAGCGGGTCCGCGTCTCCGTGGATCACCAGCGTCGGCGCGGTGACGCCCCGCAGCCGCTCGACGCGGCTTCCGCCTGCGATAATGGCCGCGAGCTGCCGCGCGACGCCCTCCGGGTAAAAGCAGCGGTCGTAGAGTCGCTCGGCCCGCCGGCGGGTGAGCTCTTCGTCGAACGGAAAACCCGGGCTCGAGATGACCCGCCACGTCGCCACGCTGCGCTCGACGTATCCGTCGCGGTCGGCCGGCGGTGGCGTCAGCAAGGCGGTCAGCGCCTCGGGCGTCGGTGGCGGCAGCGAGGGGTTGCCGGTGGTCGACATGATCGAGGTGAGGCTGCGCAACCGCGACGGGTGCCGGTACGCGAGCACCTGCGCGATCATCCCCCCCATCGACGCCCCGCAGATGTGCGCCGATGCGAACCCGAGCGCGGTGAGCAGCGCCGCCGCATCATCGGCCATGTCATCCAGCGTGTACGGCACCTGCACAGGAAGGCCGGCGAGCAAGAGGGAGATGTCGGGAATACCCGCTCCATCCATCTTGGTCGACAGCCCGACGTCCCGGTTGTCGTAGCGGATCACGTAATGCCCGCTGTCGGCCAGCGCCGCGCAGAACTCCTCCTCCCAGAGCAGCTTCTGCGCGCCGAGCCCCATGATCAACAGCAACGGCCGACCGGCCGGGTCGCCGAAGGTGTCGTAGTCGATCTCGAGGGCGTTCGCGGGAGCAGTGGGCATCGCGGGACTCCTCTCACAGCGGCCATGGAGAAGCAAAACACAGCCCCGGCCAAAGATCAGCGGAGGTCCAGTCGGCGCGCGCGCCCTGCGCATCAGATTCGCCGCTCGGCGCTTCCGTGGCCGATCCGGTTCCCACGTTGCGCCGGCGGGCCACCGCGCCCGATCAAAACAGGGTGTAGATGAACGGTCCGAGGGCCGAGCTCTGGGCGGTGACCAGCAGCGCACCGAATACCAGCAGCACCAGCACCATCGGGATCAGCCACCACATCTTCTGCCGCCAGAGAAACTGCAGCAGCTCGGCGGCGATGTCGAACCGGTTCCTCAGATCGGTGGTAAAACGCATGCTGTGCGCCTCTATGTTTTCGTGATGATCGAGTTGCCGAGCACGAGCACGTCCATGTCGCTGCGCATGAACGTGCTGTACGCCTGGGCGGGGGTCGTCACGATCGGCTCCCCCTTCAAATTGAACGAGGTGTTCAGCACGACGGGCATACCGCTCGCTTGGCCGAAGCGCTCGATCAACTGGTAGTAGAGTGGGCTCTCCTGCGCATGCACCGTCTGCAGGCGCGCCGTGTTGTCCACGTGGGTGATCGCGGGCAGCCGCGTGCCCTGCCCGTCCTTCACGTCGACTACATACAGCATGAAGCGCGCCGGGTAGTGCCGAGCCGGGTCGTCCAGGTCGAAGTACCGGTCGGCAGCATCCACGACGACCGATGGGGCGAACGGCCGAAACGGCTCGCGAAACTTGATCTTCGTGTTCACCACGTCCTTCATGTCCGCGCGCCCCGGGTCGGCCAGAATGCTCCGAGCGCCGAGAGCGCGCGGACCCCATTCGAAGCGGTTCTGGAACCAACCCACCACGCGGCCGCGGCGCAGGTGGTCGACGGTGTGGTCCACCAGCTCGTCCTCATGGCGGCAGCGCGTATGGGCGATACCGGCGCCACGGAGATAATCGCCGATCTCGGCGTCGTCATACCCCTTGCCCCAGTACGCGTGCCCCATCCGGAACTGCCGCGGCTGGCCGAGCAGAACGTGTTGTGCGTAGAGCGCTGCACCCAGCGCGCCGCCGCCGTCCCCCGCCGCCGGTTGCACGAATAGCTCGGTGAAAGGCGTCTCCTTCAACACGCGTCCGTTCGCGACACTGTTCAACGCCACGCCGCCCGCGAGACAGAGCGTGTCCAGCCCGGTGTCGCGATGCAGCGCGCGCGCCATCGCGAGCACGATCTCCTCCGTGCAGTGCTGGATGCTGGCGGCGACATCGGCATAATACTGATTGCGCGCTGCGATGCGCGCGAAATCCGATGGCGGCGCGCCGAAGTAGGCCGGAAACCCCGACCGCTCGGTGAAGAACAGCCACTCCGGGTCGCGCGGCTCGCCGAACAAGTCCACGAACTTCTGGTTGAAAGCGCGCGTGCTGGAGTGGTGGAAGCAGAAGTAGCTCATGTCGAGCCAGAGACTACCGTCCGCCCCGAGCCGGTAGAGCCGCTCGACCTTGTCCACGTATTTCGGCTCCCCGTAGGGAGCCATGCCCATGACTTTGTACTCCCCCTCGTTCACCTCGAAGCCGAGAAATGCCGTGAACGCGCTGTAGAGCAAGCCCACTGAATGCGGAAACCGGATCTCGCGCAACAGCGAGAGCTCCACTCCGCGCCCGCGGCCGGCGCTCGCGCATGCCCATTCACCCACCCCGTCGATCGTCAGGATCGCCGCTTGTTCGAACGGCGAGCAGAGAAACGCGCTCGCCGCGTGCGAGAGGTGATGCTCGCTGAACAGCACGCGATCCAACCCGACCCCGAGCTCCTGGTGGATGCGCTGCTTCACCCAGAGCTTGTCGAGCAACCACGTGGTCATCGCGTCGCCAAAGACTTTCCACGACCGCGGCACGACTTGCAGCGCGGTGCTCAGAATGCGCTCGAACTTCACGAAGGGCTTCTCGTAGAACACTACGTAGTCGAGATCGCGCACTTCGATCCCCGCTTGCGCGAGGCAGAACCGAATCGCGTGGCGGGGGAAGTCGGCGTCGTGCTTGCGGCGCGAGAAGCGCTCCTCCTCGGCCGCGGCCACCAACTGTCCGTCGACCAGCAAGGCCGCCGCCGCGTCGTGATAGAAACACGACACGCCCAAAATCCTCATAAGGACCGCCTTTTCTTGCAGGGGTTCGGGTCTCGCGTTCGCCCCGCCCCCCGGACGGCGCATCGCGCGCTCGACGTCACGCGCGTCCCTCGACGGGCCTGGGCACTGACGGGTGCTGCCGCGCGAGCACGACGCCGACGCACTGCGCGCCGGCCGCTTCAAGCTTGCGCGCGGCGTCCTCCACGTCTGCGAACGGCGTGCGCTCCGCCGCTGCGACGAGCACCACCGCGCCGACCCAGGGCGCCAACAATACGGCGTCGGTGTAGGCGCGAACGGGCGGCAGGTCCACGATCGCGCAGTCGAACTGCCGACTGGCCTCGGCCAGCGCGCGGCCGATCGCATCGCACTGGACCGCCGCCGCGCGCGATCCCGCACCGATTAGCCACAAGCGGTCCGCGTCAATTGCGACGGGGAGCGCGGTCAGCGGCACACCGACGACCAGCAGCTCGGCGAGCCCGGGCGCGGCGATTCGGTCCAGCATGCGCCCCAACGCCGGCCGGCGCAGGTTCGCCTCGATGAGCACGACCCGCGCATCGGGCTCCGCCGCGAGGGCGCGGGCGAGCTCGAGCGCGGTCGAGGTGACCCCTTCGCGATGGTGTGCGGCGGTCACGCCGATGATGCGCGGCGGGTCGAACGGTCCGCGCGCCGGCGGGCGTTCACCGTCGCGCCCGGCGCCAGCGGCAAAGCCCGCTGCTGCCATGTGGTTCATCATTCCGTGGCGCGCGCTGCTGCGCTCGAGGTGCTCATGCATCTGCGGGCACCTGCGCGGCGAACCATTCACACGTGCGCCGCATGCCCTCTGCGAAGCTGACCAGCGGCCGATAGCCGAGCCGGGCGCTGATCGACTCGATCGACGCTTCGGTGTGCCGCACGTCACCCGCTCGCGGCGCCACGTGCCGGCGGGAAAGCTCGCGGCCGAGAAACCGGCCGATGTACGCCGCGATCTCGAGCAGCGAATGCCGCTCGCCGCACGCGACGTTGAACACCTCGCCGCCGGCGACGCCGGGCGCGGCGCAGGCGAGCCGATTGGCGAGCACCACGTTGTCCACGTGCGTGAAGTCGCGCGACTGCTCGCCGTCACCGTGGATTTCCAGCGGCTCACCGCGCCAGGCGGCGCGCAGGAACAGCGGAATGACCGCCGCGTATCTCGACTCCGGGCTCTGCCGGGCTCCGAACACGTTGAAGTACCGCAAGCTCACCGTGGTCAGCCCGTACAGTCCCTTGTAGACCCGGCAGTAGTGTTCCGCCGCCAATTTGGAGACCGCGTACGGGGAAATCGGCTCCGGGCAGACCGTCTCGCGTTTCGGCAGCGCCGGCGCGTCCCCGTACACCGAAGAGGATGACGCGTAGATGACCCGGCTGACGCCGCACTCTCGCGCCGCCTGGAGCACGTGCAGGGTTCCACCGACGTTGACCGCATCGCTGCTCAGTGGATCATCGACGGAACGCGCGACGGAGCGCAGCGCGCCCTGGTGCAGCACGTACGTGACGCCCCGCATCGCCTGGCGGACCGCGGTCAGGTCGCGGAGGTCGCCCTCGACGATCTCCACGCGGTCCCGCACGGCTTGGAGATTCTCCAGCGAGCCGCTGGAGAAGTCGTCGAAGATGCGCACGCGCTCGCCGTCGCGTGCGAGCGCCTCGGCCAGATGAGAGCCGATGAAGCCGGCTCCGCCGGTGATTAGATACAACGGGCTCATCGCCGCGCCCGCTCGCTGTCGCCGCGGAAGCTGCGGCGGCGGGGAGCGCGCACCGGTGTCAGTCCGAAGCGGTCGGCGGTTCGCGCCCGTCGGCCCGGCGCGGCCACAGCCTCTGATGCATGCTCGAGTGGTGACCCTGGAGAGCGCCGCTCCGTCGGCGCCTGTTGGAGAGAGATGCGGCCCCGATCCAAACGGCGCCGACGGAGCGGCGCCCTCCTCCAAGACGCTGGGCGCAGCGCGCCGGCGAATGTCCGACTCGAAACGGCCTCCGGTTTCATCGCCGCCTGCGATTCACTCGCCGCCTGCTTCGGGCACATCCGCGCCGGCCGACGGTTCGCGCCGGTCGCCGGATGCCCCCGGTTGCTGAAGCCGCGGCGGTGGCGCAGCGCTCTTCCGCCAGCGATCGCCATGTTTGATTAACCCACTCAAGAATCCCGCGCCCCACGCCAGGTGCATGCAGGCAAACGCCAGCGCGGTAGCGCACACGGCCGCCGGCCCCCTTCTGCCGGATGGCTTCACCGCTGCTATCAGGAGCGCGATCAGGTAGCCACCGGCCACAGCGCGGGACAACACTCCAGCCGCCGGCGCCACGGGGCCGACGAGCTGCAGCGCGATCAGGCCCGCCACGAACGCGGGTGGGGCAAGGTGGCGCCAGCTGACCTGGCCTCGGTGCTTCTGCAGCACTCGCACCATCCACTGCCCCGACTGGTAACACTCCCGGACGAGGTAGGCGACGTCTTGCGGGTTCTGGTACCACGACCGCATCGCCGCATCGAACGCGAGGCGCCCGCCGCCCTCCCCCACGCGACACCGCAGCTCATCCTCCTCGTTGCGCTGCAGCTCTTCGTCGAACATCCCGTATCGCTCGAACACCGCGCGGCGCCAGATACTGCGCGCGGGGCCGTCGGTCCCGCCGTCCTCGATTGCGGAAGTGCGCGCGCGCCGGGATAGCGGTGAGCGCATCGCCGCGGCCACCGCGTCGCCGAACCATCCGCCGCCGCGCGGCTCACTGCGGCCGTGGACGCCATCCGCGCCGGTCCGCTCGAGTGCCTCGACGCCCACACGGATGTACACCGGCGCGATCGCCGTGCCGGCGTCGACACGGCAAATGATGTCTCCCCGCGCCGACTGGAGGGCCAGGTTCAGCGCGGCGGCGGCGCCCTGCGCGGTACCGAGCCAGCGGACGCGCGGGTCGCGCCCAGCCCAGGCCTCCATCACGTCCGCGTGGCGCTCGATCTCGGCACCGACGACCAGGACCTCCAGCCGGTCCGTCGGATAGTCCTGGGCGATCAACGCCTCCAACGTGGCGACTACGAGAGGCGCCGCCACGGCGCGCACCGGTACGATCGCGGAGACGAAGGGCGACTCAGGCATCGGAGGTTGCTATTCAGCTAGACGGCCGCGCAACGCAAGACCGCCGCGGCGCGCAGCCGCATCCGGCGCGTGCGTCCCGGCCGGTGCCATCAGTCCACGACGCGGTAGCGGTGCCGCAGACTCTCGAATTGACGCTGGCGAATCCAGTTGCACCGGTGCGCCTGGTAGCGCGCGAGCAGCGCCAGAATGCCGAAGCCATAGCGTACGCTCGCCCGGAAGCTGGCCGATGATGCGTCGGCAAAGTAGCGCGTCGGTACCGGGACTTCGGCCACCCGAAAACCGGCGGCGACGATTTGGGCCATGATCTCTTGATCGAAAATGAAGCGGTCCGCATTGAGCGCGAAGTTCACCGTCTCCAGCACCTCGCGGCGATACGCCCGATAGCCGGTGTGATATTCGGACAGGGCGAGGCCGAACACCCGGTTTTCGGCCCACGTCAGAGCCCGGTTGGCAACGAACTTCCACCACGGCATGCCGCCCGACAGGGTTTTCGCCGATCCATTCGCCAGCCGCGAGCCGAGCACGACGTCGGCGCGCCCCTCCTGTATCGGGCGTATGACGTCCGGCAAGAGCCGCGGATCATACTGGTAGTCCGGATGGACCATCGCGATGATGTCGGCGCCCGCGCGCAGCGCTTCCGCGTAACAGGTTTTTTGATTGGCGCCGTACCCGTAGTTGCGATCGTGCAGGAAGACCTTCACGTTGAGCCGCCGCGCGACGGCAACCGTCTCGTCGGTGCTGCCGTCGTCCACCAGGATGACCAGATCGACGGCGGCGTGCGGCAGCTCGGCATACGTCATGTGCAGGGTATGGGCGGCGTTATACGCCGGCATCACCACCACCACCCGCGGGCGCGCCGTTTCCTGGTCGTCCAGGGCGGCAGGCGGCCCTTCCCGCATTCGCAACACGGACGGGCTCACCCGACGCGGCGGTAAGCGCTCGCACGTGGCCGCCGCTGCATGCTGCCACCGGCCGGCGCCAGCGCCGCCGCGCGGACTCCGCCGAGCGTCGCCGGTGAACGATCCTCGATCAAACCGGTCCGGAACACGTGCCGGTCGGCCACGGGTCACCCCCCCGCGGCGGCGTAGCGTGGCGCGGCGGCTCGGTCAATTGCGATTTGCTCGTGTGCAGTCGCGCCGGCTGATCACACGGGCACACACCCGCGAAAGGCGCCGCGCGTACCTGTCGGTGGCGTAGCGCGTGCGGGCCACCTTGCGGGCGCGGCAGCCGAGCGCAGCGCCGAGAGAGGGGCGCGCGCAGCATGCAACAATGGCGGCTGTCATCGCGATCGCGTCGCCATTGTCGAACAGGAGCCCGGTACCCCTCCTCGATCGCATGTGCGCGCGCGCGTTTGACGATCAGCGGCGCGCGCAGCTGTTCTTCTCACCGCGCGGTGCTGTGGCACCACCCGCCGGGTGCCTGGAACTCCTCGCCGTGATCGGCGGGCAGGGCCACGACGCTTTACTCGTAGAGCCCGCTCGCCTTGGGCTGCTCGAGGCACCGGCCGCATAGCGCTGCAACGGGCGCCCGATCTGCGCGCGCTGTACCATGCGGATGCCGGCTACAACGCGCGCCGATTCCCGCGTTTCGTCTGCGCCTCGGCGGTCACCTCAGTTCGCGGGCGGCCGACCGGTGCCCCCTAGGCGATCCGAGTGGCCCTCGCCCATCGCTTCCTCGGCACCGCGCCGAACACCGCGTCGGTGCGCTCACCCCGGAGCCGCGGTAGCGGCCGCGCGAAGCCCGCACCGCCGAACGGGTATACGCGCACGCGCCAGCATTTCCGGCTGCGGGCCGAGCGGAGCTCGAGAGCCTGACGCCGTGCAGTTCAATGCCCGCGATAGTCGTCTGCGCGCAAGGCATGCGCCTTGATCTTGCGGTGCAACGTCGCCTGGTCGACGGCGGCATGGCGGGCGGAACGCGCGATCCCGCCATTATAGAGGGTCAGCAGCTGGGCGAGGTACTCGCGCTCGGCGCCCTTGAGAAACTCGCGCAGCGACATTTGATAGTCGGTCGCTGCCGCGCGTTGGCCATCGCGTCTGCCGCCGGCGGGCACGTCCACCTCCCGCACCGTATCCCCTTTGGCGCGCAGCACCGCGCGCTCCATGACATTCGACAGCTCGCGGATATTGCCCGGCCAGCCGTGCGCCATCAGCTGGTTCACCGCGCGCTCGCTCAAGCGGTTCAGGCCCTTCTCGCGCGCCAGCGCGTTGTTGCGCAAAAACTCGGCGACCAGCAGGGGAATGTCGTCGGGCCGCTCGCGCAATGGCGGCAGATGAACGGGAACGACGTTTATCCGGTAGTAGAAGTCCTCGCGCAGACGCCCTTCGCGCACCAGACGGCTCAAGTCCACGTTGGTCGCCGCCACGACGCGCATGTCCACCTCGACGCGGCGGTTCCCGCCCAGCCGCTCGATGGCCCGCTCCTCGAGCACACGCAACAGCTTTGCCTGCATCGGCAGCGGGATGCTCTCGACCTCGTCGAGGAACAACGTCCCGCCGTCGGCGAGCTCGATCTTGCCGACGCGTTCGGCCATCGCGCCGGTGAAGGCTCCGCGCTCGTAGCCAAAGAGCTCGCTCTCCATCAACGCCTCGGGCACGGCCGCGCAGTTGATCGCCACGAAGCGCCCGGTGCGCCGCTTGCCCTGAAAGTGGATCGCGCGCGCCGCCAGCTCCTTGCCGGTGCCCGACTCGCCGGTGATCAGGACGGTGACGTCGTTACGCGCCAGCAGCTCCAGGGTGGAGAAGATCTCGAGCATGATCGGGTTGCGGCTCACCATGTTGGCGAACGCATAGCGGTCGGAGAGCTGGTTGCGGAGGTACTCGATCTCATCGATCAGGCGCCGCCGCTCGAGCGCCTTGCGGACGGCGTGCAGCAGCTCTTCGGGCTCGAACGGCTTGGTGATGTAGTCCACCGCCCCTTCGCGCATGGCTTCGACCGCATTCTTGATGCTGCCGTGGCCGGTGATCATGATCACGTCGACGTCCGGCCAGTGCTCGCGGATGTGCTTGGTCAGCGCGATGCCGTCCCCGTCCTCGATGCGGAAGTCGACCAGGGCGAGCGCGAAGTCGCCGCGGCCGAGGCGTTGGATGGCATCGCCGACGTTGCCCACGCACTCCACCCGGAACGGCTGACTGGCAAAAAGCGACTGCAGCTCTTCGCGGATGAGCGGGTCGTCATCGACCACCAGTAGCTGCCGTTCCGGTTCGGCCATCGCAGGTCAGTCTCCTTGCCTGGCCAGCAGCACGCTGTATGGACAGCCATCCGCGGAGCGCTGGCGCAGCGCGCCGCCTTGCAGATGGATCAAGCGCGCCGCGACCGCGATGGCCAGCGCGTGGCGCCCGCGCGCTGGCGGATACGGGCCATCGGTCCGCAACGCGTACTCGACCATTCCCCCGGGCGCGTCAGCCAGCACCTCGAGCCGCCATTCAGGAGCGGCATCCCCCTGCACCGCTACGGCCTCGCCGAGCAGTTGGAAGCTGCGCGTCAACAGGCGCGGGTCGGCCGCGACCTTCCCCGCCGGCACCGGTCCGACGACGATGCGGGCGCCGAGCGCGCGCATCTGCCCGGCCAGGCTTTCGCCGACGGCGAGCGCTTCGGTCGGCCGGGGCGCGGCGACGACCGGCGAGAGGTAGTCAAACAACAACCCGAGGAGGCTCTCGAGCTCTTCGAGCCCGGCCTCCGCCCGCTCCCCATGCGGACCCATGCTCGGCGCGGCGGCTCGCACGGCGTGGTGCAGGCGTTGAAGAACGTTCCCGATGGCGTGCTCGGCATCGTCCAGCACACCTCGGCGATGAAGGTCCGCGGGGTCCGCCGCCGCTGGTGACGGCGCGTCATCCGCCCGTTCCCGTTCTCCCGCTCGGTCCATCGATGACTCGCTTCGCTTCACCTGGCTGCGCCCGGGTTCTCCCGCGCCATTTTTCAGTCGTCACTCCGCGCCGAAGCCGAGGACCTAGCAGATTTGCCGCATGATTGCCGCATTTCTGCAATGACACGCGGACCCGGCTAACACGCGGATGACGGCGTTTTCAAGCGGCACTTCGGCGCCGTGCCGCACGGGTAGCTAGGGTTGTATATAGGTGTTGCATAGACGCCGGCACAGGCGCCAAAACGCGTTGACTTTCATATCCGAAGCTCGATATGTGCAATTTTGAGCGTGGCGTCGCGCCAGTGGGGCTGGTGCGCGGGGGTGGAGGAGAAACGGGTGGCGCTACACCGGATTTTGGTCGTGCACGACTCGCCGGCGGTGCGCGAGACTCTCGCCATCCTCTTGGGTGCAGACTACGAGGTGCAGACGACGACGGTCGACGACTATCTGGCCAGCGAAGCGGACGAACCGCCACCGCGTCTGCTCATCGCCGCTGGCCGAGCGGGCGTGCGAGCAGTTCCGCACGGCGCTGCAGTGCTGTGGCTGGATGATGCGGGCGCGACCCTGGCGCGCCCAGCTCTTGGGCGCCAGTTCTCGCCCCGCCAGCTCCGCCAGCGCGTCGCGGCAGCCTTGGCGCGATCCATGCCGCCGACGCCGGGAGTGCATAGCCGCCTGGAGCCGCCGTTCGTGCCGGCCGACGTCGCACGCACGCTCGCGGAAGCCACGCGCAGCGCGTTGCCCTTGCATGTGAGCGGCGAGCCGGGGGTCGGCAAGCGCGCGATTGCACGCGCCGTGCACGCCGCGTGGGGTACCAGCGCATTGGTGGCGGTGGACGCGTTGGATCTCGATCGCGCGCTCAACGCACCACCAGCGGGCGCGGGAACGTTGTTCATCGACCGGGTCGACCTACTCGCGCCCGCCGCACAGCAGCAACTCCTCGCCGGTATGACATCCGCCGGCTTGCTGTCGGCGGCCGACGGCCGCAGCCTGCGCGTGATCACCGCCGCCGCGACGGACCTCGGCGAAGCGCTCGAGGCCGGCGAGTTCTCGTCGGAGCTGTACTACCGGCTAACGCTCCTGGCCGCGCACCTCCCGCCATTGCGCGCGCGGCGGGAAGACATCGCGCCGCTCGCGCGTCAGCTCGCGGCTGATTTCGCTGCCGCGTTCGGGCGCGGCCCCGTGGTGCTGGGAGAGCGCGCACTGGCACGGCTCAGCAATTATCTCTGGTTCGGCAACATCGCCGAGCTCGAGGCGGTGCTCGCCCGCACCGTCGCGTGCGCTCATCGACCGGTGATCGAGGCCGAGGATCTGCTGTTCGACGGGACGCGGTTGATGCCCGCCGCGGCCCCGATCCCGAAACCCGAGGTGCGTGCCACCGGCCTCGGCACCCAACAGCTCGATTTGATCATCAATGAGCTGGCGCACGAGTTCAAAAATCCGCTCGTGACCCTCAAGACGTTCGCGCATCATCTCTCGCGCGCGGACTCGAACGGCATCAATCACGACCAAGCGGCGCGCCTGACCGGCGAGGCGGTGGCGCGAATTGATCAAACACTCGAGAACCTGCTCGAGTTCACGCGACTGGACGCACCGGCCGTACAAACGCTCGGGCTGGCCGCGCTGCTCGACCCGGTGCTCGAAGAGTGCCGCTTTGCGCTCGCCAAGCGCGGCATCCGCGTCGAAAACGATTCGCTCCCGGCCACTCCGGTCACGGGCGATCCGCAGCAGATCTCGTATGCCCTCGGCAACCTCTTGCGAGCACTGGCGCGGGACCTGCCGTCCGCCTCGGCACTGCATGTCGCCTTTGCGCCCCCGGCGAACATCACCATCCGGCTGCCGGACGGGGTGGAGCCGCTGGGCAATCATCTGGCTACCCTGCTCGGCCGAACCGCCGATACCAGTCAGGCGCCGCCGCTCGGCGTCGCCATCGCCAACGCCGTCCTCTCCCGCAACGGGGCTCAGCTGACCGTCGCGCCCGAGGACCCGTCCACGATCCGCGTCCGCTTCCAGCCTGCAGACGCCGATCCGCGCCCTTGAGTGCCCATGGAACAGCCACGCGTTCTGGTGGTCGATGACGAACCGAGTGTTCGGGAATCGCTCCGTCTCATTCTCAAAGACCGCGCCGTCGTCACGCTCGCCGAGTCTGGCGAGGCGGCGTTGACCTGCCTCGAGCGGCAGACCTTCGACGTCGTTTTGCTGGACATCCTCATGCCGGGGCTCGACGGCCTCGATCTCTTGGAGCGCATTCGCGGCGACGCCCGCGCGCCACAAGTGATCATGCTCACCGCCACCAAGACGGTGAAGACGGCAGTGCGGGCCATGAAGCTGGGCGCCTTCGACTACGTCACGAAGCCGTTCGACATCGACGAGCTCATTCTGCTCGTCGAGCGCGCCACCCAGTCGGCCGCCCTGTTGCAGGAGGTGACCGCGCTCCGGCAGGAGGTGGGCCAGCGCTATGGGTTCGGCAACGTCATCGGCCGTTCGGACAGCATGTGCGCCGTGCTGGAAACGGTGAGCCGCGTCGCGCCGCTGCGCACGACCGTGTTGCTCACCGGCGAGAGCGGTACCGGCAAGGAGGTCATCGCCAAGGCGATCCACTACAACAGCCCCCGCGCCAGCGCGCCACTGGTCGCGATCAATTGCGCGGCCATTCCGGAGAGCCTGCTCGAGAGCGAGTTATTCGGCCACGAGCGCGGCGCCTTCACCGACGCGCATGCGCGCAAGCTCGGGCACTTCGAAAGCGCCCATCGGGGCACCATCTTTCTCGACGAGATCGGCGAGATGAATCCCGCTACGCAAGCGAAGCTGTTGCGCGTGCTGGAGACCGGCACCTTCACGCGGGTCGGGGGATCGCAACCGGTCACGGTGGACGTCCGCCTCATCGCCGCCACCAACCGCGACCTCGACAAGAGCATGCAGGATGGGAGCTTCCGCACCGATCTCTACTTTCGGCTGAATGTCGTCGCCATCCACCTGCCGCCATTGCGCGTGCGCCGGGACGATCTCCCACTGCTGATCGCCCACTTCGTTCAGCGGAAGGCGAAAGAGCTCGGCGTCGAGGAGCGACAGTTCGATCCCGACGCCTACGATTGCCTGCTGCGCCACGAGTGGCCGGGGAACGTCCGCGAGCTCGAAAACGTCGTGGAACGCGCGCTCGCGCTCGGCACGGGCGATTGTCTCACCCGCGCGGACCTGCCGCCGCGGTTGACCGCGGCCCTGCCCGAAGCCCCGTTGCGTGCCGACACTCCTGCCCGCGCGGCGCTGGGCGCGGCCAACCTCTCGCTGGCAACCGCGGTGGACCAGCTCGAACACACGCTGATCATCGATGCGCTCGCACGCTCCGAGAATAATCAGACCCGTGCCGCCGAGCTGCTCGGCACCACACGCAGAATTCTGAAATATAAGATGGACAAGTTGGGAATTCAGAGCGCCGAGCAGGAGCTGAACTAGGCGGACGTCACTTCTCCAGGTCCGGAGCAATCTCTGCAGGTCGGCCGGTAACCGCCGCAGCACTGCTCGCGACACCCGGCCGGACTCGG
>JBFXHX010000028.1:0-53187 GCA_050176585.1 Binatia bacterium
CTCCTGCGGACGGATTTCCCGCCCGAAGCGTGCGTGTGGGCCGCGCTCCCGGTCGCGACCGAGGGAATCAAGCTCGTCTGCCGGGAACCGGTTACCCGTCCCGGCGCCGATCCGTTCGACCATCCGATCGCGAATCGCTGCGAGGAGTCCGATCAGTTCATCATCTTCGATCGGGTGCTCATACCGAACGAGCGCCTCTTCAACGTCGGCGACCCCGACCTGCTGCGCCTGT
The DNA here is from genome assembly GCA_050176585.1 of Binatia bacterium. Lineage (GTDB taxonomy): Bacteria > Desulfobacterota > Binatia > HRBIN30 > CADEER01 > CAYYWP01. Next base: position 233 of record JBFXHX010000028.1, read on the forward strand.
ACGGGCCGGTCGGGGTGCTGGCCCATTGGCATATCCTGACCCGGCTGTGGGTGAAGGCGGAGATCTTCGTCGGCACCGCACAGCTCGTGGTGAATGCGGTCGGCACCGCGGGGCAGCCGCACATCAGAGCCTACGTCGCCGAACTCATTCAATACGCCCAGGCGCTCAAAGCGTTCGTGCTCGCCGCAGAGAACCAGGCCGAGATGTCCGAGGGCGGCGTGCTGGTGCCCGATGTGAACCTGCTCACCGCCGGGCGCCTGTACTCGATCCGCGAGTACCCGCGCATGATCCACACGCTGCAGGAGCTCTGCGGTCAGGGCTTGGCGATGCGCTTCCGCCGCGCGGACTTCGAGAACCCCGAGATCGGGCCCTATCTCGATGCGCTCTTGCCGGGCCATGAGATCAGCGCGCGCGACAAGAACCGGCTGATGAACTTCGTCTGGGATCTCACCACCGATTCGCTGGCCGGCCGGACGGAGATCTTCGAGAACGTGAACGCGACGCCGTCCCCGCTGCTGCGCGAGCGCCTCTACAACGAGTATCCGCGCCAGCGGCTCTTGGACCTCGTGCGCGATCTGGCGGGGCTTTCCTGAGCGCGGAAACGGAGGGCGCGACCTGCGGTTGCGCCCTCCGGCCGGTTCTGCGCTGCCGCTGCCCGGCTCCGCCTACGCCGCTTCGCGGATGTGCAGAAAGCCGAACGCGTCGACCGAGAGCACCTGACCGGGGTGCACGAGCGTCGTGGAGGTCGCCTCCTCGACGACGAGCGGGCCGTCGAGCTCGGCCCCGGGCGGTAGCAGGTCGCGCGCGTAGATCAGCGCCTCGCGCCGGCTGTCCTCGCCGAAGTCGACGAGCCGCCGTCCCTTCAGCGCCGCGGCTACCGAGCGGCCATCCATCGAGAGTGGCCGGAGCTTGGGGCGCGCGACGTCGGCGGTCGCAGATAGCCGGTAGGTGACGAGCTCCACGGGCGTGTCGTCCAGCCGGAACGTGTACGTGCGCTCGTGCGCCTGGTGGAAATCCACCAACAGCGATTCGACCGAGGGGTGCTCCAGAGCGATCGGCACCGTGACGGTATGCTCCTGGCCCTGATACCGGAGGTCCACGCTCGCATTGAAGCGGAGGGCGGTTCCGCGCATCTGGGTGTCGCCCCGGAAGTACTCCTCCGCTTCGGCGCGCAGGCCGCCGAACAGCTCGCGGATGAACGCGTCGTCGGTCTCCTGCGCCCGGCGCAGCAGCGTGCGGGCGAAATCCCGCCGCGGCTCGGTCGCCACCATGCCCCAGGCGGAGAACAACCCGGGGTTCAGGGGCACGATCACTTCCTTGACGCCGAGCTCGCGGCCGAGCGGCGCGCCGTGCATCGGCCCGCCACCGCCGCCGACGACCAGCGCGAAGTCGCGCGGATCGTGCCCGCGCTGAATGGATACCAGCTTGAGCGCGTTGATCATGTTCGCGTCCACGACCCGGATCACGGCGACGGCGGCTTCCTCCACGGAGCAGCCGAGCCCGTCCGCGATGGGTTGCATGGCGCGGCGCGCGCGCTCGACATCGAGATCGAACTGGCCGCCGACGAAGAATTCCGGGTTCAGCACGCCGGTGATCAGCTTCGCGTCGGTGACGGTCGGCTCGGTGCCGCCGCGCCCGTAGCACGCGGGGCCGGGATCGGCGCCGGCGCTCACCGGGCCCACCTTGAGCAGGCCGGCCGCGTCGAAGTGTGCGATCGAACCGCCGCCCGCCCCGATCTCGACGATGTCGACGACGGGCACGCGGAGCGGATACCCGTATTGCGTGCGCGAGTACTCGAGCCGGTACGCGGTGGTGACCTTCGGTTTGCCATCCTGGATGGTAGTGCACTTCGCGGTCGTGCCGCCGATATCGAGGTAGATCACGCTGCTCTCGCCGCAGAGCGCGCCGACGATCGCCGCGCCGTTGCACCCGGCCGCCGGACCGGACTCCATCAGCGTGATCGGGTGCTGCTTAGCGAGCGCGAAGCTCGTGGTTCCGCCGTTCGACTGCATCGCGTGCAGCGGACAGCGGATGCCCGACCCGCTGACGGCCTCTTCCAGGCGGGTCAGGTAGCGCTCGACGATCGGCTGCACGTACGCGTTCAGCACCGCGGTGTTCGCGCGTTCGTACTCGCGCCATTCCCGCGTGATCTCGTGTGAAGCGGTGACCGCGACGCCCGGGAGGTGCGCGCGCACGTAGGCCGCACATTCGGCTTCGTGATCGGGCGCGACGTAGCTGTGCAGGAACTGGATGGCGATCGCTTCGACCGCTTCTTGCCGGCAGCGCTCGATGATGTGATCGACCTCGGCGAGGTTGAGCGGCTCGAGCACGCGGCCGGTCGCGTCGACGCGCTCGCGAACCTCGAAGCGCAGCAGGCGCGGGACGAACGGGCGCTCCTTGTCGAAGCGCAAATTGTACAGGTCGGGGCGATTGCCGCGCTGGATCTCGAGCACGTCGCGGAACCCCGCGGTGGTGATCAGCGCCGTGCGCGCGCCCTTGCGCTCGGTGATCGCGTTGATGACGGTGGTGCCGCCGTGGACGAAAAACTCCACGCTCTCCGGCGCGAGGCGGGACAGCTCGACGGTGTCGATCACGCCCCGCGTGAGATCGTGCGGGGTCGTGAGCGACTTCGCGGTGAACAGCGTGCCGGTATCCTCGTCGAAGCAGACCAGATCGGTGAACGTGCCGCCGATGTCCGTCGCTAGCCGTCCCATCGGTCAGGCGCTCGGGCGATCGCGCAGCTGTGCGGTGGTGGCGTAGTCGACCGACCGCCCGTCCGGGGTCACCGCGACGCCGTACTGATCACGCGCCTGCGCGGCGGTGATGTAAGCCGCGCGCACCTCCTCGAGCACATCCTCGGCAGGGCGCGTAAAGGGGTCCCCGTATCCGGCGCCTCCGCCGGTGAACATGCGGATGCGATCGCCGCGGTTCAGGATGGTGGTCGGGGCGCGCGCCGCGCGGCGGACGTCGCCGCCGACGTGGAGATCGAAGAAGTTGCACGAGCCGTTTTGCGCCTGGTCGAGCGGCCAGGGGCGCTCGATCGAGCGGCCATAGCTCGCCGAGAGCACCGTGTCGTCGGCGAGAATCTCGTACTCCCGTACCGAGCCGTAGCCGCCGCGATGGCGGCCCGCGCCGACGCCGCCCTCGACGTTGAGCGCGTACTGGATGACCCGGATGGGGAACTTCGCCTCGAGGAGCTCGATCGAGTAGTTGAACGTGTCGCCGTTGGTGATCGCACTGGTCACGCAGTTGCCGTCGCGCTCGTCGGTAGCGCCCCAGCCGACCATGCTGGGCTCGATCATCACCCAGGGCTCGCTGCGCCGGCGGTCCACGCCGCCGAGAACGGTCACGCAGAGGCTGTTCGCGCTTCCGGCGCTAACCCGCGCGGGCACGATGGGCGCCAGCGCTTTCCACGCCAGCTCCGAGGCCTGGCCGGTTCCCTCGTAGTACCAGCCGACCGGCGCCGGTTTGGTCGCGGTGAATACCAGGCCGTCCGGTGCGACGACCTTCAACGGCCGGAACCACCCCTCATTGGACGGTGCCGCCGGATCGACGATCGCCTTGTAGACCGTCTTCACCGCCGACACGAGCGCGCCACGCGAGCAGTTCACCGGGCCCGCGAGCTGTGGGCAGCAGCCGGAGTAATCGAACGTGATCTCGTCGCCCTCGATGCGCACCTCGACGGCGGTCGGGAAACGCTCGTCACTGATTCCGTCCCCGTCGATCCAATCCGTCGCGCGGTATACGCCATCCGGCAGCGCGGAGATCGCCGCGCGGCTGACCCGCTCGCTCGCCTCCAGGATGTGGCGGAAGGTCTCGCTCACGGCGCGCTTGCCGTACTTCTCGCACAGCTCGAGACAGCGCTTCTCCGCGATCCGCACCGAGGCCAATGCGGCGTTGAGGTCGCCGAGCGCCATCTTCGGGATCCGCACATTGGCGGCGACGATGTCGACGATGGCGTCCTGGCGCACGCCTTCCTTGTAGATGGGTACGCCGGGCAGGCAGAGGCCTTCCTGGAAGATCTCGGTGGAGTCCGCCGGCAGCGAGCCGGGCGCTTTTCCGCCGATGTCCGTCCAGTGCGAGATCGAGATGGCGAAGGCGAACCGCTCGCCGTCCAGGAAGATCGGCTTGATCACGCCGACGTCGTTGCAATGCGTGCCGCCCACGTAGGGGTCGTTCAACATGTAGATATCGCCGGGGCGCATGCGGTCGCCGAACTTCGTCATGATGGCGCCCACCTGGATGGAGAAGGTACCGGTGAACACCGTGATGCCGTTGGTTTGCGAGACCAGTTGGCCGTCGGCGTCGCAGAAGCCGCAGGCGAAATCGAGCACCTCGTAAATGACCGGGCTCATGCTGCTCTGCGCGAGCACCAGGCCCATCTCGTCGGCAACTGCCAGCAGTTTGCCGCGAATGATCTCGCGGGTGACGATATCGGTATCGAACGTGGCGCTCGCCCCGGAAGCTGCTTGAGCCATCGATGTGTCCTCCCTGCGGCGGAATCATGGCTATTCCATCGCCGTGGTGCGCAGTCAACGCGATCCGCCGGCGCGGTCGCCCTCCGCCACACCGCCATGATAAGACGCCTGCCATCCACAATCCGGAGGGGAACAGCGCGCCATGCCGTCCATTCCGTCAGCCACAGAACTCACCCAGGACCTCGTGCGTATGGACACCCGGAACCCGCCAGGGCGGGAGGTCGAGTGCGCGGAGTATCTGCGCGCGCTGATCGAGCGCGCCGGGCTCGAGGTCAGCTCGCACGAGTTCGCCGCGGGTCGCACCAGCATGGTAGCGCGCCTGCGCGGCCGGGGCGCCAAGCCGGCGATCTGTTTCGGCGGCCACATCGACGTCGTCCCGCTCGGAGCCAAGCCGTGGTCCGTCGACCCCTTCGGCGCGGAGATCATCGACGGCAAGCTGTTCGGGCGCGGCGCGACCGACATGAAGGCGGGGATCGCCGCCTTCGTGCATGCGGCGTTGAAGCTCGCTGCGGGGGGCACGCGCGGCGAAGCGGATGTGGTGCTGGCCATCTGCGCCGGTGAGGAGACCGGCTGCCAGGGGTCGTTCCATCTCGGGAAAGTCGGCGCGCTCGGGACCGCCGGCGCCATCGTAATCGCGGAGCCGACCTCGAACTACCCCATCCTCGGGCACAAGGGCGCGCTGTGGCTCAAGGTGGAGACCGACGGCGTCACGGCCCACGGCTCGATGCCGGAAGTCGGCGTGAACGCGATCTACAAAGCGGCGCGCGCCGTGACTCGCCTGGAGGATTTCGCCTTCGATGCCAAGCCGCATGCCCTGCTCGGGAAGTCCACGCTGAACGTCGGGACGATGTCGGGCGGCATCAACTTCAACTCCGTGCCGGATCACGCCGAGTTCACGATCGACATCCGCTCGCTGCCCGAGCAGAGCCACCAGGACATCATGGCGACGCTCAAGCGCTACATCGGCAAAGACGCGCGCATCGACACGCTGGTCAGCGTCGACGGCGTGGCCACCTCGCCCGAGCACCCGTGGATCAAGGACATTTACGCGCTCATGGCGCCGATCCTCGGCGAGGAGATCAAACCGCGCGGGGCGCCGTACTTCACCGATGCCTCGGCGCTGAACCCGGCGTACGGACGGCCCCCGACCGTGATACTCGGGCCCGGCGACATGACCATGGCGCATCAGACCGACGAGTACTGCCCGGTCGCGCACATCGAGCAGGCGGCGGAGGTGTACGAGGTCATCGCGCGGCGCTGGTGCGGCTGTTGAGCTTGCGGGTAAACCCGCACGCGTGCGCTGCCGCGGGCGCAGCAGCGCGGTTCCATGGTGTTTCACGGAGGTCGTGATGGCTGCAGATCGAGAAGCGTGGGTGGACATTCCCACTACCGATGAGCTCCGGGCGAGCATGCCGCCAGGCGCGAAATACGAGTACGATTTCGGCTTCTTCCCCGCGATGGGCCGGCTCATCTTCGCGCACGAGCGGATCGGCCCTGCGGTGATGGCGTTCTTCCAGCAGGTGATGTTCGAGCCCGGTGTGCTGAGCCGCGGAGAGCGCGAGCTGGTAGCGGCCGTCACCTCTGCCGCGCAGGATTGCCAGTATTGAACGCAATCTCACGCAGAGTTTCTGCGTGTCGAGCACGGCGGTCCCGAGATTGTCGAGGCGGTAAAGCAGCGCCGCTGGCGGGAGCTCGCGGAGCTCACCGAGCGGGAGCGCGCACTCTGTACGGTGGCGGAGAAGCTGACGCTGACGCCGACGAAGATGGTCGAAGAGGATTGGCAGCCGCTGCGCGCCCTCGGCTTCAGCGATCGCGACTGCCTGGAGGTCGGCCATCTCGTCGGAGCGTTCAACTACTTCACTCGTCTGGCGGACGGCTTCGGGCTTCGACTGGATGCGGGGACCCGGCGCGCCGCGGAGACGCAGGTTCCGCTCGCGCGCGGTTGATCGCGATCCGCCGGGCTGTTCACGCGCGGCCGGGCCCGAATATCCAATTGAGGTGCGGCGCCGGCTGGGAGAAAGTGGGCGCGCCACGACTTGGCCGTTCTGCTTGGCGGGACGGCGTGAGCCTTGACAATATGCCTGCTTCCGTGTGCAGGGGTAGGGTGATGATGATCACTCATCATCTCGTTGGACGGCAGTTTTGCTCCAACACCACAGCGGCGCCGCCAGGGTGGCGCTGCGTTGAATTCCATCGGGGTGCGCACCCCGCGCCGTGTGGCTCGCGCGCCACCATGCCGGCCGTGCAGGAATGCGTTGCGCCGGCGAAGGCGGTTGGTCACCCGACGCGCCGGGAGCGCAGCGGAAGCGGCAGAAAGGGACCGTTTGCACATGGGTGAGGCAACGAAACCGGGTCGGGGGCTGCGCACCTGGCCACACCTGGCGGCCCGGCGGCGGCGCCCGAGCGAGTACGAGATCGTCACCACGGATCTCCACTGGCGGACCGCGTTCGCCGAATACTCCGAGCTCAGCCCGAGCCTGCCGATCAACCAGTGGTTCAGGAAGTACGTGCGCGAGAGCCCGCTCAAACACGAGAACTGGGACGAGTTCCGCGATCCCGACGAGATCATCTACCGGACCTACAACGTCATGCAGGACGGGCAGGAGAGCTACGTCGACGGGCTGCTGGACGAGCACGATGCGATCGGTCACGACGCCCGCCTGCCGACGGCGTGGGTGGATACGCTCGCCCGGCTCTACACGCCGGCGCGCTATATGCTGCATGGCGTGCAGATGGGGTCCGCGTATTTGGTGATGACGGCGCCGGCGAGCACGATCACGGCCTGCGCGGCGTTCCAGATGGGCGACGCGCTGCGCTGGGTCGCGCGCCTCGCGTATCGGACGCGCGAGCTCGCCAACCGGCATGCGGGCAAGGGGTTTGCCGAGCAGGAGCGGCAGCATTGGGAGCAGGACGCCGCCTGGCAGGGATTTCGGGAGCTGATCGAGCGCATGCTCGTGGCCTATGACTGGGGCGAGTGCTTCGTGGCGCTGAACGTGATCACCAAGCCGGCGATCGACGAGGCGTTCCTGCGCCAGCTGGCGTCGGCTGGGCGCGTGCACGGCGATACCCTGCTCGGGCTGCTCGCCGATGCCCAGTTGCGCGATAGCGAGCGGTCGCGCCGGTGGACCAAGGCGTTGGTCGAATTCGCCCGGCAGCACCCGGAGAGCGGGGCCGTGCTCGACGGCTGGGTCGCTAAGTGGGCACCGCTCGGGAATCAGGCGATGGAGACCTATACGGCGGCATTGCCCGACCGCGGCGAAGCGGGGGCGGAGGCGGTGCGGGCGGCGCGCGCGTTCCGCGCCGATCTCGGCTTCGCGAGCTGAAGCGGCGCGCGGCGGGACATGACGAGAAAGTAGGTGAGCGCATGATTGCGAATCCCGTGCCGTGGCCAAATGGAGCTCGCGTGGCGGTGTGCTTCACGTGGGATCTGGACGCCGACAGCCTGCTGCACCTGATGCACCCTGACACGTCGTACCGGCGCGTGGCGACGCAGACGCTGATGCGTTACGGGCCGGAAGTCGCCGTGCCGCGCATCGTCGAGATGTGCCGCCGCTACGGCGTGAAGATGACGTTCTTCACCCCCGGCTGGAGCGTCGAGCGCTACCCGCGCGCGATCGAGCACATCCTCGAGGGCGGACACGAGCTCGCGCATCACGGCTACCTGCACGAGAACCCGAACGAACAACCACCCGAGCAGGAGCTCTACTGGCTGCAGCGCGCCAGTGAGTCGATCCGCAAGGCGAGCGGGCGCAAGCCCGTCGGCTATCGCGCGCCATGGTTCAAGTACTCGGAGGTGACCACCGACCTGCTCGCTACGGAGGGCTTCCTCTACGACTCGACCCTCATGGGCGACGACGTCCCGTACGTGCTCGACTCGCGCTCCGGGCGCATCATCGAGCTGCCCTTCCACTGGGCGATGGACGACTACCCGCAGTACATCCAGAACGACGACCTGAGCTACATGATGCCGATCAAGGCCCCGAACCAGGCGATGGAGGTGTGGCGGGCCGAATTCGATGCAATGTGGGAGTACCGCGGCCTGTGGGTGACCGTGTGGCATCCGTTCAACTCCGGCCGCCTGGCCCGCTGCCATGCCGTGGCGAAGCTCGTCGAGTACATGCATCAAAAGGGCGGGGTCTGGTTCGCGACCACCGAGGCCGTCGCGCGACACGTGAAGCAGTGCATCGACGATGGCAGCTACCAGCCGCGCGTCGATCGCATGCCGCTCTATGCCGCGCGCATTCCGGAGCTGCCCGCGGATCTGCACGAGCGCTGAGCGGCCGGGCCAGAGGGACGAGATGGGCGCCACACGCTACTTTCCGATCGAGGAGTACGAACACCGCTGGCAGCGGGTCCACGACGAGATGGCGCGCCGGGGGTACGATGCCGCCGTCGTGTGGAGCCGCTCGGGCGGCGGATACGAGCGCTCGGGGGACGTCCTGTACCTCGCCAACTTCTATTCCCAGGCGTCGGGACAGGGCTGGGACACCCCGGTCTTCAACGCGCGTTCGTTCTCGGCCGTCATCCTGCAGCGCGGCCAGGTACCGGAGCTGCAAGCCGATGAGGCGTGGCCGCGCAAGGACCTCGTTGCGACAGATCGCATCGCCTGGCACCACGATCCGATCAAAGGCGTCGCGCAGTCGCTGAACGAGCGGGGGATCACGGGACGGGTCGCCTTCGTGGGCGGCCAGGTCCTGCCGGTCAAGTACGCCCGCGAGCTCGAAGCCATGACGCCGCGTATAGACTGGGAGTTCGAGGACGAGCTGGTGCTAGCCGTGCGCCGCATCAAGAGCCGGCGCGAGCTGGACTGCATGCGCGAGGCGGGTGAGATCATGACCCGCGCGCTCACCCGCTACATGGAAGGCCTGATCGCGTGCGAGCGGGAGGCCGACGCGGCGGCCGCCGCCGTGTCGATCGTCGTCGCAGCAGGCGGGGCGATCCATATGGCGCCTTGCAATCATGGCGACATGATCCAGTATTGGGTGCGTGACCCGATTGTCGGCCACAGCCAAGAGGCTCCCCGCCCTGGGGACTTGGTGCGCTGCTGGCTCTACGGTCCGATTCGCGAGGGCTACTGGCTCGACCCAGGGCGCACCGCGGTGGCTGGCGGGCGCCCCAGCGCGGCGCAACGCGAGCTCGTGGAGGCCAACGCGCGTCTCGTCGACAGGCTGATCGATGCGATCCGCCCCGGCAAGTCCTTCATGGAAGTCGCCGCACTCGGCGATCGACTCATGGCCGAGTTCGGCGGCACCAAGGATCAAGCGGCGGAAAAGTGGCCGCACTTCGGCCACTCGATTGGCTTGTTCATCGAGACGCCGTACATCGGCGCCACCATGTGCAGCGAGTCCGACCGCTTTCACGCCAACATGGCCATCGGCGTCGAGGCGTTCGCCAGCCGCGAGGGCGTCGGCAGCGCGGGCTTGGAAAAGAACTTCATCGTCGGCGAAAACGGCAACGAAGTATTGGACCGCATCCCAACGATCTGGTGGTAGGAGGTAACGAGGAATGGCACTACTCGATCGATCACAGTGGTACGACCTCGCTCGTGACACGAACTGGTCCCCGACGTACGTCGCGGAGGACGATATCTTTCCGCCCGACATGTCGGACGTGTTCGGTCTGGGCATGGACGTGTGGAACCAGTACGACGAGCCGTACAAGGTCTCGTTCCGCGAGTACGTCCGCGTGCAGCGGGAGAAAGACACGGCGGCCTACGCCGTGAAAGACGCGCTCTCGCGGTCGGACTATTACGACAAGGCCGAGCCCGGGTGGATGACGATCCTCAAGTCACACTACGGCGGGATCGTCGGCGTCGAGTTCGCCTCCGCCTCCACGCAGGCGCGCATGGGCCGGTTCGGCAAGGGCTGCGGCATGCGCAACATGGGGGCGTTCGGCTCGCTCGACGAGATCCGCCATACGCAGATCCAGTTGATGTTCGCGCACGAGCAGGTGAAGCGCGGCCGCGACCCCGAACAGTTCAGCTGGGCCCAGTACGGCATGAAGACGAACAACTGGGTCAATCTGGCGGTGCGGCACACCTTCGAGGACATCGAGCACACGCGCTGCGCCGCGGCGACGGCGATCATGACTTCGGTGTTCGAGGTGTCCTATACGAACCTCCAGTTCATCGCCCTGGCTGCGGACGCGGCGCGGGCGGGGGATCACGTATTCGCGAACCTCATCCAGAGTATCCAGTCCGACGAGGCGCGCCACGCCCAGATCGGCATGGAAGTCATGCGGCTGATGGTTCGCAATGGCCGTAAAGCGGACGTCCAGAAGCTCGCGGACATCTCCTTCTGGCGCAACTGGCGCGCGTTTGCCGCGCTCACCGGCCTCGCCATGGACTACTACACGCCGCTCGAGCGGCGGGAGCATTCGTTCAAGGAGTTCATGGAAGAGTGGGTGGTCAAGCAGTTCGACCGCACGCTCGGCGATCTCGGCCTCGAGCGGCCGTGGTACTGGGACATCTTCCTCGACGAGCTCAACTGGTTCCATCACGGCCAGCACCTCGGCGTATGGTTGCTGCCGAAGACGGTGTGGTGGAATCCGCCCGCGTCCGTGTCGCCGGCCGAGCGCGATTGGCTCGAGCAGAAGTACCCGGGGTGGAACGACACCTTCGGCCGCTGCTGGGATGTGATCACGAAGAACGTGCTCGACGGCAACCTCGCGAAGGTCGAGCTCGAGATCTTCCCGCTGATCTGCCACATGAGCAATCTCGCCATCACCGGGATCGCCGGCGACCAGTTCCGCGTCCGCGACTACTATCTCGACTACGAGGGGCGCCGGTACCATTTCGGCTCCGAGGTCGATCGCTGGATCTTTCTGCAGGAGCCGAATCGCTACAAGGATTACCGCAACATCCTCGATCGCTACCTGGACGGCACGATCGACCCGCCGACGAACGAGGAGTTCCTCAAGTACATGGGCTTGAGCGATCAAAGCTGCGGTAAGGACCCGCACGAGTACCAGTGGGAGTCGATGTACCGCGAGCCGGAGCGGCGCGCCGTCTGAAGGGGGCTGGATGGCAGCGGATTTTCCGGTGGGGGTCGCCGTGGAAGGCGATTACGAGACCCGTCTGATCATGGTCGATCCGAACAGCACGATGGACGACCTCTGCGCCGCGGTCGCGCCGTTCGTGGTCGGCCGTTTCGTCGCAGAGCAACCAGGCAAGGTGTTGCGCATCCGACACCAGGACCGCCTGGAGCTGATCCCGCGCGACGCGCGAGTGAAGGACGCCTTGCAGCCATGGGATCCCGTGGAGATGGTGTTCAAGTGATGGCTTTTCAGCGCGTATGCAGCTTGGACGATCTCTGGGAAGGGGAGATGGCGGCCTTCGAAGTCGAAGGCCGCGCGGTGCTGCTGGTGCACCTGCCCGGAGGCGTCGTGAGCGCCATTCAGGCGATCTGTCCGCATCAGAGCCAGCCCCTCCTGGACGGTGAGCTCGAGGGCACGTTGCTCACCTGCAAAGCGCACCGGTGGGAATTCGACGTCGCGACGGCGAAGAGCGTCAATCCCGAGGGCACCGATCTGTGCCGCTTCCCGGTGAAGATCGAGGGCGACGACGTGTGGGTGGATGTCGCCGGCGCGCCGCCCGACGTGGCGTTTCAGGGCTAGAGAGATCCGGGGGGACCGATGGTGGGGACGCGTGAGAGTGAACGGCTCTTGGTGGGCCCCGTGCTGCGGCGCGGCGAGCTCGCGGAAGCGGTGGCGGAGGCGGTGCGCGACGACAACCCCGGCAAGGAGGTCTACATCGAGGAGCACGCTTCGTACGTCCGCATCCACACCGAGGACGAGTGCATCATCCGCCGCGAGACGGTCGAGCACATGCTCGGCCGGCGCTTCGAGATGCAGGAGATCGAGCTCAACATGAGCGCGTTCTCCGGCCAGATCGAAACCGGCGACGATTACATCCGCTTTTATCTGCACCACATGAAGTGAGGCGGTACGGCGTGCGCGACCGTTTGGCGGACCCGGTACGCCGGCTTTGCCCTCGACCCACTGCAATTCGAACCCCGCCCTGGACCGCGCGGGCGCCCGCATCGCTGCGGGGACTGGTACCCTGCCCCGGGGGGCCACATCTCACCGCTCCACGACCGTCACGCACTGGCTCCGAGGACCGCGTATGTGTGGAATAGTCGGCTTTCTCGACAAGACCGGCGACCAGCAAGCGCCCGTAGGGCAGGTGTTGCTCAGCATGCTGAGCGCGCTCGGTCGCCGCGGCCCGGATTCCGCGGGGGTGGCGCTGTACGGCGATGCGGGTGATGGCCCGCTCGTCCTGCGCGTGAAGCTCGGCGCCCACGACGGGGTGAAGCAGCAGGCAGCGGAGGTGTGCGACCGCGTGAGCGCCCTCGCGCCGGTGCGCGACGCTGCGCGCTGCGGGGAGTATCTCCGGCTGGTGGTCGATTACGCCGGCGAGCTGGCGGCGCTGGAGCGCGCGATCGAGGCGGTGGGCGACGGCCTCGAGGTGGTGAGCATGGGGAAGCGGCTCGAGGTGGTGAAGCAAGTCGGCTCTCCGGAGAACCTGGAAGCCGAGTACGCCATCTCCTCGTTCACCGGAACGCACGGCCTCGGGCACACGCGGATGTCCACGGAGAGCCGCGTTGACCTCTCTCACTCGCAGCCGTTCTGGGCGCACGGGCGGCCGGATCTCGCCGTGGTGCACAACGGCCACATCACGAACTATCACAAGCTGCGCCGCCGCTATGAGCAGCGGGGACACCGGTTTCACACCGAGAACGACTCGGAGATCATCAGCGTATACCTGGCCGACCAGATGGCGCGGGGCGCGAGCTTCACCGGCGCGCTGGAGTCTTCGCTGCGCGACTTCGACGGCTCGTTCTCCTATCTGGCGGCGAGCGCGGATAGCCTCGGCTTCGTGAAGGACGCCTTTGCGTTCAAGCCCCTGGTCGTGACAGAGACGCCGTCGTATGTCGCAATCGCGACCGAGGAGATCGCTTTACAGATGGCGTTCGGCGCCGACCTCCGCGTCTGGGAGCCGGGAGTGAAACAGCTCCGCACGTGGAGCGTCGCGGAGCGGTCTGCATCGTAATGCCAGTCTGACGCATCGGCGGAGGGGGCCGCGGGCTACGCGCTTCTGCAACTCAGTCGGGGGACACGGTGGGGCAGATCGACTGTACCGGAAAGTCCACGCGGGAGATCAATCGCGAGATCCGCAGGCTCGTCGCCGACGGGGAGCAAGAGATCGTCGTGCGCCGCCCCCAAGCGCGCCACAATCTCGGCGTGGCCGTGCTCCAGCCGGTGGACCTCGTCTTCGAGGGCGGCGTCGGGTACTACTGCGCCGGCATGATCGACGGCCCCTCGGTGGCGGTCCGCGGCAGTGCGGGCTGGGGCGTGGCCGAAGGCATGATGTCCGGCACCGTCACCGTCGAGCACAACGCCGGCAACAGCGCGGCGGCGGGGATTCGCGGGGGCACAGTGGTCGTCCGCGGCGATGTGAGTGCCCGTGCCGGCATCGCGATGAAGGGCGGCGTCCTCATCGTCCAGGGCAACAGCGGGTACATGACCGGTTTCATGATGCAAAAGGGCACCATCGTCATCTGCGGCAATGCCGGCGAGGCATTGGCCGACTCGATGTACGAGGGCCGCATATTCGTCGGCGGAGAGATCGCCGAGCTGGGCAATGATACGGTCGTGCAAGACGCCACGCCCGAAGAGCAGGAGCTGCTCACCTCCCTGCTGCAGCAGCACGGCGTCGCCGGTCCCCGCGCGTTTCGCAAAGTGGTCTCCGGGCGGCGACTCTGGCGGTTCGACAAGAAGGACGCGACCTGGAGGGAGGCGTTGTGAGCGACCATCCGGTGCTGCAGCACAGTCAGATCTGGCGCCCGGAGATAATCGAGGACATCCAGACCAAGGCCCACCTCGGACGGTACCGCATCCGCGGCTTTGGCACGCTGCGCCATCGGCCGCTGCCGTCCTTGGACGACCTCACGTTCATCCCCTGCACGCTCACTCGCATTCCGCTGGAAGGCTATCGGGAAAAGTGCAGCACCCGGACAGTCCTCGGCACGCGCTTCGCAAACAAACCCCTCGAGCTCGCTACTCCCATCATGGTGACCGGGATGAGCTATGGCGCGCTCTCCTACAATGCCAAAGTGGCGCTGGCCCGCGGTGCGGCGCAGGTGGGAACGTCCACCACCACCGGCGACGGTGGAATGCTGATGGCCGAGCGGGAAAACTCCCGCACGCTCGTCTACGAGGTGCTCCCGAGCCGCTACGGCATGAACGTGCACCATATGCAGATGGCGGATGCGATCGAGCTCACGGTGGGGCAGGGGGCGAAGCCGGGGACCGGTGGGCTGTTGCTGGAGTCGAAGGTCTCCGACGAGATCGCGGCGATCCGCGACCTCCCGCCGGGCGTAGATCAGCGCAGCCCCTGCCGGCATCCGGACTGGCTCGGGCCCGACGATATGATCGTGAAGATCGAGGAGCTCCGCGAAGCGACCGACTGGCAGGTGCCGATCTTCGTGAAGATGGGGGCCAGCCGCGTGTACGACGACGTGAAGCTCGCGGCGAAGGCCGGCGCGGACGTCGTCGTGGTGGACGGCATGGAGGGGGGGACCGGGGCGTCGCCCGAGCTCTTGATGGACCACACCGGCATACCCACGTTGGCGGCCGTGTGCGAAGCGCGCGCCGCGCTGGAGGACATCGGCCTGTACGGCGAGGTGCAATTGATCATCGCCGGCGGCATCCGCAGCGGCCCGGATGCCGCGAAGGCGCTCGCGCTCGGCGCCGATGCGATTTACGTCGGGACGGCTGCGCTGATCGCCCTCAACTGCAACAAGCCGATCTACGTCGAGGACTACCACAAGCTCGGCACCGAGCCCTATGCGTGCCATCACTGCCACACCGGCCGCTGCCCAGTGGGCGTGACGACGCAAGACCCCGAGCTGATGAAGCGGCTGGACATCGACGAGGCCGCGGAACGGGTCGCGAACTTCTTTCACGCCATGACTCTGGAGATCCAGATCCTCGCGCGCGCGTGCGGCAAGGCCGACGTGCACGATCTGGAGCCGGAGGATCTGCGCGCGCTCACGTTCGAAGCGTCGATGATCACCGGCGTCCCGCTGGTGGGCACCAACGCGGTCTTCGGCGGCGGTCCGGGATGGAAGCGGTCGGCGCATCCGTAAACCGCGCGACCGAAACGCGTGAGTGCCGCGTGCGCAGAGGAACCGGGTGCAGTCGATTCCCCGATGCGGCTCGACCGCACCATGGGCGATTCTTTGATGGCCCAGATCCGCCGTCGCGCGGCCGTCCGCGGCCGGGCAGGTCGCGCCCGTAGCTGGACGGTCCCGGATCATCCGGTCTGAACGGAGGCCCATGTCGTTTCTGTTGCGCTGCCCCTGCTGTGGAGAGCGGAGCGTGTACGAGTTCCGCTTCGGTGGAGAAGTGCACACCCGGCCGACCGAGCCGGCGTCCGCGGCCGAATGGGCGGCGTACCTGTACGAGCGCAAGAACGAAGCCGGCGTGCAGCGCGAGTGGTGGTATCACCAACTCGGGTGCCGCGCGTGGTTCTTCGCCATGCGCGACACCAGGACGAATGCCGTGCTGGAGACGTTCGCGGCCGACGCACATGAGTCGCAATGACGAGCGGGGGACCGATGAGCGGCGGCCGCCCATGAATGACGCCCGGCTGCCACCGCAGAGCGCGCCAGCCGACGATGCGGCCGAGCGCCTGACGTTTTCCTTCGCGGGTAAGCAAATGACGGCGCGCGCCGGCGATACCATCGGCGCGGCGTTGTACGCCGCCGGCGTCCGCATCTTCAGCCGCAGCTTCAAGTACCATCGCCCGCGCGGCGCGCTGTGTTTCTCCGGGAAGTGCCCCAACTGCTTGATGAACGTGGATGGCACCCCGAACGTGCGCACGTGCGTGGAGCCGGTGCGGCCCGGCATGCGGGTGCGGCCGCAGAACGCCTGGCCCTCCGTGGAGCGCGACGCCTTCTCGGTCCTCGACAAGATGGACCGCCTGCTGCCCATCGGCTTCTACTACAAGACCTTCATCCGCCCGCGTTTCATCTGGCCGCTCGTCGAGCAGGTGTTGCGGCGCGTCGCCGGCTTGGGCGAGGTCGATCACGCGCTGGCCCGATCGGAGCGGTACGAGCACGAATACCGCCACGCCGACGTCGCCGTCGTGGGCGGTGGCCCGGCGGGCTTGTCCGCCGCGCGTGAAGCTGCGGCGCTCGGCGCGCGGGTCGCGCTCGTCGACGACCAACCCGCACTGGGCGGCCATCTGCGGATGCAGGCGCGCTTGTACGCCAACGCCGGGGAACACTCCGGAACATCGGGAGTGGTCATCGCCGGCGCGCTGCGGGCGGTGGTGGAATCGCTGCCCGGTGTGGACGTGCTCCGCCCGGCGACCGTCTTCGGCTCGTACGAGGGCGGTTTGCTCGGCGTCGTGCAGGGGCAGCGCCTGATCCACCTGCGCGCGAAGCGCCTCGTCGTGGCGACCGGATGCTACGAGTATCCGCCGCTCTTCCACAACAACGACCTCCCCGGCGTGATGTTGGGGAGCGGCGCACAGCGACTGCTGCAGCTCTACGGGGTGCGGCCGGGGACGCGCGCAGTCGTGGTCACCAACAGCGATTTCGGGCTCGCCGTCGCCTGCGATCTCCTGGCCGCCGGCGTCGAGATCGCCGCGGTCGCGGATGCGCGCCTCGCAGTGCCCGAGCGCGAGCTCCAGCAGCTCGCGGCGGGTGGGGTCTCGGTGCTGGCCGGGTACGGCATCGAGGCCGCGTGGGGGCGCAAGCGCGTCGAGGGCGCCCGGCTCATGCCGCTCGACGCTACCGGACAGGCGGTGCCGGGCGAACGACGCGCGGTGCCGTGCGATCTCATCTGCGTGTCCACGGGCTTCGCGCCGGCGACCGCGCTTCTCGCGCAGAGCGGCGGCCGGCTGGGGTACGACGCGGGGCTGGGCGCGATCGTTCCGCAGCAGCTCCCGCCGACGGTGTTCGCCGCGGGCGAGGTCTCGGGCATACATCACCTCCCCACGATCCTGCTGCAAGGGAAGGTCGCGGGCTTGCGGGCGGCGCTCAGCCTGCAGCTCGGCGACGGCGCGGCGGGGGAGCGCTGCGCCGAGTACGAACGGCAGCTCGCTGTTGCCCAGCGCGAATACCGCGCGCCTAGCGTGCCCTTCCCGGTCGTGGGCGCCGCGGCGGAACGCGGCAAGAAGTTCGTCTGCGTCTGCGAAGACGTGACCGAGAAAGACCTGTGCGCTGGCATCGCGGAGGGCTTCGACGAGATCGAGCTGTTGAAGCGGTACAGCACCGTCTCGATGGGCCCGTGCCAGGGCAAGATGTGCGCGATGACCTCCGTCCGCGTGTGCGCGAGGGAGACGGGTCGAACCATGGACGAGATCGGTACGACCACGGCGCGCCCACCGGTGGTGCCGGTCGCGCTGGGGGTGCTGGCGGGCCGCTCCCACCATCCGGTGAAGCGCACGCCCATGCACCACAAGCACGTGGCGCTCGGCGCCGAGATGATGGACCTGGGGGGATGGCAGAGGCCATACGCGTACCGCGCTCCGGCCGAAGAACACGCCGCCGTGCGCGAGCGCGCCGGGCTGATCGACGTGAGCACGTTGGGAAAGCTCGACGTCAAAGGCGCGGACGCCGGCCGCCTGCTGGACACGGTGTACACGCACAGCTTCTCGGGGCTCCGCGTGGGCCGGGTGCGCTACGGCATCCTCTGCGACGACAGCGGCGTCATCCTGGACGATGGCACGGTGTCGCGGCTCGCCGACGATCACTTCTTCATCACCACGACGACCGGGAACATCGACTTCGTCGAGCAGTGGCTCAAGTGGTGGGCGGCCGGCACCGGGTTGTGCGTCCACGTGACGAATGTGACCGCCGGGTGGGCGGCGATGAATCTGGCCGGTCCGCGCGCCCGCGAAGTGCTGGCGACGCTGACGGCGCGGGATCTGTCCGGCCAGGCGTTTCCCTATCTGGCCTGTGCGCGCGACGCGGTGGCGGGAGTGCCGGCGCTGCTGCTACGCATCGGATTCGTCGGCGAAACGGGCTGGGAGATCCATGTGCCGGCGGAATACGGCGAGCACGTCTGGGACGCGGTGATGGC
Source organism: Binatia bacterium (assembly GCA_050176585.1). Taxonomy (GTDB): domain Bacteria; phylum Desulfobacterota; class Binatia; order HRBIN30; family CADEER01; genus CAYYWP01. The sequence goes on from JBFXHX010000028.1 coordinate 18,802, forward strand.
GGCGGGCAAGCCGTTCGACATCGCGCCGTTCGGCGTCGAGGCGCAGCGCATCCTGCGCCTCGAGAAGAAGCACCTCATCGTCGGCCAGGACACCGATGCGCTCTCGAATCCGCTCGAAGCGGACATCGCGTGGGTGGTGAAGTTCGACAAGGCGGACTTCATCGGCAAGCGCGCGCTCGAGTCGATACGCGAGCGCGGTCTGCGCCAGAAGCTGGTGGGGTTCGCGCTGCGCGACGGCACGGCCGTGGAAGCGGGGGGCGCCGTGGCGCTGGACGGGAAGCTGGTCGGGCGCGTGGCCAGCGCCCGCGTGAGCCCGTACACGGGGAAATGTATCGGCTTGGCGTGGGTGCCGGCCGACGTCGCGGCGAGCGGTGCGGCGTTCCACATCCGCGTGAACGGCGCAACCGCCGTCGCCGATGTCGTCGATGCGCCATTCTACGACCCGGAAGGGAACCGCCTGAAGAGCTGATCGGCGCACTGAACCCATGACGATGCCCCTCAAGCGGTCCGCTTTGCATCACCGACATGTCGCGATGGCGGCGGCCATGGTGCGCGATCGCGGGTGGGAATGCCCGGCGCAGTACGGACCGCCCGAGGCGGAGCTCCGCGCTGCGCGGGAGCGCGTCGCCGTGGGCGACATCAGCCCGGTCGGCAAGCTCGATGTGAAAGGCAAACGGCTTGCCGCCGCACTGGAAGGCCTCTGCGCGCTCGGCGTGTTGCCCGCGCTCGGCGTCGCGCAGCGCGTCAGTGGAGGCAGCGCTGGCGTTGAAGCGCTGTGCTGCCGGTTGGGCAGCGACCGCGCCGTCCTCCTCGCCGAGCCGGATGGCGCCGCCGCCCTAGCGACCGCGTTCGAGCGGCAGGCGGCCGGCGGCCATGCGTGCGCGCATCTTACGGATCTCACTTCGACGTGGGCCGGCGTGCACGTCGTCGGGCCGCGCAGCGGCGATCTGTTGCGAAAGGTGACCGCGCTCGACTTGTCGCGCGACCGCTTCGCCGATCTCGCGTGTGCGCAGGCGGGCGTGGCGAGCGCGCACGCGTTCATCGTCCGCGCCGACGTGGCCGGTGTGCTCGCCTACCAAGTCTACTGCGGGCGCGAGCTCGCGGAGCATCTGTGGGACACCCTGCTGGACGCCGGCGCGGAGTTCGACGCGGTGCCGCTCGGGCTGATGGCGCAGCGCCGGCTGGCGGAGGGCTGATCCGTGCTGCAGCTGTTTCGTCGGGAGCGGATGTGGCGGCGGCATGCGCTGAAGGACCGCTACGACGTGGTGATCATCGGCGCGGGTGTGCACGGGTTGGCGATCGCCTACTACCTCGCCAAACACCGCCTGACGAACGTGGCGGTGCTGGACCGCGGCTACGTCGGCGGCGGCAACAGCGGCCGCAACACGGCGATCATCCGCGCCAACTACCGCACCCCGGAAGGCATTCCCTTCTATCACGAGAGCCTCCGCCTGTACGAGCAGCTCTCGCAGGAGCTGGGGTACAACGTCCTGTTTTCGCAGCAGGGCCACCTGACCCTAGCGCACAGCGACACGGGAGTGGACGGCTTGCGCGTGCGGGCCGAGGCCAATGCGCTGCTGGGCGTCGACAGCCGCCTGATCGGCCCCGACGAGATCAAGGGCTTGGTGCCCGCGATCGACATTCGCCCCACCGCGCATCATCCGATTCGCGCCGCGCTCTATCACCCGCCCGGCGGCATCATCCGGCACGACGCGGTGGTGTGGGGCTATGCGCGCGGCGCGGACCGCATGGGTGTGGAGATCCATCCGCACACGGAAGTGCAGGGCATCCGCACCGAACGCGCCAAGGTCACCGCCGTGCAGACCACCCGCGGTCTCATCAAGACCGGCACGGTGGTGAACGCGACCTCCGGTTGGTGCTCGACGATCGCGCGCATGGTGGGCATCGACCTGCCGATCGTTTCCCATCCCTTGCAGGCTTGTGTCACCGAGCCGCTGAAGCCGTTCCTCGACAAAGTGATCGTGTCGGCCAATCTCCACGTCTACGTCAGTCAGACCGATCGGGGCGAGCTGGTGCTCGGAGCGGAGATCGATCCGTACGCCTCCTACAGCACGGCTTCGACGCTGCCGACGCTCGAGATGATGGCGGCCCACACGCTGGAGCTCTTTCCCTCGTTGGCGGGCGTGCGCGTGTTGCGGCAGTGGACGGGCGTGTGCGACATGACGCCCGACTACAGTCCCATCCTGGGCGAGATCCCGGGTGTGGGCGGTTTTCTCGTCGATGTCGGCTGGGGCACCTATGGCTTCAAGGCCGGACCCGTTTCGGGGAAGAACATGGCGGAGCTGATCGCTACCGGAAAGACGCCGGACCTGATCAAGCCGTTCGCTCTGTCGCGCTTCTACGAAGATCGGCTCCTCGGCGAGAAAGCGGCGGCGGCGGTGTCTCACTGAGTACCGTCGCCTTCGCCTCACGGCGACGCGGATGGGCTGCCCGCCGAAGCAGAAAGGAACGGTCCATGAACACAGCACAGGACGTGGCCAAGCTCGTCGACGAGCGCGGCATCGAGTTCTTTCTCTGCTCCTTCGTGGAGATGAGCGGTGCGCCGAAGGCGAAGGTCGTGCCCGCACACCATCTGGAGGACATGGCGCAGGGCAGCGCGGGGTTCGCCGGCTTCGCCGCGGGCGAAATGGGCCAGGGCCCGCACGACCCGGACATGAGCGCGGTGCCCGACTTCGCGAGTCTCACCATCCTTCCATGGCGACCGACCGTCGCCTGGGTCGCGAGCAACATTCAGGTGAACAACGCGCCGTGGCCGTACTGCCCGCGCTCGATCTTGCAGCGCCAGGTGCAGAAGGCGCACGCCGCGGGCTATGTGCTGAAGACGGGCGTGGAACCGGAGTTCATGCTCATCCGCCGAAACGGCGACGGCACCTACGCGCCGTACGATCCGCTCGATACGTTGTCCAAGCCCTGTTACGACCTGCGCGCGTTGAACCGCAACCTGGATTTCATGACCACGGTGCTGAAGTACATGCACGGGTTGGGCTGGGATCCGTACGCCAACGACCACGAAGACGCGAACTGCCAGTTCGAGATCAACTGGCGCTATGCGGACTGCCTCACGAGCGCCGATCGGCACACGTTCTTTCGCTGGATGGTGCGCACGGTTGCCGAGCAGCACGGCTGCCTGGCCACCTTCATGCCCAAGCCGTTCGCCAATCTGACGGGGAATGGCGCGCACTTTCACCTGAGCTTGTGGGATGCGGAGAAGGACACGCCCCTGTTCGCAGACGAGCGCGACGAGAATGGCTTGTCGAAGCTGGCCTACGACTTCATCGGCGGGCTGAAGCAGCACGCCAAGGCGGTCGCGGCAGTCACCGCCCCGATCGTGAACTCCTACAAGCGCTTGATTCGCGGCGCGCCGCGCTCCGGTGCGACCTGGGCGCCGGTGTACATCACCTACGGCGGGTCCAACCGCACGCAGATGATCCGCATTCCCGCTCCGGGTCGGATCGAGAATCGCACCGTGGACGGCGCCGCCAATCCATATCTCGCCCCCGCCGTGATGTTGGCGGCCGGGCTGGATGGAATTGCGAAAGGGCTGCCCGCCGGCAAACGCAATGACCGAAACCTCTACGAGGTCCCCGTCGAAGAGCTGCAGGCCGATGGCATCGACGTCCTCCCGACCACGCTGGACGAGGCGCTCGACGAACTCGAACAGGACGAGGTGGTGATGGAGGCGCTCGGCCGGGAGTACGCGCAGTACTACGTTCGCGTGAAGCGCGCGGAGTGGAAGCGCTATCACGACAGCGTCTCGCAGTGGGAGATCGATAATTACCTGGGGCTCTACTGAGCGCGCGCCGCAGGGCGCACGCTCCCGAACGCACTGCGGGTGCGAGTCGAGCGGAGTCGCGCCCGATAGGAGGAGATGCAAATGGCTTGGATCGAGACTGTCGACGAAGCCGACGCGACCGGTGAGCTGGCGGAGTTCTACGGCAAGTATGTGGACGGCGGCCTGCTGCCGGGGAAGGTAGACCTCATCTGGAAAGTGCACTCGCTGCACCTCGAGGGCATGAAGGCGCACGAGGCCGTCTACTTTGCCGTGATGAGGGGCACGCCGACCTTCACGGCCGGCGAACGGGAGATGGTCGCGACGGTGGTGAGCGTCATCAACGACTGCCATTACTGAATCGTCTATCACCGGCGCGGTATGCGCCGGCAGTTCAAGGACGATGCGCTCGTGGACCGCATCCTCTCCAATTACGAGACCGCCGGGTTGGACGCCCGCCGGCTCGCGATGTGTCGGTACGCCGACAAGCTCACCCGCACTCCCGGCCGGATGACTCCGGCCGATCTGGAGCCGTTGCGCGCGGCGGGCTTGAGCGACACGGATATCCTGCACGTGTGCGAGGTGGTGGCGTATTATGCATACGCGAACCGCATCGCCGACGGGCTCGGCGTGCTCTCGGAGGTCTCCGAGCGCAGTGGTGCCGGCAGCTGGGTGGAGCGGGAAACCTTGGCGCGGGACCCGCAAAAGAAGAGCTCCTGACCATCCCGGCTGCCTCTGGCAGCGACGGTGCAGCGCGGCTGTCAGGGGGTTGAGCTGTTGAGCTGTTAGAGCGGTCACACGCGCGCGAAGTCGATCCCAGGACGCGCGGTGCGTCGGATCACGTCTGGGCGTGCTCACCGGTAATCGCGCGGCGCGATCGCGAACGGGAGACTCGCGTTTGACGACGCGCAACGCGCGGCGATACGGTCCCCGGCCATGAAGCACATCGGCCAACGCTTCACTTCGATGACCAATGCCCACCTCGTCGCCGGCAAGGGCACCTTCACCGCCGACTTCCGGCTCGACGGCATGTTGCACCTCGCCATGGTGCGCAGCCCATATGCGTCGGCGCTCGTGCGCGGCATCGATGCGCGCGCGGCCGAGGCGCTGCCGGGCGTCGCCTGCGTCATCACCGCCGAAGAGCTGAAGGCCAACACCAGGCCGATGTTGGAGCCGTTCAACACGGCGGCGATGGGCGCCAAAGGCATTCGCTGCTATGCGCTCGCGCTCGAGCGCGTTCGGTACGTGGGCGAGGGCGTCGCCGCGGTCGTGGCCGAGGACAGGTGGACCGCGCGCCGCGCCGCCGATCTCGTGCAGGTCGACTACGAGGAGCTGCCGGTGGTGAGCGATGCGGAGGCGGCCCTCGCGCCCGGGGCACAGCGCGTGGAGCCGAGCTGGAGCGACAACGTCATCATCAGCCGTGACTTTCGCAGCGGCGATCCGGATGCCGCTTTCGCCGCCGCGGACGGCATCCTCTCCGGCGTAGTCCGGCAGCACCGGTACACTGGCGCGGCGATCGAGCCGCGGGCGTATCTGGCCAGCTACGACCCGTATCAGGATTTCTTGACCTTCTGGGCGTCCACCCAGAACCCGCACCCGCTGCGCGTCTACCTCGCCGAATCCCTCGGCATCGACGAGAGCCGCATCCGCGTGATCGAACCGCACGTCGGCGGCGCGTTCGGCCTCAAGATTCCGACGTTTCAAGAAGAGCCCCTCGTCGCGTACCTGGCGCGGCGGCTCCATCGACCGGTTCGCTGGGTGGCCGAGCGCAGCGAGGATCTGCTGGCCGGCGGGCACGCGCGCGAAGAGCGCATTCCCTACGAGGTGGCGTTCAAGAACGACGGGACGATCACGGGATTGCGCGCGAAAGTCATTGCCGACGTGGGCGCGCCATCGGGCTTACCTGGCTGGCCGATGTCGTTCGTCAGCGCGTACTGCATCCCGACCAGCTATCGCATCGCCAACACCCGCGTGCAGCTTTTCTCGGTGGTGACGAACAAGTGCCCGTGGAACGCCTACCGCGGCTACGGCAAAGAGGCCGCTTCGTTTTTGATGGACCGCGTCATGGACCGGGTGGCGCGCGCCACCGGCTTGGATCGCGCGGCCGTGCGTCTCAAGAACTTCATTCCGCCCGACCAGTTCCCGTATTCGCAAGTTTCCGGCGCGATGTTGGACAGCGGCGACTATCCCAAGGCGCTGCGCCGCGTGCTGGCCATGATCGACTACGAGCACTTTCCCCGGCTGCGCGAACAGGCCCGCCGCGAGGGGCGCCACATCGGGATCGGGATCGGCTTCGAGCTCACGCCGGAGGGCTGCTCGATGCCACAGTCCACGCTCATCGCGGGGTGGGACGGCGCGACGGTGCGGGTGAACCCTTCGGGACAGGTCACCGTACTGACCGGCGTCACCTCACCGGGCACCGGCAACGAGACCGGCATCGCGCAGATCGCCGCCGACACGCTCGGCGTTGCTCTGGACCGGGTCCGCGTGATCCAGGGCGACACGGACACCTGTCCCTTCGGCCTGGGGAACTACAGCTCCCGCAGTATCATCATGGGCGGCTCCGCCGCGCAGATCGCCGCTCAGGAGGTGCGGGAGAAGATGGCCCGCATCGCGGCGCACATGCTCGAGGTCCGGCCGGAGGAGGTCGACGCCGACGACGGCCGCTTTTTCGTCAAGGGCGCGCCTGCGCGCGCGGTGCTGTTCAAAGACGTGGCGAGCACCGCCTACCGCGACTGCCACGGCGCGGCCGCGTGTGAGGTGGAGCCGGGGCTGGAAGCGACCCGCTACTTCCAGCACCCGAACGTGTACCATCAGCCCGAGACCCAGGGGCGCTTCAGCTCATATCCGTCCTGGCCGTACGCCGCCGTCGCCTGCATCGTCGAAGTGGATCCGGAGACCGGCCTCTTCCACATCCTGCGCTACTGCACGGTCCACGACAGCGGAACGATCATCAACCCGCTGCTCGCCGAGGCCAACCTGCACGGCGGCATCGCGCAGGGCATCGGCGGCGCCGTGTTCGAGAACCTCGTCTACGATCAGGCTGGCCAGCTGCTGACCACGACGTTCATGGACTACACCTGTCCCACGGCTGCGGACTTGCCCGCTTTCGAGGTGGAGCACCAGGAGACGCCGTCCCCCTTCACCCCGCTCGGAACCAAGGGCGTCGGAGAATCGGGCGTGACCGCTCCGCTCGGCGCATTGTGCAGCGCCATCGAAGACGCGTTTCCGGAGCTCGAGATTTCGCTCGCCGAGCTGCCGCTGACACCGAACCGCGTCTGGGCCGCGATCCGCGACGCGCGCCAGCGCTCCGCGATGGCGAACGGCACTTCGGCGTAGCGGCGGCGCCACGCCGCTCCCGCAGCCCTCGGTCGTGCGTGCGCACGCGGGGGCGCGCGCGCCCTTCGACGCACCCCGCGCGTCGCTGATCCGAGCCGCGGTCAAGATATCTGCAAATGCGTGGCGTCGCGGGCACTGGACGAGCGGGTTTGCGCGCCGCGTGATCCAGGCGTGGACCGAGACCGGTTGCTACCTGTAAACGCGCCGATTAGAGACATCAGGGGGATCCGCTCAGGAGGGCACTATGCGGGGCACGATGAAGATGGTCGGCGCGTCTGTGCGGCGTGTCGAAGACCCGGGGTATCTGCTCGGCAAGGGCAACTACGTCGCCGATCTGGCGCTGCCGGGGATGCTCGAAGTCGCGTTTCTCCGCAGCCCGTATGCGCATGCCCGCATTCGGTCGATCGACGTGTCGGCGGCGAAGAGCCATCCGGGCGTCCAGGGCGTGTTCACGTGGGACGACCTGAGCGACGTGATCAAGCCATTCCGGGTGCTGCTCGATACGACGAAACACCCCAGCTACAAGGCGTGCGACCAGACGCCGCTGGCGAGCGACAAGGTGCGCTTCGTCGGCGAAGCCGTCGTCGCCGTGGTCGCGGAGAGCCGCTACGTCGCCGAGGACGCGCTCGAGAAGATCGTCGTCGACTGGGAGCCGCTCGACGCCCTCGTCGATCCCGAGCGTGCCCTGACCGACCGGTCGAACCTGGTGCACGAGGAGTGGGGCGACAACGTCATGGTCAGCGTCGAATTTGCGACGCCCGGCCTCGACGAGGCGTTCCAGGGCGCGGCGGTGGTTGTGAAGGACCGCTTTCGGACCAATCGGCACTTCGCTTTGCCGCTCGAGACGCGCGGCGTGGTCGCGAAGTACGACCGCACGCGCAAGGAGCTCACCGTCTGGCAGGCCACGCAGATGCCGCACATGATGCGCACGGCCTTCGCTGATCACCTCGGGCATCCCGAGAACCAGATCCGGGTGATTGCACCGGATGTCGGTGGCGGCTTCGGCTTGAAAGCGCACTTGCACGCGGAAGAAGTCGTCACGGTCGCCCTCGCGCGGAAGTTCGACGCACCGCTGCGCTGGCTCGAGGACCGGCGGGAGAGCTTCCTCGCGTCCCACCATGCGAAAGACGAGCTGCTCGACGCCGAGCTCGCGGTCGATGCGGACGGGACGATCCGCGCGCTGCGGTTCCGCGCCCTGTCCGATTCCGGCGCCTACAACGCGCCGCCGTTCAACTCGGCCCTCGAGGTCGCGCAAATCGTGTGGATCCTCCCCGGGCCGTACCGCATCCGCAATTACGGCGCGCGCGGCATCGCGGTGGCGACCAACAAGCCGCCCATCGCCGCGTATCGCGGCGTCGGCGCGCCGACCGCCTGCTTCGTGATGGAAGGCCTGCTCGACCGCGCGGCGCGCGAGCTCGACATGGATCCCGCCGACATTCGGCGCAAGAACATGCTGCGCAAAGAGGAGTTCCCGTACGCCAGCATCAGCGGGCTCACCTACGAGGTCGGCGGGCACCACGAGTGCCTGGAAAAAGCGCTCGAGGTCTCCGGCTACGAGGCATTCCGGCGCGAGCAGGCGGAGCTGCGCAAGCGCGGGATCTATCGCGGCATCGGCATCGGCTCGTACGTCGAGATGACCGCGATCAGCTCGGTATTCTGGAACGAAGCGGGTATGGACGTCGCCATGTACGAGTCGGCCAACATCAAGGTCGATCCGAACGGGCACGTGACGATCTGGACCGGTACGCACTCGCACGGCCAGGCGCATCAAACCGTCTTCGCGCAGGTGGCGAGCGACCAGCTCGGCATTCCGCTCGAGCGCATTACGGTCCGCCTCGGCGATACCAACGATTCGCCATACGGCTGGGGCGCCGGCGCGAGCCGCGGGGCCGTCGTGGGCGGCGGCGCGGTGATGCGCGCCGCCATGACGGTGGCCGAGAAGATCAAGCGCATCGCGGGGCACAAGCTCGAGATCGCCCCGGATGACATCGAGCTCGTCGACGACAAGGCGCAGGCCAAGGGCGCACCCTCGAAGTTCGTGCCGATCCCGGAGATCGCGCGCATGGCCGTGTACAGCCAGATCGCCGGGCTGCCGCCCGGGGAGACGCCCGGACTCGAGGCGACCTATTACTACGAGCCGCCCCCGGTCACGTATCCAAACGCGACCCACATCGCGGTCGTCGAGGTCGACGTGAACACCGGAGCGCTCAAGTTCCTCCGCTACGTCATCGCGGAGGACGTCGGCACGATGATCAACCCCATGGTGCTCGACGGTCAGGCGGCCGGGGGCGTGGCGCAGGGTCTCGGCGGCGCGCTCCTCGAGCAGCTCGTGTACGACGAGAACGGGCAGCTCCTCACGACCTCGTTGATGGACTACCTCGTGCCCTCGGCGGTGGACGTGCCATTCATGGACATCGCGCATCACGAGACGCCGTCGCCGCTCACCATCGGCGGTTTCAAGGGCGCGGGAGAGGGCGGCGTCATTGGCGCGTTCGGCGCGATCGGGAATGCCGTGAACGATGCGCTCGCGCCGTTCGGTGCGCGGGTCGTCGAGCTGCCGCTTCACCCCGAGCGCATTCAGCGGCTCGCGCGGCGGAGCTGAGAGGTCCAGCCATCGCGAGCGTACGACAGATGACCGGCCCCCGAGCCATCCGGCGCGCGGCGAGCGCGCCGCCGGCTGATCGCACCGAGACCAAGCGGTTCTACGCCTCGCGGGGGATCGGCGGGCGCATGGGGTTCGGCAAGCGGCCGGCGTTGCTGGTCGTGGACTTCCAGCGCGGCATGACCGATCCGGCGCGGTCGCCGTTGGGCGCGCGCATGGACGCCGAGATCGCGGCGACGCGCCGTCTCCTGGCCGCGGCGCGGGCGGCGGGCGCGCCGATCCACTACACCGTAGTCGCCTATGGCCGCGCCGAAGGCGACGGCGGGCCCTTCCTGCGCAAGATGCAGGGCCTCGCGCTGCTGAAAGAGGGCACGTGGTCCACCGACCTCGACCCGCGCCTGAAGCGCCGGCCGACCGAAACGGTCTGGGCGAAACGCGGCGCCAGCGCCTTCTTCGGCACCGCGCTCGGGGCGGCGCTTACCGCGGCGGGTGTCGACACGCTGCTGATCGCCGGCTGTACGACGTCGGGCTGCGTCCGGGCCTCGGTGATCGATTCGTGCCAGCACGGCTTCAACACCATCGTGGTTCGCGAGGCGGTGGCGGATCGCGCCGCCGGGCCGCACGAGGCGAACCTGTTCGACATGGACGCCAAGTACGCCGATGTCGTCTCGCTGGGCGAAGCGCTCGCGGCGCTCGGCGCAGCAGGCGCCGTTGAGCGGCGGTGAGGACCACATCGCTTTCTCGAATAGGAGCAGACAATGCAGGAACCCAAAAGCAAACGCTGGACGCTGGAACATCCGGAGCTCGGCACCGGACCGCTATCGGTCGAGCCGTACATTTCGCAGCGTCGATTCGAGCTCGTGCGCGACCGGGTGTTCAGGCGGTCGTGGCTCTGCACCGGCAAGCGCACGGATGAGATCCCGAACCCCGGCGATTTCCTGATCGAGAATATCGAGCTGCTCGGCGCTTCGGTCATCATCGTGCGCGGCAAGGACGGCGTGGTGCGCGGCTTTCACAACGTGTGCAAGCACCGGGGCAACAAGCTGACCCGCGCCGCGCAGGGCTCGTGCCGCTCGGCGTTCGTGTGCGGCTATCACGGGTGGGCCTACAACTTCGACGGGAAGCTCGCCGCCGCGACCGAGGACGATATGTTCTTCGATTTCGAGAAGAACAGCCTCGATCTGACCCCCGTGCACACCGACACGTGGGCCGGGTTCATCTTCATCAACTTCGATCCCGACCCCGCCGAGTCGCTGCGCGAATGGCTGGGCGAGATCGTGGAGCAGTACGAAGGGTATCCGTTCGACCAGGTGACGGTCGCGTTCTCTTTCACCGCCGAGCTCAACTGCGGCTGGGGCGTGCTCCGCGATTCACAGCTCGAGGGCTATCACCTCAAGTACCTGCACCAGCGCACGGCGCCGGGCACGATGATCAAAAAGAGCGATCCCTCGCGCCACTCGCTCGATTTCAAGCTCTTCCGCCGCCACGCCATCGGCTCCTGGTACGGCGCGCGCACGAGCGCCGACGTGTCGCCGGCGGCCCGGCTCGCCGGCTCCATCGGCCAGAACCTCGCCACCGAGGCGACCTCGCTGTCGGACCCGAACACGTGGCCGATCGGCCTCAATCCGACCCGCGCGAAGGACTGGTTTTTCGACGTCTGCTATCTGTTTCCCAATTATCACATCATCATGGTCGGCCTGCAGGGTTTTGCCGCGCACACCATGTGGCCGAAGACGGTCAGGACGTCGCGCTGGAATGCGCGCGGGTTCTTCCCGCCCGCCGCGACGCTCCCGGAACAGTTCGCGCGCGAATTCACGAGTTGCAGCATTCGCGACCTGTGGCTGGAGGACGGCAGCATGCTCGAGGGCACGCAGATCGGGCTCGAGTCCGGCGCGATAGAGCACATGCAGATCCAGGATCAGGAGATCATGATCCGCCATGCCGAGCGCGTGGTCGACGATATGATCGAGGCCGGCGCGCCGAAAGCGGCGAAACCGGTATTGCGCCGCTCGAAGTGAGCGAGTCGCCGGAGCAGCAGAAGGTGACCGATGTCGTCAAGCCTATTGCCTGAACAGTTCGCCGACCTCGAGCCGTTCGTCGCCGACTGGGCGTTGCCCACCGAGCTCGCGCGCCGGGCGAAGCGCCTGGCGAGCTCGATGGAGCAGCTCCAGGCGTTCTACGACGCGATGCTCGCGCGCGGGGAAGAGATTCTGCGCCATCTGGACGCGGTGGATCGCGCGGGCCAGCGCGACGCGCTGCCGGCCGAGAGCCGGCGGCTGCTCTACCTGATGTTCTCGCTCTGCGAGGTGTCCCCGGCGGTCGAGATCTTCAAGCAGCCCACCGTGATCGACGGGTTCGACGTGAACCGCTTCGTGCCGGACCACGACAGGGAGGAATGGAAGCGCCTGCGCGGCCGGCGCCCGGGCGGGAGCCGCTGGTCATGAAGACGTTCAAGGTCAAGGTCGCCGGCGCCGACATCCATGTGCGCGAATGGGGCGCGGGAGAGCCCATCGTGTTCGTGCACGGCCTCGGCGCGCACGGCGGGTCCTGGGTCCATCAGGTGGCCGTGTTTTCGGAGCGCTTTCGCATGCTCGCGGTCGACCTGTGCGGCTTCGGCGAGTCCGACAAGCCGCGCGACCCGGCGCGCTACAGCATCGATTCGCTGGCCGAGGACATCGCCGGCGTTGCGAAGGAGCTCGGGCTCGAGCACATCCGGTATGTCGGCACGTCGATGGGTGGGTTCATCGGCGCGACGCTGGCGCTGGCCCATCCCGAGCTCTGCCGCAGCCTCGTCCTCTGCCATACCGCGGCCCGCATGAGCATCCCGCCCGACGTCATGAGCGCGCGCCTGGCCGCTCTTCAATCGATGACCATGCAGGAGTACGCCGCGCTGGTGATCGGACAAGCGCTGGAGCCGAGCGCTGACGACGAGCTGCGCGCCTGGCTGGCCGACATGATCGCGCGCAATGACCCGTGGGCGTATACGCAGACGCTCTCCAAGGGGCTGGCCAGCTTCGACGCCCGTGACCGGGTCGGGCGCATCGCGGTTCCGACGCTGGTGTTGAACGGCGAGCACGATCGCATCATCCCGCCCGAGGCCGGCCGCGAGTTGGCAGGGTTGATCCCCGGTTCACGCCTGGTCGAGATCGAACACACCAATCATTTGAGCTACGCGGAGCGGCCGAGCGCCTTCAACGAGGCGGTGCTGCCCTTTGTCGAGCGCGCCTGACGGCACGCCGTTATCCCAGGAGCGATACATGGATCCGAAAGAGTTGATGAAGGCCTTCGTCGATGCGCACAACAGCCACGACCTGGAGCGCATGCTCGCCCACTTCACAGAAGACACCGTGATGATGGATCCCGCCGCGCCGATCCCGCTGAACAGCAAGGCCGACATGCGGAAGCTGTACGAGATGATCTTCTCCACGGTCCCCGACATCCACTTCGAGATCACCGGGATGATCTCCGAGGGGAACCGCGTGTTCGCGTCGTTCCGCACCACCGGCAAGGGCAACGGCACATTCGCGGGTCAGGACATCACCGGCAAGCCGATCGACGTCAAGGAAGCGATGTTCTCCCTGGTCGAGAACGGCAAGATCAAGTGGACGCAGTTCTACAGCGACACGGTGACCTTGACCGAGCAACTCGGCTACCAGACCGCGGGCCAATCGAAAGCCAAATAGCGCGGCTTCGCTACCCGCGTCCGAGCTTCACACGCGCAGTGTGCACCCGCACCGCCGGTCCCCGGCGCGCTGTGCGGGTGCGCGCTGCCGTACGCGGCGTCCTCCACTGCTGATACCGCCGATCGGACGAGCCGCCGCGCCTCGAGTCATTGCGGATGCCGTTGAGCTGGCGGAGGAAAAAGGCGCGGTCGGGTGATCATCGGTACCTATGCAGACGTTTACCTTCGCGGACGAGTCCAACCGAGGCGCAGTCGAAACAGCTCCTCACCGGGGTGGTCGAGATGCAACCAGCTCCGCGTAATGGCCGCGCTGACCGCGCTGCTGGCTTTCGCCGACCTGGCGGTGGCCACTGAGGAGAGGCGCGGCGAGCATCCGTTCGAGGCCTACCCGTGGTTTCCCGTGCCGGATGCGCTGACCCGCGAGAGACCCGACGGGGCGTTGGCTGGCCCGGTCGACCGACCGCCGCCCGTGTACTCGGTATATCGAGATGCGGACTACGATCCGGCGTGGGGCAACGGCACGGCCGAGAAGGACATCTTCAGCGCGATAAAGCTGATCCCGCTCGACCGCGAGCGGAAGTTCTATCTCACGCTCGGCGGCGAAATCCGCGAGCGGTTCGAGTACTGGAACAACGAGAACTTCGGCGTCATCCCCGAGATGGCCGGCGAGAATGCCTTCTGGCTCCAGCGCATCATGATGCACCTGGACCTCCGCATGGGGCCCTACGTGCGGTTCCTCTTTCAGGGGAAGAGCAATCTCCACGAGGGCCGCAGCGACGGCGCGCGCCGGGTGGTCGACGAGGACGAGATCGATCTGCACCAGGCATACGCGGAGATCACCATACCGTACTCCGACGCGGACTGGCTCGCGGTGCGCGGCGGCCGGCAGGAGGTCGCCTTCGGCACCGGGCGGCTGCTCAATGCGCGCGAAGGGCCGAACGTGCGGCTCAGCTGGGACGGCGTGCGCACCATGCTGCGCTGGGACAACTGGGAGCTCGATAATTTCTGGCTGCAGTTCGTCAACACGGAGGAGTTCGATTTCAACGACTCCACATCGGATTACCAGGTGTGGGGTGCGTATCTCGCGGGACCCGGGTTGTTCGAGCAAACCGGTTCCAACTTCTATTACATCGGCGACTACAGGCGCTCGGCGGTCTACATCGCCGGCGTCGAGTCCGAGGTGCGACACACCCTCGGCACGCGGTTGTTCGGCCGCTCCGGATCCGCCGACTTCGACGTCGAAGGTGCCTGGCAGACCGGAACCTTCGGCCCCGCCACGATCGCCGCATGGTTCGTCTCGGGCCAGGCCGGCTACGCGTTCACGCCGCTATTCGGCAAGCCGCACCTGGCGCTGAAAGCGGACATCTTCAGCGGCAACCATTCCGCGCCGGTCGACCAGGGGGGCCGCACTCTGGCAACGTTCAATACGTTGTTCCCGCGCGGCAACTTGTTCAGCGAGCCGGCGCCGATCGGCCAGCAGAACATCATCGCGTTGCACCCGCAGCTCGACTGGTATCCGAGCGAACAAGTCGTTATGACGTTGGCGCCGATCTTTTACTGGCGGCAGAGCATGAAGGACGGCATTTACAACTGGGGCGGCTTCCCGATCACCCCGGGTACCCCCGACAGCGGCCGCTACACCGGCACCGAGATCTGGGTACAGGCGGACTACTGGTTCAACAAGCATCTGCGCCTGTCGATCGCCTACGACCACTTTTTCATCTCGGACTTCTTCGCGGGCATTCCCGAGGCGCGCGACTACGACTTCGTCGCGGTGTGGGGCGTGTTCAAATTTTAGCGGACGGTGGAGTAGGCGATCGCCGATCGCCGTCGCCAAGGCGCATGGTCAGCGCGATGCGCTGGCGCTGGTGATCCACGCTCAGCACTTTGACCCGTACGACATCGCCGGCTTTCACGATCTCGCGCGGATCGCGGACGAACCGGTCCGCCAGCGCCGAGATGTGCACCAGCCCGTCCTGGTGGACGCCGATGTCGACGAACGCGCCGAAGTTCGTGACATTGCTGACCACGCCTTCCAGCATCATGCCGGGCCGCAGATCCTCTAGGCGCTCGACGCCGTCCTGGAATGCCGCGGTGTGGAACTCCGGTCGCGGATCGCGGCCCGGCTTCTCCAGCTCGGCGAGGATGTCGCGCACGGTCGGCTCACCGAACCGCTCGTCGGCCAACTCGCCGGGCGCGACGTCGCGCAAGAACGCGCGCTCGCCGATCACCTGCTGCAGGGCGCGGCCGCTGCGCGCGAGGAGGCGTTCGACAACCGGGTAGGCCTCCGGATGAACCGCCGAGGCGTCGAGCGGATTGTCGCCGTCGCGAATGCGGAGGAAGCCCGCTGCTTGTTCGAACGCGCGCACGCCGAGTCGTGGCACGCGCTTGAGCTGCTCCCGGTTGCGAAACGGGCCGTTCGCATCGCGGTAGGCGACGATGTTGGCCGCCAGACCCGCGTTCAAGCCCGACACGCGCGCCAGCAGCGGCACCGATGCAGTGTTCACCTCGACGCCCACCGCGTTCACGCAGTCCTCCGCCACGTCGGTGAGCGTGCGCGCCAGATCGCCCTGGCTCACGTCGTGTTGGTACTGGCCGACGCCGATCGAGCGCGGATCGATCTTGACGAGCTCCGCCAGCGGGTCCTGCAGCCGGCGCGCGATCGACACCGCGCCGCGTAGCGAGACATCGAGGCCGGGCAGCTCTTGGGCCGCGAGCTCCGACGCCGAATAGACCGATGCCCCGGCTTCGCTGACCATGGCCTTGCGCAGCTCGAGCTCCGGATGGCGGCGAATCAGGTCGCCCGCCAGTTTGTCGGTTTCGCGCGATGCCGTGCCGTTGCCGATCGCCAGCAGCGCGACCCCGAAGCGCCGCGCCAGCTGCGCCAGCGTTTCCAGTGCCCCTTCCCAGTCGTTGCGCGGAGCGTGCGGATAGATCGTGTCGGTGGCGAGCACTTTCCCAGTAGGGTCGACGGCGGCGACCTTCACGCCGGTGCGCAGCCCGGGATCGAGGCCGAGCGTCGTACGAGCTCCGGCCGGAGCGGCGAGCAGCAGGTCGCGCAGGTTGCACCCGAAGACCTGAATGGCTTCTGTTTCGGCGCGCTCGCGCAACCGCCCGTGCAGATCGCGCTCGAGCTGTGGATGCAGCTTGACGCGCCACGCGCGGCGGACGATCTCGATGAGCCAGCCGTCGGCTGGCCGGCCGCGCTCGGCGACTCCGAAATGCGCGGCTACCATGCCTTCGCCCGCGGACAGGCTGGCCGGTGCGCGCCGATCGTCTTCGGGGAGCGACAACGACAAGCGGAGCACCGCGTCGTGCTCGCCGCGAAAGAGCGCCAGCGCGCGGTGCGACGGGATCCTCTTGATGGGTTCGGCGTAGTCGAAATAGTCGGCGAACTTCGCGCCGTGCGCGCGCTTTTCGGGTACTGCCGTCGCGCGCAGCTCGCCGCGCTCCCAGAGGTGGTCGCGCAGCCGGCCCACGAGCTCCGGCGCTTCGGCGAAGCGCTCGATCAGGATGTGGCCAGCGCCCTCGAGCGCGCTGTCGACGCCGAGCACACCTTTAGCCGCATCGACGAACGCGGCGGCGGGCTCTGGCGGGGCGCGGTTCGGGTTCCGCAGGATCGCGAGCGCCAGCGGCTCGAGGCCGGCCTCGCGCGCTACCTGAGCTTTCGTGCGGCGCTTCGGGCGAAACGGGAGGTAGAGATCTTCCAGTGCCGTCCGCGTCTCCACCGCCAGGATGGCCGCCTCGAGCTCCGGCGTGAGCAGTCCTTGCGCGCGGATGCTGTCGAGCACCGCCGCGCGCCGGGTCTCCAGCTCGCGGAGATACGCGAGGCGGTGCTGGAGCGTGCGCAGTTGCCCATCGTCGAGTCCGCCGGTGGCTTCCTTGCGATATCGCGCGATGAACGGGACGGTTGCGCCGCCGTCGAGCAGGCGCATCGCCGCGACCACTTGCCGCGGCTGGGCGCGCACTTCATCCGCGAGACGCTGCTCGACCGATCTCATCGCCCGAGTCGTACCCGGCGGCCTCGCGGGGCGACAAGATAGCCGCTCGATCTGCGCCGCCCGGAGGCGCGGCTATTGGCGCGGACGAGCGGCAATTGCGCGCCGATGCCGCGGCCACCCCGCCGGTCGCCGAAAACGATTGACAGGAATAATACGTATAAGTTACGACGTGCGCGCTTCCACGGAAATCTCGAGCGCGAGCGCAACGATGCATTTGTCGCGGCCCTGTGTGGGCTCCGAGGCAGGGAAGAGATGAGCGCACCAAAACACATGGGCGGCGATAAGTGGTTCACCTACATCGCGCCCAAGGGCAAACGCGCGACGGAGTATGAAGAGCTGACGCTCTACGTGCAGCCGGAGCCGAAGAACTGGCAATGGCAGGGATGGCTCACGCGCTTTCCCGACGGGCGGCCGCCGTGGGTCGTCGAGTCGACGGCTTTGCGCTGCGAGGATTGGTTCCGCTTTCGCGATCCGAGCGCGATGTGGCAGCGGCCGTACGTGGCATTTCAGGCCGCGCGCGTCAGCCACCTCGAGGCCATGATGCGGACGGCGGCTTCGCGCGGCGTGTTCGAGAGCTTCTCCGAGCGGTGGGTTGGTATTTTGGAGAAGTACCTGCAGGCCTGCGCCCATCCGGAATACGGCCTGTTTCGCGCGTTCGCATACGCACAGCGGGAAGCCCTCTCCGACAGCCTCGGCAATGCGCTCACCTACAACTCGTCGGACAAGGTGCGCTATGCGCAGGACCTCGCGATCTACGGCATGGAGCTCGCCGGGGCCCGCGCCGGCTTCTCGGAAACCGCTGGCAAAGAGACCTGGTTGAACGACCCGCTGCTGCAGGGCGCGAGAGAGGTCGTGGAGCGGATCATGGCGCTCAGCGATTGGGGTGAGATCACCGTCGCGAGCAATCTGCTGTTCGAGCCCCTGTGGGGCAGCCTGATTCGCGCCGAGTTCTTCATGGGGGTGGCGCCGCACAACGGCGACGCGACCACTCCGATGCTGGCGGAAACGGCCGAGAGTGATCTCGATCGCAATGTCCGCTGGACCAAGAGCTTCCTGCAGCTGGTGCTCGACGATCAGACCAACGGCAGCGCGAACCGCGAGATCCTGCTCGAATGGCTTGCGCGCTGGCGGCCGCTGGTGGATCGGGCCTGCCGCGAGCTCGCGCCGCTGTTCGATCTCGCGCCCGTGCGCCCGCTGGAGTTCGCCGCCGCATACGGCCGGGTTTCGACGCGTGCGGAGGCAGTGCTCGCCCAGTTCGGGCTGAGCAGCGCCGCGCTGAGCAGTTGAGTGGGTGCGCTCATGTCGGAAGCGGTGGGAGCGCCACGTGAGACGGTCGCCTTCGTGCTGATGCGCGGCGAAGAGGGCGAGGCCGCTGTGAGCATGTTCGAAGGCAGCGATCAGCCCGGGCTGCGCATTCGCGACAACGGCGTTTATTACACCGTCGAGGCACCGGGCCGGCTCGAGATCGATCTCGACGAGCTCAGCGATCGCGTCGGCCGCCCAATCGACGTCTCATCGTTCCTCGTCGTGCTGTCGACCTTTGTCGGCCGCATCGAGATCACCGGCAACAAGATCGCCGTATGCACCGAAATGCTCGACCTGGAACCGGCCGCGCCTCGCGGCGGGGCCGATGGGGACGGGCGATAGCGGGTAGGCCGCCCAGCGGAGGAGGAACCGATGGCATACGATCCAGTGAAAGCGCACGAGAAGGTCAAGCACCTCGACTGGGACCCCTCGTATGTGAAGCCGGAGCCGAAGTATCGCACCAGGTATTTCATTCCCAAGAAGGGCCGTGACCCCTTCCGGCATCTGATGCGCGAATACATGAGCATGCAAGCGGAGAAGGACGACCGCCAATTCGGCTTCCTCGATGGCGCCGCGCGTATGGGCAATCCCAACGCCGCCCAGGAGCGCTGGATCGAGTGCATGAAGGTGATGATGTCCGCATTCCCGGCTGCCGAGTACGCCGCCGGGAAGCTCATGGGCTTGCTGATCGAGGCCGTCGACAACGCCGAGCTGCGGCAGGGCTACCTGGCGCAGATGCTCGATGAGGTGCGCCACTATCAACAGTTCCTGTATCTCAATCGATTTTTCACCAAGAACTACCGGGACCCGGAGGGTTTCAATTCGTGCATGGTGCGCGCCGGCGACAACGGCATCTGCGCCGGCGCCCGGTCCGCGGCGGAGATGTTCTGCTCGAATGACCCGATCGAGGGCGCGCTCAGCCTGATGGTGCTCGACGAGACCGCGTATACGAACCCGATCTTCGTCGGCTTGCCGAAGGTCGCCGCGCTGCAAGGCGATCAAGCGGTGGTCTCGGTGATGCTCAGCATCCAATCCGACGAAGCGCGGCACATGGCGAATGGCTATGCCACCCTGGTGACGCTGCTCGGCGATGATCGGAATTTGCCGATGCTGCAGGAGTCGATCGACAAGTATTTCTGGCGCCTCGACCGCTTCGTCGGGGCGGCGCTCGGTTACGT
This sequence comes from Binatia bacterium, assembly GCA_050176585.1. Lineage (GTDB taxonomy): Bacteria > Desulfobacterota > Binatia > HRBIN30 > CADEER01 > CAYYWP01. The sequence continues at coordinate 38,699 of JBFXHX010000028.1, forward strand.
CGTGGATTACGGCGCCGTAGTGCGCTCCGATCCCTATCGCGCGCTGTTCAAGGAATGGGTGTTGGACGACTGGGTCGGCAGCTACATCGCCAAGCTCGGGCGGTTCGGCCTGCGCCCGCCCAAGAATCTCGACGAGGTCGCGGCGGCTGCGCCGTGGGTGGGCCACACCACCGCCGTGAACATCTATGCGACCTGGCCGTTGCAGTTCTGGCGGATGGATCCGCCGAACGAGCGCGACATGCAGTGGTTCGAGCAGCACTACCCGAACTGGTACTCCTACTACGGCTGGTTCTGGGAGGAAGCGAAACGCATGGCGGACCCCGCCAATGGCGCGTTGCCCATGCAGCTGTTCGCCAAACCTCCTCCGTTCTGTCAGGTCTGCCTGTTCCCCTGCGTGATGCCGCGCCCGGATATCTCGACCGGGCGGATCGTCTACGTGGACGGGAAGAAGCGCGCCTTCTGCTCGGAGGCCTGCCAGTGGATGTACGAGCTCGAGCCCGAGAAGTACCGCGAGTACGTCAATCTCTACGAGCGCTTCGACGGCTGGGACCTGGCGGACGTGATCCTCGCCCTCGGATATGTGCGCAAGGACGGAAAGACGCTGCTCGCGCAGCCGACGTTGAACACGGAGCGCATGTGGACGGTGGAGGACATCCGCCGCGTCGGCTATGTCCTGCGCAATCCCCTGGCCGATTAGTCTCGGACGGCATGGTGTTCTGGATCACGCTGGCGCCCTTCGATCATCGCTTCGAGTGCGATTCCGAGGAGCCGATCCTGGCTGCGGCTCTTCGGAACGGGTTTCACCTGCGTCACGGATGCAAGCAGGGCGGCTGCGGCAGTTGCAAGACGAAAGTCGTCTCTGGTGAGGTCGAGATGGTGGGGGGCACGAGCTTCGCGCTGATGGATTTCGAGGAGGAGCAGGGATACGCGCTCATGTGCTCGTCGTATCCGATCTCCGACGTAACGCTCGATTTGGGAGACTACTCTGCGGAGGAATTGCTCGAGGGGTAGGGCGGCGCGGCGGTAATTGCGCCGCGGCACTGGACACGGGGAATGAGCATGCTCAGCCGGAAACTACCGCTTTGGTACCAACTCGCCCAGACGCTGCGCACGCAGATCCTGAGCGGTGAGCTCGCCAATGGGTGCAAAGTCGAACCCGAGACCGAGCTCGCCGTTCGACACGGCGTGAGCGTGATCACGGTGCGCCAGGCGTTGAAATCGCTCGAGTCCGAAGGCCTGATCTCGCGACATCGCGGCCGCGGGACGTTCGTCACCGCCCAGTGCCCATCGCGCAGAGAGCTGAAGCTGATTGGCTCCGTCGAGACCATCGTGGCGTTGCACTTGAGCGAAAACACCACGGTGCTCCAAAAGGGCTTCATACCGGTGCCCGCCGACTTGCAGAGCCTGTTCCCCGACACCGACCGCCTCATCCAATTCCGCCGTTTGCGCCAGGAGGAAGGGCTACCGTTCTCGTACGCGATCAACCACGTGCTGCCGGAGTACGGGCGGCGCATCAGCGCGGCACAGTTGCGCCGGTATTCGATGGTGAAGATCCTGCGGGATTCGCTGCAGATCGCCCTGGGGACGATCAAGCTGTCAGTGGAGGCGACCACCGCGAGCGAGGAGGTCGCGAAGATCCTCGAGATCGACCTGCATGCCCCGGTACTGCGGTTCTCGGGCGTCGGCGCCGACCAGAGCGGGCGGGTCATCGACTTCGCCACCATTTATTATCGCGCCGACCGATTTCAGTTCACCGTCGACATCGACGTGAGCGGCGAGGGGTTGGAGAGATCGCGGCAATCCGCCCGGGGTTGGGAGCTCAGCGAGCGCCGCATGCCCCTGACCCGATATCCGGCGCGCGCGGTGGCGAGCGCCTGAGGCGGCGACGCTGACGCCGCACGCCGCCGTCGCGACGGCGCCGGCGCGCGAAGGAGCACATCTAGATGATCACCTTGTACGGCTATCCAACGTCCCCGAATACGCGCAAGGTCCTGCTCGTGTTGGCCGAGAAAGGCCTCGAGTGGACGTGGGTGAACGTCGATTTACTGAGGGCGGAGCAGAAGTCGGCGGAGTTCCTGCGCCGAAATCCGCACGGGAAGGTCCCCGTCGTGGACATCGACGGCCGGCATATTTGGGAATCGACGATCATCAACGAGTACCTCGAGGAGCGGTATCCGCGCCCGCCGCTGTTGCCTGCCGATCCGATCGAGCGCGCGCGCGCCCGCATGCTGGAGGATTACTGCGACACGCAATTGGCGCCGGCGATCACCGCGCTGTTCGTGGAGTACGTGATGAAGACACCGACGGCTCGCGATCGCCAGGCGATCGAGGCGGCGGACGCCGCGGTGCGCCGGTGCATTGATCAAGTCGAGCAGGAGCTCGATGGCAACGACTACCTCGTCGGGCGATATACCCTCGCCGACGCGGCCTTTACGCCGTTCATCACGCTGGCGCCGACGTTCGGCATCTTGATCGACGACACTCGCGCGAAAGTTCGGAACTGGGTCAACCGGCTCACTGCACGACCGAGCTTTCGAGTGTTGACGTAAGGGGGGTTGCGGGGTGGGGGCCGACCCGCTTCCGGGGTCTCTGCACGCGGGTCGCACGGGCGCGAGGGGGCGGGGGGGCCGCACGGCACCCCCGCCCCCTCCAATGCACACTCGGGCGCTGCGCGGCTCGGTGCCGCGAGCGCTCCGGCGCCGTCACCTACTCGTCCGCTAGGGTTTTAGCTATAGCCCCGACGACGCATGCAATCGCTGTAGGCTTGTGCCGCGCGCGCGTCGTGCTGATTCGCCTTGTTCAGGCCGTAGAGCGTGCCGGCGGTCGCGCCGACCACCGCGCCGATCCCGGCGCCCTTACCGGCTCCGCTGCCGCCGCCGGCGATCGCGCCACCGGCGGCGCCTACACCGGCGCCAACCGCGCCGCCGATGATCGCGTCCTTGATGGTCTCGGTCGTCTTGTCGCGCGTTGACGAGCTCGCGTAGCGATTGCAATCCTCGATGTCCGCCGCCGCCGGCCTCGCCGCCGCGACCGGCTCGGCTGCCTTCTGCTGTACCACGACCTTCGGCGCTTTCGCCGGCTTTTGCACGACCCGCGGAGAGTCCGCCGGCGCATTCGGTTCCGCCTGCTGCTGGCCGACATAGGCGCCGACGATGCCGGCGATCGACGCTACCGCGGCCACGAGTATGGCCAAAGTGGTCCACTTCCACGGGTTGTGAGCAGAGCTGAGCCTCGAATCCTGTGTCATTTGCACCTCCGAAGATTGGGCCTCTTGCGGTCCGTGTGGGGTTGCATCGTGACGGTGTCGAAGCAGCAACCCCCGTGCCATGTGACGGCCGATGAGTGACTCGCCCAGCTCCACGCCGCTCTGCGACCCGCTAGCTGTAAAGGCTGCACCCCGCTCCTTTGTTCTCTAGACTGGCGCCCGCCCGCACAGCGGCGTTGTTCCTCGCTCGCCATCCGCACCTACGGGAAATCTCGGCGGTTCCCGCGAAACTGCCAATCGCACGTCAGTTGAACACCTGCGGGTCCGCCGATGCTCGCATCAGTACCGGCGCGGCACCTCCTTTGCTCAAGTGTGTGTGCGACATGACGGGCAGAGGAAAAGTCCCACGCAGTGCCGCGGGCTTCACCGTGATGGAGCTGCTGACCGCGCTCACACTGGCGGCCATCGTCGGTAGCATCGGCACGCCGGTCGCAAGCCGTCTATACGATCACTATCGATTTCAGAACACGACGCGGCAGGTCGGCTTCGAGATTTCACGCGCCCGGTGGCAGGCAATCGGGCAGAACGCGTGGGTGCGCATCCGTTTCCTGGAAGGGAAGGAGTACGTCCGCGAACGCAGCATGGACGGCGTGAACTACGTCCAGGAGGGCAATAAGACGTCACTGCCCTCCTCGACGACTGCGTACACGGTCGGCACGATCGCTTTCAATCGCCAGGGATTAGCGGACGCGGGCAGCTGGGTGGTGCTGATCGATAACGCAGCTGGCCGGTACTCGGTCCTGTACAGCAACGTCTTGGGTCGAGTCACGACCAACCTCGGCGGCTGGTGAGCACGGGCATGCGGATCGCAACCGAAAGCGGCCTGTCGTTGCTCGAGGTGCTCGCCAGTGTGACGGTCTTCGCTCTCGTCGCGGCCGGTATGGGCGCGCAGACGATTGCCACCATCCAAGCCAACTCGAGCAGCCGCGCGACCACCGCCGCCGCGGCGCTCATCCAGGATAAGATCGAACAGTTGCGCGCCCTCGACCCCGCCGCGAACCCAGCGGCGTTGCGCCCGGGAACCTACAGCGATCCGCAGCCGCTGAACGAAGTCGGCGCAGCCGGCGGTCGCTTCACCCGCAGCTGGACGATCACGGCAGACGTGCCCCGGCGGGGGTTGTCGCAGGTGGTGGTCGCGGTCAGCTGGAAAGATCCGATCCCGCGAACACTGCAGTCGACTACATTCCTCTGTCGCACTGCCACGTGCTCATGACTCAGCGGCGCGCCAACCTCCGCCTGCGCGATGCGCGAGGCATGTCGCTTATCGAGACAGTGATCGGGGTGATGCTCGGCTTGGTGGTGACGATCGGCGTGTTCAGCTTCAACAGCCGCCATTCGTTCGCGATGCAGGACCAGTTGCGGCAGCTGGACGTGCAAAGCGCGGCGCGCAGCGTCGTCGACCTGTTCGCCCGTGAGGTCCGGCGCGCCGGGGCGAACCCGACCTGCGCCGGCGCGTTCGAGGCGATCGCCACGGCGAAAGCGGACGAGATCCAGTTGCGCAGCGACCTCGACGGCAGTGGGGCAATCGATCAACCGCATGAGGACGTGCGTTATCGCTGGCGAGTCACCGACCAAATCCTCGAGCGCACCGCCGGCCAGACGGACCTGCTGCTCTCGGGGCAGGAGCTGACCGGCTCGCGCTTCCGCTACTTCGACGGCGCTGGCACCGAGCTCATGCCCGGCGCCGGGCTCGACGCCGCGCAGCGTGCCAGCGTGCGGCGCGTGCGGATCGAGGTGGCGCTGCGGGAGCGACCGGCGGACCCGGACATGGGCGGCTCGTTGACGGCCAGCGCGTCGACGGACATCGATCTGCGCAATCGATTCTTCGTGGCCAGCACGGGATGTCCATGATCTCTCCAGCATTTGCGACGGTCGATCAGCCCGCGCGAGTTCGCGACCAGCGCGGCTTCGCGTTGATCGCGGTGACCCTCTTGCTCCTGCTCGGCTTGACGTTGGGCGCCGGCAGCGTGCTGGTCAGCACGCTGGATCTGCGCGCGACCGCGCATTTCGACACCGGCAACCGCGCGTTCGGCGCCGCGGAGGCGGGAGTTCTGCATGCCTTGAGCACGATGAACGAGGTCGGCGTCATCGATTTTCAGCAGGATGTCGTGAACCGCTGGGGCGTCATGTATGGGGCCGCGCGCAAGACGATGCCCAACATGGCCACGCTCAGCTATGAGATCGCGATCGCCGCCGACCCCGGCGACCCAGTCAACCGCGGCATCCTCACCGCCACGGGGTATGCGCCACTGCAGGGGCTGCGCACGATCCGGGTCAACATCGGCAAGGACAACTTCGGCGGCACGCCCGGCGCCATTTATCTGGCTGCCGATGCCGTCACGAGCCAATTCACCGGAAACGCCTTCAACGTCGACGGCAACGATCACGACATGTTCGGCGCGCGCGTGCCGGGCGGGCCGGTGAAACCCGGCATCTCGACGCGCAACGATGCGGTGACGAACAACGTCGTCAACTCCCTCAACAACACCCAGAAGGACAACGTGGAAGGCTTGGCGTTCAGTCTCAACCCTCTCAAGCCGAGCGTGCTGACGACCGGCGGTCCGAGCGTCGGCGATCTCGATCAGATCACCTCGCACCTGCTGGGCTTGCCGGCCAACGTCATCACCACCTCGCAGAAGAGTTTCAATGGCAACGACGTCTTTGGCACCAGGACGGCGCCGCAGGTGACGCACATGACCAACGCGGATGTGCGGCTGAATGGCAACGCGTCGGGGGCCGGCATCCTGATCGTCGACGGCTCTCTCACCATCAACGGCACGCTCGACTTCATCGGCTGGATCATCGTGCGCGGCGACACCATCATCAACTCGACCGGCGACGCCGACGACGATACCATCGTACTCGGCAACGCGAACGTCTTTGGCTCGCTCTGGACCGGTCATCTCAAGATCAAGGTCGGCGGCAGCGCCATCGTGAACTATTGCGACGCGTGTCTCCGGTTGATCGACAACGTCGGCGGCAACGCCAACCTGGTGCCGCGCACGATGCGCATTACGTCGTGGCAGGAGCTGTGATGCAGGGGATGAAGTCGCTATCGGCGACATTGGCAGCCACAATGGTGATCACCGCGCTCGGCGCCGGGGTGGGGCGGAGCGAAGAGCGATCGGTCTGGCCACATGAGCAGCAGGCGCGGCTGCGCGTAGTCGAGGATCAAGTGGTGCACGTGCAACGTGAGCTTTTCGGCGCCCGACAACGCCAGGACGTGGCGGCGATCGAAGATCTGAACGAACAGCTCAAGGAGCTGCAGCAGGAACGCGTGCAGCTGATCCGCGCAACGAGAAACCAGCTGCCCAGCGACTGACCGGTCGAGGGCACCTCGATGCAAGCGCGCGCTCCCGCGCCTGGTGCCGGCCGCGTGCGCGGATGTGACTGTCTCCGACCCGGTGCGGCATCGTCTCGTCACTCACGTGAGGGAATGGCTACGCTCGGGGGATGCGCATGCTCGAGTGGTGACACACTGGACGGCGCCGCTCTGTCGGCGCCTCTGGCATCAGAGCACGCGCAGGAACGCGACGAGGTCCGTCTTTTCGTCGGACGTGAGATTCGTCGCCAGCACCACGTTGAAGAACTCCACCGTGTCCTCGAGCGTGAGCAAGCGATCATCGTGGAAATAGGGGGGTGACTCCTTGATCCCGCGCAGCGGGAAGGTCTTGATGGGGCCATCCGCGGCGGCGACCCGGCCGTTGATCATGCGGGCGGTGTAGAAGCGCTCCGTCTGCAGGTTGTGCATCAGATTGTCCGTGTAGTACGGCGGGATGTGGCAGGTGGCGCATTGGCCCTTGCCGAAGAACACCGCCTCGCCGCGCTTCTCCTGGTCCGTGCCGCGCGCCGGATCGAGCCGGCCGAAGACGTTGAGCTTCGGCGCGGGCGGGAAGTCGAGCAGCTCCTGGAACTCGCCCATGTCGTGGACCTGACTGCCGCGCTCGAGGACGTTCAAGCCCTTCTTGGTCGCGATCACCGGATCGCCGTCGAAGTAGGCGGCGCGCTGTTCGAACTCGGTGAAGTCCTCGACCGTTTTGAGCGCGCGCTGCGAGCCGAACAGGCGCTGCACGGCCACGCCGCGCAGCGACGGCGTATCGATGCGGTGTCGGAAGTGCTGCGGCCGGATGTCGCCGACCAGGTGCGTGGCTCCATTCGTGTGCCCATTCGCGTGGCAGTCCAGGCACGCGACGCCCATGTGGGGCTCCGCCGATCGGCGGTCCGCGGTCAGGTTGAACTGCTGCTGCGGAAACGGCGACGTGAGGAGACGTAGGCCTTCCAACTGCTTCGGCGTGAGAATGCCGTTGAACAGCCTGAAGAAGTTCCTGTTGGTGACCAGCTGACCTTGCGACACATCGCCGAGGTCGGGGCGCGTGGTCAGGAAGATCGCCGGGGGGAACTCGGGCAAGAAGTGGGTGGGCAGGTCGTAGTCGAGGTCGAACCGGGTGAGATCGCGTCCCTCCTGCCGGTTCACCTCGTCGATCTGGTGCTTCGGAAACAACATCCCGCCCTCGGGATGATTCGGATGGGGCAACGGCATGAACCCGGCGGGGAAGACGTCACGCGAGCGAATGTCGTCCGGCGTCATGGCGGCGAGCTGGTCCCATGTCGTCCGCGGCTTCAGCCGTACGCGCACGCCCGCCTGCACCGGTTTGCCGCGGAACATCGTCACACCGGGAGCCGGCTTATCGGAGAGATCGTAGCGACTGTTGAGGATCTCCTGCTGTCTCGCCAGCACCTGCGGCTTCGCCGCGCGCATCTGCTCCATCATCTTGGGGAAGTCGGCGGAGTCCGTGACCGGCAGGTAGCTCGTCTCGCCGCGGAGCGGAACGTCAGCGGATTGGAGCTCGGTGCGGATGCGGTCGGCTGGTCCTCTGTCCTGGGTGGGGAGCTTGCCGCTTTGCTCGCCCGCCGGCGCGGGCACCGGCTTCCGCTTTTCTTCGTCCTGGGCGATCGCGATGGCCGCTCCAAGTAGGACGAGCGTGCAGGTGGTGATCCATTTACGCATGGCCGGGATCCTCCTCGCGCAAAGGTGCGGAGCACACGCAGACTTTGAGCTATTTTGTAAGCTTTTATTCGATACCACAACTAGAGCGAAAAGCCGGGCGCGAATACCCGAATGCGTGCGCCGCTCCTCGATCACCACCTGCGATGCGCAGGCGCGGAGTCGCCAAGCCGTTAAAGAGCTCAGCGTCTCGCGGCTTCCCGCTGAACCATTGTGCATCGTTGGGCCGAATCCGGTGCATCACTGCCGCCACCAACCGGTCGCGGGGCGCGAACCCGAATGAAAACAGCTCGTGGACCGACGCGCCGATGGCGCGGTGGCGCTGAGCCTGGAGCCGCCGTTGGGCGGTCGACGACCCGAGACGCTCTCCGTCATCAAGGATGGGTCGTCACGAACCCGATGGCAACGGAAGGCTACCGCGGCGCTGTACGAAGGTGCGGCTACCTCGCGTTCGGGCGTCAAAGGCAGGTTATCCAGCCTGGCGCGCAGTCGACTGCGCAGTGCTCCTCAGCCGACAGACCGGCCGCCGGTGACGATTCTTGCTCCTCCCACGCGTGGGGAGTAGACGAGCGCCCATGCGTACCGTCGTCTCCGTGCTCGCCACGCTGCTCGTTTTGGCGACGCGCCACCCATTGCTTGCCGACGACGGGAAGACTCCCGCCGCGTGGGGATCGGTCACCGTCCGCGATCGCAGCGTCGCGCCGGGCACCAAGGAGAAGCTCACCTTCGTTCCGTTTCGCACCTTTGAGGGCGGCTACCTCGACACACCAGTCTGGGTCGCCCGCGGAGCGCGTCCCGGCCGCACGCTGTGCGTCGTTGGGGGCATCCACGGCGATGAGCTGAACGGTCCCGAGATCGCCCGACGGGTGTTCGCTTCCGCGGATCCGACGCACTTCTGGGGAACCCTCATCGTCCTCCCGGCGGTGAACGCGCAAGGCTTCCGCACCGGTAATCGCTACATGCCGGACCGGCGCGATCTGAATCGGGGCTTTCCGGGGAACGCGAACGGCAGCGTGGCGTCGATCGTCGCCCATCACGTGTTCGAGATTGTGCGCGAGCACTGCCAGGCACTGGTCGACCTCCACACGGGCTCGGACCAGCGCGCCAACCTTCCGCAGATCCGGGTCGACCTGGGAAACGCCATGGCGCTCCAGCTCGCGAAGCACTTCGGCGTCGGGATCATCCTGGGCGGTGCCGGTCCCCGACACAGTCTACGGCGTGAGGCCATGGAAGCGGGCATTCCAGCCATCATCTACGAAGCGGGCGAACCCCTGCGCTTCCAGCAGGAGGAGATCCAGAAGGGCGTCGCGGGCGTGCAGAACGTCATGGCGTACCTCGGGCTCGTCCCGAGGACCGGCGCCGCGCCGCCGCCGAGCCCGGTGTTCGACCGCACCTCGTGGGTTCGCGTGCCGACCGGCCAGGGCGGCGTTTTCTTCCCAAGCGTCGAGCTCGGCGCGCGGGTGGCGAAGGACGACGTACTCGGAACGGTGACCCGCCCCGATACCGACGAAATCTACACGGTGCGCGCCACACGCGATGGTATGGTCATTGGCATGGCGGTTCCGCGTGTCGTGCTGTCGGGCTACGCGCTCTTCCACCTCGGCCTCGACGGAGAGTAGCTGTCGGGGACGCGTATTCGATCTCGTTCTTACCTGACGTCCGACCAGCCATTCGTCAATGGAGCCGCGCCTTGACCTTCACACCCTCGTCACCGGTAACATCAGCCCACGCCCTGACCGCGCTGGAACCCCGCGGTGCTGCGAACTCACTCTTAGTGAGCCCATCCGCGCCTTCTTTAACGGGCTGCTAGCCTACACCACTACTAGCACCAAGAGATATGGAGACGCGTGATGACGAGGCGAAATAACGACCGTACTCTGCGACGGATCGGGCGCGAGATCCGCGAGGAAGCGACCCGGCAGCTCCGTGGGTTTCCCGATGAGTTTCGGAGGCAAACCACGCGCGGCTGGGGCGAAGAATTCGCCAGACAGATCTTCGGTCACGGGCGGCGCATACCGCGGCCGCGCCACTAAGGGTTCGACGTTCACCTTTAGACTCGCTGATTACGAAGCCGCTCGATGCCCTTGCAGCGGTTGAATGTTTAGGCGTTTCGCGAACAGAGGGAGGAGGACAGCGTGCATCGCTGGACTCTGGCGCACAGCCTCGTCACGGCGAAACGCTCGTTGGTTCAGCTGCGCGGAGCAGCCGAACAAGAAGGAAACGGCGTCCTAGCTTGAGCGCTCATGGGAGGATCATCGGGAGGGTGAGGGGTTGAGGTTGCGGCTGATGAAGGCGAAGAAGAAGCTCGTGGACAAGCCAGCCATGAGGATGCCCGTGAGGGCCTCCATGCCCGACACGTTCCTCCACTGCGGATCGAGCACCACGTCGCCATAGCCCAGCGAACTGTAGGTGACCGCGGAGAAGTAGAAGGCGGTGCTCAGATCGGGCAGGCAGTCCATGATTAAATAGAAGCCCGCCCACACCAGGATCTCGGCGATGTGCAGCAGCATGGTCACCCAGGCCACACGCGCCGTCCGTCACAGGAGCGACAGGTATTCCGAGGTGCCGGCGGGAGGAACGGAAGTCAGCCAGCTGTACAAGGCGATCAGCCCGGCGGCATGGATGATCACGCAGATCGCCACGAGCGCCGCGATGTAGGCGAGCACGGTGACCGGTCCGTGGGAGGAGGCATCCGGCATGCAAAGGGCGTCTGTTGCGAATGTGACGCATACTGCGAACACCAAGCCAACCCGGATTAACGGGCGAATCGCCATAACGTGCAGGTCGACCTTCTCGACCGTCGCGGGGCGGGGATCAGCCCCTCGCTGAGAGCGCCCTGCGGCAGTGGACCGGAGCCTGCCTGCTGCTGCAGGCAGTGCAGGCCGGGGGCGAGCACGCTCCGAAGATGAGACGCACTGAATTCCGCATGAACCTTCGGTTCGGGCGTGCTTGGCGTTGAGGCGAGCATAGTCGCGGTTCCTTACGGAGCGGCGCATCCGGCCTCCTCGCGCCGCCATTGGGCTCCCGCTCACGGCCCCGTGGGCGGCAGCAGATAGAGAGTGATGGCGAAGATCAGATAGACCGTCAGCACCAGCACCCCGATGAACCAGGCTGCGCGGCCGGTGCTGCAAACCACCGACGCCGTGAGGGTGGCGATCAGCATCATGACCACTGCGCCAGGCCAGAACTGCAGGTTCATCGGCGCCGGGCCGATGACATAGCTGGCGAGGACCAGCACCGGCGCAACGAACAAGGCGATCTGGGCCGCGCTCCCCAACGCAATGGACACGCTGAGGTCGAGCCGGTCCTTCCGCGCCGCCGAAAAGGCCGACGCCATCTCCGCGGCGCCGCCCGCCAGCGCCACGACGATGAACCCCACAAACGCAGGCGTCATCCCCAGGGTCACCGCCGCTTCCTGTACCGACTCGACGAAGATCTCGCTCGTCAATCCGACCAGCACCGTGACCGCGGCCAGTGTTCCCACGGCGACGCCAATCGGCCAGGTCGCCTCTCCGGGTTCCGCTTCTTCCGCCGCGGCGAAGAGGTCGGGATGCGTCTTCAGCGAGAACAACAGCCCCAGAGCATAGGTCGCGATGAGCAACACGCCCAGGCACACGCTCAACGTCTGCGTGAAGTCTGCCGATTGCGCGGCGTCCGCACTGATCAGGGCCGAAGGAACCAGCAACGCGATCGTCGCCACAAACAACTGCACATCCTGCAGCCGCGCGGTCGCCGGGTTGAATTCCTGCGTGTGGTATCTCAGTCCGCCGAGGAGCAACGACGTCCCCAACATGAAGAGCGAGTTGGTGACGATCGCGCCGGCGAGGGATGCCTTCACCAACATGTACTGGCCCGCGTGCAAGGCCGTGAGCGCGATGATCAACTCCGTGAGATTTCCCAGTGTGGCGTTGAGCAGCCCGCCGACCGCATCGCCCGTTTTGGCGGCTACCGATTCGGTCGCGCGACTGAGCAGCGCCGCCAGCGGCACGATGGCGAGCATGGACAGAAAGAAGAGCAACGTGTGCGCGTGCGGGGCGATCCTCTGACCCACGAAGACCACGGGGACGAACAGCAGCAGCCATAGGATCGGATTGCGACGGATCTCCTCGAGGAGGTGGTGCATCGGCCGTGCCCCCTTGTTGTGGCTACCCGCCCAGGGCGATCGTAATCAGCACCAGCACGACGCCGAGCAGCGTCAGCCCCGTTGCGATGCGCAGCGAGTTGCCGCCGACTATCTGGCCCCAGCGCGCCCCGAGGAAGAACAGGAGGGTGAGCGCGATTGCATTCGAGAGCCGGACGGCAAGGTTGGGATCCGACACCGCAAGGTACGGTACGACTACCGGCAGCGTGCGACGACGATGACCAGCGCGACCGCCACCCCGCCGAGCAGGTCTGCGCGGTGGACGCGGGGTGGTTCAGGCTGTGCAAGGCGGACAGCGGTGAATACCCACCGATACATCTGCCCACGCTCGACGGGCGTCAACAGCGCTCCAGCCGGTCGTCGAACTCGTTGCCGATGAGCTGCAGGGCGGCCGCCTCGTTCGGCGCGGCGCGCACGTCGCGTGCCAGGCGCGCCTTGCGTCCGCGCTCGAAGAGCTCGGTGAGCACGTACATGACCCCGTCGACGATCGCCCAGGCGAGGTTGCAGCCGAGGATGCCGATGAAGAGTGCCCGGTTGTCGGCTTCGTCGAGTCCGAGCCGCACCGCGCCGGTGAAGCCGAGCGCCATGATCAGCCCGAAGAGGATCTCTCCCAACCGGCCGGCGGGATCGAGGTAGCGCCGAATGAATGCAAGCATTGGTGCCGCGTCAGGCCGCCGAGGATCGACTCAACGGCGGCCAGCAGGACCCTTTCAGAATGACGCGCACCAGCACGGGCCTCCTCCCCCGAGAGCAACCACGCCCTGTTGTCTAGTCGGCGTATAGTCCATTACTGCTAGGGTGTCCACTTGAGCCGCGCTGAAGCGACGGGTTGTCCCAGAATTGGGAGCGACATCTACTCGCGCTATCTTGTTGTGCCGACTTCTCGCCATCGCCGCGGGTTACGCCATCGGGAAGATCTCGATAGTTCGGCGCCGTGGCGATGCTGTCCACCGGCCTGGCCATCGAAACCGTTGCTCCGAAGTCAGCGCCGCCGGCAATGGTCGGCACCCTCGGCCTCGTGATGTTCGTCTATGAGATTCTCGCCAGGAACGCGCGCTTGAACCGTGACGCCACGCGAGGGAGTGAATTTCGTCGATGTCGTTCAAAGAGGCGATGTACATCGCCGCACGCTGGCTCGGCGGGACATCAGACTGTCCGACTTTCTCTCACTTCCAGGGCCGGAAATCTGGAAAGGCGACCGTCATGCCAAATCGCACTGTCGTCTGGGGAGCTGCCGGCGCGGAATGACGGTAGGCCATCCACTCTCCACTGACGAAGAAGTTGATCGGCGGCGATCCCTCGCGCACGAATACGCGACCGATACCGAAGCTCAGCGGTAACAGCGTCGGAGTGTCGTGTCGCCAGTTGTGGACCCACGTGGCGTCTGCGGATTTCACGTACCAACCACCGGGGAGAGCCGCCAGCAAGACGGGCTGGAAGAGGAGCGTGTTCACGGACTGGCGGTCGGGAGATGTATAGGCGAAGGAAATCGGGTTCTGGATCAAGCATCCGACGAGCAACCAAGGGACACCCTTGTAAAGCGCAGCGAAAAGCGGACCCGCTTGCCATGCTCCTTGACCCGCAGCCTTGTCCGTTGCGGTCGGAAAGACGAACGTCGGCCCCACCGCCATTGTCAGTCCACTCTGGCCTGGGCCACGGGAGAACTATGGCATCGAACAATTGCATATCGCCAAACTCGGTGCGCGTGGCGCTGCCCTTACCGGTCGGGACGGTGACGAGGAAGAAACTGGGTCGGATGAGTTGGACGAATGGCAGCAGGCTGAATCTCGGGATGCGTGGGATGATGGCGCGAAGGACCACCCTGTTGGTCTGCGCGTCCGTACCGTAGGCGGTGTATAAGCGTCCTGCACGAAAATCTGCGGCAGCGTCGTCAGCGGATCAGAGAACTCCTTTGCCAGCCGCTCGCGGTTCGTAGTGTCCACCTCATCCTCATCGGCTTGTGCGAAGGCAGCGGGCGCTCCGAAGAAGACCGAGCCTGGCAACAGGGCAAGGGCGAGCAAGGCTGCCGTGGCGACCAGGGCGAACGCGGCGCTGCGGGCAAGAGCCGGCATCAGATG
>JBFXHX010000029.1:0-52431 GCA_050176585.1 Binatia bacterium
AACACGCCGACGCGGACGCCTACGAACACCAACACCCCGACCGATACGCCCACGGCTTCGCCCACCAGCACCGACACCAACACCCCGACCGATACGCCCACGGCTTCGCCGACCAGCACACACACCAACACGCCGACGCGGACGCCGACGAACACCAACACCCCGACCGATACGCCCACGGCTTCGCCCACCAGCACCGACACCAACACGCCGACGCGGACGCCGACGAACACCAACACCCCGACCGATACGCCCACGGCTTCGCCGACCAGCACTCACACCAACACGCCGACGGCGACGCCTACGAACACCAACACCCCGACCGATACGCCCACGGCTTCGGCGACCCACACGGACACGCCGACTGCGACCGCGACTCACACCGACACCAACACCCCGACCGCCACACCCACGGCGACACCGACCAACACGAGCACGAACACCCCAACCGACACGCCCACCGAAACGCCGACCAACACTCCGACGGACACGCCGACTGCGACCGCGACTCACACCGACACCAACACCCCGACCGCCACACCTACGGCGACGCCCACCAATACGAGCACGAACACCCCAACCGACACGCCCACAGCGACGCCGACCAACACTCCGACGAACACGCCGACTGCGACGCCCACCAACACCAACACGCCGACTCGTACTCCGACGGCGACCAGCACGGCGACGCCAACGAACACGTCCACGCCTACGCCGACGAGCACGCCGACCAGCACACCGGAGAACACGCCCACCGCGACCGAAATCCCGACCCCGATTCCGGGCGAGGGACCGGAGCTGTCGTTGGCCAAGGCATTCACCGGCTACTGCGCGACCAATACGGCGACGATGTTTACGCTCGCGGTGAGCAACGTCGGCACCGCGGCCACCGTCGACCCGATCATCGTCACCGATCCGATGCCCACCGGGATGACCTTGCTGCTGCCCGCGACGGCTTCGGGGTGGGACTGCAGCGCCTCGACGGCGAACCAGTTGAGCTGCACGAGCAATACGATCCTCGCGCCAGGGGCCGCGGCTCCGGTAATAACGGCCTCCGTCTCGGCCGCACCCGACGCGCCGGCCGTGTTCAAAAACACGGCGCAAGCGATGACGGGAACCATTGACCCGATCTTCGCCAGCGCCAGCGCGCTCTGCCGCAGAACTGCGGTGCCGGCACCTGCGCTATCGTTCGGTAGCACGCTGGGTGCGCTCCTGACGCTGGCGGGCGTCGCCGGCGCGGCCCTACGCCGAAGGCGAAATCCCTAGCGGGAACGTCCTTTTGCCGGCCGGGAGCTCCGCAGCCCCGGCCGGCACTACACACGCGGGCGGATATCGCGGCCAATCCGTCCAAGCCTGGACCGCGCGTGCCCACGCAGCGGGCAATTGTGGTCGGGCTGCGTGCGCCCGCTTGCGGGCGACGATTGGGACCTTACCCGTGAGCGCCGCTCTCGGCGCCCGGTCGACGCTGCGCCGCAAGGCACATCAGTCTGCGCACGGCTGGCGAAGAGCAGCAGTGGCGACGATGCGACGCCACGCGTCGCATAGATTGCGACATAGCCGAAAGCATGCTTTACGCCTTAACGCTTGACGAATTGACGTAGCGTGACGGCGATATCGACCACACTCGAGTCGCAGTTGATCGGTCAGCGTCGGTCACGGTTGGGCGGGGAGGCAGGGAGCACGAATGACCGATGCGGTAGCGCCGCGCGCACGGGCCTCAATCCAACGATCGGAGCTGTCGCGGGCTACCGCGCAGCAGCGACCCGATCATTGCAATAACGGTTTCGCACGGGTGCGCACACCGGCACCGACCACGCGCAATGGCCGTTGGGAGCACGGGCCGGATCGGTTCGTAACGCGCCGACCGTTCCGCAGCGGCGGGGCGTCGACCCACTCAGCCAATGCCGCGGACGATCTCACCCGTTCACCGCGCTCATGCTTGGCAACGGCGCTCCGGCGTATCAGGGCCGCGATCGCCGCGCCGGTCATCTCTGCGGTCATGTGTTTTCTCGCATCGCCAGCGAGCGCACAGCCGAACAACTCCTGGGTCGATGCGAGCCTGGTCGTCGGGACCGTTAGCGATTGCTCCGGCTCCTCGAGCCAAACCGACACGGCGCAGGCCCTGCCCTGCCAGAGCTACAACGCCGACCTGTACGAAAGCCTCGAGTACACGGCTTCGGTTCCGCAACCCGCGGATGACGCGGATATTCAGCTGTTCCGCGCCGGCGCCGATGCCAACTTCCTCTACGTCGAGTGGGACCTCGCCGCCGATTGGGATGTGAATACGTCGACCTCGCACCATTTCATCATCGAAGTGGACGTGGATCCCGACATGGAGACGACTCGCGGAGACAATTACGTCTAACTGTTCGGAAAAAGCGAGTTCAACCAGTCGGCCTGGGTCGACGCCTTCCTGCAAGGTGGCTTTGAGGCCTACGCGGACAATTCCAACAGCGGCACGGCGAACGATGTCGGCGGCAGCAACCCCGCCACCGGAGATTCGACCTGCAGCGCGTGTCCGGGAGCGGCCAACTCGCAGGACGGATACACGGGCAAGATTTGCGATGCCCAGGATCGCGTGTACGCGCGGGTCAACAGCGGCAACGTACAAATGGCCGTGCGCTGGACGTGCTTGCAAACCAGCACAGATGCGCCCGGCTCCTCCGGAGACAACGTGGCGCTCACGGGGCGCCCCGCATCATTCCGCGTCCGCGGCTGGACCAGTCAGACCAGCACCCTCGAAAAGGCCGAGCTCTATTGGCACGACGAGCACCCCACGACCGATCTCCCGAACGAGGACTTCGACAACGTGGCATGGTTCGCCTACCAGCCGACCTCGACACCCACCAGCACGTCAACAGCGACGCCGACCCACACCCCGACCGATACCCCGACGCGCACGAACACGCCCACGAGCACACCAACTCATACCCCGACTCACACGGCCACGCCGACCAGCACCCCGACTCACACGCCTACTGACACCCCGACGCCGACGCGCACGCCCACGAACACCAGCACCCCGACCGACACGCCCACGGTGACGCCGACGCATACGAACACTCACACGCCGACGAGCACGCCCACCGACACCCCGACTCACACGGCCACGCCGACCAGCACCCCGACTCACACGCCTACCGACACCCCGACGCCGACGAGCACGCCCACTGACACCCCGACTCACACGGCCACGCCGACCAGCACCCCGACTCACACGCCTACTGACACCCCGACGCCGACGAGCACGCCCACCGACACGCCGACTCACACGGCCACGCCGACCAGCACCCCGACTCACACGCCCAGTCCAACACCATCGGGTACGTCCGGTGTGACTCCCGTGAGCACGCCAACCCACACCGTTATTCCGACGCTCATCCCGGGAGAGGGTCCGGAGCTCGCCTTGTTCAAAGCCTTCACGGGTCTGTGTGCGCCGAATGGCTCGGCGATGTTCACGATCACTGTGCGCAACGTCGGCACCTCACCGACCGTCGATCCGATCGTCGCGACCGATCCCATGCCGCCCGGTCTGACGCTGTCTTTGCCTCCAAGCGGTTCGGGGTGGGATTGCAGCGCATCGCTGGCCGAGGAGCTGAACTGCGTCTTTGCGGGCCTGCTGGGACCGGGCCAGAACGCGCCGACCATTACAGCGACCGTCGGCATCGCGGCCGACGCAGAGCCGGTGATCCGCAACATCGCGCACGCGACGTCGGGCGCCACGGACCCGCTGGTCGCGGCGGATACGGCATTTTGCCGGCGGACGCCAGTGCCCGCTCCACTGTTCTCATCTGGCAGTGCGGCAGCCGCGCTGCTGTCCCTGAGCGCGGTCGCGGCCACCTCGCTTTGGCGACGGCGGCGGTGGACCTGATTGGGGTTTCATAAACCGGCATCGACGACTGCCAACGACGGCGCGCTTGTGCAGAGCGGCCCAGGCAAGCGCGGAAACACCCACCTACATGGCATGCGATCACCGTAAGCCGCCGCTTCTCGCTCTCGCACAGCCCGCCATCCACCTCGCGATTTCTACAGAGGAGGCACGCGCGTAGCGCAGACACGAGCCGCGTCGGCAACCAGCTGTTTAGGCATAGCCAAGCCGCTCGTGTGGCGGCCGTGGTCTCGAGGCGCGATCCCGAGGCCACAACGGCTCTCCAGGCCCGGTCAAGTGGCAAAAGTGCGCCGTCCGCGCTCACTGAACACATTGTGCAGTGGTCGCGCGTCGTACCTGGACGCCTTAGATCCAGAACTCGCTGTGGCAAACTCCATGAGCAAGTCCGTGCTTTTTCACTTGATATACGTGTAGAGCACGGACTAGCGTAGGTTCGTTCTTAGACGGGTTCGCGCTGGTCGTGGGGGCTGGATGGGGGGGAACGGACGTCCAGCCCGGGCCTCCTGAGTAACTCGATAGGCACGGAGGAGGAACGTCATGCCAGCCAGCTGCAGCGAACGCCTGGGTCCGAACGGCTGTCGACGACTGTTCCGAACTTGCAATCCGCTTACGGCGATCAACGTGCGCGTCGGGACCGCGGATTCAAAGACTGATCAACGACGCGCCAGTCACCAACGCTAGACGAGAATGCGCCAGTTTAGGTTCGCGAAACGCTTGACGACTAAGCGGACCGTTCAATCAGCAAACCGCAGCGGTAGCGCTGCTGGATGGGAGCAGGTGATGGTATCAGCTTTGTTGGCCCGGCTCACGCCGTCATGGTCCGCCGTTCGGCGCGTTGGCACCCGCTGCACCGTTGCGCTCAGCGCAATGCTGGTGGCGACCGTCATGCCAAACGGCCGCGCAGTCGCTCAGTTGACCGGCGAGGTGTGCGACGCAGACATCGTCTTGATGTTGGATCGCACCGGCAGCATGTCGTCCTCCGACCTCACCAACGAACGGGCCGCTGCCAAGGCGGTTCTCACGGTCTTCGACGATGCGGCGATCCCGCCATTCGTGGCGATCGGGGCCTTTGGTGACAACTCCAATGGCAGTCCGGAGGCTTTCATTCAGCACTCGCTCACCCGGACGGAGAGCCCGGCCCCGTACGGCGACGATGATTCGAACAGCGACAATGACCTCTACGATGCGATCGACGATGTCACCGCCGGCAACAGCTCGGTGGGTACGAACATCTCGGACGCGTTGAGCATCGCCAACACCGAACTGACCGATAACGGAACGACCAGCAATCGAGTCGTGATTCTCATCTCGGACGGCGATCCCAATGAGCCCACGAACGAGGCAACTGGACGGGAATCGGCCTACGACACCGCCGATGCCATGAAATTGGCAGGTCGGGAAATCTTCACCATCCACTTCGGAGAGGATCCGACGGGTTTCGCCGGACA
The DNA here is from genome assembly GCA_050176585.1 of Binatia bacterium. GTDB lineage: Bacteria > Desulfobacterota > Binatia > HRBIN30 > CADEER01 > CAYYWP01. Next base: position 5,338 of record JBFXHX010000029.1, read on the forward strand.
AGAGTTGCTGGCCGCAATCGCCACAGGCAACACGACTCCGCCGACCACCGATAGTCACGACACGCACGGCCATCAGAATGGATCGGCCGACGACCAGGCGACGGCGGACGATGAGAACAACGATGGCGACCACTTCTTCATCGCCCCGACCGCGGCTGACATGACCGAGATCTTGCAGCAGATCGCGCAGCAGTATTGTCAGTCGTTACCGACGCCTACTCGCACCGGCACGGCCACCGCGACGCGGACCGGCACCGCGACGCGGACCGGCACCCCGACGCGGACCGGCACCCCCACTCGCACCAGCACCGTTACTCAGACCCCCACCCGGACCGGCACGGCGACTGGAACATCGACGAACACATCCACTCCCACACGCACGCCAACGAACACGCCGACCAACACGCCCACTAACACTCGGACCAACACCCCGACGAACACCAACACACCGACCGCGACCCCGACGCATACGCCGACCAACACCAACACGCCCACGGTGACGCCCACAAACACCCCGACGAACACTCCAACTCACACCAACACACCGACCGCCACCCCCACCAACACGCCAACCGAGACGCCGACTCAGACAGCGACGAGCACCGAAACGCCAACCGCGAGCCCGACGGATACCCCGACGAGCACGCCTACGGACACGCCGACGGAGACCCCCACGGACACGCCGACGGAGACTCCCACGGACACGCCGACGGAGACCCCCACGGACACGCCGACGGAGACTCCCACGGACACGCCGACCGAGACTCCCACTGACACGCCAACGGAGACCCCCACGGACACGCCGACGGAGACCCCCACGGACACGCCGACGGAGACCCCCACGGACACGCCGACGGAGACCCCCACGGACACGCCGACGGAGACCCCGACGAGTACTCCGACGGACACGCCGACGGACACGCCGACGCACACGGCAACCCCGACCAACACGCCGACCAACACACCGACGTCCACCAACACGCCCACGAACACATCGACGCCCACTCACACCGCAACCCCGACCAACACGCCAACCAACACACCGACGTCCACCAACACGCCCACGAACACATCGACGCCGACGAACACGGCGACCCCGACCAATACGCCTGAGAACACGCCGACCGCCACGGAGATCCCGACGCCAGTCCCCGGTGAAGGGCCCGAGCTCGACCTGCACAAGGCGTTTACCGGCCTGTGCGCACCGAACACTCAGACGATGTTCATCCTCGCGGTGACCAATGTGGGCACCGCGGCGACCGTCGATCCGATCGACGTCACCGATGTGATGCCCACGGGCCTGAAGCTGGTCGTGCCATTGGTGGTGGCGGGCTGGAATTGCGGCGCCTCGACGGCGGACGTGTTGAGTTGCACCTTCGTCGGCATCCTGGGACCGGGCCAGGCGGCGCCACAGATCAAGGCGACGGTGAACGTCGCGGCCGATGCGCCACCGGCACTCGTAAACACGGCAGAGGCGACCTCCGGCACCATCGACCCGATCACAGCGACCGATAGCCAGATCTGTCATGCCACCGCCGTGCCCGCACCGGCCCTCTCGCAGACAGCCATTGGCGGAGCGTTACTGGCGCTGACCGCCATAGCCGGCGCGGCGCTGCGGCGGATCAGGCGCCGCGGCTGAGCATTCGCCAGCGGTGGAGCCGGGTACGCTCGGCTCCACCGCTTTCCTGTCGCCCCCGAATTGGGCGCAGCGCGCGAAGCACACTGGCCTGACGACACGCGCCGGGGCCGCGGGATTCCTTCCCCTAATTCGCAGAGGGCTTTTCGCGAGCTCCGGCCAGGGGCTCACGCACGCGTGACCTCGGAGCGTCGCATTCTCACGGAGTGCCCGGAGGTGTAGCGGCGGGATGCCACCCGCTCGCATATGAGCAACCCACCGGTGCGCCGAGTCGAGCGCCCCAGCTCGTACGGGCGGGGGCCCGCCGCGCGACTACGCCGCCGCTTCGCCTCTGCTGAATGCGGCTGTGTTCCGCAAAACGAGCATTGTTGAACGATCCGTCGGTCGTTATCGAATACCGCCGGCCCAGCCCGTTTCATGGGCTCCTGACGGCCAACGTCCCGCATACGCGCGCACGTTGACACCGCGGCCCCAGATCGCCCCGGCTTAGCTCCGGATCGAGTTGTCGTCGCTCGATAGCCGACGCGCAGACCCCCCGGTTGCAACGGCTGCGGCTGTTCACCAACCACATCTAGCTGACGCCGAGACCCCGCTCGATTGTCACTCTCTGCCCTCATCTAAAAGTATTTGCGCTTGTCTACCCCACCCAATGACAGGTGTTCACGTGCATAATGCTTTGTGCATTACATGATTTTTCCCTTGCCTTCGCGCATAGACTATGGGCAGATTAGCAGCGCTACGGCCGCTCAGCAGCTTCAGAGCCCGAACGGGGGATGGGTGGGCGGACAACACGGACGAGGGCACTGCGCGGCGTCGGGAAGGAGCGCGGATGAGTTCGAGCCGTATCGCGTCTACTGACAAACGCCGCCCAGGGTCGCCCGCTCCACAGGCGGACTAGCAAGCGGTCATGCCCGCACCCTGCGACCCGAGAGGAGATACGCGCGTGCCGCTCCGGCAGTGCGAAGGTCAAAGAGATCCTGATCTCGATGGAATGAATCGGGACCGCCGTACACCGCGGATAGCGCGCCACATGTCGGACGTCGTGCAACAGGTTGTCCACCAACCAACCCGCCTGATTCAGTCTGTCGCAGCCGTAGCGCTGCTGCGTGGGAGAAGGTGATGGTATCAGCATCGTATGTCCCCCTCATCCCCTCATGGCCCGCCATGCGCCGCGGTGCGACCCGCTGCATCGTCGCGCTCAGCGCCGTGTTCATTGCGACTGTCACGCCAAGCGGTGATGCAGTCGCTCAGTTGACCGGCGAGGTGTGCGACGCAGACATCGTCTTGATGTTGGATCGCACCGGCAGCATGTCGTCCTCCGACCTCACCAACGAACGGGCCGCTGCCAAGGCGGTTCTCACGGTCTTCGACGATGCGGCGATCCCGCCATTCGTGGCGATCGGGGCCTTTGGTGACAACTCCAATGGCAGTCCGGAGGCTTTCATTCAGCACTCGCTCACCCGGACGGAGAGCCCGGCCCCGTACGGCGACGATGATTCGAACAGCGACAATGACCTCTACGATGCGATCGACGATGTCACCGCCGGCAACAGCTCGGTGGGTACGAACATCTCGGACGCGTTGAGCATCGCCAACACCGAACTGACCGATAACGGAACGACCAGCAATCGAGTCGTGATTCTCATCTCGGACGGCGATCCCAATGAGCCCACGAACGAGGCAACTGGACGGGAATCGGCCTACGACACCGCCGATGCCATGAAATTGGCAGGTCGGGAAATCTTCACCATCCACTTCGGAGAGGATCCGACGGGTTTCGCCGGACAAGAGTTGCTGGCCGCAATCGCCACAGGCAACACGACTCCGCCGACCACCGATAGTCACGACACGCACGGCCATCAGAATGGATCGGCCGACGACCAGGCGACGGCGGACGATGAGAACAACGATGGCGACCACTTCTTCATCGCCCCGACCGCGGCTGACATGACCGAGATCTTGCAGCAGATCGCGCAGCAGTATTGTCAGTCGTTACCGACGCCTACTCGCACCGGCACGGCCACCGCGACGCGGACCGGCACCGCGACGCGGACCGGCACCCCCACCCGGACCGGCACCGCGACGCGGACGGCGACCGGCACGAACACACGTACGCCTACGAATACGCCCACCAACACCGCGACAAACACACCAACCAATACCCCGACTAACACACTGACCCCGACCAGAACGCCGACGAACACTCCGACCCCGACAAGAACGCCCACGAACACCCCGACCCCGACGAACACGCCGACGAACACTCCGACGAGCACCGCGACCAGCACGCCGACGGACACCCCGACAAACACGCCGACTCAAACACCAACCGACACGGCGACCCCGACGCCTACGCCTACGGACACGCCGACCAACACCCCGACGGGTACGCCGACAGACACGCCGACCCACACGCCAACCGAAACATCGACCAACACGGCGAGCCCGACCAATACGCCGACGAACACACCCACCGACACCCCCACGAAGACGCCCACCGAAACGCCGACGGCGAGCCCCAGCAATACGCCCACGAAGACCCCTACGAACACCCCGACGAACACGCCCACGCCCACGAACACGCCGACGCCGACCAACACGCCAACCAATACGCCGACGCCGACGAGGACGCCGACCAACACCCCGACAAGCACGCCGTCGCCGACCGCCACGTCCACGCCGACCGCGACCGACACCGCTACCCACACGCGGACCGTTACGCCCACGGCGACGGAAATTCCGACGCCGATCCCCGGTCAGGAGCCGGAGCTCGATCTGCACAAGGCCTTCTCAGGGTTGTGCGCACCGAACACGCAGACGATGTTCACGCTCGACGTGAGCAATGTCGGCACCGCGGCGACCGTCGATCCGATCATCGTCACCGACAACCTCCCGACCGGCTTGACGCTGGTGTCCGTGACGGCGCCGGGCTGGACTTGCATGACCACGCTGACCACGTTGAGCTGCACGTTCTCCGGCATGCTCGATCCCGGCGACTCAGCGCCGACGATCAAGGTGACGGTGAACGTCGCCCCAGATGCCCCGCCGGTGCTGTTCAACACCGCCACAGCGGAGTCGGGCACGGTGGAACCGATCACCGCCGAGGATAGCGCCATCTGCCGCGCCACTCCCGTGCCCGCCCCGGCATTGTCGCACACGGGCCTCACCGGAGCCTTGCTGACCCTTGCCGCGGTTGCCGCCGCGGCGCTGCTACGGCGCAGGCGCCGCGTTTAAGTGATCCACCGGGTGCGGTGGAGCCGAGGCCTTCGGCTCCACCGCACTCGGTGCGCGGCGGCGGCGACCCCCAGACCAACGGCCTACTGCGAGACACCCGCGCGACCGTCCCCGAGGGTTCAAGGATTCCTCTGCGGCGGGATTGTGGTCTTTCCGGTGATCGGGTACATCTGCAGCACGGCACATCCCGCTGGCCCGAATGGCCCTCACCGAGATTCAAGCACCTAGTCGCTCGGTGCTGCGCTACCGCCCCGATTATCCACTGCCGCCCTATCGCTACGTGCCCGGTCTACATCCACACCCCGTCCGCGATCCCGCTGGACATTCGTACGAAGGCCAACCGCGGCACATCCATACCGCGTGGGATCCGGCCGCATGGCGGAGCCTGGACGACTGGCTGCTCGGAGTGGATCAGTACAACGCCTTTTATTTCTGGGAGGCGCACGAAGCCTGGGAGCGCCTATGGGCCGCGGCGCCCCGGGAGGCGACCGCCGCCCGCGTGCTTCAGGGCCTCATCCAAGTCACCGCGGCCCTGCTCAAAATTCATCTCGCCTCGCTGGCCGGTGCTACGGCGCTGGCGAGCGCAGGCACCGCGAAGCTGGCGGAATCAGCCGCTTCTGCGCGCGCCGTGCTCGGCCTCGATCTGGCGGATACCGCCGCAAGCTTCACTCACTATTTCCGTCCGCTCGCTGAGCGGACCCTGCCGCCGCTCGACACCTCGGTACCCTTGCTGCGGCTCGCAGAGGCAGGTGATGCCTGAGATATGCATCGCCGCCGGTGCCGCCCGCGCCGGCCACGTCCTCGCGAGCTGTTCATACATACCGCAGGCATCGGCCTTCGAGTGTCGCGGCAGGAGGAGCCTTGATGCCGAAACAGATGCTGATCAACGTCACCCACTCGGAAGAGAGCCGGGTGGCCATTGTCGCCGATCGCGTTCTCGAATCATTTGAGATCGAGTCGCTCAGTCGCGAACACCTCAAAGGCAACATCTACAAGGGGGTCGTTCACCGCATCCACCCTGCGCTGGAAGCCGCCTTCGTCGACATCGGCGCCGAACGCGATGCGTTCCTGCCGCTCGATGAGATCTGCTTCCGCAATCTCGCCAAGCTCCCTCCGGCGGCCCCGGCGGACAATGGGAAGAAGCCGCGGCGGCGGATCCGTGATCTGCTCAGCCCCGGGGAAGAAATCCTCGTCCAGATTGCCAAGGGACAATTCGCAAATAAGCCGCCGACACTGACGACCTTCTACTCGCTGCCGGGGCGCTATCTCGTGCTGCTGCCCGGCTCCGACGACACGGGCATTTCGCGGCGCATCGAAGGCGAGGAACGCCATCGCTTGCGGCACCTGATTGAGAGCCTGAACCCACCTGATGGGTTCGGCATCATCGTCCGCACGGCCGCTGGGCTCGACGAAGATACGGGTGAGTTGTCCCGCGACCTCGGGTACCTACAGCGCCTATGGTCCAGCATCCAGGCCGCCGCGGCGCAGAAACGCGCGCCCGCGCTGGTGTACCGCGAGCAGGACATCGTGCTGCGTACGATTCGCGATTTGTTCACGCCGGATATCGACGAGATCCACGTCGACAACGAAGAGGTCTTTTTGCGCGCGCGAGAATTCCTGCGCGACGTGATGCCTGGCAAGGAGCACGTGCTCCGCTGCTATCGCGGTGAACAGCCGATCTTCTCGGCGTTCGATCTCGAAGCGCAGATCGAGACGGTGTTCAAACGGCGCGTCGGCCTGAAATCCGGCGGCACCATCGTGATCGATGGCACCGAAGCGCTCACCGCCGTCGACGTGAATTCCGGCGGATCCGTACGCGGGCCCAACCCCGAAGAGACCGCGTTTCGCACGAACCTCGAAGCGGCGGCCGAAGTCGCACGGCAGCTCCGGCTGCGCGACATCGGTGGGTTGATCGTCGTCGACTTCATCGACATGCGCGAGCCCCGACACGTGCACGAGGTCGAACAGACGTTACGGGCCGGGATGCGGCCGGACAAGGCACGGCATGAGATCGGGCGCATCTCGCGGTTCGGACTGCTCGAGATCTCCCGCCAGCGCCTGCGTCCTGCGGCCATGGCGTCCACGTACGCGAGCTGTCCGATGTGCGAAGGACACGGCGCCGTGCGCACGACCGAATCGGCTGCGCTGGTCGCATTGCGCAAGATCCACAATCGCGTCGCGCTCGGCGACGTCGCCGCTTTGCGCGCCGCTCTTCCGCCTGCCGTCGCCCTGTATCTGCTGAACCAGAAGCGCGACGAGTTGGCGCGTCTCGAGCAGCACTACGCGACCCGTCTGCACGTCGAGTTGGCGGATCGGCTGATGCCGCATCAGATCGAGCTGCAGGTGCGCGAGCGCCTCGCGACAGAACGTCCTGTGGCGGTCGCGCCGGGTGCCGTCGCAGCCAACGACGCGCCCGCGACGACCGACACCAATGGAGCCCCCGCGTCCGATGCGGGCGGTGCGAAGAAACGGCGGCGCCGGCGCGGGCGAAAGCGCGGCAGCGGCCTGCGTGCGGCAACCGCAATCGCTGAGGGCCTGGCGGCGCTGGGCGGGGTCGCCCCCGCTCCGTACGAGGAGCATCCGGCCGCGGCCGCACCTGCAGACGGCACGGAAGCCGAATGGGAACCGGCTGACGACGCCGACGAGCTCGCCGCTCCTGACGAGCTGAGTGGCGCGGATGAGCTCGATGAGAGCGCGGAATATCCTCCCGCAGACCATGCGCTGGACGTTGAACCGCCAACGGAGGGGCTGGAGCCGCGCAACACCGAAGCGATCGACGACACTCCGCCGCCCACCGATACGACCGGCCACGCCAGCAGCGCCACACAGAGCACGCCGCTCAGCGCTGGCCGCTTTATACCGAACATTCACGAGAGCGCTGTGTCTTCCGCCGTCTCGGCGCCGGACGCAGCGGTGCCGCCCGACACGAATTCGGGCGTAGACAGCCCCAAGCGCCCAAGTCTCCGGGGTCGTACGCGGCGTGGGGGTTGGCAGCGAACCCGCACAACACCGGAGCTTGCCACGGGCTCACACCCCGATGAGCTCTCCAACGAATCCCCGCAACCGCTCCGGGACAGCGGCGCACCACCGGTTCCACGCTCCAGCGTGAACGAACCGGAACTGCCGCCACCCGCCACAGACGGCAACACCGCCGCGCCGCCTGCTGCGAGCCCGCGACGGCGTGCGAGCACCGGGCGGCGGCCCCGCTCTCGGGCTGCGACAGCCGCTGACCTACAAGCCGCGCAAGGCGCCCCGGATGCCGGTGGCGCGCCGCCGAAATCGCGTACTCGCGCCGGCTCGGGGCGCCGGACCAAATCCGGCGACTCGGGCAAGACTGCTGCCGACACACCGCGCAACCAGCGCGGGCGCCCACGCAGCAAGACGTGATGCCAGCCGCTGTAAACACTTGCATCACTGTTGCGTGAGTGTTGCAGCGCTGCGCGCATCGCGCAGCAAAACCGCTACGCCGTTAAGGTACGCAGCCGGCTAGTCTGACCCGGCTCCGTGTGGCACGTTTCCCGCTCGTCCATAACCGATTCTGGGTTGATCGCAGATCGCGCTTCAAAACCGCTCCGGTCCGCGCTATGCGCGAAGAGCCCGGGGAGGCACGCAACGATCTCGATCGCGTGCGACTCCAACAGGTGTGCGCGCGGCCCGAAATTGAGAGGTGAAAGAGGTGGCCAGCACGGCGAACCCGTCCGCAGGGAGGGGCGGATCGGGCGACATGCCTGATCCGTCGAGCATCGCCGTCACGGCAAGTGGCATCGTGCGGCATGCGCCAGCCGAGTCGATCTCACCCCAGCGAGCGTTCCTGCTCCTGCGCTACACCCTCATCGTCGCCACAGCCTATCTTCTGCTGGTCGAGGAGGGGCTCCGGCTGCCGCCGATTTCCGCCCTGCTGCTGCTGGTGCTCGCGTTGGCATCGAACGTCGCGATCGCCGCGTTGCCAGCCCGGTACACGCATTCGCGATATTTCGCTCCCATCGTCATCATCGGCGATACGATCTGGATCACCGCCGCCCTGTTGCTGAGCGGGCGATTCACCGCGGAATTCTACTTCCTGTACTTTTTCATCCTGTTGCTCGCCGCCATTGGCGAGACCCTATGGCTGATCGCGCTCGCCGCAGTGGCGGTCTGCGCCGCGTATCTCTATGTGATGTCGGTCACAGGCAGCAGCTGGTCGCTGTGGACCTCCCCCTCGTTGATCCGCATTCCGTTCCTGTTTACAGCTGCGGCGTTTTACGGCTATCTCGTCGATCGCACCCGGCGCGAGCGCGAACGGGTCCAAGAAGCGGAACGCATCAAATCGGAATTCCTGGGGACCATCTCGCACGAGCTGCGCACACCGCTGACGGTGATCCTCGGATACGTCGATCTGCTGCTCGACGGAGAGTTCGGCTCGATTCCCGCGGAGCAGCACGCGGTCTTGCGCAAGATTCAAGCCGCGGGCGACAACCTGCACCGGTACCTGACGCGCTTACTCGACGTGAGTCGTCTCGTGAATCGCCTGCAGTCGGGGCACGAGGCGATCATCTGTAGCGAGTTCGCCCTGACCAGCGTGTTCGGCGAGCTCCGACACGATTTCTCCGAGGGCCCCGGGGCGCTCGTACAATGGTCGGCTCCGGTCGATTTGCCGCGCTTGTATTCCGATCGCGAAAAGCTGCTGACAATCCTGCGCAACTTGGTGGAGAACGGCATCAAGTACGGCGGCGGGCATCCCGTGCGCGTCGGCGCGTCGTACGATGCGGGGACGGACGCCGTTTCCGTGTCGGTGAGTGACTCCGGCATCGGAATCGCACCCGACGACTTGGCGCATGTCTTCGATCCGTTCCGCCGCACGGCCGATGCGGTCAAGAGCAACGCGCAGGGCGTCGGCCTGGGATTGTACATCGTCCGGCAGCTGGTCGAATTGTTGAACGGCACGGTGCAGGTGGAATCGGCGCTCGGACGCGGCTCCACCTTCACCGTCCGCTTGCCGCGCAGCCTAGGGCGCCCTCCGGAAGCCGTGGCCGCCTGAGGCGCACCAGCGGGTGCACGCCGCGTTCCGGGGCGCGCCTCGGACGGCGAACAACGGGATTCGATGCTGCGCGTTTCGATCCCGTCCAGTCGAGCACCGCTCCCGGATCGCGCGCCGGCGGCGGTCTGATCGGCGCCCGCGCGAGCAGCGGCTAACGCCCCATCTTGTGGCGGAATGCGCGCGTGCGCCGCGTGGTGCCGTCGAGCTCGATGAAGAGCAGGCCGCGGACGACCATGGCGAAGTACAAGAACATCGCGATCACCGCGACCCATGCGATCTGTAAGACGAGGTTCCCGTTCACCGGTGCTCCCCAGAGCGCGACCAAGCCGAGCATCAGCACTAAGTTGGGCGGAAACCACTCGATCCAGTTGTTGGCGATGAACTGATAGCTCCGGGCCAGCAGCGCCACGACGCCATGGTGACCGAGATAGATCAGCTCGGGAACCGCGTTGAAGAGGACGATGAGGACCAGCTGGATACCCAGCACGACCACCGGCCCCTGCGGGAGCGTGCCGATGGCCGGTGTGGCGACGAACCAGAAGAGCCAGATCGCGAAGGTCACGCCGACTACGTCCCAGAAGTACACCCCGAAGCTCGCGGTGAAATCGCTCCAGGCCACCTTCTGGGTGCGCACGATCATTTCCACGAGGTACAGGAAGGAGCCGAGGCAGGCGGAAGTGAGGAGCGACATGATCATCCCGCCGACCAGACCGAGGTATGCGCTGAGATGAGCACCCGCCGTTAGGATAGCGCTGTACGCAAATACCGAGAGCACGACTGGCCAGTTGCGCGCGGCGAGCAACGCGCCACGCGCGAAAGCGCGCCTGTAAATGCCAATCGTGACGACCAAATATTCGAGCACAATAACCGCGACTAACGTTCCAGTGTATCGGTCGCGGTTCACAGGGTCAACGCGCCAGCGGGCGCGTGCGCAGCGAAGCGATCAATAGATAGCGCCGCTTGCCACTCGTTGGGCTCTCCGTCGACCAACGCGCCCACCAACTCCGCGGTCAGCGGCACCAGCAGCACTCCGTTTCGATAATGCCCGCTGGCGACGTAGTAGCCTCGTAGGGCGGGATCCGCGCTGACAATTGGGCGCCCATCGGGGGAGCCGGGCCGAAGGCCCGACCAGGTCGCCACACACGGGAGCCCGCCGAGACTGGGCACGACCTCGAGCGCGCTGGAGAGGATACTGCCGAGACCGCCCGCGGTGACCCGTTTTTCGAAGCCGACTACCTCGCGCGTGCTGCCGATCAGGATGCGGCCGTCGCGGCGCGCCACCGCGTATCCGCGGTTCGAATATACCGCGTGCCGCAGCGGCGGCGCGGGCGCTTGTAGGACAGCGATCTGTCCGCGCACGGGCTGCACGGGCACTGGCGTCACGCCGCGCACGCTCCCGGCCCAGGCGCCCATGGCGTTGATCACCGCACCACAGGCGATGCGGCCGGCCGCGGTCGTGATGCCGCAGACCGCACCGGCTTCCACCACCACGGAGCGCACCGCTTCTCCGAGGTGCAGCGCACAGCCCGCCGCGGCAGCGGCGCGCGCCAACGCGTGGGCCAGCGCGACATTGTCGACGCGCCCATCGAGTGGAAACAACACACCGGAGCGCGCGCGGCGGTTGATGGCTGGCTCGAGCGCGCGCAGTTGACGTGGCGAGAGCCGTTCACTCGGCACGCCGGCCGCCGACTGCCACGCGCATCGCGCCGCTACTGCCGCCTCATCCGCCGCCGTGAGGCAGACGTGTACGGTGCCCTCACGCCAGAACTCGACCGCAAGACCGGTCTCCTCGCGCAACGCCGCCAAGAGGTCCGGGTACATGCGGCGACTGGCGAGCCCCAGCCGCAACATGAGCTCGTCATCCGTTTCACCCTGCACGCCCAGCATGCCGACGGCCGCACCCGACGCTTCCCCTCCGATGCGGCCGCGCTCGAACAATCCGACGCGGCGCCCCGCACGCGCCAACGTCCGCGCGACCGCGCAGCCGATCAGACCGCCCCCGAGCACCGCGACGTCGAACATTGCCGCGCATTGTCGCACGACCTCGCGTCGCCGCAAACGCGGTGGCCGCACTTGCCCACCGCAGCCGCGGCGGCTATCGCATGCACATGCGAGTCGTGTGCGCCAACCACGGCGCGCTGCCATTCGCCTCGCCGGCGCCGAGCGACGAAGACCTGATCGCCGCGGTGCGCCTGCAGGAGGATGCAGGCCTCGACGTGGTGACCGACGGACAGCCGAGCTGGACGGACCCGTTCACGCCCGTGCTCGGCGCGCTCGATGGCGTGCGTCTCGGTCACCCCGCCGCGCTGCCGCTCGGTCTTACCGTGCGCGCGCGGCCGATCGTTCAAGCCAAGCTCCGCCGCCATCGCGCGCCCCTTGCCGCAGCCTTTCAGCGCGCCGCCGCGCACGCACGGCGTCCGCTCAAGGCCGTCCTGACCGGGCCGTACACGCTCTCGCAAGCCGCCGAAATCGCCACCACCGCGTATCACGACCGCGCCGCCCTCGCGTTCGACCTGAGCACGGTGCTCGCACAGGAGATCACCGCATTGACCGCGGCGGGCGCGACCGTGATTCAGATCGACGAGCCGTTGTTGCTGTCGCGGCCGGCAGATGCGCGCGTAGTGCGTGCACTGCTCGAGCCGCTGGTCGACGCCGCCATCGGCGCGACCACTATCATCGCGACCTACGGCGCCGACGCGGGCCCCTGCTATGCACAGCTCAACTCGCTACCCGGCGACATCGTCGCGCTCGATTGCGCCGGCCACCCGGAAGTGCTCGCCGCCATCGCCGCGACCGGAGCGGGCAAACCGCTCGCGCTCGGGGTGGTCAGCGGCGTGTTGAACGCGGTTGAGGACAGTGCGGAGCTGGCGCGCACCGTCGAACGCCTGCTCACCCGTTACGTGCACGACGAGGTCTGGCTGCAACCGTCGCGCGGCATGCAAACGCTCACCCGCGAGCTCGCCGGCGCCAAACTTATAGCACTCGCGCGCGCGGCGCAGGAGCTACAGAGCTCCGCTCGCTGATCCGGCACGGCCACGCTGCCTGATCGCGCTTCAAGCCACGGCTGCGAGCGCACGCGCGCAGTGCGTCTTACCGCAGCGCTCGCAAAGTTTCCGCGCTGAGGCGCACGCTGTCACCGGCGCAGAACTCTATGGCGCCCTCGGACACCATCTGCGCCAGGACACCCGCGAGCGCGGCCCGGGGTGCCCCCGCAAGCCCAGTGACGACCTCCACCGGAAGCTCCCCACCGTCGGCCCAGAGCACGTGTGCGCACTGGAGAACCCGCAGAATCGTGAACGCCGCCTCGGCCGAATCGTGTGGCCGGGATGTCTCTGGGCTGCGAACCATGGTGATGCGTTCTATGGCAGCAATGGATGTGCCCATCGCGCCGCGCGATGGGCCGGAACGCTTTCGGCGTCTTGGCGTGCGTGCGATTCCGCACGGTGTACGGAAACGGAACCCGCGCGTCACGGCATTGCCGTACCGGCCGCGGTCGGCGCCGCGCTAGCCTCACGAGGCTCTGTTAGACGGCCGCCACGGTCAGCGCAGCAGCTCGTACAACGCCTTCAGCTCCTGCTGTAGCCGCACCAGCGCATTCCGATACGTGCGTTCGCCCAGCGGCAGCGCGAGCTGCGGGCGCGGTTGCGACGGCCCAGGGGGCGATTTCGCCAGCCCCTTGAGGCGCCGTTTGGCGCCCTCGATCGTGTACCGCTCATTGTGCAACAGCCGCTTGATCTCGAGCAGCGCCTCCACGTCCCGGCGCCGGTACAGCCGGTGCTTCGAGCGCGTCTTGCCGGGGCGGATCACGGGAAACTCCGTCTCCCAGTACCGCAAGACGTACGGCTTGACGCCGACGATCTTCGCGACCTCGCCAATCTTGAAGTACAGCTTGTCCGGCAGGTCGGGCGCGCCGGTGGCCATGCGGGTCAGCCCTCGGAATTCATCGTCTTCTTGAGCATCGGGCTGGCCTTGAAACCGAGCACGCGCCGGCCGCGGATGATGATCGTTTCGCCGGTCTGCGGGTTGCGGCCTTTGCGGGGCCGCTTTTCGTGCACGACGAAGTTGCCGAACCCCGACACCTTGACCTTTTGTCCGCGCTCGAGCTGTCGTTTGATGACCTCGAAGACCGAGTCGACGACCTCGCTCGCTTCCTTCTTCGAGAATCCTACGCGGTCGTGAATGCGCTCGACAATGTCGGCTTTGGTCAGCGCCACCGGTCACCTCCGCGGACGGTGAATCGGCGTGCCTACTGACGTAAGGCGACGCCGAGGTCGCGTATCAGGGCGGATCGGAGCTCCTCCTGCAGCGCGTTGACTTCCTCGTCGGTCAGCGTTCGGTCCGCCGCCCGGTACGCGATGGAATACGCGAGGCTCTTCTTGCCAGCTGGAATCGGGGCGCCAGCATAGGCGTCGAACAGCGAGACTTCTTCCACCAGCTCTGGTTGCCACTGCCGCACGAACCGCACCACCCGATCCGACGCGAAGTCATCATCGACCACGATCGCCACGTCCCTCGCCACCGCTGGAAACCTCGGCAATCCAGTAAAAACGCGCTGTTGCGCAGCGTATGGAAGCAATATCTGCATGTCAAGTTCGAACGTCCAGGCAGTGGTGTCTAAACCCAACTCGAACTCGACCTCCGGGTGCAGCGCTCCCACGATCCCAGCCATCGCATCCGCAGAGCGAACGACCGCAGACTTGCCCGCGTGATACGGCGGGTCCGCGTAGCGCTCCCAGGTGACCGCCTCGATCGCACCCAAGCGCTCCAGCATCGCTTCGACGATGCCCTTCGCATCCGCAAACTCCGCTACGCGGACCTGTCCGAGCCCATGCGAGGGAAGCTCGCCGATCAGCACTCCCCCGACGCGCCACTCTTCGCGGGGTTCGGGCTCCTGCCAGTAGACGCGACCGACCGTGAACGCGGCGAGGCCGCGCGCGCCTTGGTTGCGGTTGGTGCGCCAGGCGGCGAGCAGCCCGGGAATGAGGCTGCGCCGCATCTCCGGTTCGTCCCGGTTGATCGGATTCGCCAAAGCGACCGCCTCACCGCGAACGTTCAACCCCGGGAACAGCGCGTTGGCGCGCGTCGAGGCAAACGCCAGCGTCACCGCCTCGAAGAACCCGGCACTGACCAATAACCGGCGCAACTCGCGCTCCCAGAGCAGTCGTGTCGGGACGGTTCCACCCGCGAGCGCGCCGGCGGGCATCGTGGTGGGAAAGCGGTCGTATCCGGCGACGCGCGCAATCTCCTCGACCAGATCGATCTCCCGCGTGAGATCGCCTCTGTACGTGGGAGGGGTGACGGCCAGCGCGCCCTCTGGAGCGGCGTTCACCACCGCGCCGAGCGACTTGAGCGCACGGCGGATCTCGGCGCGCGGCACCGCGCTGCCGAGTAGCTCACCGACGCGCTTCGGCCGCAACCGGATGGCCGGCGGAGTCTGCTTTCCGGGATAAGATTCGACGATACCCGGCGCCACCGCTCCCCCCGCGAGCTGCTGGAGCAATGACGCTGCGCGGTCGATCGCAGCGGTCACGCCCCCGATGTCGACGCCGCGCTCGAAACGGAACGAAGCCTCCGATCGCAGCTCCAAGCGGCGGGCGGTTCGCCGCACGCTGGACGGATCGAAATGCGCGGCCTCCAGCAACACCGCCGTCGTGGTCTCAGTTACCTCAGAATCCGCGCCACCCATGACTCCGGCCACCGCGACCGGGTCGGCGCCGGTGGTGATCAACAGGTCCTCTCGAGCCAGCGCGCGTTGCACGCCATCGAGCGTGCGGATGCTGCGCGTCTCCCCGGCGCGGCGAACGATGATCTCCCGCGCCGGAAGCCGATCGTAGTCGAAAGCGTGCAGCGGCTGGCCGCGCTCGATCATGACGAGGTTCGTCACGTCGACGACGTTGTTGATCGGCCGCAGACCCACTGCCTCCAGGCGGTGCACGAGCCAAGCAGGCGACGGGCCAATCGCAATGCCGCGCACGAGCCGGGCGGCGTAGCGCCGGCAGCCAGACGGATCGTCGATTCGCACCGCGATGGCCTCAGCCGCGGGGCCGCCCTGCTCGCGCACCGCTATGCGCGGGCGCACGAGGCTGCGCCCGGTGAGCGCGGCCACCTCTCGAGCCACGCCGAGCACACTCAGGCAGTCGCCGCGGTTCGGCGTGATGTCGATATCGAGCACCGTCTCCTCGAGACCGAGTTGGACGCCGACCCGCCGCCCCAGTACGGCATCCGAGGCGAGGATGAGAATGCCATCCGAGGTCGCGGTGAGACCGAGCTCCGCTTCGGAGCACAGCATGCCGGCCGACGTGACGCCGCGGATGATCGCCGCCTCGATGCGCCGGCCGCCCGGCAGTGTGGTGCCCGGCGGCGCATACGCGATGCGATCGCCCGGCTGCATGTTGGTCGCGCCGCATACCACCGTCACGGTCTCCGGCGCTCCGAACCGCACCTCGCACAGCGTCAAGCGCTCCGCGTGTGGGTGGGGCTTCGCAGCGACGATTTCGCCGACCACCACGCCGCGGATGTCTGCGCCGATCTCTTCCACGGCATCGACCACGAGCCCGCCGAGCGACAGGCGCTCGCAGAGCGCGGGCGTGTCGAGGTCGATCGGCACGAACTCGCGCAGCCAACCGAGCGGGATCTTCATGAGCGGGATCGCATCCGCGGCGCCCGCGCGCGCGATGTCGCGCCCGGCAGCGAGTCCGTGCGGACCCGCCAAGCGCCGCGGCGGTTCGACGCGCCGCTAGAATTGGCGCAGGAAGCGCACATCGTTGCCGAACAACAGCCGAATATCGTCGATCTGGTAGCGCAGCATGGTAATGCGCTCAATGCCCATGCCGAACGCGAACCCGGACACCGCTTCGGGATCGTAGCCGACTGCCTCGAAGACGTTCGGGTGAATCATCCCGGCGCCCAGGATCTCCACCCATCCACTGCTCTTGCACACGCGGCAGGCCCGCCCGTCGCGGCGGCAGCTGAAGCAGCCGATATCGACCTCCGCGCTGGGCTCCGTGAAGGGAAAGAAACTCGGCCGGAGACGCACGGGCAGGTCCGCCCCGAAGATCGCTTGCAGCGCGTGCGTCAGCACGCCTTTCAAGTCGCCGAACGTCACGCCCTGATCCACCATGAACCCTTCGATCTGATGGAACATCGGCGAATGGGTCGTGTCGCTGTCGTGCCGGTAAACGGCGCCGGGGGCGATGACCCGAAGGGGCGGCTGTCGCGCCTCCATGACGCGGATCTGCACCGGCGAGGTGTGCGTGCGCAGGAGATGCCCGTCGGTCGTGAACAGCGTGTCCTGCATGTCGCGCGCCGGGTGATCGGCGGGAAAATTGAGCGCGGCGAAGTTGTGATAATCGTCTTCGATCTCCGGCCCCTCGGCGACGCTGAAACCGAGCGTGCGGAACACGTCGACGATCTCGTCCATGACCTGGGCGATCGGGTGCGAGCGGCCGAGCCGCGGCCTGCGGCCGGGCTCGGTGATGTCGACCTGCTCGCCTGCCCGCTCGGCGCGCGCACCGGCGCGCGCCATCGCCAGCGCGTCCGTCAGCCGCACCTCGATCTCGTCCTTGATCGCATTCAGCAGCGCGCCCATCGCCGGCCGATCGGCGGGTGCGACGTTGCGCATGAGCCGCACCACGGTCGTCAGCTCGCCTTTGCGGCCGGTGAACCGCACGCGCAGCGCCTCTACGGCGGCTTCGTCGCGCGCCTCGGCGAGCGCACTCAGCGCGCGGGTGCGGATGTCCTCGAGCGCGTCCTTCATCAGCGGCCCCGCCACCGCGCGCCGGTGTGCGGGCACGCGAGCGGCTCGAGGAGGCGACTCAAGCGGCGAGCCGCGCCTTGACGACCTCGGCGACGGCGTTGAACCCGTTCGGATCGCGCATGGCGAGGTCCGCGAGCATTTTGCGGTCCATGGCGATGCCGCTGAGCTTCAGCCCGCGGATGAGCTGAGCGTAGGTCAGGCCGACCAAGCGCGCCGCGGCGTTGATGCGGACGATCCACAGGCTACGGAACTCGCGCTTGCGAACGCGGCGATCGCGGTAGGCGTACGTGAGCCCCTTTTCCACCGTCTCGCGCGCCTGCCGGTAGAGCTTGCGGCGGCCCCCGACATTGCCCTTTGCGAGCTTGCGAATCTTCTTGTGCTTGGCCAGTCCCTTCGTGCCTCGTTTGGCGCGTGGCATTGATATATCTCCTGTCAGCGGTCGACGGCGGCTAGTGCGTAATCGAAGGTGAATACCGGGACGCCGGATGCGCAGCGAGATGCCGCACTCTTCCGGGCGCCGCGGTAGTCATCCGTGTGTCCCCGCTCACTCGTCTACAGATACGGAATCAGCTTGCGAATGGCCGGCGCATTGGCGGGGTCGACCACCGCCGAGTGCCGCAGGTGCCGCTTCTGCTTGCGCGTCTTGCAGCTCAACTGATGGCGCAGATACGCCTTTTTGCGCACGATCTTGCCGGTCCCGGTCTTCTTGAACCGCTTGGCGGCGCCCCGGTTGGTCTTCAGCTTCGGCATGTTTTGAACTCCTCCGTGTAACTCGCCCGCTCAAGCGGGTGTGCGCCGCTGCACTTCCTCGAGCAATTGCTCGGTGAACACCTCGAGCGCCACCGCGGCGCTGGCACCGCCGGTGCGGCTCCGCGGAGCGACCGTGCGATCGGCCGCTTCTTTGTCTCCGACCACGATCATGTAGGGCACCTTGGCGAGCTGTGCCTCGCGGATCTTGTAGCCCAGCTTCTCGTTGCGATCGTCGAGCTCGGCGCGCAGGCCAGCCGCGCGCAACCGCTCGCACACCTCGCGCCCGTACGCCTCCTGGCGCTCGGTCAGGGTCAGCACGCGCGCCTGCTCGGGCGCGAGCCAGAGGGGAAACGCCCCGGCGCAGTGCTCGATGAGAATGCCCATAAAGCGCTCGATGGTGCCCAAGATGGCGCGATGAATCATCACCGGACGGGCTTCCGAGCCATCGGGCCGCACGTAGCTCAAATCGAATCGCTCGGGCAGCGCGCCGAAGTCGAGCTGTACCGTGGCGAGCTGCCAGTCGCGGCGGAGGGCGTCGACCACCATGACATCGATCTTGGGGCCGTAGAAGGCGCCGTCGCCCGCGTTGATGGTGTATGCCGTGCCGGCATCCGCCAGCGCCGTCGCGAGCGCGCTCTCAGCGCGCTCCCACATCTCATCGCTGCCGATCGACTGCTCCGGCCGCGTCGACAGCAGCACGCGGCGCTCGGTGAACCCGAAGTCGCGATACACTTCGTCGATCATCCGCAGCAGCGCGCCGATCTCCTCGCCGATCTGCTCGGGCATGCAGAAGATGTGGGCATCGTCCTGGGCGAAGCTGCGCACCCGAGTGAGGCCGTGCAGCGTGCCCGAGCGTTCGGCCCGGTGCAGCCGCCCGAAATCGGCATACCGGATCGGCAGCTCGCGGTACGATCGCTTGCGGGTGTTGAAGATCAGACAGTGCGACGGGCAATTCATCGGCTTCACCGCGAACTCGCGCTCCTCGAGCGCAGTGAAGTACATGTTCTCGCGGTAGTTGTCGTAATGGCCCGAGCGCTTCCACAGCTCGACGTCCATCACCTGCGGCGTAATGACCTCATCGTAGCCGTACTTCGTGTACAGTCGCCGCACGTACGCGATGAGCTCGTTGTAGACGACCGTGCCCTTGGGGTGGAAAAACGGGCTACCCGGTGCCACCGCATCGAACGAGAAGAGGTCGAGCTCTTTGCCCAGCTTGCGGTGATCGCGACGCTTGGCCTCCTCGATGCGGGCCAGATGCTCCGCGAGCGCATCCTTGTCGGCGAACGCGGTGCCGTAGATGCGCTGCAGCATCTCGTTGCGCTCGTCGCCGCGCCAATACGCGCCGGCAATGCCGGTGAGCTTGAAGGCGCGGTGCACGCCCGTGCGCGGCACGTGTGGCCCGCGGCAGAGATCGATGAACTCGCCCTGGCGGTAGAGGCCGACGCGCGCGTCGGGCAAATCGCCTATGATCTCGGCTTTGTACTGCTCGCCCTGTGAGCGGAAAAACTCAATCGCCGCGTCGCGATCCATCTCTTCGCGGACCACCGGCAGGTCCTGCTTCGCGATGGCGCGCATCTCAGCCTCGATGCGCTCGAGGTCGTCCGGGGTAAACGGCGTGTCTTTCTTGATGTCGTAGTAGAAGCCGTCTTCGATCACCGGCCCGATCGTGATCTGCGTATCGGGGAACAGCCGTTTCACCGCTTGCGCCATCAGATGCGCGCTCGAGTGGCGCAGCACGTCGAGGCCGTCGCGCGAATCGGCGCGCACCGGAGCGATCGCGCAGTTGCCCTCGATGACGCGGCCGAGATCCACGACCCGATCATCGATGCGCGCTGCGACCACATTCTTGAGGTCCACCCCCGCCGCCTTGAGCGCAGCCACCACGGAGGTACCCGGCTCGACGACTCGGTGGCTCCCGTCCGGGAGTGTCACGGTCATGCTCATCGGTGCGTGCGCTCGGTACTCGAGAGAACGACGCAGGCGGGCGCGCCCGGGTCCCCGGCGGCAAAGATGGTAGGCACGGGCGGATTTGAACCGCCGACCCCTTCCGTGTCAGGGAAGTGCTCTCCCCCTGAGCTACGTGCCTCCGCGCTGTTCGCTGCCTGCCGTTCCGCTCCACTTCCCGCCGCCGACTGCAGAATTGGTGTTCTGCTTATCGACCGCGTCGCAAGTTCTGAATCGGACTGAATTTGGGTAGCT
Organism: Binatia bacterium; assembly: GCA_050176585.1. Taxonomy (GTDB): domain Bacteria; phylum Desulfobacterota; class Binatia; order HRBIN30; family CADEER01; genus CAYYWP01. The sequence goes on from JBFXHX010000029.1 coordinate 25,930, forward strand.
AGCAACTCGGCTTTTGGGGGTCAAGGAAGGACGCCGAGGGGTAAGCGGCCCGGTTGGGCTGTCGGCGCCCTCAGCCCCCTTCCGGTCCCGCGCTTGCCACTGATGGGCTGCGGCAGCGGTCCGTCGGGGTTCATTACCTGCGACAGCCTGCCCCCGCTAACCGAGAACCCGGGAGCCGGGGGTCGCGGTCAGAATTGGTAGGTGATCTTCAGTCCGAGCTCGTCGCGGCGATGGTTGAGTCCCCCGGCGCCCCAGGGGTCGAAGCTGTTCTGTCCCGAACCGAGGTTCGAATAGAAGTTCGCCCGGCCTTGGATGATCACGTCGTTGGTGAAGAAGTAGTCGCACTTGAGCTGGGACAGGAAATTGCGGTTCACCGGATCGATGGCGATGGCGATGAACGGCACGATCGTGCCCCCGGCATAGAACGAGGTCGCGGCGAGGGTGGTCAGGATTTCGATGTTGCGGAACGCGTCCCCCGTTCCATCCTTGAATGTGGCGATGCTCGCATCCTGGGTGCGCTCGGGTTGACCGGCGTAGATGCCGTTGCCCCACTGCACGCGCCCGGTTCGGCGGACGAAATCCGGGAATACGATCGGGTTTTGCATCGACGGGGAGAAGTAGGGCCGCTCGTCGGCGCTCAAGACGGAACCGCGCAGCTTGGACGACGTCCCCATGACGGCGCTCCAGAAGAACTGGCCGGTGAGGAACCAGGTGGTGCGGGGGTTCAAGAAGCGGATCCACGTCGGGCGGTCGAAGCCGATCATTCCCGCCCACACGTCGCGTTTCGTGAGGCCGACCGGCGCATAGACGTTCGGCAGCGGCTCGAAGATCCCAGGCGCGATCTCCTGCTCGACCTGTACGCGGTCTTTCAGGTAGCCGGACTGAAACGGGGCTCCGAGCTGATAGGCGGTCTCGAAACGCAATACCGTGTTCGTATAGTCGCCGTCGAAATAGTTCCCCGTGGCGCCGAAGATGTGCGTGTACGGAAACACGAACTCCGCGTCCACCTGTGCCGGGTAGAGCGGGGCTCGCACGCCGACGAGGCTCGCCAGCGGGCTGCTCGGATCGCTGGGGTTCTGCCGGAAGGCGTTGGCGGCCTGGAAGCTGGGAACCGTGATGCGGTTCACCTTCAAGCCGAATGGCGCGCCGGCAGCGGCGCCGATGCCGCGCGAGCGCGCGTACAAGTAGTTGACCGTGAACTCCAAGCCTTGCAACCACTCGTAGGAGTTCACACCGTGAAAACGAAAGCCGATGTCACTCGCCTCGCCGGGGTTGCGGTGAAAGTCGCCGCGCAGGTAGTCGGTGCCGTTCAAGTCGAACAGCGGGGTGAGCATGAGCGGTTGCGTCGGGCTGGCGAGCAGAACCTGCCCGGGGCGAACCGCATTTGGCACCGGAATGCCCCACGGCGCGGGCAGGAAGCGCACCTTATTCCCAGGCATGAAGTCGCCGGGGTTCCACACCACCTCGGCGAACGCGTTGCTGATGCTGCCGAGCGTGCCGAAGTCCCAGATCATCTTCACCATCCAGAGGGGGATGCGGATCTTGTCCCAGTCCTCCTGCTGTAAGTGCCAGGTCGTATCGAGGGGGTTGATGATGTCCATCAGCCGGAACTGATCGCTCTCACCCCAGATCACCTGCTGACGACCGAGGCGGAAATTGAGCGGGATGTCGCTGAGGTCGATATCGATGTACGCTTCGCGCAACCGGTTCTCGTATTTGAGATCGTCGCGCGCGGACTCGCTCAGGCTCGTGTAGAGCCCCGGCCTGAGCGTCGTGCATCCGGGCGTCGCGCAGACGCACTGCGGCGTCGTACACTCGCGCCCGATGCGGTTTCCGACGATCGGACCGCCGACGTAATCGTCGTTGGGGGTGACGCCCTTCTGGCGACCGCCGGGACCGATGTCCCAGAAGCTGTCGTAGACGCCGCGGTACAGGATGTACAACTTCGACCGCTTGATGAACGGCACGTCGAAGCGGTCGACGAACTTGCCCTTCTGCAGCCACTCGTAATCCAGACGGATCAGCGCCGTGTTGCGGTTCTGGACGAACTGCCAGTTGTCGATGCTGCTCGTGCGCATGAGGGTCTGCGTGTCGACCGATCCCGACAGCTCGATGGGACCGTACTTCATGGTTGCCGATGCCAGTCCCACGGCGCCCAGCATCCAGAAGGCGACAGCGAACGAGAGCCCGATCCGTTGCACTGCGCGGCTGCGTCGTGCCATTCGGCCCCCCTCCCTTGGCGCGTCACCCCCCCGAGCGGTGAAGAGCGCTCACTTCCCCGACGCGCGTGTCTTATAGACAACTCGCGCGGCAAGGCAAGTTGTTTTGGGTCAATGCAAGCCGCGTTGACTCAGCAGAGGACCCGCTGTAACCGCGGCCTATGTCGACCGTGCGCACCCGCTTCGCGCCCAGCCCCACCGGGTACCTGCACATCGGCGGGGCGCGCACAGCGCTGTTCAACTACCTGTACGCCCGCCGCCATGGTGGCGCGTTCGTGTTGCGGGTCGAGGACACCGATCGCGAGCGCTCCACCGCCGAATCGACGGAGGCGATCTTCGACAGCCTGCGCTGGCTCGGACTCGAATGGGACGAGGGCCCCTTCTTCCAAAGCGAACGGGCGGAGCTGTACCGGGAGCACGCCGAGCAGCTGCTCGCCAGCGGCCGTGCATACCGCTGCTTCTGCACTCCGCAGGAGCTCGAGCAGCAACGCCAGGCGGCGGTGGCCGCGGGGGCCACACCCATGTACAGCGGCCGTTGCCGCACGCGGACCGACAGTCCAGCCGGCCAACCGTTTGCGATACGCTTTCGCAGCCCGCAAGCGGGCGAGACGCTGGTCGCCGATGCCATCCGCGGCACCGTGGTCTTCCAGAACGCCGACATCGACGATCTGATCATCATGCGCAGCGACGGCTCGCCGACGTACAATTTTTCGGTCGTGGTCGACGATGCGCTCATGCGGATCACGCACAACCTGCGCGGCGACGACCACCTGGCGAACACCCCGAAGCAGGTGCTGATCTACCAGGCCCTCGGCTACACGCCGCCACTGTTCGCGCACATGCCGCTCATCCTCGGCTTGGACCGCGCCCGCCTGAGCAAGCGCCACGGCGCGACGTCGGTGCTCTCGTATCGGGAATCCGGCTTCCTACCCGACGCGCTCAACAACTACCTGGCGCGCCTCGGCTGGTCGGCCGGCGATCAAGAGATCTTCTCGCGCGCCGAGCTGATCGAGAAGTTCTCGCTCGAGCACGTCGGCGCTTCCGCCGGCGTGTTCAACCCGGAGAAGCTCGAGTGGGTGAACGCGCAGCATCTCAAGCGCCTCCGCGCGGCAGAGCTTCCGCCACTCCTCAAGCCCTTCATCGCCGCTCGCGGGTGGAGCATTCCGGGCGACGACGCGTGGCTGGCCCGCATGGCCGCCACGCTGCAGGAGCGCGCGAAGACGTTGGTCGATCTGATCGATCAAGCCGCGTACTATTTCGCCGACGCGGTGGTGATCGAACCCGCGGCGGCTGCGAAGCACTTGGCCAAGGCGAACCGCGCGGCGTTCGAGGACCTGCGCGCCACGCTGGCGGCTGCGCCGGAGTGGCGCGCCCCGGCGATCGAAGCGGCGTTCCACTCGGTCCTGGCTCGACATCAGCTTCCGCTGGGCAAATTGGCACAACCAGTGCGGGTCGCGCTCACGGGCGGAACGGTGAGCCCCGGTATCTTCGACGTCGCCGAGGTCATCGGGCGAGAGCGCGCGCTCCAACGGCTGGATCGCGCGCTGCCGCTGGTCGGGGCCCAGGTCGCCGCGAGCGAGGGTTAGCGCGCACGATCCGGCTGGGCGTCAGCGGCTCGGAATCGCGCGAGATCCGCTCGCGGGCGCCGCATGGCGGCAGCGCGCGTCAGGCGGTTCCCGCTTCTCGGCTCTTGTGCTCGATTTTCGCCCAGGTGTCCCGCAAGCCGACAGTGCGGTTGAACACGGGCGCTCCCGGGCGCGAATCCGGATCGACACAGAAGTAGCCGTGCCGCTCGAACTGGTAACGGGTGAGCGGCGGAGCCAAAGCCAGGCTCGGCTCCAGCTGGCAATCGCGCAGTGTCTCCAGTGAGAGTGGGTTGAGCTGCGCCGTGAACGGCTGCCCATTCCGTTCCAGGTTCGGGTTCTCCGCCGTGAAGAGCCGGTCGTACAGCCGCACTTCGGCCGGAATCGCATGGGCGGCGGAGACCCAGTGCAAGGTGGCTTTCACCTTGCGGCCATCGCGGGCGTCCCCGCCGCGGGTCGCCGGATCGTATGTACAGCGCAGCTCGACCACCTCGCCGCTCGCGTCCTTCACCACCCGCTCGCAGCGAACGAAGTAGGCATAGCGCAGGCGCACCTCGCGACCGGGAGCCAGCCGGAAGAACTGCCGCGGGGGATCTTCGCGGAAATCTTCCCGCTCGATGTACAGCTCGCGCGAGAACGGCACCCGCCGCGCGCCCATGCTCGCATCCTCGGGATTGTTCACCGCCGCCAGCTCCTCGACCTGCCCTTCCGGATAGTTCTCGATCACCACCTTGAGCGGGCGCAGTACCGCCATGGCCCGCGGCGCGCGGCGGTTCAAATCCTCCCGGATCGCGTGCTCGAGCATTGCCACATCCACCACGCTGTCGCGCTTCGCCACGCCGATCGCGGAGCAGAAGGCGCGGATCGCCTCGGGCGTGATGCCCCGGCGGCGCATGCCGGCCAGGGTCGGCATGCGCGGATCGTCCCAGCCCCGCACGTGGCCCTCCTCGACCAGGCTCAACAGCTTGCGCTTGCTCAGGACCGTGTAACTGAGGTTCAAGCGGGCGAACTCGTATTGGTATGGACGCGTGGGCACGGGGAGGTTGTCGATCACCCAGTCGTAGAGCGGGCGATGATCCTCGAACTCGAGGGTGCAGATCGAGTGCGTGACCCCCTCGATGGCGTCCGAGAGCGCGTGGGCGAAGTCGTACATCGGGTAGATGCACCACGCATTGCCGGTGCGGTGGTGCGGCGCGCGCTTGATCCGATAAATGGCCGGGTCGCGCAGGTTGATGTTCGGCGATGCCATGTCGATCTTGGCGCGCAGCACGTGCGCGCCTTCCGGAAACTCACCTGCGCGCATGCGGGCAAATAGATCGAGGTTCTCCTCCACCGAGCGGTTGCGATAGGGGCTGTCGCGACCGGGCTCGGTCAGCGTCCCCCGATACGCGCGCGTGTCCTCGGGGCTCAGGCTGCACACGTACGCTTTGCCGGCGCGGATCAGATGCACGGCATAATCGTGCATTTCCGCAAAGTAGTCCGACGCGTAAAAGAGCTTGTCGCGCCAGTCGAAGCCGAGCCAGTGCACGTCCTCCTGGATCGCGTCGACGTATTCGACGTCTTCCTTGGCCGGATTCGTGTCGTCGAAGCGGAGGTGGCAGACGCCGCCGTTCTCCAAGGCGACGCCGAAGTTTAAGCAGATCGATTTCGCGTGGCCGATGTGCAGATAGCCATTCGGCTCGGGTGGAAAGCGGGTGACGACGCGGCCCCCGTTCTTGCCGGCGGCCACATCCCTGGCGACGATGTCGCGAATGAAGTCCGAAGGTGTTGGAACCGTCCCGCGGTCCATTGATCTCGTCCCGCTTTCTCCATGCGCCACGGCGTCGCGGCGCAGCGCCGAACCTACACAGCGGATAACACCGTCGCAATGTAGCGCCGTCTGACGGGCCCGACGCGGCCGCGGCCGAGCGCGCGCCACTGACGCCGTGGTAGGTTGGCAACCTCATGGCCCACGGCGCCGCGCCGGTGTTGTTCGCCCTCGCCTCCGCCCTGCTGTTCGCGGCGGCCACGCCGGCGAGCAAAGTGCTGCTCGCCGAGCTGTCGGCGTTTCAACTCGCCGGGCTTCTCTATCTGGGCGCTGCGCTGGCAATGCTGCCGGTGATCGCGCGGCGGCCCCACGTGCGCTCGACCCAGCTCGATCCGGCCAACCGGTGCCGGCTGCTCGGCGCTGTCGCGGCCGGAGGTCTCGTCGCACCGGTCCTGTTGCTGGCCGCGCTGCGGCTCACGCCCGCTGCTTCGGTGTCGCTGCTCCTCAACTTGGAGCTCGCGGCTACTGCCGTGCTCGGCGCGCTCGTATTCCACGAGCCGCTCGGACGTACGGGGTGGCTCGGCGCCGCAGGGATCGCCATCGCTGGAGGTGTTTTGTCCGGCGGCGATTGGCCGGGTCTCGCGGCTGCAGCACTGGTGGCCGCTGCGTGCGTGAGCTGGGCCTTGGACAACCACTTCACGGCGCTCATCGACGGGATCACCCCCGCGCTCAGCATCTGGTGGAAGGGCCTCGCCGCCGGCGGTACGAACCTGGCCATAGGCCTCGCGCTGCAACCCCTGTCCGCACCGGCCGGGGAGGTGGTGGCTGCACTAATGGTTGGCGCCCTCAGCTACGGCGTCAGCATCGTGTTGTACATTAACGCCGCGCACCGGCTCGGCGCCGTGCGGGCGCAGGCGGTCTTTTCGAGCGCGCCGTTCCTCGGGGCCGCGCTCGGCGTGGCGCTGCTCGGCGAGCCCCTGCCTCCGGCAATGCTGTTCGCCATCGCGGTCCTGGTGCCGTCGGTGGCGCTGGTCCTGCGCAGCGCGCACGCCCACCTCCACACCCATATCGCGGTGGAACACGTCCACAGCCATCGCCACGATGACGGCCACCACGATCACGTGCACGAGGGGCTCGCGCCCTCAGTTCTGCACTCCCATCGCCACAGTCACCCAGGGCTCGCTCACGCACACCCGCACTGGCCCGACCTGCACCATCGGCATGAACACTGATGGTGCCGGCCGGCACAGTGCCCGCCGTTCAGATCGCCGGCGGATCCGTTTCGCGCTCGTACTCGCGGTGGTGCTCCACCGCCTGGATGAACTCTGCCAACCCGCGCTCGACGCCATCGGCGGGTGCGCGCAGGCAGCCGGGGTCGGGCTCACCTGAGGGCAGCGCCGCCGGAACGCCCGCTGCGTCCAGGATCGCCCGTCCATCGCCGACCGACAGTATCGGTTTGCAGTGGCGATATTGCTCCTTCGCGTATTCGACCGCGTGGCCGTTCTTCGCCAACGCCGTTCCGCAGCCGTCGGGAAAAATCACCGCGTCGAACAGGACAGCCGGGGACGCCTCCAGCGTGATATCCACCGGCAACTCCTCACCGTCGGCTTGGCGGACCACGCCGAGTTGAACCCCGACGTAACGCGGCACCGCCCCGGCGCGCGCCAGTGTCGCGTGGGCTGTTGCCGCCCCCTGGACGCCGTCCGCGACCACGATGGCCACGCGCCGCGTGCTCACGCCGGTGGAGCCCGGCCGCGCGAACAGCGACAGCGCCTCCGACCTATTCACCTCCGGTGCGGGCGGTTTCTCCAGCGCGCGCGGCAGCGCCGGCGGCACCGCAATTCCCAGCCCTTCGGCTACCGCGGCCGCGAGCCGCTGATCGACGTTCGCCAAGCCCGCCACCATGCGTTGCCGGACCGCCGGTGTCTGCACACGGGTCAGCTCGAAGCGGAACGCCTTGATGATGTGCGCTTGCTCCACGGGCGTCTGGCTGTTCCAGAACAGCGTGGCCTGAGTATAGTGATCGGCGAACTTCTCCGGTCGGCCGCGCAATTTGTCGTCCGCGATCGGCTCCGGAAACGACACGAACCCCTTCATACCGGCCTGGAACGGGCAGCCGCCTCCGAGTGAATTCGGCTCGTACGAGACACGGCCGCGATTGATCGTCTGGCGGTGCATGCCGTCGCGCTGGTTGTTGTGCACCTGCGCGATTGGGCTGTTGATCGGGATCTCGTGAAAGTTCGGACCGCCGAGGCGGGTGAGCTGGGTATCGACATACGAGTGGATGCGGCCCTGCAGTAGCGGATCGTTGGTGAAGTCGATGCCCGGCACGACATGGGCCGTGCAGAAGGCGACCTGCTCCGTCTCGGCGAAGAAATTATCGGGGTTGCGGTTCAGGACCAGCTTGCCCACCGGGCGCAGCGGCACCAACTCCTCGGGCACGATCTTGGTCGGATCGAGCACGTCGAAGCTGAACTCCTCCGCCTGCTCCTCGGTGAAGATCTGCACCGCGAGCTCGTACTCGGGATACGCACCCGCCTCGATCGCCTCCCAGAGGTCGCGGCGGTGAAAGTCGGCATCGGCACCGGCGATCTTCACCGCTTCGTCCCAGACCAGCGAGTGCGTGCCGGCGCTCGGCGACCAATGGAACTTGCACAGCACCGACTCGCCGGCGTCGTTCACCAGGCGGAACGTATGCACGCCAAAGCCCTGCATCGTGCGGTAACTGCGGGGGATGGCGCGATCCGACATCACCCACATCAGCATGTGCGTCGATTCCGGCATGAGCGACACGAAGTCCCAGAAGGTATCGTGCGCGCTCGCGGCCTGCGGCATGGCGTGGTGCGGCTCCGGCTTCACCGCATGGACCAGATCGGGAAACTTCATGGCGTCCTGGATGAAGAAAACAGGGATGTTGTTTCCCACGAGGTCCCAGTTGCCGTCCTCGGTATAGAACTTCACGGCGAAGCCGCGCACGTCGCGCGCGGTATCCACCGACCCGCGCTCGCCGGCGACCGTCGAGAAGCGCACGAACACCGGCGTGCGCTTGCCGGCGGCGGCGAACGGCGCCGCTTTCGTGAACTCCGTGAGCGGGTTCTCGCATTCGAAATAGCCGTGCGCGCCCGAGCCGCGCGCATGGACGACCCGCTCGGGGATGCGCTCGTGATCGAAGTGCGTGAGCTTCTCGCGCAGGATGAAGTCTTCCATCAGAGTCGGCCCGCGCAGGCCGGCTTTCAGAGAATCCTGGTTCTGCGCGACCGGAACGCCCTGATTCGTGGTCAGCACGCGCCCGCTGGAATCCGCGCGCACGCGGTCGAGCGGCGCATTGGTCGGATTGTCGCCCTCCGGCGGCTGTCCGGCGCCCGTCTTTTCGGAAGGAACGGTCTCGGTAAGGGTGCTTCCGCCGAGCGCGGGATCATCCGGCTGCACCGGCGCGCCCGCCTGGGGCGTGCGCGCGCGCTTGCCATACTCACTCGCCTTCAGCGGGTTGTGCGGAATGGCGGCGGCGAGCTCGTCCGTCCCTACCATCTTGTTGGCCAGTTGCTGCCCGGCCGCTGCTTCGTCGGCCGCGGGATCGCCGCTGCGGTTCGCGGCGCCGCGCTTACGCGCGGGCGGAGTGGGCGGTTTGGATGGCCCACTGACGGTGCCCTTCGCCCACGCGACCAAGGGCGAATTGTCGTCTGATTGTTTCCGGCGTTCTCCGCCGTTTCCGCTGCCCCTCGCTCGTGAAGGGTTCTTTCCGTTCTTGGTTCCCTCTTGCGCGTTCTTTGGCATGGCGCGCGCTAGGAGCAAAGGCCGCGCCACCGAACCGGGAAGCTGCAAAACCTAACACCAAACTCCCGCCGGCTTGTAGGACCGCAACGCGGTCCTACAACGACCGCGTAAGGTTTGTCCGTACGCGATGACGCGGCGCGCACCGTGCGAGCACCGGCGCCGAATGCGTACCGCGCCCGAGGGACCCCGCCCGCCGAGCTGCTGCTGTAGGTGTCCTTGAACCACTTCCACTTAGAGATACCTACCGGCTCTTCTGCCGGGCCCCCGTGACACAGGCCAGGCGCGATCAGCATCAGGTTAGCCGCGCCGGCGGCGGCGTGGGTAAGCTCGATCAGATCGCTGCGCTCATCCCCGTCGATCCCAACCTGATCGGGGGAGTGCCCTGCATCCGGGGCTACGCCTGCGCGCGGCCACCGTCGTCGGGATGCTCGGCGACGGCATGTCCGAACCCGAGATCCTTCGCGACTACCCGGACCTGAAAGCGGCTGACATCCGCGAGGCGCTGCACTACGCGGCTGCCGCGGTTCGTGAGCGCGAGCTGCCGCTCGTCAAAGCGGGTTGAGGTCTTGATAGACAACGCGCTGTCACCGGTGGTCGCCGAGCACCTGTGTCGCGCCGGCCACGACGCCGTGCACGTGCGCTCATGCGACATGTCGAGCGCCAGCGACCAGGAGGTCTTCGCACGTGCCGCCAAGGAAGACCGCGTGCTGGTGTGAGCCGATATCGATTTCGGCGCCCTCTTGGCGATCCGAGCAGAAGCTGCCCTCGGTGATCCTGTTTCGCCGTGCGAGCCAGCGCCGGCCCGACGTTCAGACACAGCTGTCGTGCGCCAACCTTCCCAACCTACGGGCAGTGCTGGGGGAAGGTGTCGTTATCCTGGAAGATGCCCGCGTGCGCGTTCGGCTCCTGCCGATCAACCGCAGCTGACGAAGCTCTTTGTGACCCAGCCGAGCGTGATCATTTCCCGAATCAGGTCTCTTTCGCGGGTAACGGCAGCGAGCGCCACGCGTCCACGTGCTGCCGCACCTCGTTGATCATCGAGGTCGTCTCGTACTGCTGCGCCTTGGTTGAGAGACCCTTCCCTCGTCGAAGATGATCTCTTCCTGCGCCGCGACCTTCTTGTGCTTCTTCGGCTTCGGGATCGGCGTGATGAAGGCGGCGGGGCGGCGCGCCTCGACGGTCTGCTGGGTCGGCTGCCCCGGTCTCGTCCAGCTCCCAGTGCCGCCGCGGGCACTCGCAGGGAGAGTTCAGGATCGGGTGATCAAAGAACGGATTCGACGTCGGCTGCGAGGCGCTCACGTCAACACCCCACGAAACAGAAAGACACGAACGCCGCGTGCCATGGGCTGCGCGGTCAAGCGCACAGCCGATCGAGTGGTACGCCGAGCCGGTTGAGGTGGCGAGTCAGTGCCGCGCGCCTCTCGGGGGGCGGCGTCCATAGCATGAGCTTCCCATGGCACCGCACCGACGTGGGGAAGAGCCAGCGCCGGCCCACCTCCCAGAGAAACGCATCCTGCGGGTCGCCGACCAGGTACTCGTCCATGACCGTCAGCCGCGGCTGCCGATCGGGGGTCCAGATGCGGATGACGTCGACGGCACCGATGATGGCGCTGGACGGCCAGGCGGACTCTTCCTCCAACCCCGCCTTGGCGATCGCCTGCTGGTACAGGCGCTCGGTGCGCAGCTGCGGCAGACCACCGGCCTTCCCAGAACTGGCGTGCATGAGCAGCACGCCCGGCCGCTTCGGCCCCCAGCTCCGGCACTCGTACTTCTTCACGCCCGAGAGCAGCAGGCTCGCCCACGGCTGACGCACCGACAACACCTTGATCTCCACTCGCCCCCCCGCTCTGTCGTACTCCTCCAGACCCTGTCCAGCCTCGAAGGTTCTGCTCCCCCCCCCCCTTTGTCGAGTTGGAGAGTCCCGCGCGACACAGACGCCAGGGGTGTTTGCGGCAAGGGATCGGCCTCGTCAAGGTTCAGCGACGTCAGCGGCTGTCGCCGGTGCCCCACCATCCCGAGGAGCGCGGCCGGAGCTGATGCATCCAGCTGACCGTGATTGTCGACGCCCGGAGCGGCGGAGCCCTAACCGCCACGTCGACTAAGCCGTGCTGAAGGCCGAAGCACCACGAGCGACCCGTCATTCCTTCGCAACGTGCTTCAGCTCAGTGAACCACTCTCGCACCGCGCCCGGCGTGACGAGGTCTCGCAATTCAACGATCGCCGGGTTTGCAGCACACAAAGAGACGAATGCATTCGCGAGTCCGTCCCATGCGTCATCGGGAGGGCTCTCACGCACGCCGAGGCCACACGCATCGGGCGTGCGGTTGCCCTTCCACTCGTTCAGAAGCTGAAACGTATGACGAGATTCGACTGGTCGTTCGTGCTTGCGGGCTTTCGCGGATGACGTGATCGATCACCGCGCAGCGTCCGGCCACCAAGGGGTGAGTGCTGCCGTTCCGCCAACGCTCCTCATACGGAACTGCTCAGGCCGCAGCACACCGAGCACGTTGAACACTCGAGGCGCCACAAGGCGCCCTGCCGTGTAGCGGCAACGCCAGCGATCTCTGCGGAACACCGCGGGAAGCGCCCATAGGGGCGAGGAGTCGCTCGATGATGGGCGACCTTCAGTGCCCCCAGTTGCAAGGTGCCTGCCTTCAGCGTATCCGCGCGGGCTGGGTTGCCGGTTTGGCCCGATTTCTCCTTGCAAAGTGGAGTGGTCCCAACGGGAATCGGAGCCGTCGGCGACCGGCGCCTGCAGAAGCGGGAAATGCCGGCCAAGGCTGTAAAATCGAGGCCGCGACGGGCTTCACGGCCCCGATCGCCGTACCGAAAAAACCCTCAAAAACCCCTAGTCGAGGCCGAAACTGCGAACCGTTCGCAGTCGCTCCACGTGCCCGTAGCCCGTCCGCAGCGCCGAAGAACCAGGACGCCGGGCGTTGACATGTGGTATGGTTGCCAAGCGTAGCGGAGTGTAGCCGATGAGATTCTCTCGCATCACCGTCGATCCGAACCTGATGGGGGGAGTGCCCTGCATCCGGGGGCTACGCCTGCCAGTGGCCACCGTCGTCGGGATGGTCGCCGACGGCATGTCCGAAGCCGAGATCCTTCGCGACTACCCCGACCTCGAACCGGCCGACATCCGCGAGGCGCTGCACTACGCGGCTGCCGCGGTTTGTGAGCGCGAGTTGCCGCTCGTCAAAGCCGGTTGAGGTTTCTGATCGACAATGCGCTGTCACCGGCGGTCGCCGAGCACCTGTGTCGCGCCGGCCACGACGCCGTGCACGTGCGCTCATACGACATGTCCAGCGCCAGCGACCCGGAGGTCTTCGCACGTGCCGCCAAAGAAGACCGCGTGCTGGTGTCAGCCGATACGGATTTCGGCGCCCTCTTGGCGATCCGCGAAGAGAAGCTGCCCTCCGTGATCCTGCTTCGCCGTGCGAGCCAGCGCCGGCCCGACGTTCAGGCTCAGCTGTTGTGCGCCAACCTTCCCAACCTACAAGCAGTACTGGGGGAAGGTGCCGTCGTCATTCTGGAAGATGCCCGCGTGCGGGTTCGACTCCTGCCGATCAACCGCGGCTGACGAGCCCTACGTCACCCCCGCGAGTGATCATTCCCCGCATCAGCGTCTCCTTTGATCTTCGGCCTCTCGGCGAGCGAGACAGCGCGCGCCGCCCATCTGGTTGACCTCGCGTTCGAGAGTAGCCAGATGCGGATAACGGCCAAGGCGCAACGGAACCGCAAATCTACCGCCACACCCGCGGCTGCCGCCACTGATCGCAAGGCTAAGAAGGCCGGCGCCGAAGCTCGCCGGAAGTGATGGCGTGGATACCTGAAGGTGGGCTCGGCGGCAATCGCAATTTCTAGTAACCGCTGCCGATCTGCCCCCCCGGCGAAGCCCGGCGCACCGCATCCCACGCTTGCGCTACGTTGACCTCGGGTTCCACACCCGGATCAGAGTGAGCCGGCGCGATTCGCAGTTGAGGACGGGGGCTCACTGCGGCATCCTCCCGGCCGCATGCAGGAGCTGTACTGCTGGCGCTGCCGATGCGAGATTCCGATGCTCGACGAGACGGAGTTCGAGCAGGTCCTCATCGAGCTGCGGTTCGGCTTCGACAACCGGGCGCGCGGACTGCCGGAGGCCGAAGCGTACCGGTCCGCCCTCGACCTCTATGAGGAGTTCACCGGCCTGCGCGAGACGAACCCGCGCGCGCTGTACCACCACCGAATCGCCATGTACGGACCGCCATGCGCGCAGTGCGGCAAGCCCTTGCGTACGCCGGCTGCTCGCTTTTGTGCGGCGTGCTGGCATCGCGTCCGCGAGCCGGGAGCGCGATTCGTTGACACGGTGAGCCCGCGCGTCTGGTTCACCTATCAGCTCATGCAGGACGACGACGGCAAGTGACGCTAGCTGACGGCACCGACGCACCGCTTGCTCACACCGCGCCAGGCACGTTACCCAACGCCGGGCCATTCGCCGCGCCGGTGGTCCGTGGGAGCTGAGAGCAACCGAACCCTACGACCGGGAGAAGCAGCTCCAAGAACTTCTCGTGGTCAGCCGGACTAATCCCGCTGCATCATCTTGGCGACCAAGTGCTCAACCCGTGCGTCGCCGTGCGGGAACTGCCCCTCCGCCCGGCCGGGATGCTCGATCTTCTCGCGGTCGACCAAGCGGGCAATCTTACCTTGGTCGAGTGCAAGCTCGACGCGAACGCGGAGAGCAAGCGCACCGTCGTCGCCCAGGTGTCGAGTACGCCAGTGCCCTCTGGCGCATGGAGTACGACTGACCTGCCCCCCGCGAATTAGCCCATTTTGAACTTAGTTCCGCCGGCGGTAAGGGACTCCGGAAGGGAGTCGGGATGAAGCGGAAGCGATTCAGCGAAGAGCAGATCATTGGCATCCGCGCACCGTGCGAAAGCCTGCTCTTCACCGCCGACCATCACGGCGAGAGCGCTCTTCTCTGCGCCCGACTGCCCGCCCGATACCGGCGCATCGAGCAACTGGAGTCCCCGTGCCTTCGCCGTCTCGTATAGCTCGCGGGAAAGCCGAGCCGACGCGCTGGTGTGATCGATGAAAGTCGCACCTGGCTCCGACGTGCCCACCCGAGGCCGGCGCTCAAGGAAACGCCGGGTTGCAATGCCGCGTGGTGCGCGCGCCTATCGGCACGTACAAATCACTGGCGGCCGCGGCTTGAAGATGGGCACCTGCGAGCCAGTCCGGTACTCACCAACTGTCTTGCCCTGGCGGGTGCAGAGCCCTTCGCATTCCTCCAGGCTTGGTTTGCCGGCAGCACAGGCTACGCACAGGGCGAACGTCGCGGTGACAAGAATGCGGGCAAGCAGAACGATCATCGGCCGCGAGGTTATCCGACGGGATCGTCATAGGCAAAGAATAGCCCCCGGCCGAGCGCGGGGTGAGGAAGGCAGCGCCATTGCCAGCTACCGGATGCGCCGCCCGGATAGAGGGCAGCGGCGGCCAGGTAAAGCGCGGCGCCCGTCGCCGACTTTCGACCTAGATGCTGCTGTGTGCCCAGTGTCGCACACGCCATGGAGGGCCTGAACTCGACCACCGCATGGTCAGCAGAAGCAGTGAGGCGGCCCGACCTTGGTCGTGCATCAGGCGACGCTGCGGATCGACACCGCAACTGCCCGTGCCGATGGAACCAGCGTTACGCCCTCAGACTCCAGCTCCACGTCACCGGCTGGCGGACCTCCGAGATCGCTGCCGAGCTGCGCTACTCCCCCCACCACGTCTCGATGACCGTCAACTCGCCGTTGTTTCAGAACCGCAAGGCGGCGCTCCTTCGCCGGCTTGAGCGCGCTGCGCACGCCGACGTGCTCGACGAAATCCGCCGTGAAGCTATTCCCAACTTGGACTTCCTGTGCGGCCTACGCGACGATGGCACGCTCCCGGCGCGGGTCAGACTGCGTGCGGCCGTGGCGATCGCTGACCAACTCGATCGGGTGCTGCCCCGGGGAGGCGCGTTCAGGGGTGGTACTCGCTCGCGTACTCCTGATGGCCGGCGAGGCGGAAGCCCAGCTTCGGCTGCTCGAGGAGAACGCGCAGCCGGCTACACAGCGCGCCGTAGCGCAAAGGGGGCCGGATTCGGAAACCGTCAACCCTCGGTCGAAGGTTGCCGGTTTGGCCCGAATTCTCCTTGGAAAGTGGAGTGGTCCCAACGGGAATCGAACCCGTGTTACCGACGTGAGAGGCCGGTGTCCTAGGCCGCTAGACGATGGGACCGAATTTGCGCGCTGATGATTGATCGCTGCCGTCGCCGCCTGAACAGACAATGAGCCGGGTGGATGGCCCGGCTCATCACTGCGCCGCTACTCGCTTGCGGCGACGACCCTTACCCTTGAGCTGAGGAGGTAGGACTCGAACCTACAATCGCCTGATCCAGAGTCAGGTGGCTTACCAATTAGCCGACTCCTCAACAATGCTCGCGGTAGATTACCGAAGGCCGATCCCAAGTCAACCCTGCGCGGCGCGGGCACACGCCGCCGCCAGTGCCACTGCGCTCGCGCGCACCGAGCGCGCGCACCGCTAACCGGAAGGCAGGCGACTGCGCGGCGGGCGCAGTCGCACGACGCCGACCGCCGCGCCGTCGGCGCGCGCGAGCACGGCGCGTATCGCGCCCGCGATAGCCTCGTCCGAAACAGCCGCGATCGCTCGCGGGCGTCCGTCGATGACCACCTGCGCGACGTGCGCTGGAGCGAGCGCGCGGGCGAGGCCGTCGGCCAGGCACATCAGGCCTTCGCGCACCACGACCGCGCTGGCATCGTCATCCGCGGCCTGGTCGATGACGAACACGATCGCGCCCTGCCCCGCCGCCTGCATGGTCAGCCCGGCGGCGCGCGCCGTGAAGAACGCTGCGCGCAGCGAGCCGTCGAGCAGCACCTGCCACGCGCGCAAGCTCGCCGTGCGCGCCGACGCGCGTCGGCGCGGCATCGCGCGGATGACCAGCGCGTCGAGCCGGCCGAGCTCGCGGCGCGCCGCGGCGATCAGCCGGTCGGAAGCGGCCGCGGCGCGCTCTCCGCGCAGACGCGCATCGGGCAGCGCGGCTTGCCGCACCGCCGCTCCGCCCGCAGCGAGCGCGCGCGCGAGTCCCGCCGCGGGCGCCACGGCCGGCGCGCACAGCACGATCGCTGGGGCTGGCGCACGCCGATCGCCGGCGCGCCGCGGCGGTTGGCGACTCACGCGACGCGCAGCCCGATTTTCCCGAAGTGCTCGCTGGCCTTCATGAGCCGGTGCGCCTCGGCCGCTTCAGCGAGCGGCAGCACGCGGTCGAGCACGGGCCGAAGGCGCCCGGCATCCAGCGCGGCGCCGAAGCGCTCGCGGAAGGCGGCCACGATCGCGGTCTTCTCCGCGGGCGAACGGCTGCGCAACGTCGAGCCGATCAGCCGCTGGCGGCGCATGAGCAACCCGGCGAGATCGATCTCGGCACGCGCTCCACCCAGCAGCCCGATCGCGACCAGGCGGCCTTCGACCGCAAGCGCGGCCAGGTTGCCAGCCAGGTACGGCGCGCCGATCGAGTCCAGCACCACCTCCACACCTTTCCCGCCCGTCGCCTCGCGCACCTTCGGCGCGAAGTCGCCCTCACGATAGTTGATCGCCACGTCTGCGCCATGCGCGAGGCAGCGCTCGCACTTCGCCGCGCTGCCCGCCGTGACGATCACGCGCAGCCCCGCCTCCTTGCAGAGCGTAATGGCCGCCGTGCCGACGCCACTGCCGCCGCCGTGCACCAGCACGCTGCCGCCGGATGGCGCTTCACCGAGCAGAAAGATGTTCAGGAAGGCGGTGAGGAACACCTCCGGCAGAGCGCCCGCCTCGTCATCGGAGAGGAGATCGGGCACGCGCATGGACGCCCCGGCGTGCGCCACCGCTTCTTCAGCGTAACCGCCGCCCGGGATCAGCGCCATCGCGCGTTCACCGACGCGCCAGCCGCGCACGTTCGCGCCCACCTCGATCACCTCGCCGGCGCACTCCAGGCCGAGGATCGGCGAAGCGCCCGGCGGCGGTGGGTACATTCCCTGGCGCTGTAGAAGATCGGCGCGGTTCACCGCCGTCGCCCGCACGCGAATGCGCAGATCGTCCGGCCCGCACACCGGTGGCGGCACGTCCGCGAGCCGCAGCACCCTCTCGTCTCCGGGTTGATCGAATACAATGGCGCGCATGATCTCTCCCTGACGGTTCCCGACCGCGGCGCCAGCTCCGGCTGCGCTGGCGCGATCAAACTGTTCAGCTGGGTTATGGCGCAAGGCCGCGCGCTTGGCGAGACAGCACCGCCCTCAGCTGGCGGCCGCGGCCTCCGTGCCGCGCGCTTCGCGCAGCCACTTGCCCGCCCAGGGCAGCAACGCGAGCGCGGGAAAGGCGAGCAGAAAAGTGAGACCGAAGTAGGCGGCGTAGCCCAGGGTCTCCGTCGCCCACCCGCTGATCGCTCCGGCGACGTCGCGCGAGAGCGCGAACACGGCCGAGAGCGCCGCGTACTGCACCGCGGCATGCTCGGTGTCGCAAATGTGCATGAGGAAAGCCATGAACGCGGCCGATCCGAGGCCGCTGCAGAAGGACTCGATCAGCGACGCGCCGTAGATCATCGCCCGCACCGGCTCGGCGGCGGCGCGCACCGCGTCGGGGAGCGACGCGACGGTCGCCGTTGGCGGAGCCGGGTCGATCCAGGCCACCGAAGCGTAGCCCAAGTTGGAGAGCGCCTGCGCCAAGCCGAGGAGCAGCAGCGCCCACCAGATGCCCCACCGGTCCGTGAAGCGGCCGCCGACCAACGCGCCGGCGATCGTGGCGAGCACACCGAAAGAGCTCGACACTAGGCCGATCTCGGCAACCGCGAGACCGCGGTCGAGCCAGAACGGCTTCACCATCGGGCCCATCGTCGCGTCGCCGAGCTTGTACAAGAGCACGAACGCGAACACGGCGGCCGCTCCGGGCCGCAAAAGCCACGCACGCATGGGCGCGAGCCACTGTTGCCGCGCCTCCACGGGCACGACTACCCGCGGCGCCCGGCGCACGACGAGCGCCAGCGCGGCGAATACGACCGCCGCAATGAGGAACACGGTCGACCACCCCACCCATGGCACGAGCAATACGAGCCCCCCGCCGCTGGCGATCAGGGCCACCCGGTAGGCCGACACGCGGATGCCGTTGGCGCGGCCCTCCAGACCGCGATCGACGAGCCCGATCGTGTACGCATCGATGGCGATGTCCTGCGTCGCCGAAGCCATCGCCATACCGAACAACACGAGCCAGAGGCCGAGCGCGCGCGCGGTCGGATCGAACGGCAGGAGCGCGGCCGCGGTGAGCGCGAGCAGCATCAGACAGCCGCTCACCCAATTGCGCCGTTCGCCGAAGCGATCGACGAGCGGCGACCACAGCACCTTCAACGTCCAGGGCAGCCCGAGCAGGGAGAGGAGGCCGACCTCGACCAGCGGCGCGCCGCTGACCCGGAAATAGACCGGCATGACCTCCTTGACGATGCCGAACGGCAACCCCTCGGCGAAGTACAACACCGCCACCCAGCCCAGCGTCCGCCGGAATTTCATGACCGCCGACACTTCCCGCTCGTCGCGGCGCAGTCAACCGCGCCCGACTCCGACGGTCTTCGGGCCCGGGCAGCGCGTGAACGAATCGGACGCCGGATGCATGCGACGTGCCCGGATCGCCTCGCCGGGCGCGCCCCACCCGCGCTGCGACCGCCGCACGAAGCCTGAGCGGCCCCCATTCATCCGCACCGGCGCCCCATTGCCGGCGCCCGCCGGCCGGCCAGCCGCAGCGCCACCCGGCCGGGATGCGGGTTGACTTCGCCACCGTGGGGCCGCAATCATCAACACGTCTCATCGGTGGAGGTCCGGGCATGTGGAACCAGGCGAGTTCGCTGGCGCCAACACTTTTGGTGGCCATGCCGCAGCTCCAGGACCCGAACTTCAACAAGACCGTCGTGCTGTTGTGCGAGCACCGCGAAGAAGGCGCAATGGGCCTGGTGGTCAACCGGTGCACCGACACGCCGGCTTCCTCCATCGTGCAGCTCGACCCGCCGGTCGACAGCGACAACGGCATGCGGGTGTGGGTCGGCGGCCCAGTCGATCCGGCGCGCGGCTGGCTGCTCCTCGCTGACAATCTCGGCGATGGCATCGAGGTCAGTCCCGGCTTGTACCTGTCCGCATCGCGCGACGTGCTGCGCCGGGTTTTGCAGAGCGGCGAGCTCACCGAGCGCTGCCGTTTCCTGGTCGGCTATGCGGGCTGGGGCCCGCGCCAGCTCGATGCCGAGCTCGCCGCTTCCGCCTGGCTCACCGTCACCGTCGATCGCGAGCTGATGTTCGGAACGACGAGCGAGACGATGTGGGAAGTCGCCATCCGCCGGCTCGGGATCGAGCCGCACGCCCTCGCCATGGGCCCCGGTGTCCACTGAAGCCGAGACGTCCCCGCGAGCCGGCGCCGCGCTCCCGAACGGGAACGGGACCGCGCGAGGCATTGTGCAGTGCGCGGCGCTTGCAGCGCCGTTCTCTTCCTAGTGCAGCCGCCGGCACAGGACCGGCGGCTGCGCTCGAGCTAGAGTCGGTCGGCCGCATTCGGACAGCTCTGCACAGGGCCCGAAGCCGCCCGGCATGTGCATACTGCTCGATGGCTAAGAGGCCGTGAGGCAAGGAGCCGCCGACATCAACAGCGCCGGCAGAGCGGCACCCTCCACGCGCGGACTCAGGGCTCTTCAGACGGATCGGCGCGCTCGGGCAAGCCCAGGTAAGCGCGCAACGTCGTAATCCACTCCGCGGCGTCTTCCCGGCGCGCATCGCCGGCGGGAAGGAGCGGCTCCGCACGCGTGTACTGGCGCAGCGCTCCTTCGCAGTTCCCCTCCAGCCGGGACGCCGTCGCGAGATGATAGAAGCCCTCGCCGTCACGGCCCAAGCGCCCGGCGAGCCGGCCGTAGCTGATGTGTGCGGCCGCGAGCCCTGGCGCGAGGTCCAGCGCGCGCCGGTACGCAGAGAGCGCGCCATGGCGATCGCCAAGCGCTTCATCCGCCGTCGCGAGCTCGATCAGGGCGGCAGCGTCGGCGGGCTTTTTGTCGAGGTGCGCGGTCAAGAGCTCGCGCGCCCGCGCCGCGTCGCGGCGCCGCAATGCCAAGCGGCCCAGCTCGCGGTCGGCATCTTGGACGCCGCCCTCGCGAGCCGCCAGTAGCGCGCGCTCGGCATCATCCACCCGGCCGGTCTCGAGGTCCACGAGTCCCACCAAGTAAGCGGCCATCGGATCGTTCGGCCGCGCATCGCGCTCGCGCGCGTAAGCCGCCTGCACGTCGCTCGCGGGTTCGCCGCGCACGCGGACGAGCGCCCGCACGCGCTGTAGGGCCAGGCTGACGGGAGCGCGCTCGCGCGCCGCCCATTGTTGTGTGTTCAGGACCGCTTCGAGCTGGTTCAACCGCTCGTCCGTGAGCGGATGCGTCTGCGCGTAGGCGGGGACCGAAGTCGGCGCGTTCCGCTGCTGGTCGCTCAAGCGCTTGAAGAAGTCGAGCAGCGCCCGCGGATCGTAGCCGGCGGCGCGCATGTAGCGCGCACCGAGGTAGTCCGCCTCCTGCTCGAACTCGCGCTTGTACTGCAGGGCGACGGTCTGACCGGCGGCGGACGCGAGCGCGCCGGCCGCCGGCTGAATGATGGAGAGCAACGTACCGGCCAGCACGGCGTAGTTGAGAAGCTGGGTGCGCTCTTGCTGGCGCGCCAGGTGATGGGCGTGCACGTGCGCGATCTCGTGGCCGAGCACGCCGGCGATCTCGTCCTCGCTCTGCGCGGTGGCGAGCAGACCGCTGTGCACGTAGACGTAGCCGCCCGGCACGGCGAACGCGTTCATGCGCGCGTCGCGGACCACCGCGAACTGATACGCGAAGTGCGGCTGCTGCAGCTGCGCGACGATCCGACCGCCGAGCTCATTGACGTACGCGACCACGTCGGGGTCGTCGACCAGCGCGACGCGTTTCCGCGCCTCGAGATCGAACTGCTGCCCCAGCTCGCGCTCGCCCGCCGTGGTGAGCGCGCTGGCACCGGTCGCAGTGCCGGCGAGCAGTACGAGCATCCACGCCGCGGCGCGCGCGTTCACACGCATCCGGTGACGTACTCGAGCAACTCGGTGAGTTGGCGCAACTGCCGGGCGCGCGTCGGCCGTTCGGCGGCGGGCGCAGCGGAGAACCGATACAAGGCCAGGCGCACGTTCGCCTCCAGGATGTGAAGGCAGGCCTCGGCAGTCTCGCGCTGGCGGGCCTGGCGGCGTGCGCTGGCGACCTCGCCGATCGAGATGATCTGTGCCACGGGCAATACCGTCCTGCCGGTCAACCGAGCGCGGCGCCGGACTTTTCTCCGCCGCTCGATTCCGCGCAGTTGCGGTCAGCGGGCGCACTGCGATCCACAGGCGCGGACGGCTCGGGGGCGGGCCGCGCGCGTCCGTTCCGCGCCGCCCACTCGATCTGGCGCGCTACGCCGCGCAGCGTGCGCACCTCGTGGTCGCTCAGCGCGGCGCGGCCGAAGAGCGCGCGCAGCGCAAACATGCCGTGCTCCGCCGTTTGCGGGCCGAGAAAACCGATCGCGAGCAGCGCCCGCTCGATGGTCGTACAGCTGTTGCACGGCTTCGGCCGGCGCCGCCGTCGTCGCGGGCGCCCGCACCGCGCCTGCCAGCGCCGCCCGGCGCAGCTCCCAGCACACCACCAGCACCGCCTGCGCGAGATTCAGCGATGGATACGTGGCGCTCGTGTCGATCGCGCAGAGCCGGTGACAATGGCGGAGGTCGCCGTTGCTGAGCCCATGATCTTCGGGACCGAACACGATCGCCACCGCGCCGGCGCCGGTGCGGCCGAGAACTTCGCACGCCAGCCCGTCGATAGGCTCCACCGCGGCGCGATATCCACCGCGCCGGCAAGTCGTACCCACGATGAGGCGGCAGTCGGCGACCGCGTCGCGTAGGTCATCCACCACTCGCGCATTGCGCACGAGCGCGCGCGCGTGTACCGCCATGCGCTCGGCCGCGGCGAGCCGGCGCAGCGCCGGCCGCACCAGCACGAGATCACCCAGGCCGAGATTGCTCATCGCCCGCGCGGCGGCGCCGACGTTCGCGGCGCCGCGGGGCCGCACCAGGACGATCCGGACCTTGGACAGGACCGCGTCAGCTTCCGCGGCCGTTGGCGCAAGCGCTTGCGAAGACATACGCGCGCAGCATATCGCCGCGGCGCACGCGGTGCCACTCGGGTGCGGGCCTACTTCTTTCCCATATCCGCCACCGTGGCCGCGGTTGCGGCCATGCGCCGCTCGAGCTCGCGGGTGTGCAGCTGGGCTTGCAGCCGCGCGAACAGCTCGAGCTTGTTGACCGGCTTGGTGAGGTATTCGCTCACGCCGAGCAGCATGCCGCGCGAGCGGGTCTCGATATCGTCTTTCGCCGTCAACAGCACGACCGGGATCGAGCGCCAGCTCGAGTGATCGCGCAGCCGCTCACACACCTGCAAACCGTCCATCCCGGGCATCATCACGTCGAGGAGGATGACGTCCACCGGTTCCTTCTCGAGCACGTCCAGACTGGCGCGACCGTTGTCGGCGCTGATGGTGGTGTAGCCTTCCCGGTTGAGCCAGCGACGCAAAATCTCCAGGGTATTCGGATCGTCGTCCACGATGAGGATGCGCCCGCGCGGTGCGGCGTTTTTCTGCTCGCTCATGATGCTTTCCCCTTCTCATCGCTCAGATGAGATATCCCTCCGCCTCACCGGCACCGCCGGTCTTGCGGCGCAGCTTGGCCACGAGCGTCGTCCGCTTGAGGCCGAGCAACCGCGCCGCCGCTTGCTTGTTGCCCTTCGTCCTCCGCAGCGCCTCGTCGATGAGCCGATACTCGAACTCTTCGACGGCGCGATTCAGGTCGATGCCCTCCTCCGTCAATGTCGGCCGCGGGATCTTCTTCTCGGAGATGAACGAGCGGATGTTCGCCGGCAGGCTGTCGACGCGGATGACGCCGTCCTCGCTCAGCACCACCATGCGCTCGATGAGGTTCTCGAGCTCGCGGACGTTGCCGGGCCAGTCGTACTCCCACAGGTGGACCATTGCGTCATCCGCCACCTGACAGCGGCGCGCCTCGTGCTTCGCGTTGTACTTGTCGAGAAAGTGGTGCACGAGCACCGGAATGTCCGACCGGCGTTCGCGCAGGGGCGGCAGGAGGATCGGGATCACCTGCAATCGGTAGAAGAGGTCTTCGCGAAAGCGGCCCTTTTCGACCTCCGAGGCCAGATCGCGGTTGCTGGCGGCGATGACGCGCACGTCGACCTTCACCGAGCGATCCGAACCGACAGGCCGGATCTCGCGCTCCTGCAGCACGCGCAGCAGCTTCACCTGTAAGGTCATCGTCATCTCGCCGATCTCATCGAGGAAGATCGTGCCGCCGTTGGCGAGTTGAAACATGCCCATGCGCGCGCCGACGGCGCCGGTGAACGCGCCGCGCTCATGGCCGAACATTTCGGATTCGAGCAGGTCCGGCGGAATGGCGCCGCAGTTCACGGCGATGAACGGCTGGTTCGCGCGCCGGCTGTGCGCGTGAATGTAACGGGCGATCAGCTCCTTGCCCGTTCCGCTCTCCCCCATGATCAGCACGGTGGAATCGGTCGCCGCCACCCGCTGACAGATGCTCAGAATCTTCTCCATCACCGGATGGTTTCCCTTGATGGTGAAATTCTCCATAGTCACGCGCCCCCTCGCATGATTCTCGCCCCGAGCGACGAAAAAATAACATGGTCAAAAAACGCCACAACCACAATCTTTCGATTACGGCGAAAAAATTGCCGCCGCCCGCGCGGGGACCTTTCGCATGCGGACAGTGCGTTCACGTTCGCGGTTTGCACGCGCGCAGGGCCGATCGACGATCCGTTCTCGACCGAAACAACTCAGGCATCCGTGCCTCGCTCCACCATCACCGGCGTGGTAATTCGAGCGCATGGCAGCACGAGTCGACGGCCGTAGTCCGAGTGACCTGCGGCCCGTGGCGATCACGACAGGCTACATCCGCCAGTCAGAGGGCTCCGTTCTGATCGAGGTCGGACGCACGCGGGTGATCTGCACGGTATCGGTGGAGCCCACCGTGCCGCCTTTCCTGCGCGACACCGGCCGCGGCTGGGTGACCGCCGAGTACGGGATGCTGCCGGGCTCGAGCGCCACCCGCATCCCGCGCGAGTCGAGTCGAGGCAAGGTGGGCGGTCGCACGCACGAGATCCAGCGGTTGATCGGCCGCAGCCTGCGCGCGGTGACCGACCTGCGCGCGCTCGGCGAGCGCACGCTGTGGGTGGACTGCGACGTGATCGAGGCGGACGGCGGCACGCGGACGGCGTCGATCACCGGGAGCTACGTCGCCCTCGCCATCGCGCTGCACCGCCTCCGCGAGCGCCGGGAGCTCAGTGCGAACCCGCTGCGGGATTCGGTCGCGGCGGTCAGCGTCGGGGTCGTCGGCGGCGAGGTGTTGGTCGATCTCGCGTACATCGAGGACAGCCGCGCGGACGTGGACATGAACCTGGTGATGACCGGCAGCGGCCGCTTCATCGAGGTTCAGGGCACCGCGGAAGCCGAACCCTTCTCGCCCGAGCAGCTCGCGCGCATGACCGCCGCCGGCTCCGCGGCGATTCTCGAGCTCGGCGAGCGTCAACGGGCCGCGCTAGCCGAGGCGGGTATCGGCGTGTGACGCTCGTGGCCGCCACCCACAACGCCGGCAAGCTGCGCGAGTTCCGCGCGCTCC
This sequence comes from Binatia bacterium, assembly GCA_050176585.1. Lineage (GTDB taxonomy): Bacteria > Desulfobacterota > Binatia > HRBIN30 > CADEER01 > CAYYWP01. The sequence goes on from JBFXHX010000029.1 coordinate 50,997, forward strand.
TCGGCGATGTCGCGGTGGACTTGCGTTCCCTCGCGGAATTCCCCGGCGCGCCGGTGGTGAGCGAAGGCGGGACGACCTTCGTCGCTAACGCGCGCGCAAAGGCGTACGCGATCGCCAGGCATACCGGGTACCCGGCGCTAGCCGATGACTCCGGCCTCGAAGTCGATGCGCTCGGCGGCGCACCCGGCGTGCGCGCGGCGCGCTTCGCCGCCGACGGCGGTGCGGGCACAGGGGATCGCGCGAATGTCGAGCTCCTGCTGCAGCGGCTGCAGCACGTGCCGGAGCCCGGTCGCACCGCGCGATTCCGCTGCGCAATCGTGATCGCGGCACCCGACGGGCGCGAGCTCGTAGCCGAGGGGGCGTGCGAGGGGTCGATCACCACCGCGCCGCGCGGCGGCGGTGGGTTCGGGTATGATCCCGTGTTCCTCTACGGAACCCGCACGTTCGCCGAGCTCGAGCCCGCCGAGAAGGACGCGGTCAGCCATCGCGCGCGCGCGCTGGCCGCGCTGCGGCCGCATCTCTTGGCGTTCCTCCGCGCGGCGGCTGGGCCGCCGCGGTGAATTGATTTGGCCGCCGCCGGTCTGTTACAGCCGGACTGGCGTGCGGGCGATTGTCCGGGGCGTAGCGCAGCCTGGTTAGCGCACCTGCCTTGGGAGCAGGGGGTCGGCCGTTCGAATCGGCTCGCCCCGACCATCGCGCACGCGACGTGCAGCAACGGCGGCATCGGCGCCAGTAGCTCAGTGGATAGAGCAGCAGCCTTCTAAGCTGCGGGTCGCAGGTTCGATTCCTGCCTGGCGCGCTGTCGGCCGGCGGCCCTCCCTGCCGCCGAGGCAGATACATGGGCTCCTCCAGCGCGCCCCGAGCACGATCGACCGTCGAGCCGACGGCGGACTTCGCGGCCCAGGCGACGCTCTCTCCTAGGATGCTAGCCTAGCGCGATGTCGAGCGTTCCGCTCGTCGCCGCGACGATGCGCTGCAGGGTCGACGACAGCAAGGTATCGTCGCCGCTGCGTTCAATCCGCGAAATCTCGTCCCCTGCGACCTCGGCCGCGGCACCAGTCTCGGCCTGCGTCAGCGCGAACGTCTTCGCGGATCTCGGCCAGGTCGGCCTCGAGGAGCTCTCGGATCGCTTCCCTGCGGAGCTCCGCCAGCCGCTCCGGCAACATGCGGCGCGCGCGGCGATGTCCGCCCACCGGTGATATTCGACCGGCCGCGTCACAGGCGGTGCCGACCGGCGGCGAACGTGCTTCGATTCACTCTCTTCACCCTCATCGCCCTGCCTCTGCAAGTCTGCCACACGCGAGAGGCCACCGGCGGGCCGGGACAGTCCCAGGCCCGCCGGCTACCTGCACAGGGTGAGTGATGGGTCTCGAACCCACGAGCCAATCCGCCGCGCCGGAAGCGGTCAGCGCCCGGAACGCCTTGGCGCACAAGG
>JBFXHX010000030.1:0-47888 GCA_050176585.1 Binatia bacterium
TGTGTCTGGCAGTCATTTGACATTCCTCTCGGGTGTGGGCGCGCGGCTCCGCCCATTGCGGCCCGTGCAGCGGGCTCCTGGTGTGAACACCCGCGTCGCCCGGGCTCGAGTCGAGCGCAGCCGCGGGCGCGGCGCTGGCGCGAGAAGCGCCCGCGCGGATGCGGGCTGGACGGGTGCCGCCGTCCGCCGGCTTACGGAGTGGCGATCAGGACGTTGGAGGCCTTGATCACCGCCAACGCGTCCTGCCCGACCCGCAGCTGCAGATCGTCCACGGCCTCGTTGGTGATCGAAGCGGTGAGGATTGCGCCCCCGATGTCGATCCGGACGTGCGCCGTGGTTTGCCCTCGTTGTACCTCGACGATGGTTCCCTTCAGGACGTTGCGCGCGCTGATCTTCATCTGGTCCCCCCGCGATATATCCAAACCGATATTTCGATTGCGCGGCTTATTGCATGGCGATATATCCAATGCAATATCTCGAAGGGGGGCGCATGCAGAAAGTGATGGGGATGACATGGGGGGCCGGTTGGCGCATCGCTGGCGCGGCGTTCGGGTTGCTGGTAACGGTGGCGGCCGTGCGGCCGGCCGGGGCAGAGGCCAGCGACGTCTTGGTCTTTGCCGCGGCGAGCCTCAAGAACGCGCTCGATGACGTCAATGCACAGTGGGCACGCGAGACCGGCAAGCGGGCGTCGATTTCCTACGCCGCGACCTCGGCGCTCGCCAAACAGATCGAAAGCGGGGCGCCGGCCGACGTGTTCGTCTCGGCCGATGTCGAATGGATGGACTATCTCGCCGAGCGGAACCTCATCCGACCCGACTCGCGCCGCAATCTGCTCGGCAATGAGCTCGTCTTGATCGCGCCGAAGGACGCGTCCGTGCGCGCGACGATCGCGCCGAACTTTCCGCTCGCGTCGTACCTCGGCGACGGCCGGTTGGCGCTGGCGGATACGGCGGCCGTGCCGGCCGGCCGCTACGCGAAGGCCGCGCTGGAGGCGCTCGGCGTATGGCCGTCGGTGGAGGGCAGGATCGCGCAAGCGGAGAACGTGCGCGCGGTGCTCCTCCTCGTCTCGCGCGGCGAAGCGCCGCTCGGGATCGTGTATCAGACCGATGCGAACGCCGATCCAGGAGTCCAGGTCCTCGGCACGTTTCCGCGCGCGACGCACCCGCCGATCATCTATCCGGTGGCGATTACGGCGGGCTCGAAGAACCCGGAGGCGGTCTCATTCGTCGCCTTTCTGCAGTCCCCAGCCGCCCGCGCGGCGTTCGAGAAGCAGAGCTTTGCCGTTTTGAATTGACCGGCATGGGGTGGCTCGAGCTCGGGCCCGACGAGTGGAACGCGGTCCGGCTGAGCCTCCGCGTGTCTCTATGGGCGATGTTCGGCAGCCTGCCGTTCGGCCTCGCCGTGGCCGTGCTGCTGGCGCGGAAACAGTTCTGGGGCAAGTCGATCCTGAACGGCGCCGTGCACCTGCCGCTGGTGCTGCCGCCGGTGGTGACGGGGTACGCGCTGCTCATGCTGTTCGGCCGCACGCGGCCGCTCGGGGCGTTCCTCGCTGAGCATTTCGGCATCGTGTTCGCGTTTCGCTGGAGCGGCGCCGCGCTCGCGTGCGCCATCATGGCATTTCCGCTGATGGTGCGCGCGATCCGGCTCTCGGTGGAAGCCGTCGACCGGCGCCTCGAAGATGCCGCCGCGACGCTCGGTGCCAGTCCGGCGTGGGTGTTCGCCACGGTGACCCTGCCGCTCGTGCTGCCGGGAATCCTCGCCGGGATGATTCTCGCGTTTGCCAAGGCCATGGGCGAGTTCGGCGCGACGATCACCTTCGTGTCGAACATCCCGGGCGAAACGCAAACCCTTCCCAGCGCCATCTACACATATACGCAAGTGCCGGGAGGCGACGAAGGCGCTCTGCGGTTGACGCTGATCTCCGTGCTCATCTCGATGGCGGCGCTCGTCGCCTCCGAGCTCCTGGCCCGCAAGGTGGGCCGGCACGTGCATGTCGAATGATCGAAGTCGACGTGCAGCATCGGCTCGGCCGCCGTTTTCAACTGACCGCCCACTTCGCCAGCGAGGGCGCGCTCACGGCGCTATTCGGCCGCTCGGGCGCGGGAAAATCCACGCTGGTGAACATCATCGGCGGTTTGATCCGGCCCGAGCGCGGCCGGGTGGTGGTCGAGGGCCGCACGCTGGTCGACACGGAGCGCGGCATCTTCGTGCCGAAGCACCGCCGCCGCGCCGGCTACGTGTTCCAGGAGGGCCGGCTATTCCCGCACCTGACCGTGCGGCACAACCTGCTCTACGGCCGCTGGTTCGCGCCGCCCGCGGAGCGCCAGGCGAGCTTCGAGCACGTCGTCGAGCTGCTCGGCATCGAGCATCTCCTGGAGCGTCGGCCGGTGCGGCTGTCCGGCGGCGAGAAGCAGCGGGTCGCGGTCGGACGCGCGCTGCTGTCGAGCCCGCGCTTCCTGCTGATGGATGAGCCGCTCGCTTCGCTCGACGAGGCGCGCAAGGCCGACATCCTCCCGTACATCGAACGGCTGCGCGACGAGACGAAGATCCCGATCGTCTACGTGAGCCACATGATCTCGGAGGTGGCGCGCCTGGCGACGACGCTGGTCGTCCTGTCCGAGGGCAAGGTGGTTGCGGCGGGGCCGACGCTGGAGATCATGTCGCGGCTCGATCTCATCACCGTCACCGGCCGGCGCGAAGCCGGCGCAGTGCTGCAATCGGAGGTGATCGCGCACGACGAGGAGTTCGCGCTGACCACGCTGCGCAGCCCGGCGGGCGATCTGCGCGTGCCCATCCTCGATCTGCCGATCGGCGCGCCGATCCGCGTGCGCGTGCGCGCGCGCGACGTGATGATCGGCATCCGCCCGCCGCAGGGCCTGAGCGCGCTGAACGTGCTCGAGGGCGTGCTGGCCGAGGTCGGGCCGCAGAACGGCCCGATCGTCGAGGTGCGGATCGATTGCCACGGCGAAGCGTTGCTCGCGCGCGTGACCCGCCGCTCCTTCGAGCAACTCGCCCTAGCTCCCGGGTTGCGCGTATTTGCGGTGATCAAGAGCGTCGCCCTCGACCGCCGCACGCTCGGCGTGCCGGTGCACGGCTTCGACATCGCGGATGCGGAGACGAACGGCGAGTGAAGGAGGAAGACTCTCACCGGCGAGGCGCGGAGATCGCGTGCTCGACATCGACCTGCGCCGCCCCCGCGGCGCAGCCTCTCCGCGGTGACTTCAGGAATGGGCGGCGGGTGCCGCGTCTGATTCCGGAGGTGACTCGGCGAGCGAGCGCGTCAGCGCGCGCAAATGTGGGGCGGCCGTGCGCTCGGCGGCCTCCTCGATCGCGCGATACCGGCGCACGATCTCGCGGCCGAATGGGGTGAGCTCCGCTTTTCCGCCGCCGGTGCCGCCGTGCTGCGTGGCGACGAGCGGCTTGCAGAACATCTGGTTCAGGGCGTCGACCAACAGCCACGCGCGCCGATACGACATGCGCATCGCGCGGCCGGCGGCGGCCATGGAACCGTGCGCGTCGATCAGCTCCAGCAAGGCGATCTTCCCGGGGCCGAGCCGCCCATAGGCGCCGAGCTCGACGCGGAGGATCAGCGTCCCGTGCTTCTGGCCGCGGTCGGCAGTCGCGCCGGGAGCTCGCGAACGGGGAGTGGTTGCTGAGCGTGGCATCAGAGTCTGCGGTGCAAGACGGCCCGCAACATATCACGGGCGCGGCGCGTGCACAGGTGCGCGCAGTGACCGCCGCCGGCGCGAGCGGTGCGATCAGGCGTGCGCTCCGTCGACGCGGAGAATTGCGCCGCTCGTGTAGCTCGATGCATCGGAGGCGAAGTACAGGGCGGCGCCGACGATCTCCTCCGGCCGCCCGACGCGTCCGAGCGCGATCCACTTGGTGATCTGTTCGACCCATTCGGGTCGCCACGCTCTGGAGATGTCGGTCGTGATCGGCCCCGCCTGGATGCAGTTCACCCGCACGGTGGGGCCGAAGGCCTGGGCGAAGCCCTCGGTCAGCGCGTTCAAGCCGGCTTTGGCCGCCGCATACGGAACGATCGACGCCGTCGGCCGGATGGCGGCGATGCTGCTGATGTTGATGATCGAGCCGCCGCGCCCGGCCGCCATGCGCGTGCCGATCAGCGCGGTGAGGCGAAAGGCGGCTTTCAGGTTCACGGCGAGGACTTTGTCCCACAGCTCCTCGGTCACCTCGGGGAGCGAGGCATAGTTGGGCGACATACCGGCGTTGTTGACCAGGATGTCGACGGTCCCGCACGCGGCGTACGCGGTATCGACCAGCGCGTCGAGCTGCTGCCACACGCCGACGTGACACGCGACCGGCAGCGCGCGCCTGCCGAGGGCTTCGACCTCGGCCGCCACGGCCCGGCAGTTCTCGAGTTTGCGGCTGGCGATGATGACGTCGGCACCGGCGCCGGCGAACGCGAGCGCCATCTCGCGCCCGAGGCCGCGGCTCCCGCCGGTGATGAGGGCGACCTTGCCGGTCAGATCGAAGAGCTGAGATGCGATGTGCATGCTGTCCGTCTAGCCTTTCGCCGCACGGCGCGCACGCGCGCCGCGGATGGACGCCGCGCCCCCAGGCGCCCGCGCGATCAATAGCCGGCGTCCTTGTCCACGATACCGAGGAGCGGCTCCCCGGCGAGATAGCGGCGCACGTTGTCGACAAATGGTTGGAGGATCTCGTCGAACGACTCCGGGGCATCCCACGACACGTGCGCGCTCAGCCGCACGCGCGGATGGCTGTACATCCAGTGGCCGGCGGGCAGCGGCTCGGGTTCCACGGCGTCCAGCGCCGCGCCCGCGACCCGGCCATCATCGAGCGCGGCGCGCAGCGCGCTCTCTTCGATCAAGCCGCCGCGCGCCGGGTTGACAATGTACACGCCCGGTTTGACGGCCCCCAGCGCGCGCGCGTCGATGATGTGTCGCGTCCGCGGCGTGAGCGGGGTCGCGAGCACGACGTGGTCAGCTTGTGCGAGCGCCGCAGCGAGATCCGCAGCCACCGACACGCCGGGTACGGGGCTGGGCCGAGGCGAGTTGCGCACCGCGGAGACCCGCATCTCGAACGCCAGCGCGCGGCGCGCCACCGCCGCGCCGATGCCGCCGATGCCGATCACGACCAGGGAGCGCCCGCGCAGCGCGCCGAGCGGCGTCGGCGGAAAATAGATTCGGGCCGGCGGCTGATCGATCCAGGTCTCGGGCAGGCGCTTTTCGAACGCGAGCATTTGGGCGAGCACCCACTCGGCGATCGGCACTGCGCTGGCGCCGCGGGAGCAGGTGAACAGGCGCGAGCCGACCGCGTGAACCGGAAACGCATCCACGCCGGTACTGTAGGTGTGGATCCAGCGCGGATTCGCCTGCTCGATCAATGGCACCAGATGCGGCGTGTTCCAGCCGAGGGCGAGGAGAATATCGCCGCGCACGTCGGCGGGCGGCGGCGCATCGGGCGGCACGTGCACGACCTCCACCGGCAGACCGGCAGCGCGCACCCGCTCGACCATTTTCCAGTTCATGTGCACGAGCACGCGCATCGGAGCCAGATGTGTCTACTACGAGCGCGCGGCGACAGGCGAGATGCGCGATTCGAGGCGCCGGTGGGTACGCGCAGCACAGGCGCGGCCGCCGGGCCACGGATCACTCCGCGGCCGCGAGTGGGGCTGCGGCGAGCGTCGGCAGCGGTCACTCACGCGCAAAGAAGGGCCGCACGCTGGCGAATTGCATGCTCCAGTGGTGACACTGGAAGCGCCGCTCTGCCGGCGCCTGTGGGGGAGAGCTACGGCCCCAATCCGACCGGCGCCGACGAAAGCGCGCCACGCGAGGATGCCTCAGCGCGCGTGCGGCAGCACCTCCGCAGCGAACCGCTCCAGCGTCTCGACCGCCTGTGCCAGCCCAGTGGGATCGGCCATGGGCACCGCCAGCAGCATGTCCGAGACGCCCGCGTCGGCATAGCGCCGCAGGGCGTCGATCATCTGCGCCGGCGTCGGCCCGATGAGCGCCGCGCCCCGAGGCGCATTGCGGCACACGGCGGCGTCGAAGCTCACCAGCAATCCCAGCATGCCGAGGCCGAGCGCAGCCGGATCGCGGCCGATGGCCTCGCACGCGACGCGCAGCCGCTCGCGCGTCTGGCGCATGCCCTCGACGGGCTTCGGCATGTCGAGGAACGCCTCGGCAAAGTGCGCCGCTCGCCGCAGCGAAGCCGGGCCGCCGCCGCCGACCCAGATCGGGATGCGGCCGTTCACCGGCTTGGGCTCGAAGTACACCGGATCGAACCGGTAGAAACGGCCGCGGAAGGACGGCTGCGGCTCGCGGAAGAGCACCTCGAACAGCGCGAGCATCTCGTCCGCGCGCGCGTTGCGGTGATCGCGCGGCATGCCGACGGCATCGAACTCCTCCATCAGCCAACCCACCCCGACGCCGAGGATTGCGCGACCGCCCGACAACCAATCGAGCGTCGCCCACGCCTTGGCGTTCTGCACCGGCGGGCGCAAGCCGAGCGGCATCACCGAGGTGCCCAGTCGCACGCGCTCGGTACACCCAGCGACGAACAACAACGCCGCGACGGAATCGAGAAACGGCACGTCCAGTCTGGCGGAGACCTCGCCCGACTCGCTGTACGGATATCGCGAGGTGAAGGCGACCGGGAGCACCACGTGATCCGGAGCCCAACACGAATCGAACCCGAGCCGGTCGGCCGCCCGCGCGACGCCGGCGACGCATTCGCGCGTCGCGGCGGGCCCGAAGCTCGGCAGCAGTACCCCGCATCTCATCGCCTATCCTCCCTCGTTCGTGCGCAGCGTTTGATATGCCAGGTCCGTCGCGGCATCCGCGCCCGCGCGCGCCCGTGGCACACCCGGCCTCGAGCGTCGACATGACCGACCTCGCTACCGCAGATCGGTTAGACGGCGGATGGTGAGAGAGTCAACGGCTGCGGAACCCATCCGGTTGGCGTGCGCTCGAAGCTCGCCACTTCGGAGAGCGCGAACTCGCAGCGCGCGGGGTCCCACCCGTAATGCTCGATGCGCAGGCGCGGGTCGGCGATGTGGAGGACGTTGAAGGAGTTCGCCTCCCCGCGCAGCCGCGTGGACGTGGCAGTGCCGGCCTGAACGAGCAACGCGGAGAAACCGGCGACTCTGTAGCGGGTGATCGCGTGGCTGGTATGCCGCGCGTGCAGGTGGCCGGACAGCAGGATATCCACGCCGCACTCGGCGAGGCCCGTCGCCGCCATAGCGGCGCGGCCGACGATGTGCGCCGGGTCCTGGTGGGAAGCGACATCGAACGGATGGTGGGTCACCAGGATCTTGGTGATGCGGTCGGGCAGGTCACAGATGCGCGCGCGTATGCGGGCGACCTGCTCTTGGTTGATGCGGCCGCCTTTGATGGTCAGTGACCGCGCCGTGCTGACCCCGATCACGGCCAGTTCCTCATCGAAGTACTCCGGCTCCAGGACGTCCGAGATGTAGCGACGGTAGCGCTCGAAGGGGCGAAAGAACCGCCTGAACACGTTGTACAGCGGTACGTCGTGATTCCCCGGCACCACGATCTGCGGCTTCGGCAGCGTGTCGAGGAACGCGCGCGCTGCGCGGAACTGCCATGACTTGGCGCGCTGTGTGAGGTCGCCGGAGACGGCGACGAGATGCGGGTGCAGCGCGCGGACGCGCGCCCGCAGCGGGCCGAGGAGGGCGGAGTCGGCGCTGCCGAAGTGCAGATCCGACAGGTGGACGACGATCCGCATCGCGTCACGTGCCCGCGCCGGCTTCGCCCGGGACGATCACGCGGAGCTCGCCGGCGCGGATGCGATACTGCAGCGGCGTTTCGAGCGTGCGCACCTCGCCGTCGATGGCGACCGGTACGCGCTGGCGCCGTGTCGCCACCTCTACGCTCTGCGTCATGTGCGATTCGAAATCCTCCGCCTGCTGGAGTCGGCCGAACAGCGCGCGCACGGCCAGGCTCAGCAAGGCCAGCCGGCTGGGGCGCCGGATGACGTAGACATCCAGGATTCCCGCGTCCAGCCGTTCGCGGCGGCCCAGGTTGAAGCCCTCGATCACGTACGCGTTGTTGCCGATGAAGACGAGCGGCGTGCGGTAGCTGCGTTGCTCGTCATCGACGCGCAGCTCGACAGTGAGGAAGGGGCGGCGGCGCATCACGGTGAGTGTCGCCCAAACGGCCGCTGCCCATTTTCCCGCGCCCAGCCTCCTGCGCAGGAGCTCGCGGTGGCGCACGATGTAGGGGTACAGCCCGAGGCTCGAGTTGTTGATGAAGATGCGGTCGTTGACCTCGCCGACGTCGACGCGGTGGACCCGCCGCGCGGCGATCGTGCGCACCGCGTCCGGCAGCTCGAGGGGGATGCCCACATCTTTCGCGAAGTGGTTGAGCGTGCCGAGCGGCAGGATGCCGAGCGCGGTGCCCGTGCTCACCACTTCCGCCGCCACCGAGCTCACGGTGCCGTCCCCGCCGCCGGCGACGATGACCTCCGGTTGCCGTTGCATGACCCGCCGGGCCAGGCGTGCAACCCGCGAGCCCCGGCGGGCCAGGAAAATACGGACCTCGGCGCCGGCGGCGCGGAACAGCTCCGCGAGCTGCTGGATGTCCTCGGGGCGATAGCCTTTCCCCGCCGCCGCATTCAGGATCACGGGGATCGGCTCCGACATCGGCGCTCAGCTGCGGGCCGCGAGCGCGACAGGTGCGCTCGGGCCACCGGAGACCGCCGCGGCGCGGGGAGAAGTGGTCAGCGGGCGCTCCGCGCCGGCAGAATGGTCGCGACCACGGCGGTGGTCCATTCGCCGCGATTGTTCCGGTAGGCGCCGCGCATCCATACGAGCGCGGTGCGCGGGTCCTGCCATTTGGGCACGATCGGCCGCAGGTTGTCGGCCGACGAATGCGCGGTGAGCGGCTCCCATGTCCACGCCGCACCGGAGTCGTGCGTCACGCCGCGGTACAGCTCGCGGTGGCGCTGGCCGTCCGCGCGGCTCACCAGCGGCGCGCCGGTGGCGGGGTGCGCGTCGGTGGAGATGTAGATTGCGCTCGGATCGTTCGGATCGAGCGCCGCGAGGCCGGTATAATCGTCCTCGCCGGGGTACAGGCGCGTGCCGGCGTGGGCGATCTCGTACACGTGCCACTCCGCTCCGTCCCAGCGCCCGTAGTGGAACCGGTGATCCATGCCGCCTTGTCCGGGTGGGAGACCGCGTCCGTCTTTCTGCACCGAGAACACGACGTACGGGCGTCTTTGGGCGTCCAACTCGAGGTCGATTACCCATCCGACGTTGTCGGCGTCGCCCTGGAAGATCCGCGTCATGTCCCCCGCCGCAATGTCCGCCGCGGTGCTGTCGCTCAGCTTGTCCAGCAGCGCGCCGTTCGACTGATACACGAGGCCATCCCGCAGAATGCCGTGATAAATGCTGTTGTCGTACCGGCGCGGGTGATCCTCGGTGACCACGAAGTGGATCGTGCCGTCGCCGTCGGCCGCGTACTTCAGATACGGCCCGTACCCGTCGAGGCCGCGCAGCAGGCGCCCGCCGTAGCGCCACGTGCGCCCGGAATCGTCCGAGTACATGTAGTTGGGATCGAAGCCGAAACCGCGGAACACGTTCAGGATGCGACCCGATGGCAGGCGAAACAGATTGGCGTACGTCGCGTTGTCGCCTTTCATCCCCGTGATGTCCGTGCCGGGCGTCTCGAACTCGAGCGCCGGCTCCCACGTCAGCGGGTCATGCGGCGCGGAGAACCGGTAATACACGCGGCGCTCGACGGCGTGCTTCGTGTACACGGCGAGCAGCCGGCCGTCCTCGAGCGGGAGAAACGCGGGGTTGTCGTGGTCGTCCTGCTCGAAGTGGGGGTGCAGCACGGCGCGCCGCGTCTCGCCCGACCCGAGATCGTACACCGCGACCTCCACGTTGCCCCAGTTGGGATCCGCGTGGTTGCGAAACGCGCCGACCGCGCGCACGGAGCCGACGATGAGCTTGCCCTCGTGCACGATCGCGCGCTCGTCCATGAACCACGACCAGGCGCCGTTGTCATTGAGGCGGATCAAGCTGCCGGCGACGTAGTTGGCCGGGAGCTCCGCCGCGAGCGCGCCGCCGGGCGCGAGGAGGCACCAGATCCATAGCGCGCTTGCGAAGCGGGGGGCACGGCGTGGTCGAGCGAGGGCAGTCATCCGTTTCGGTCTCCGAACGTAGTAGTGCCGCGCACTCCGACCCGCGCGGCCCGGCTCGACCGGGCGCCCGCGCCCGCGCTCCCTAAAATGGGCCGCGCGGCGGCGCAAGCGGAGTCGGGTTGACGAAAGCGCCGCGACTGGCGACAAGATGCGCATCGATTGCGCCACTCCGCGGGCCGTTGGAGCGCGCGAATCGCTCGGCTGAGTACTTCGACAGGAGGTGAGGCGATGAGTATCGCGGCGCACAAGGAGCGCGCGTTGGCCTTTCTGACCGGCTTGGGAACGCACGACCTGGGGCAATTGCCCGACATGCTTGCGGACGATTTCGCGTACGAGTTCGTCGGCCGCGTCCCGGGCGGGCCGGTGCGCGCCGGCAAGCGCGAGTTCCTGACCGGGTTCGCGCCCAAGGTGAAGGAGTGGTTCCCGAATGGTCTGCACTTTCGGGTCATGACCGTGATCGGCGAGGGACCGCATGTCGCCGTGCAGGCCGAGTCGAACGCCGTCCTGGCCGACGGCCGGCAGTATGGCAACCAGTATCACTTCTACTTCCGGTTCGAGGGCGGCAAGATCGTCGAGCTGCGGGAGTATCTCGACGTGGTCACGGCGCTCGACATCCTCGCCGGGCACTCGTCGCCACCCGCGTAATCCCGCCGACATTCGCGCGCCCGGGTGTGGCTCCGCGCCGGCTGCGCTGGGTCGTTGCACACGGCGAGACCGCGACGCGCGCGCCGACCACGACACCGGCGCCGGGCCCGCCGCCTCAGCGCGCGAGCCGATCGCGCCAGGCGATCAGCTCGCGCAGCGGACCGAGATCGTACGCCGGCCCGTCGACGCCGAGCACCACATGGGTCGCACCGACCTTGCGAAATCCCTCGGCCTGCTCGAGCGGCTTTTCGGTTCCGACACTTACCGACCGCTCGATCGCGGCGGGATCGCGGCCGACCTTCGCGCACCATCGGTTCAACAGCTCGTTCCGCCGTCTCCACTCCTCAGGATCGCCGAAGGCGTGCCAGATGTCGGCGTGCTCCGCGACGATCCGGAGCGCCACCTTCGGGCCGGTGCCGGGGATCAAGAACGGAATGCGGCGGGTGGGCGGTGGGTTGCCTTTGGCGAGCCGCGCTTTGATCAACGGCACGTTGGCGGCCAGCGCGCGGATGCGCGTGCCCCGCGTGCCGAAGTCATACCCGAACTCCTTGTAGTCCTTCTCGAACCATCCGGCGCCGATGCCGAGGATCAGCCGCCCGCGCGAGATATGATCGACCGTCCGCGCCATGTCGGCGAGCAGCTGCGGGTTGCGGTACGAGTTGCAGGTCACGAGCGCCCCGATCTCGGCGCGCGCGGTCACTTCGGCCATTGCCGAAAGCAAGGTCCACGCTTCAAAGTGCTTGCCGCGCGGGTCACTGCTGAGCGGGAAGAAGTGGTCCCAGAGAAAGATCGCGTCGGCGAGCGCATCGGCTTCTGCCCAGGCGCGGCGTATCTGTGCGTAGTCGGCATGCTGCGGCCAGATTTGCACGCTAATCCGCGGTGGCTTCATCTGGCCGCCAACCGTGTCCCCGCCGGCTGGAGCTGTCAACGTGCCCACCGGAGGCAAGGGGTTGGGCGTTGAGGGGCTGAGCAGCGGAAGAGTCGGCGCGGCGCCGTGGACCGACCGTATCTGGCGAAATGGAATCTCTCCCCCGGCAACCTTAACCCCGTAACTTCTAACCCTCTTGGGGCTAAGCGGCGGCCTTGCGTCCTCGGCCGAGAAGCGATTTCATCCGCGCAGTGCGGCGGCCGCTTCCGCGCGCGCCGCCCCCGGAGAGCATACGGATGAGAGACACCGCCCTGAAGTTCGGCGCGTTCATCGTGCCGTTTCATTCCGTCCGCGAGGACGTGACCACGCTCCTGCACCGCGACCTGGATGTCACGGTGCACCTCGATCGCATCGGCTACGACGAGGTGTGGTACGGCGAGCACCACTCGGGCGGCATGGAAATCATCGCCGCGCCGGAGGTGTTCGCCGGCATCGCGTCGGAGCGGACCAAGCACATCAAGCTCGGCACCGCGGTGGTGTCGCTGCCGTACCAGCATCCGTTCATGCTCGCCGACCGCATCGTCATGCTCGACCACCTGACTCGCGGGCGCTTTCTGTTCGGGGTGGGCCCGGGCGCGCTGACCAGCGATGCCGTGCAGATGGGGATCGATCCACTGAAGCAGCGCCCGATGATGGTGGAGGCGATCGAGGCCATCGTGCGGCTCTTCCGCGGCGAGATCGTGACCATGAAGACCGATTGGTTCGAGCTCCGCGAGGCGCGCCTGCAGCTGCCCAACTACAGCTCGCCGCACGTGGACATGACAGTCGCCGTCGGCGCGTCTCCCGCCGGCGCGGTCGCCGCCGGCCAGTTCGGCCTCGGGGTGCTCAACATCAGCGGAGTGTCCGACGCGGTGTTGCAGCTCAACGTCGGCCACTGGCAGATCACCCAGGAAACGGCGCGCGAATACGGGCAGGCGGTCGATCGCAGCCGCTGGCGGATTGCTTCGCTCATCCATCTCGCCGAGACGCGGGAACGCGCTATCGAAGAGGTGCAACACGGCCTCGACGAGTGGGTGCAGTACTTCCGCGAAGTCTCGTCTTTCGCGATCGTACCCAGCAACATCGCCGATCCGCTCGAGTATCTGCTCGGCGAGCGCATGGCCGCGATCGGCACGCCCGATGATGCGATCCGCCACATCGAGCGCATCTGGGATGCCACAGGCGGGTTCGGGGTCCACCTGGAGCTGGTCCACAACTGGGCCAATCCCGAGGCGACGCTGCGCAGCCACGAGCTGATGATGCGCTACGTGAAGCCGCACTTCCGGGATGGGTTCGCCTCGCGGCGCCAGAATTGGACGTGGTGCCACAGCCACATGAAGGAGTTCGCAAACTCCCGCAACGTCGCCGTGCAGGTGGAGACCGAGCGCCACGAGCGCGAGCGCGCGAAGAAGGTGAAGGTAGCGCGCGGCCGCGCCGCTCCCTGGCGCTGACCTGGCCCGTACCGCGCCGCGCGTGTGCTGATCCGAGAGCGCGCGGCGGAGGCGCTCTGGCGCGGCGAAGCGCTGGTCGCTACGGGCAGGCGATCTCCGCCCGCTGCGCGAGCGAGCGGCCGTCGACATGCACAGACCGCGATCGCGCGCCGGCAGAGCACATTGACAGGGTGAGCTGGGCTCGCAACCATCCGGATTTGGCACGTCGGTTCATGCACGCTCATCCATCGCCCTCTGACCGTGCGGGCGCGCACCTGGCGCGTGCGTGCGCGAGCGCGCGCCCAGGCCCATGACGGCGCCGCTGGTAGGGCGAACCGCGATCGTCACCGGCGGTTCGCGGGGCATCGGCGCCGCGATCGCGCGCAAGTTGGCGGCCGCCGGCTGCGACGTGGCGGTGCTCTACTACAGCAGCCACGAACGCGCCGATGCGCTCTGCGCGGAGCTGCGCGCCGCCGGCCGGCGCGCGCTGGCCGTACAGGCGAACGTCGCCGAGCCCGAACACCTCGCCAGCGCGTGCGCGCGCGTGCTCGCCGAGCTCGGACCGGTAGCCATCGCCGTGAGCAATGCGGCCAGCGGCGTGCTGCGCCCGACGAGCGCGTTGACCGTGAAGCACTGGCGCTGGTGTCTCGAGACGAATGCCCTCGCGTTGCACACGCTCGCCGGCAGCTTGGCGCCGCAGATGCCGGCAGGGGGCCGCATCGTCGCGCTGTCGAGCCTCGGGGCGGCGCGCGCGCTGCCCGGCTATGCCTTCATCGGCGCTTCGAAGGCCGCGCTGGAAGCTCTGGTCCGGAGCCTGGCGGCCGAGTTGGGCGGGCAAGCGATCACGGTCAACGCCGTGCAGGCCGGTGCGGTCGACACCGACGCCTTGCGCGCCTTCCCGCAACGCGAGGCGCTGCTCGCCGAGGCCGCACGGCGCGCGCCGCTCGGGGCGCTGACCGCGGAGCAGGTCGCGGACGCCGTCTACCTGCTCTGTTTGCCAGAGGCCTCGATGATCACCGGCCAGAGCCTCGTGGTCGACGGCGGCTACTCGATCACCGGTTGAGCGATGGTGACACCGATCTTCAGCGATGCTCCGCTCACCGGACGGGTGGCTCTGGTGACCGGCGGCACCGGCGGCATCGGCCGCGCAATCGTCGAGCGCCTGGCCGCGGAAGGCGCGACAGTAGCGCTGCTCTACCGCGCGCGCCGCGAGGCGGCCGAGGCGCTGATCGAAGGGGCGCGGGCGCGCGGCCAGTTGGTCGAGGCCGAGGCGGTCGATGTTCGCAACCCGGCCGCTTGCGACGCTGCGGTGCGCAGCATCGCGGATCGCCACGGCCGCCTCGACATCGTGGTCAACAACAGCGGCCTCGTGCGCGACGGCCTGCTCGGCATGATGACCGATAGGGACATCGGCGATCTCCTGGCGACCAACGTCGGCGGCGTGCTGAACGTCACCCGCGCGGCGGTCGGCCGCATGATCGCGCAACGCGCCGGGACGATCATCATGCTCAGCTCGGTGGCGGCGGCGAAGGGCGGGCGCGGCCAGACCGTGTACGCGGCCACCAAGGGCGCGCTCGAGGCGTTCACGCGTGCGCTGGCCTCGGAGCTGGCGCCACGCGGGATTACGGTCAATGCCGTCGCGCCGGGTGTGATCGATACCGAGATGTCGCGCGCCGTGCGCCAGCGCGCGGGCGATGCCGTGACCGCGCGCATCCTGTTGCGCCGTGTGGGCACGCCCGACGAGGTCGCGCATGCGGTGGCGTTCCTCGCCTCGCCGTACGCGGCCTATATCACCGGACACGTGCTCGCCGTCGACGGCGGCTGGAAGATGGAGTGAAGCGATGCAGATGAGCCCCGTGCCGCGGAGCACCATCGACGCGCTGTTCCCGCGCGTCGCGGAGATCGTCGCCGACGCCCTCGCGCGCCCGCGCGAAGAGGTGCGGCTCGATAGCCGATTGGTGGCCGACCTCGGCGCCGAGTCGATCGACTTTCTCGACATCGTGTTTCGACTCGAGCAGGAGTTCGAGGTGCGAATCCCGCGCGGGCAGATCCTGGAGTCGGCGCGCGGCGACCTGAGCGAGGAGGAGTTCCAGCGCGACGGCGTGTTGACCGAGCTCGGGCGCACGCGTTTGCAGGCGGTATTGGACGAGGTGCCGGAGAGCGCCTTCGCCGCGCCGCTGTCGGTGGACGACATCCCGCTGCTGTTCACGGTCGAGACGCTTTGCAAGGTGCTGGCCGGCGCCGAGCAGCAGCCGCCGAGCGAGTGACGTGAGCGGGCGACGGACGCGCGTGCTCGTCACCGGCATCGGGCTGGTGACGCCGCTCGGCGCCGATGCGCCTTCGTCATGGGCGGCAGTGTGCGCGGGCCGGAGCGGGATCGGGCCAATCCGGCGCTTCGATGCGAGCGGCTTTCCCGTGCGCATCGGCGCGCACGCGCCGGACGTCGAAGCCGCGCCGCTGGCCCCCCGCGCGCGGAAGTACGCCGCCCGCCAACATGTGTTCGCCGCCGTGGCGGCGGCGGAGGCACTGCGCGACGCCCGCGTCGTGCCCGGCTCAGCAGACACGGAGCGGTGGGGCTGCGTGGTCGGCAGCGGCATGTTGGGCGTCGAGTTCGCCGAGCTGGCCGCGCTCCAGCGCCGCGCCGCGCCGGCCGGCGTGCTCGAGGTCGAGCGGCTGGAGCCGACGGCAGATCCGGTCGCCTTCGCTCGGCATCAGAGCATCGGCGGCCTGGCCTTGTTGGTGCAGCAGTTCGGCATTCGCGGACCGGTCAGCGCTGTGCACACCGCGTGTGCCTCCGGCGGGCAGGCGATCGGCGCGGCGCTGCGACTCATCCGGCGCGGCGCAGCGGACCGCGTGCTCGCCGGCGGCTTCGACAGCATGCTGACCCCGGTCGGCCTGGCCGGCTTCTGCCTGCTCGGCGCGCTATCGCCAGACAATGACGAGCCGGCGCGCGCCAGCCGGCCGTTCGATCGCACCCGCAACGGGTTCGTGCTCGGCGAGGGCGCCGGTTTCCTGGTGCTCGAGTCCGCACCGGCTGCGGCCGCGCGCGGCGCGCGCGCGTATGCAGAGCTCGCGGGCGCCGGCGATGCCTTGAGCAGTTATCGGATCACCGACCCGCATCCGGACGGCAACGGACCGATCCAGGCGATGCGGCGCGCGCTGGCCGACGCGGATATCGCGCCCGAGGCGGTCGACTACATCAACGCCCACGGCACCTCGACGGTGATGAACGACCGCAGCGAGGCCGCGGCGATTCGCGCGGTCTTCGGGTCGCATTGCGAGCGGCTATTGGTGAGCTCGACGAAGAGCTTGATGGGTCATCTGATCGCCGCCGCCGGAGCCGTCGAAGCCGCGCTCTGCGCGCTCGCCCTGCGCTACGGGGTCGCACCGGTGAATGCGAACCTGACGACGCGCGACCCGGAGTGCGACGTGCCGCTCGTCGTCGGCGCATCGCAGCGCCGGCCATTGCAGGTCGCGCTCTCCAACTCCTTCGGCTTCGGCGGAGCGAATAACGCCGTTGTGCTGCGCCGCGCGCCGGATGAGGAGCCCGGTGGATGACGGCGCGGGTGGCGATTGTCGGGAGCGGCGCGATCTGCGGTTTGGGGCGCGAGCCCGACGCGATCTGGGAAGCCGTGCGACGCGGCGAGTCGGCGATCGCGCGGATTCGCCAGTGGGACAGCCGTGCCTGGGTGCACGGCCACGCGGCGGAAGTCGACGGTTGCGATGCCGCGGAGCTCGTCGGCGACCGCAAGCTGCTCAAGCTGCTGCGGCGCACGCACGTATTCGGCTTTTACGCCGGCATGCGCGCGCTGGAGCAAGCCGGGTTCGTGAAGGAACGGGTGCCGCTGTGGCCCGCGGCGATCGCGGACTACAACGACCGCAGCGGCATCTACGTCGGCGTCAGCGGCAGCGCCTACCAGGACCAATACGAGTTTCTCCCGCTGATGGCGCGCAGCGACGGCGAGATCGGGCTCTTCGGCGCCGAGCTGGCGCGCGCGGTCTCGCCGATG
This sequence comes from Binatia bacterium, assembly GCA_050176585.1. Classification (GTDB taxonomy): domain Bacteria; phylum Desulfobacterota; class Binatia; order HRBIN30; family CADEER01; genus CAYYWP01. Next base: position 17,142 of record JBFXHX010000030.1, read on the forward strand.
TGGTTGCTGCAGACGCTGCCGAACAACGTCCTGTGCCATCTCGGCATCCGGACCGGCTTCTCCGGACCGCACGCGTGTGTGGTCGCCCACAGCACGGCCGGGGTGCTGGCGGTTGCGGAGGCGCTGGATGCGCTGCGCACCGGTGAGGTAGATCGCGCCCTCGCGGTCGCCCACGTGGCGCCGATCGAGCCGCAGGCGTTGCAGGGCTATGCCACGCTCGGACTCCTCGGGCGCGACGTCGTGCGCCCGTTCGATGCCCGCGGTGACGGCTGCCTGTTCGGCGAGGGCGCCGCCGCACTCGCGCTCGAGCCGGTTGACCGCGCCGCCGCGCGCGGCGCGTCCAGCCTCGGCGAAGTGCTCGGCAGCGGCGCGGTCAGCGAAGGCGGGGCCCTCTTCGCCGTCGATCCCGGCGGGGAAGGGCTCGCGCGCGCGATCGAGCTCGCGCTGGCGGATGCGCGCTGCGCTCCGGGCGACGTCGGCGTTATCGTCGCACACGGCAACGGCACGCGCACATCAGATCGCTCGGAGGCCGCCGCGTTGCAGCGCGTGTTCGGCGCCGCGATTCCGCCGGTCACCGCGTTCAAGTGGGCGACAGGCCATCTGTTCCCAGCCGCGGCGCTGCTGGACGTGATCCTCGCGCTCGCGGCGCTGCGCACCGGCGAGGTGCCGGGGATCGCGACGCTGCGCGAGGTCGACCCGGCTTGCGCGCCGCTGCCGCTTTCGGCCGATCCGCAGCGCCCGCGCGGCGAGCTCGCGCTCGTGCTGAGCCGCGGGTTTGCGGGCGCCAACGCGGCACTGGTGGTGCGCGCTGCGCGTTAGGATTACCGCCGAGGCGCTGAGGCGCGGAGATCGCCTCCTGGAAATGACCGGCGCTGCCCCGGGCGGCTCTAGTCGAGGCGGGAGAGGAGGTCCGCGATGCTCGGCGACGCCGCCGCTTTGATGTGAAATCCGAACCGGGAGCGCGGATCGCTCGGCTGCGCGATCTCGCACGCGGCATCGCCGTAGAGCGCGCGCAACAGCTCCTCGAGGGTCGGTTTGAACGCCTCGTACGTCGCGGCTTCGTTGGGCGCGCGCAGGCGGTCGTTGGCGAACAGGTCGAGCTCGTCGCCGCGAAAGCGCAGGCCGGCGCCGAGCTCGCCATTCTGCTCGAGCAACCGACAAGCGCGCAGCGCGGACTTGACCGTGGTGCGGAGCCGCTCGGCCAGCGCTCCGGGGGCGGGTTGTTTGCGCGTGTATTGCAGTCCGATGCGGCCGTCCCCCATGTCGACGGCGAGGTTTGCCTCATGGGCTACGACCAGCACGCCGGGCCCGGCGGGCACGTGGGCGTAATCGGCAATGTCGACCAGACGGTGATCGGGCAGTGCGGATCGCTGGATCCAGTGGTGAAACACGGGGACGAGCTCGTGGGGCGCCACGGCTGTGCCATCGGCGCAGAAGAGCTTGACCCCGACGCGTTGTAGGTCGGCGAGCGCGGCGGGCATGTCGAGCGGGCTCTAGGCGAGGGTGTCGAGGTTGACGATCTGCGCGGGCGCGCCGGTGGCGAGCTGCGGCTGCTGATTGGGCAGCCGCAGGCGGCACGCATGGCTGGCCTCGACGAACAGGCTGGCCTCTTCGACGACCTGATGGGCCGACTCGGGCGTGATGTTCCCCGAGCCTTCCTCGTGCCGGCGGAATAGGTACTGCGCGACCATCGCGCGCGCGAACCGGTCGTAGAACAGCTCGGTATCGCAGAAACGCGTCTTGAACTCCGCCACGATTTGCGCCGGATCGTCGCTGACATCGAGGAGCTGCGTCTTCACCAGCGCCTTGGCTGCCTGCAGCATCGCGCGATACGCGACGGCGTCCGCCTCCGCCATGTTCCCCGCTTCCAGTGCGAGTTGCGCCTCGAAGACCTGGCGTTCGGCATCGGCGAGATCGAACTCGACGATGGAGACGACCTCGCCGGCACACTCGCCAGTGCCCATATCGCCGGTGGTGAACTCGCGCGGGTCGCCCCAGTCGGAGTAGAAGCTCGCATCCTCCGCGTGGGCCGGCACCTTGGCGAGCTCATCGAGGATGCCCTTCATCTGCTTCTTGCCGACGCGCTGGCAGAACTGCTGGAAGCTCTCCTCGCCCTGGCGCTCACGGACATATCGGTCGGTCAGGCGATCGACGACGGCCGGAATGTTCTTCGACGGAATGGCGCCGATCGGCAGCCCGTAGCTGGCGGCGTTGTTCTCCCATTGCCCGCCGAGCACGACCTGAAAATGCGGTACTTGGAAGCCCGCGATCTGCCGCGAGACGCCGTAGAAACCGAGGTCGGCGACGTGATGCTGGCCGCACGAGTTGAAGCAGCCGCTGATCTTGATGTGCAGACCCCGCACGGCGGCATCGAGCTCGTACCCCTTTTGGAGCAGCCGATTGCGCAGCTCGGCGGCGAGGCCGCGCGACGACGCGATGCCGAGCTTGCACGTGTCTGTACCGGGGCAGGCCGTGATGTCGACGATCGTTTGCGCACCCTCCGCGGCCAGCCCGACCGCCTGCAGGTCCGCGTAGAGCGCTGGCAGGTCGGCCTCGCGCACCCAGCGCAGCGCGATGTTCTGTTCGACCGTCGTCCGCACGCTCTCACCCACGTAGCGGCGCGCGATGTCGGCCAGCGCGCGCATCTGCTCGGAGGTGGCATCGCCGAGCGGCAGGGCCACGGTGACCACGCGATACCCGGGCTGCCGCTGCTGGTACGAGTTGGTGGCGAGCCAGCGTGAGAACCCGTCCGGTTGCGCGGCGCCGTTCAGCGCCGCACCGGTCTTCAGCGGCTCATCCCGATAGGTGGCGAGCACGTCGAGATAGGAGGTCCAGCGCGGATCCGGCGCCAGCTTCGCGCGCTCTTCGAGCACCAGCCGCTTGAACTCCTCGATGCCGAGATTCTTCACCAGGAACTTGATACGGGCGCGGGCGCGGTTGCGCTTTTCGCCGAGGCGGGCGAACACGCGCGAGATCGCCTGGGTCAGCGGGAACAGCTCCTCTTCGGGGACGAACTCCTCGAACAGCTTGGCCTGGTGCGGCACGGCGCCGAGGCCGCCGCCGACGTACATGATGAACCCGCGCCGCTCGATGCCGCTCTGCACGCGCGTCGTCGCGATCAAGCCGAGGTCGTGCATGTAGGCCAGCCCACAGGCGTGTTGCGCGCAGCCGGAGAAAGCGATTTTGAACTTGCGGCCGAAATCCTGCGTGTCGGGGTGTCCGAGCAGGAAGCGCATGATCGCCTGCGCGTACGGGGCCACGTCGAAGGTCTCGTCGCGGCACACACCCGCAAGCGGGCAGGCGGTCACATTGCGCACCGAGTTGCCGCACGCTTCGCGGGTGGTGATGCCCACGGCCGCGAGCCGGCGCATGATGTCGGGGGTGTCCTCGATGTGCACGAAGTGCAGCTGCACGTCCTGCCGCGTCGTGATGTGGCAGATCTCGTCCGAATACTCTTCCGCGAGGTCCGCCAGGACTTCCATCTGCCGCGGGGTGAGGCCGCCGAACGGGATCTTGATGCGCTGCATCCCGGGGGCGTCCCACAAGGTCTCGGGGCCTTTCAGGAGCGTTCCGGAGGGATATTCGAGCGTCCGTGGCCCGGTGCCGTCGTGGCGTTGTCCGTTGTCGTAGCGCTGCCCATAGGCGCCGCGGCGCAGGCGCGTCTCTGCGAACAGCTTGTCGTCGAGCTTGCCGTGCTTTTTCAGCTCGATCTGGGTCTCGAAGACGTCGATCTCGCGAGCCCAGTCGGCGGGCATCTCGCTCGCCAGCGTCTCTCTCCAGGTCATGCTCATCTCACCCCCCGCAGCGGGTGCGGCGATGCGGATCGGTGCACCAGCATCTTGGCAGCGGCATGTTGGAAGGCCTACCTGGTGTGGCAAACCGACTCAATAAGGGACCTTACCATGCCGGCCCTCGCACTCCTACGGTCGTGGACGGGCGCGCTCCGGTGGCGTAGCGCCCGGCGCGCTCAGGTCGTCTGCTGGCGCGCGGCTTCATAGCGGGCAATCGCCGCCACGCGACGCTCGGCGTGGTCGACGATCGGCGGCGGATATTCCCGCGCGGTCGCCGGTGCGCGCCAGGGCTCATGGATGTAGCGCGCGGGAACGTCGCGAAGCTCCGGCAGCCACTGCCGCGCGTAGGCGCCGTCGGGGTCGAACTTCTGTCCTTGCAGGGTCGGATTGAAGATCCGGAAATACGGCTGGGCGTCGGTGCCGGTCGAAGCGGCCCACTGCCAGCCGCCGTTGTTGGCCGCGGGATCCCCGTCAACGAGGTGGCGCATGAAGAAGCGCTCGCCCGCGCGCCAGTCGACCAGCAGGTCCTTGGTGAGGAAGCTCGCGGCCACCATGCGGGCGCGGTTGTGCATCCAGCCCGTGCGGACCAGCTGTCGCATGCCCGCATCGACGAACGGGTAGCCCGTCCGGCCAGCGCACCAGGCATCGAACCCGCGCGGATCATCGTTCCACGCGATGCGCGCGAATGCCGGCTTGAACGCGCCCCGCAGCACGCGCGGGTGCTCGGCGAGCAGCGCTGTGTAGAACTCGCGCCAGATGAGCTCGGCCACCCAGCGCTCCGCGCCGCGCGCGGCGCGCGGTTCGGCCGCGGCGGCCGCGTACGCTTCGTGAACACAGCGCCGTACGGAGAGCGCGCCGCAGCGCAGATAGGGGGAGAGGCGCGACGTGCCATCGATGGCGGGCCGATCGCGCCCGGAGTCATAGTCGCGCAGCGCAGCGCAGATGAACCTGCGGAGCCGGGCCGCCGCCGCGACTTCGCCGGCGCGCGGGATGTCGCTCTGATCGCCCAGCACGCCGAAGTCGGCTGCGGTGGGAACGGGCTCGCTGCGCACGCCGGGGACGCCCTTCGGCAGGCGCGGCGCGCGGGCGCGAGCGGCCGGCACGGCGTGATAGCGCTCGAGCCATGCACGGCGGTACGGCGTGTAGACCGAAAAGCCCTGCCCGGACCGGGTGCGCAGCTCGCCGCTCTCGAACACGACCCGATCCTTGTGCGACTGCGTCTCGACGCCCAAGCCTTGCGCGCGCGCACAGATCGCCGCGTCGCGGCGGCGCGCGTACGGCGTGTAGTCGCGGTTGAAGGTCAAGCGCTCGGCGCGCGTTTCCGCCAGCAGGCGTGCGATCTCCGCGCACGGATCACCGCGGCGCACCACCAGCGGGCACCCCTGCCGCGCGAGCTCTGCCGCGAGCGCCGCCAGGCACTCGGCGAAAAAGCGCAGGCGCAGCGCGCTGCGGTGCACTGCGAGCAGCGCCGTGTCCACCACGAATACCGGGATGAGCTCATCCGCCGCCGCCGCCGCGGCGGCGAGCGCCGTGTTGTCTTCGAGCCGCAGGTCGTTGCGGAACCAATGCACGATGCGCATCGCGGAGGGGGTAGAACGAGGGGCAGGCTGTAAGCTGGCGGCCTGGCGTTGGCGTTATCCCTTAACCCTCTGGGCAGCGGGGCAGCCCGTCAGGGCATTGTTCACGGCGGTGATCAGGTCGGCCACGGTGACCATTCCGCTGCCGTCCGGATCGAAAGCCGGACAGGCGCTCAGCGGCGCGAGGCCGAGCGCGATGTTTACGCCGAGGATGAGCTCGTTCACCTGGACGACGCCGGTGCCGTCGCAATCGCCGATGCATACGCCCGGCGTCGCCGGCGTCGAGGTGGGCACGGGCGTGGACGTCGGCGTGCCGGTGCCGAGCTCGAAGCTCACGACCAGGCGCGGGCGCGTCGCGGCCTCGGTGGCTTCGCGGCTGGCAAAGCGCTTGGCGCCGCCGGGCTCGGACTCGTTGCCGAGGGCGATCCAGCCGAAGTTGGCCTGCGGCTCATCGAGCCACGCTTGCACGTCGGCGATCAGCCCCGGAGTCGATGTGAACGTCGCGTCGGTGTCGTTGCCGCCCGCAGTCGCCGTGGCGCTCGCCGCGGCGGTGAAATCGCCGCCCTCGGTACCCCAGCGCTGCGTATCGTAGAAGCGGTGTGTCCAGGTCGCATCGCCCGTGGTGGCCGGCGCGCCCATGCCCTCCTCGCCGATGGCGACGGACGTGCCCTCGCCCCAGTCGGCGGTGACGCGGTGGACCGACGTTGGCTGGCCGAGCGAGATGGTTTTCGTGACCCGTAGCGTGAGCTCGACAGCGGTGATGGTGGCACCGGCCGGGACCGAACCGGCGATGTCGAAAGCGAGGAGCGCGCGGCGCCGCGCGCCGGTGCGCGCCGTCTGGCCGACGAAGAGCCCGGCGCCTTTGCCGTTGCTGAGGTCGCCCGATTCCTCGTAGATGCTGTTGTCCTTGATCGGGCTCAGTGCGACCTGCTCGGCGCGCGCGGCTGGTAGCACCGCCAGCGCACAGCAGAACGCGGTGCTGAGCGCCAGGGGCCGTGCAAGTGGGCGAGGTATCATGTGTCTGCTCCACGCGGTGCGGCGTACCGCGCCGCTCAGGGTTGGTTGCGCTGCAGTTATCGAGGAGTACCGCCGCGCGTCGGTAGAGACAAGCTGCGGGCCGGCGTTCACCGCGCGGGGACGAGCTTGTAGACCTCGCCGCCGAGGTCGGCGATGTAGAGCTCGCCGCGCGCATCCTCGCCGAAGCTCACCACCATCTCGATTTCGCGTCCGCCGCCCGGCGCGAGAGCCGCGGTGCGGTCTGCGAGGTCGGTCACTACCCCGCCCTCCAGGCGGAACGTCCGCAGCAAAGCCGAGCAGTAATCGCTGAAGAAGTACGCGCCGCGAAGGCCGGGCAGCGCGCAGCCGCGGTATACGAAGCCGCCGGTGACCGAGCAGCCCTCCCTGCGGCCGTAAGTGAACACGGGCGGGGTGAACACCGGCGGGCGCTGGTCGGGGCACATGCCGCCGGGCGGCTGGAAGCAGAGTAGCCCCTCGAAGATGTTCCAGCCGTAATTCTCACCGCCGCGGCTGGCGTTGGGCGCCACGTCGATCTCCTCGGCGCGGCCCTCGCCCACGTCGCCGATGTAGAGGTCGCCCGTGAGGCGGTCGAAGCTGAGTCGCCAAGGGTTGCGAAACCCCTTGGCCCAGATGAGACCGAGCGGGTCGCCGCGTGCGGCGGCGGGATTGTCGGGCGGCACGGCGTAAAACGGCGCGTTCTCGACGTCGACATCGAGCCGCAGGAGCTTGCCCAACAGGGTGCCGTCGTTCTGCCCATTCGCAGATGCCCCACCACCGCCATCGCCCATGCCGATGAACAGCGTGCCGTCGGGCGCAAACGCGAGCTGCCCGCCGTTGTGGTTGGGGGCCGGCTGATCGATCGAGAGGAGGACGCGGGCGCTGTTCGGGTCGGCGCGGTCCGCATCCGCGCTCACGGTGTAGCGCGCGACCACCGTATCGCCGGCGCCATCGGTGTAGTCGACGAAGAACCAGCCGTTGCGTTCGTAATCGGGGTGGAATGCGACGCTCAGCAGCCCCCGCTCGCCGCAACAGGACACCAGCGGCTGGATGTCGAGGAACGGCTCGCCGAGCAACACGCCATCCTTCACGACGCGGATGCGGCCCTCCTGTTCGACCACGAAGACGCGGCGCGGATCGAGTGGCGGAGCGGAGACGTGCACCGGGCGCTCGACCTGGTCGGTGACGAGCGCCGCGATCGCCGCGCTGTCCGGAAATGCCGTCACGCCGCGACATACATCGCCGCCGGGTTCGAGCGCGCAGTCGGCGCTGCAGCCGTCGCCGTCGAGCCGGTTGCCGTCGTCGCACTCCTCGAGCTGCTGCACGGCCCCATCGCCGCATTCAGGGAGGTGGCCGGGGGTCGGCGAAGGCACCGGCGTCGCGGCGCCGCATCCGAGCAGTGCCATGTTGACGGCCGAGACCAGGTCCGCGATGTCGATGCGCCCGTCGCCGTCGGCGTCCGCCGCAGGGCAGGGCCGGACGTCGGAACCGTTGACCGCCAGCCCGACAGCCTCGACCAATTCATGCACCGCGACGATCTGGTCGTCGTCGCAGTCGCCTGAGCAGGCGCCGGCCGGCGCCGCCACCAGCAGCGCCGCCAGTGCGAGCGGCAGCGATCGCATCGAGTGGAATTCTACGGATCGATACGCGTACATGGAACCCGCCGCGCGGCAAGGGACACCGGCCCTCCAGCGCAACGGACCGGCGAGAACGCACGCGGAGATGCGGCGTGTTTAGTCGATTTCCTCGTGGCCCCCGCACGTGTCGTGTGGACACTCGCAGTTGACGTGCGGGCCGGGACCACCCGCTGCCTCAGCACACGCCGAGCTGCAGAATGGGCCGTTGCCCGTCGCCTCACACGTGCACGGCTTGTGTTGGCATTTTCTCATCGGCAGCCTCCGGCGCCATTTTACCCGGCATTCGCCACCGGGCTGAGCCGCGCTCAGCGGGCGCGCCGCGAGAGGCAGTGGCCCCCATGCCGAGGCTGAGCGGCGGCGCAGCTCAGCGGCCGTCTGCGCGGGTCAGCGTGTGCGCATCGGGCGGATCGATGGGATCGCAGTTGGAATCGAGCTGGCGGATGCGGCGCTCGTCCAACACCAGGTAGCAGCGCGGCGGTTCGGCGCCATCCGGAACGAGCTCGTACACCAGTGCCGTCGGATCGAGCGCGATGCCGCGGCGCTTGGTCCAGGTGCCGGCGGAGTTCACGACGCGCTCGGGCGCGCCGGCGCCGAGGTAACGCTCGCGGAGACGGTAGCGGTACGCGCCGCTCCAGTCCGCGCCGAGCGCGAGCTCGGTTTCAATGCCGGCGCAGGCGCTGCACGGCAGCGTGCCACTGAAGCGTCCGACCAGGGGCATCGCGACCGGCGGCGCGGCGGGACGCTCCGCTGCGGCCTGCGCCTGCGGTGGCGGCGCGGCCGGCGGCCGCGCCGGACAGGCGGGGAGCAACAGCGCCCACACGAGCGCGGCGCTCAGCTTCCGTGCGGGAGTCAGAGCTCTGGTCATGCCATCCGCACCAACGTGTCGTGCGTATAGCGCGAGCGGCCGTCCCCGCGCGATGGCGGGGGTCTGGAACCGCGCCGGCCGCTCAGGCGAGCAGCACGAGGTCGTCGCGGTGGATGATCTCGTCGCCGGCGGTGTACTGCAGCGTCGCTTCGATCGCGCTCGAGTGCAGGCCTTTGATTCGCTGCAGCTCGCTCGCGCTGTAGTTCACCAAGCCGCGGGCGAACTCCGCTCCCGTCTGATCGAGGCACGCCACGCACTCCCCCGCGCCGAAGACGCCCTCGACCGCGACGATCCCGCGCGCCAGCAGGCTGCGCCCGCTCTCGACGATCGCCCGGTACGCGCCTTGATCCACCCTAATGGATCCGGCCGGCTTGAGGGTGTGCGCGATCCAGTGCTTGCGTCGCGCTAGGCGGTCACCCTTTGGGAGGAAGAGTGTGCCGACGCTGTCGTCGGGATCGAACACCTGCGCGAGGATCCCGGGCGGACGCCCGTCGGCGATCACGCACGCGACGCCCGCTTCGTTCGCCTTGCGCGCCGCGCCGATCTTGCTGCTCATCCCCCCGGTGCCGAGCCAGCCCGAGCGGTCGCCAGCGTAGGCTTCGACACTGCGCCCGATCTCTTCGACCAGCGGGATGAGCTCCGCATCGGGCGCGCGGCGCGGATCGGCGGTGTAGAGCCCGGGTACGTCGCTGAGGATGACCAGCAGATCCGCGCCGATGAGCGTGGCGACCAGCGCCGATAAGTTGTCATTGTCGCCGAAGTTGAAGCGCATCTCTTCGACCGCGACGGTGTCGTTCTCGTTGACGATCGGCAGCACGCCGGCGCCGAGCAATTCTTCGAACGTATTGCGCGCGTTCAAATAGCGGCGCCGGTTGGCCAGGTCGTCGTGCGTGAGCAGCACTTGCGCGACCGGCTGGCCGAGCGCGCTGAACTGCTCGTCGTAGAAGCTCATGAGGCGGATCTGGCCGACGGCTGCGGCGGCTTGCTTCTGCGGGACGGTCGCCGGCCGCTCGCGCAGGCCCAGCCGTGCCATCCCGGCGGCGACCGCCCCGGAGCTGACGAGCGCGAGTTGGTACGGGCGGCGGCGCAGCGTCGCGAGCTCCTCCACGATGCGCCGGATGCGCGCGCGGTCGATGTCGAGCGGTCCCGACAAGAGGCTGCTGCCGATCTTCACCACCGCCCGCCGCACGCGCGGCAAGAGGAGGCGCTTGTGTGGGCGCTGATCCATCAGGGCACGGCGACCCGGTCGCACACGGCGCGCCGGATCCGATAGGCGATGTGCGCGGTCATCCGCGGGTCTCCGCGGCTAGCGCCGGCGTCTCCGGCACCGGCTGCGCGCGCACACTGGCCGACAGCTCGCGCACCAACTCGGCGACGCCCTCGCCGGTCACGGCGGAGATCGCCCGCAGCGTCACGCCGCGCGCGGCGAACCGCTCCCGCAGCTCCGCGGCGAACCCCTGCGGTGCCGCATCGATCTTGTTCGCGGCGACGATTTGCGGTTTCGCGGCCAGCTCTGGATCGAAGAGCGCCAGCTCGCGATTGATGATATCGAAGTCGCTCAGCGGGTCGCGTCCGCTCGCGCTGCTCGCGTCGAGCAGGTGCAGGAGCACACGCGTGCGCGAGAGATGGCGCAGGAACCGATCGCCCAGGCCGTGCCCCTCGTGCGCCCCCTCGATCAGTCCGGGAATGTCGGCGAGCACGAAGCTCTCGTCGGTGTCCACGCGGACGACGCCGAGGTTGGGTACCAGCGTGGTGAAGGGGTAATCGGCGATGCGCGGGCGCGCGGCCGACACGCGGGAGATGAACGTGGATTTGCCCACGTTCGGGAAACCGAGCAGGCCGACGTCGGCGACCAGGTGCAGCTCTAGCCGCAAGCGCCGTTCTTCGCCGGGCAGGCCCGGCTGCGCGTAGCGCGGCGCTTGATTGGTCGAGCTCTTGAAGTGCGCGTTGCCCCGCCCGCCGCGCCCGCCGCGCGCAACCGCCACGCGCGCATCGGGCATGTTCATGTCGGCGATCAGGTCACCGGTCCCGGCGTCGCGGACGATGGTGCCCAGCGGGACCTTCGCGACCGCATCGGCGCCGCGGTGGCCGTGCTGGTCCTTGCCGCGGCCGTGCTCCCCGCGTTGGGCGATGAGGCGGGGCTGGTACTTGAAATCGAGCAGCGTGCTCAGCTCGGGGGCGACTTCCAATACGACGTCGCCGCCGTCGCCGCCATTGCCGCCATTGGGGCCGCCCTTCGGCTTGTACTTCTCGCGAAGGAAACTGACGCACCCGGCGCCGCCGTGGCCGCCCTGTACCTCGATCTCGGCCTCATCGACGAACTTCATTGCCGCGCCGCCGCCGTCCGCCCGCGAGGGCGGTGTAAGGGTCGAGACGAAAGGAGCGAGACTATTGCGGGGGCAGGACGTGCACCTGTCTGCGATCCTTGCCCAAGCGCGCGTACTGAACGGTGCCGTCGATGAGCGCGAACAGGGTGTAGTCGCGACCGATGCCGACGTTCTTACCGGGGTGGATGCGGGTGCCCAGCTGGCGCACCAGGATGTTGCCGGCTTTCGCCCGCTGGCCGCCGTACACCTTCACGCCGCGGCGCTGCCCCGCACTGTCGCGCCCGTTGCGGGTGCTGCCCTGACCTTTTTTGTGCGCCATCCTATGCTCCCGTCTCGATCGCAGTCACCTGCACGGTGGTCAGATACTGCCGGTGTCCCTGGCGCCGGCGGTAGTTCTTCCGCCGCTTCTTCTTGAACACCAAGATCTTCTTCCCCCGGCCCTGCTCGATGACCCGCGCGGTGACGCGCGCTCCAGCCAGCGTCGGCTGACCCACTTGCAGCGCGCCATCGCGCGCTGTCATGAGCACCTCGGTGAACTGCAGCTCCGCGCCCGGCTCGGCTTCGAGCTTTTCGACGCGCAGGACGTCGCCGGGGGAAACGCGGTACTGCTTCCCGCCGGTCTTGATGACGGCATACTCCATGAGGTGGTCTCCGCGGCTGAATTGCCACGGTTATCGGAGGGGTAGGCGCATGTCAACGGCAGGGCATGCACGCGTGCGAGCGCTTACGCGTGGCTGGCGTAGCCGCGGCACCTGTGGCCGCATGGCGGCGCGGATCGCCGCGCCGGAGGGTGGGGGGATGCCGATGCCTGCTCCGGCGCCGCGGCGCATGTTCGTGCGGCTCGGCGATCGAAATGATAACGCGAACTTCACGGTTGCGTAACCGCGTCGAAACGCCACTGCGCCAACTATAAATGCCGCAGGGTGCCGCGGCGGAAGATTGCCCGCGGTTCGACACACGTGGAATCTTCTGCTGGACCGATCCGCTTCGACCGCGGGCTATCGAGGGGGCGGGATGCGGCTGACATTTATCACGCGACGGGACTGTCATCTGTGTGAGGATATGGCGGTTGTGATCGAGGCGGCGGCGCGCGACTGGGGGTTCGAATTGAACGTCCAGGACGTCGACACCGATCCAGACCTGTGCGCGCGCTACGGCATGGAGGTGCCCGTGCTGCTGGTGAATGGCCGCAAAGCGTTCAAATATCGCGTGAGTCGCGAGGCGCTGGAGCGCCGGTTGCGCGCGGAGGGCCGCCGAGCCCGCTGGCGAGGGCTGTTGGGCCGACCGGCCACTTGAAGCAGGCGCGCGCGCCTCCGTATGCTCGGATCATGCCGGCCGTCGCGGTGGATGCCATGGGTGGTGAGCATGCGCCGGATGCGGTGGTCCGCGGAGTGGCCGCGGTGTCGCTGCAGACCGACATCGATTGCGTGCTGGTCGGCGACGAGGCGCGCATCCAGGGGATTCTCGAGGGGACGGCGTACGACCCGGGACGCATCGCGATCGTGCACGCGAATGACGCGATTGCCAGCCAAGAGCCGGAAGGCGCGGCCCGCTACAAACGCAAGGCTTCGCTGTCGGTGACGCTGCGTCAAGTGACGAACGGGCGCTGCGCGGCGGCGGTCAGCGCCGGCAACTTCGGCGCGGCCATCGCCGCCAGTCTGCGCGAGCTCCAGCTGCTGCCATCGATTCGCAGGCCCGCCATCGCGAACGTCTATCCGCGCGCTGCGGAGTACCCCGGCCAGGACGCGCTGGCGCTGGTGCTCGATACCGGGGCGACCGTGCGCTGCACGGCGCAGGAGCTGGTGCAGTTCGCGATCATGGGCAGCACGTATGCGCGGGTCATCTCCCGGGTCGAACGGCCGCGCGTCGCGCTGCTCAACATGGGGCGTGAGCCCACGCAGGGCGACGACACGCTCACGACGGCGCACCGCGGGCTGAGCGCGCTCGCCGAGATCAACTTTGTCGGCAACATCGAGGGGCACGAGCTCACGAGCGGCCGCGCCGACGTGGTCGTCTGCGAGGGATTGCTCGGCAACGTCGTCGTACAGCTCCTGAAGTCCGTGTCGAGCATGGCCGTGGATCTCACGACCTCCACCGCGCAGCGCAATTGGCGCTGGCGCGCGGGCATGGCGATCATGGCGAGCGGGGCCGACCGCCTGCGCGCGCTCGCGGACGACGCTTCGTACGGCGGCGCGCCGATCCTGGGCTTCGAGCAGGTATTCATCCGCGCGCATCGCCGGTCGCAACCGGCGGCCATCGCCAACGCGGTGAAGGTCGCCGCCAAGGCGGCGCGCGACGGGCTGGTCCCAGCGCTCAAGAGCGCGCTGGCGGAGGTCGGGTAGCATGCGAACCCGCTCTCAGCGCCCCGAGCCCGAGCGGCTGATCTACCGCTGGGATCTCGACAAGACGTATCTGCTCAGCGAATTCGGCACGCTGCGCGAGCTGGTCAAGATTCCGTTCCAGAAGCCCGAGGACAAGATCGCGGCGCCCGGCGTCATCGCGCTGATCCGCGGGCTGCGCGAGTCGGCCATCGCCCGCGGCGCCGAGGTGCGCGTGTACTTCATCTCGGCCAGCCCGCCGCAAATCGGGCGCGCGATCCGGCGCAAGCTCGAGCTCGACGGGATCGAGTACGACGGCATCATCTTCAAGAACCAGTTGCAGCGCTTGTTCCGCGGCAAGTTTCGCCATCTGCGCGAGCAGATCGGCTTTAAGCTCACCGAGCTCCTGAAGGCGCGGCATCTCGAGCCGCCGGCGGTGCGCGAGTATCTGTTCGGCGACGACTGGGAATCCGATCCGCTGGTCTATTCGCTGTACGCAGATACGTTGGGCGGGCGATTGACGCCGGCCGAGTTGGGCGACCTGCTCCGCCAGCTCCGCGTCGACCCGCCGCTGATCCGGGAGGCGCAGGCGCTCGCAGTCGGGCTGCCGTCGGCCGAGGCGGTGGAGCGCATCTTCATCAACCTCGAGCGCCCCACGCCGCCGGCTTCGCTGCGCCGCTTCGGCTGGCGCCTGGTGCCCACGTTCAATTACTTCCAGACGGCGGCCTGTCTCCACGCGCAAGGGGTGCTGACCGACGCGGGCGCGGTGTCGGTCGCGCGCGCGATGATCGAGCTATCGGGCTATACGCCGTCGCAGCTCGGCAATTCGCTCGACGATGTCGTGCGCCGCGGCCACCTGCCCGCGGCGCACGCCGCCGCGGTGCGGGACGCCCTCGCGCACGGCGGCATGCTGCCGGGGAGGCCGCGCAACTGGCTCCATCGAGTGCTCGATCGCTGCCGGCGCCCGCGCCGGCCGCTTGCTGACGCGCCGCCGGTGGTGGACTACGCGGCGCTTCTCGCTGCACAGGAGGTCGCCGCGGAATGACCGACGCGCTGATCGTACTCGTCACCGTCGGCGCGCGCGCGGAGGGCGAGCGCCTCGCCGACGCGCTCGTCGGCGAGTCGCTCGCCGCGTGCGTGAACATCGTCGGCCCGGTCCGGTCGATCTACCGCTGGCACGGAGAGATCTGCCGGGACGAAGAGCATCTGTTGCTCATCAAGACCGCACCGGCGCGCTACGCCGAGCTCGAGGCGCGCGTTCGCGCGCTGCACAGCTACGACGTGCCGGAGGTGATCGCGCTGCCGATCGAGCGGGGCTCGGAGCCGTATCTGCAGTGGCTGATCGGAAATGTCGGGCCCTGAGCAAAAGCTGTCAGGGTGTTACGCTGTTGCTGTTAGGGCATGAAGTCGGCACACCGTTGCCCAGCGCAGTGCCTCTGGCCGATCATGATATGCGTCAGAATGTGCGGACGGCGTAACATTCCCACAGCGAGCCTTCAAATCCGCTTGAACAACTGATCGTTCGATACACCCTGCAATCGCAGGCTGCCGACGTCGTCGAGCGTTTTCCGGTCGGCCTGGCGCAGATCGAGGTTCTTGATCTGAATGCGCAGGTTGTTGGCGCTGTCGGCATTGGCGAGTGCCTGCTCGGTGTCGATGCGGCCGTCGCGGTAGAGCTGGAACAGCGCTTGATCGAAGGTCTGCCCACCCTCCTGCGTGCTGCGCTCCATCGCCTCCTTGATCGTGTCCACCTCTCCTTTCTTGATCAGGTCCTTTACGTAGGGTGTGTCGATCAGGATCTCGAGCGCGGCGACGCGGCGGCCGTTCAGCCCCGGGATCAGCCGCTGCGAAATGATGGCACGCAGGTTGAGCGAGAGTTGCAGGAAGATCTCCTGGTGCCGTTCGAGCGGGAAGAAGTTCATGATGCGCTCGATCGCCTGGTTCGCGTTGTTGGAGTGCAAAGTCGCCAGGCACAGGTGGCCGGTGTCGGCGAACGTGATCGCCGCCTCCATCGTCTCGCGATCGCGCACTTCGCCGATCAGGATCACGTCGGGCGCCTGGCGCAGCGCGTTTTTCAACGCGTTCGCGTAGCTCTGCGTATCGAAGCCGATCTCGCGCTGCGTCACCAGGCAGCTGCGGTGCGGATGCATGAATTCGATCGGATCCTCCACGGTCACGATGTGGCCGGCCGTGTTGGCATTGCGCCAATCGATCATCGCGGCGAGCGTGGTGGATTTGCCCGATCCGGTTGCGCCGGTCACGAGCACTAGGCCGCGCTTGCTGAGCACAACGTCCTTCAGCGGTGGGGGGAGGCCGAGCTCATCAATGGTCGGGATCGTGGTCTTGATCTGCCGGACCACGACGCCGACCGCGCCGCGCTGGCGGAACACGTTGACACGGAAACGACCGAGTTGGCTGGAGCTGATGCCGACGTTCATCTCCATCGCGTCCTCGAAGGCGGCGCGCTGGCGTTCGGTCATCAGCGAATTGGCGAGCGCCTCCACCTCGGTGGACGTGAGCGGGTCGCCGGGCAAGACCTGATTGAAGCCCTCGACGCGCAACACCGGCGGGCTGTCGACGGTCACGTACAGGTCGGACGCGCCGCGCGCCACCATTTCCCGCAGCAGGGAGCGAATGTCGGTGGGCATGACGGCACCGTTCAGGGTCGCGTGGTCGACAGCCGTGCGCCGGGTTGTGCGGTGGCGATGCCGGGCCGCTCGGCGGGGTTGCTGGCGAACAGGTTGGGGGTCAGCGTGCGCGATTGGGCTTCCTCGGGGGTGACGAGGTTCCGCCGCACCAGGTCGAGCAATGCCATGTCGAGGGTCTGCATGCCGGCGCGCTGCCCGGTCTGCATGGCCGATGGAATCTGGTGGATCTTGCCTTCGCGGATCAGGTTCCGCACGGCCGGCGTGCCGATGAGGATTTCGAGAGCGGCGATGCGGCCGCCGCCGCGCTTCTTGAGCAGCGTCTGCGTCAGCACCGCCTGGATCGATTCCGAGAACATGATGCGGATCTGCTCCTGCTGGGCGGCGGGGAAGACGTCGATGATGCGGTCGACGGTCTTCGGCGCGCTCGAGGTGTGCAGAGTGCCGAAGACCAGGTGTCCGGTCTCGGCGGCCGTGAGCGCCAGAGAGATCGTCTCCAGGTCGCGCATCTCGCCGACGAGGATGACGTCGGGGTCCTCGCGCAGCGCGCCGCGGAGCGCGTTGCTGAAGCTCATCGTATGCGTACTGACCTCGCGCTGGTTGATCAGGCAGCGCTTGGAGTGGTGCACGAACTCGATCGGATCCTCGATGGTCAGGATGTGCCCTTCGAACGACTCGTTGATGTAGTCGATCATCGCCGCGAGAGTCGTCGATTTACCGGAGCCGGTCGGCCCGGTGACCAGGATCAATCCTTTCTCCTTGTCGCACAGCTCCTTCAGGATCGGCGGCAGGCCGAGATCCTCCACCGTCATCACCTTCGTGGGAATGGTCCGGAACACCGCGCCTTCGCCGCGCCGGCCGCGAAAGACGTTCACCCGGAAACGCGCCAGGTCGCCGAGCTCGAAGGAAAAATCGACGTCGTTCGTTTCCTGGAACTGGCGCCGCAGGCCGTCCGACATGACGTCGAACACCATGTTGTGCACCTCTTCGGCGCTCAGCGCCGGGTGATCGAGCTTCTTCATGTCGCCGTTGATGCGCAGCCGCGGCGGCTCGCCGGCGCTCAGGTGCGCGTCCGACGCCCCGGAGCGGTACGCGAAGGTCAGCAACTCGGTGATATCCATGGCCCACTCCTCCCGGTGAGATCGGTTGGCCGCCGGCCAACCCGGCGCATCGTGGGAATGCGAAGCAACTCGCACGCCACGTGCGGTGGGCAAACCGCACATTCGCGGGAAGGACATTCGCGAGCGAGCCGGCGTCAAGGACGTGACGCCGAGGCTGCGTCCGCCCGCTGGCCGCCGCCGGCAGTGCCGGGGTAAACGCGCCGGGGCGGCGCCATACTGTCGCAACCCGAACAGCGAACAACTTGAACCCTGAAACCCTAACCCCGAAGCCGAACCCCCTGTCCGAAAGGGTTCATGGCTCGACCATGCTGCGGCCGAGAACGTCCTGCAGCAGGTTGGCGAAACCGTGGTAGGCGGCCGGCACGGCGATGGTACCGGTGCGTTCGCGCAGCCAGCCCGCGAACAGGCCGAAGAAGAACACGCGCATGCGGCTCAAGTCACCGGTGACGATGTGGCAGAGGCCGAACAGCAGCGCGGCGTAGATCAGCCCGCGCCCCCACTGCGCGCCGAGAAAACGGTACGGGCGGCCGTACACCGCGTTCAGTTGGGTTTGCAGGTAACCGCGAAAGAAGAATTCTTCGCACAGCCCGACCACGACCAGCTGCACGAACGCCGCCTCCGCGAGGTTCGGCGGCAGGGTGGGAACGAAGTGACGGCCGAGGGCGAGGCTGGCGAACGCGCAATACAGCAGCGCATAGCCGCCGAACACGACCAGCGCGGTGCGGATGTGGAACCCGACGCTCCCCGGGTCTTTCCATGTCAAGCCGTACGGCTCATACGGACGGCGGGTGAGGGTGATCACTGCGAACGGTAGCACGAACCACAAGGCCGGCGAGCGCAGCCAGAGCGCTAGTACGAGCGTCGCGACCAGCACGAGCAGGCTCTCGACCAGCAGCCCGCGCTTGCCGCCGTAGAGCGCCCGGAACGTTTCGCAGGGCGGATCAGCGGGCCGGGTGTCCACGATGCCTCACGGTTGCACCGTTATGGCGCATCGGCTTGCGGCGTGCGACCAGCCGCTCAGCGGCCCGCCGCGCTGGTGACCACCAAGGCTGGCATGCCGAGGGCCACCAGCCGCTGCACCATGCGCGCTGCCTCGGCCGGCTGGGCGAACGGGCCGATGCGGAGCTGGTAGTAGCGCGCGTCGGGCGCGTCGATCATGCCCAGCTGCACGCGTCCCACCTGGCTCCCGAGCCGCAGCTGCTCGCGCCGCGCGCGCTCGTAATCCGCGTAGGTCCCCACGTGTACGGCGTATACGGTTTCGCGCCGCGGCGTCTCCGCGCTGTGTACAGCGGGCGCGGCGGGGCGCGCCGCGACAAGGGGCGCGGGAGCGGGCTGCGCTGCGGCGACCGCGGCCGGGGGCGTTCGAGCCGAGTCGGGCGGTGTCGGTGCGCTCGGAGCGGCGTGAGCCGGGGCGGGCGGTGGCGGCGCAGCGCTCGCGCGCGCGGGCTCTGGCCGGGCGGCCGGCGCGGGCCCGGCGGCGATCAGGACGGGTTCCACGTCGGCATCGGAGGGCAGCACCTGGATGCGCACCGGCGCGATGCCGGGCGCGATGAGCCCGATGCGCTGGGCGGCGCCGCGGGACAGGTCGATGACCCGGTCATCGATGTAGGGGCCGCGATCGTTGATGCGCACGCGCACGACGCGTTCATTGGTGAGGTTCGTGACCTCGACCATCGTGCCGTGCGGGAGCGTGCGGTGTGCGGCGGTCAGGCCATTCTGGTCGTAAACCTCGCCGTTGGCCGTGCGCTTGCCGTGAAAGCCGGGGCCATACCAGGAGGCGATTCCCGTCTGCGTCGCACCGGTCGCGGGCTCAATCCGCGGCGGCTCCTTCGAGAACAGACCGCACCCTCCGACCGCGAGCGCGAGGACGCCCAGCCCCGCCACCACACCCCACCGCATGGCGGGGAGTATACTGGAGCAGCGCGTTGGGAGGTAAGAGCTTTATCGAGCGGGGCTTAGGGGGGCGAGCGTTAGAGGTAATTGGCGGAATAAACACCCGTACCGCAGCTGTTAGGCTGTTCGCTGTTAGGCTGCTAGGGCCGAGCACCGCGGACAGCACCACGATCCCTCACAGCCGACAGCGTAACAGCTAGCAGTCTCGCTCCAGTCAGAACTCGATCGCTGCCGCGCCCTTCGCATCCGGGATGACCGGGAGCACGAGGTATGGCGTGCGCTTCGCCTCGGTGTGGAGCGTGATCTCGCCGCCGAAGATCGCGGGCGGGCGGTCCGCCTCGTCCTGATGGCGAAATGGACCGACGCCGCGCGCGGGCTGCCCGATGGGGCCGTAGGAGGGTCCGAGGTCGCCGGGGTACTCGTAGTCCTTGCCCCGAATCGTGACCGCGAGGCGATACCCCGCCGGCGCGACGATGCATGTCGGCCAGATCTCGATGTCGAGCTCGTACACCTGGCCTGGAGTCAGCGGCTGGGGCTCGTCGAGTGAGTGGTACGGCCGATACGGAAGCGAGCGCGCCGGATCGAGCTTGCGCATGGACGCGCGGAGCCAGCCGTGCGCAAGCGGGCTGTGCGGATCGTTGGCGCCCGCAAAGGTCACTTCCTTCAGATCCGGCGTGAACAGGCGGACGATGACGAACAGGTCCGCGTCCGTGGTCGAGGAGGACGCGAACAGCTTTGCCACGCCCGGGCCGATGAGTTGGACGTCGCGCTTGAGCGGCCGTGAGATGAACGTTACGCCGTCGGACGACCCCTGGAACGCGACCTGCCCAGTGCGATCGGACGGCTCGCGCGTGAGCTCGGCGGTCGCGAAGTCGAAATGGAGCTTCGCCCACTGCGTCTCCGGCAAGGGCCACTCGGCCGCCGTGCGCCGCGTGAACGGCGCGGTCGGATGGCGGACCTCCATCTGCACGCGCGGCTCCGCAGCCCAGCCGTTGTCCTCGCCCTTGAGGAAATGATCGAAGAAGCGCTTCTGGAGCGCGATACCGCGCGACGTGTAGAACTCGGTCCAGTGCTCGAGGCAGTGGAAGTCGAGCCACTTCTGGCGCGAACCCGCCTGCTGGAAGCCTTCCACGTTGCCGCGCAGGTGCAGGCCGTGGCCGCCCCAATTGGCAGCCGAGAGCAGCGGTGTGGTGATACGCCCGAAATCCGGCAGCCGCGAGGCCCAGAACTCGTCGGTCGCACACCGGTTCTCGCGCGAGTCGATGCGCCAGTCGCGACGCGTGGCGACGAGCTCGGCGTCCGTTACGGTCTCCGGCCCGGCCACCCACTCGCCGTCGTTCACGTGACTCGGCCAGCCCCGCTCCCCGAGGCCGTGCTGGACCGGCAGGATGTACTTCTGGAACCAGAGGTCGCCGAACAGCGAATAGATGCCGCCGTGGCGGGTGAACTCGCGATAGAAATCCGAGCAGCCCTCCCACACGCACATCGCGGCCAGATACGGCGGCTGCAGGGCGGCGACCTGCCATTGGTTCATGGCGAGGTACGACACGCCGTTCAGGCCGACTTTGCCGGTCGACCAGGGCTGCTCGCCGGCCCACTCGATACATCTATAGAAGTCGAGGGTCTCGCGCGCCGACAGCAGGTCCATCAGCCCGGGTGATCGGCCCGTCCCGCGCACGTCGACGCGCACCAGCGCGTAGCCATCAGGCACGAAGCGCTCGGGATCCGGGAACTCGTAGCTCTGATACTTGTTGCTCGACAGCTTGAGCATGTCGGGCTCGTGCTGCGACAGCTGCTTCCACTGCCCGCCCCAGACCTCGTCCTGGAACGACAGCCACTTGCCGTACGGCCCTGCCGAGAGGATCACCGGGTACCGCCCCGCATCGTCGGGGCGGAACACGTCGGCGCGCAGGATCACGCCGTCATCCATTTGGATCGGCACATCCCAATCGATCCTGATCCCGTTCTTCACTTCGGATCGGAGTGGTCCGCTTGCGTTACTCATGCTGGCTGCGCTCCTTCGCCGGCGGGACTATCAAAGGCGTCCGCCGACCGAAAGGCGCGGGACGAAGGGCGCGCGCTCCCTGTGGCCGCACGGGCATCGCGCGCAGCGATGCCCCGGGGTGGGGGGCGGCAGGTCGAGTCGCCTCACGTCGCGGCACTGATGCGTGCCGAGCCGCGCCACCCGCGGCGTTCCGCGCCGTGTGCGGGCAGAGGTCCGGCGGCTACACCAAACCGCGCAATAGGGGAGGCGAGTTGCGGGACTAGTTGCCCGCCACCGTCATCTTGGCGATTTTCAGCGTCGGCGCGTCGACGCTGTGGCGCATGCTGAGGTCGTTGCCGACCGCTTCGATGTCCTGGAACATCTGCAGCAAGTTGCCCGCGATGGTGATCTCGGAGACTGGATACGCGAGCTGCCCGTTCTCGATCCACAACCCGCTCGCGCCGCGCGAGTAGTCACCGGTCGTCGCATTTACGCCGAAGCCCATCAGCTCGGTGACGTACAGGCCGGATGTTACCGAGCCGATGATCGCTTCCGGTGGCATGGGGCCCGCCGCGAGGAAGAAGTTGTTCGGGCTCACGTGCGGAGAGTCGCCGACGGGACGGGCCGCGTTGCCGGTCGAATGCGTCGAGAGCTTGCGCGCCGAATAGGTGTCGCAGAGGTAGCTCACCAGCTTGCCGCTCTCGACCACGGGGGTGCGGCGGGTCGGCAGGCCCTCGCCGTCGAACGGCTTCGATCCGAGCGCGCCGGGCAGCGTGCCGTCGTCGATCACGTGAATGTACGGCGGGGCGATGGTCTCGCCGAGCTTGTCGGTGAGGAAGGACAGGCCGCGATAGACCGCGCCGCCGGAGACCGCTCCGGCGAGATGGCGCAGCAAGCTGGACGCCATGTCGGGGTCGAAGACCACCGGCACCGCGCAGGTACTGACCTTGCGCGCGCCGAGCCGGCGCAGCGCCCGGGCGGCGGCGGTCTTGCCGATGGACTCCGGCGGATCGAGTGCCGCCAGGCGGCGCTGGACGCTGTACCAGTGGTCGCGCTCCATGCCGCCGTTTTGCGTCGCCACCGGAACGCAGGTGAGCGAGCAGCTCGAGCTGCGATAGGCGCCCTGGAAGCCATTGCTCGCCGCGTACACGACCGTATGGCAGCCGGCGTCGAACTCCGCGCCTTCGGAGTTCGTAATGCGGGGGTCGGCGTCGCGCGCCGCCGTTTCCGCGGCGAGACACCATTGGGTGGCGTCGTCGACGGCGACCTGGCTCACCGCCGGGTCGTAGAGGTTGAGGTCCGGATAGCGCGACGCGAGCTGGCCGGGATCCGGCAAGCCGCTGAACGGATCGGGTGCGGTCACGCGGGCCAGCGCTACCGCCTCGGCGGCCAATTGCTCCAGCGCCGGGCGGGCGAAGTCGGCGGTAGACAAAATGGCGCTGCGGTCGCCGACGAAAGCCCGCAAGCCGAGGTGCTTGCCCCGTGCGCGCTGCACTCTCTCGACCTTGCCGAGGCGGACTCCGACCAGCAGTGAGTCCCCTTCGGCGACCACGACGTCGGCCGCCGAGGCGCCGTTCGCCTTTGCGCCGCGCAAGAGCAGCTCGGCGACATCTTCCAGCTTTGGGCCGCTCACGCCTGCGTCCCGCCCACGGTCATGCCATCGATCTTGATGGTCGGCAGCCCGACTCCTACCGGAACCGACTGGCCATCCTTGCCGCACGTGCCGACGCCTTCGTCGAGCGCAAGATCGTTGCCCACCATGGAGGCGCGGGTGAGCGCATCTGGCCCGTTGCCGATCAGCGTCGCGCCTTTCACCGGCTGGGTGATCTGGCCGTCTTCGATCAGATACGCCTCGGTCGCCGAAAAGACGAACTTGCCGCTGGTGATGTCGACCTGACCGCCGCCGAAGGACGCGGCGTACAGCCCTCTCGGCACCGAGCGGATGATCTCGTCCGGCGTGGATTCTCCCGCCAGCATGAAAGTGTTGGTCATGCGCGGCATGGTGACGTGCGCGTAGCTCTCGCGCCGCCCATTGCCGGTCAGCGGCATGCCCATGAGTCGGGCGTTCAGGCGGTCCTGCAGATAGCCGCGCAGAATCCCCTTTTCGATCAGCACTGTGCGACCGGTCGGCGTGCCTTCGTCGTCACAGTTGAGCGAACCGCGGCGGTTGGGGATGGTGCCGTCGTCGACAATCGTACAGAGCGGCGAGGTTACGAGCTCGCCGATGCGGCCGCTGAAAGCCGAGGTCCCTTTACGGTTGAAATCCCCTTCGAGCCCATGCCCGACAGCCTCGTGCAGGAGCACGCCTGGCCAGCCCGGCCCGAGCACCACCATCATGGTGCCGGCGGGAGCATCGGCGGCGTGCAAGTTGCGCAGGGCCTGGTCGGCTGCGATCTTCACCCATTTCAGCCAGCGGTCGCCCTCGCTGAGGAACTCGAACTCGACGCGTCCGCCGCCACCACTGGTGCCGTGCTCTCGGCGGCCCTGTTCTTCGGCGATGCAGGTCACGCTCAGGCGGACCAGTGGCTGCACATCCCCGATGACGACGCCCGTCGAGGTGACGATCAGGATGACCTTGTGCTCGATCCCGAGGCTCGCCATTACGTTCGTAATGCGCGGATCGTGCCGCCGTGCGGCGACGTCGATGCGATCGAGCAGCGCCACCTTCTCGTCGAGTGGGATTTCCAGAGGCGGGCGCCGCAGCGTGTAGAGATCGCGCGCCGGCCGGGCGGCCCGGACTGCCACCGATGTGGCCGTACCGCGCCCATCGGCGATCGCCTGTGCCGTTTCGGACGTGAGCCGCAGGGTATCGATGCTCACCTCGTCGGTGTGAGCGGCGCCCGTCTTGTCGCCGGCCACGACCCGCACTCCGGCGCCTTGCGAGACGTTCTTTGCCGCCTTCTTGACGATGCCTTCCTCGAGCATGAAGCCCTCGGAGGTGCGAAACTCGAAGTACAGATCGGCAAAGTCGGCCTGGCGGGCGATCGCCGTCTCGATCGTACGCTCGAGGGCGTGATCATCCAGCGCGAAGCGATCGAGAAAAAAACGGCGCGGTTCGAGGTCGGGTGCCATAGCGCCAAGTCTACCAGAGGGACCTGTAGGCGAACAGCATGGGGTTTTGAATTCGGTTCTGGACGCCCGCTCCGGTGCGGAAAGCCCGGCGCGCACTATTTATGCGACCCTCGCTCGAGTTGCGGCGCGGGCCGGGACAACCATGGGACCGCATGCGACCGGAGCCGCGGTGGCGGCTCGGGAAGGCCTAGCTGAGCAGCGCCGGCAACCGGGCGACCAGATCGCGGTCGGCTTCCAGAAAATCCAGCGAGCCCAGATCGGCCGGCGGCAACCAGCGCAGGGTCGCGAACGCGAAATTCTGAGGCTCGCCGGCGAACAGGTCGACGCGGAAGAAGACGAGGGCGACGGGGGCGCGGCCGGGATAGCTATGCTCGGCGCGCCAGATTTCCGGCCCGATCTCCGCCTCGATCCCGAGCTCTTCCATGAGCTCCCGCCGCAGACAGTCGGCCGGCGACTCCCCGTTTTCTCGCTTGCCCCCGGGGAACTCCCACCGGCCTCCGTGCGCCTCCTCGGGGCGGCGTTGACAGGCGAGCACGCGTCCGTCCCGCACGATGATGCCGGCGCTGACGTCGATGGGTTCGGCCATGGGATACGCCGTCTAATCTAGCCGCTGAGGCGGGATCGGGATACCTGGGGGCGTGCTCTTCGGTCGACGCGGACGGCGTATCACCCGCTACTGGCGCGCCGCGAGTGAGTGGGGTACGAGGCGTCCACGCCGGAGATTTTTTCCGGTGCGGTTACGCAGCAGTCGATGTATTTGGCGAGCGGCGGGTCTGCGAAGGCCGGCGTGATGCAAGCACCATTGGTGAGCGTCCTTCTGCCGACGTATGAGCGCGCCGAGTTCCTGTCCGACTCGATCCGCAGCGTGCTCGCACAGTCGTTTGGGGAGCTCGAGCTGATCGTCATCGACGATGGCTCGACCGATGCCAGCGACCGCGTTCTGCAATCCTGGAGCGCCGACCCGCGCCTCCGCGTGATCCGCCAGCCGCACGCGGGCTGCACCGCCGCGCTGAACACCGGGCTGAAGGCCGCTCGCGGAACCTATGTCGCGCGCAACGATTCCGACGACGAATGGCTTCCCGACTGGCTGGCGGTGCTCGTTCCGGCGTTGGCAGCCCAGCCCGAGGCGGGATTTGCATACGCCCGCTGCGCTGGGATGCGGGCGGATGGCACGCCCTTCGGGGCGGTGCGCGGCGGGCCGATGCGGTATCCCGACGACCCGTTTCGCAGTTTGTTGTTCGCCGACTACACGACGTCGATCGCTACGCTGTACCGCCGCGCTTGCATCGAGCGCGTGGGCGGCTTCGATCCGCAGGTGGGACCGAGCGAGGACTGGGACATGGCCCTACGGGTCGCGCGCGAGTTCCCGGTCGTCTTCGTGGATCGCGTCGTCGCCCGCTGGCGCGAGCATCCCGGCAACATGACCTCGCCGTATGCCGCCGGGCGGGAACAAGCGCTCCGCGACCGCCGACGCGTGCTCGACAAGATCTTCGAGCGCCCTGATGTATCGGTATCCGCGCGCCGCATGCGTGCCGTCGCGTACCGCAATGTGCACATCGGCAGCGCGATGCAACTGTTGTCGATCGGGGAGCGTCGCGCCGCGTTGAGCGCGCTGCGCGAGGCGTATGCAGCGGCTGGCCAGCCGGTCGCTACTTCAGCCCGCATCGCGTGGTCAATCGCGTGGTGGTTTGGTGTCAGCCGGTGGCCGCCGGCGGTCCGCGCCTGCCAAGCCGTGCTGCGGCATACCCGCATGGTGCGAACCGCGGGCCGCGTTCCGAGCGCTTCAGCGCCGGATTCGATGGCGTGAGGAAACGATGACTGAGCCCTTGGTGACGATCGCGGTGATACCGCGCGAACGCTTCAGCTTCACTGCGCGTTCGTTGGACAACATCTGTCGCGAGACCGAGTTCCCGTTTCACCTGTTGTGCATCGACGGCCGCTCGCCGCGCGCCGCCCGGAGGGCGCTGCGGGAGCGAGCGGAGCAGTACGGGGGCGAGGTGGTGCGCGCGGAGCAGTATCTCACCCCGAACGAGGCGCGGAACCTCGCTCTTCGCCAGGTGCGCACCCCGTACGTCGTGTTCATCGACAACGATGCGCTGGTGACGCCGGGGTGGCTGCGGGCGCTGATCGAGTGCGCCGAAGAGACCGGCGCCGCGATTTGCGGGCCGCTGCAGCTCATCGGCGAGCTGTCGGAGCAGCGTGTGCACCTGGCCGGGGGCACGGCGCACATCGCCGAGGAAAACGGAAGGCGGCGGTTCCGGGATTGCCACCATCACCCCGGCGCTAATGCCGCCGAGGTCGCGCCCGCGCTGGTCCGGCAGCGGACCGAGATGATCGAGTTCCATTGCATGTTGGTGCGGATGGAGGTGTTCGAGCGCCTGGGACCGCTGGACGAGCGGCTGTTGAACATGATGGAGCACGCGGATCTGTGCTTGGCGGCGCGGGCGGCTGGTCTGTCCGTGTTCTTCGAGCCGCGCAGCGTCGTCACCTACGTGCCGCCGCCGCCGTTGGCGTTCGCGGACCTCCCGTACTTTATATTGCGCTGGTCGGAGGACTGGACGCGCAAGAGCCTCGCGCATTTCGCCGCCAAGTGGCAGCTCGACCCGAGCGATTCCGGGCTCGAGCCGAGCGCGACCTTTGCGAGCTGGCACCGCCGGCTGCCGCTGCGCCAGGCGCGCGCGGCGCTCAAGCAGGTGCTGGGGGGGCGCTTCGCGCGCGGCCAGCGTGCGCTCAGCGCGGCCGAACGTTTCGGCACCGAGCTGATCGTGCGGGCGACCAGCCGGCGGCGGCGCGGCGCCCACTGAGCGGCCGTGCCGTATGCACAGACGCACCTCGCGCTGCTTGGGCAGCTTCGGAAGCTGGGGTACGGCGCGGGCGACCTCGATCGCATCCGCCGCGCATACGGTCTCGCGATGCGCCTCTTCACGGGCCACTTCCGGCCCAACGGCGTCCCGTTCCTCACTCACCTCGTCCGCACCGCGAGCGTGCTGGCCGACACCGGCGCCCTGCCTGACGCAGTGATCGCGGCCCTGTTGCACGCCGCATATACACATGGCGAGTTCGGTGACGGCCGGCGCGGCGTCACCGAGGCGAAGCGCGCGCGGCTGCGAGCGGCCGTGGGCGACGCCAGTGAAGACCTGATCCGTGCCTACACTGAAACGGGCTGGCCCGAGCTCCTGCTCACCGCCGCTGGCGGTGTGGATGCGCTGTCGCACCGGGATCGAACGATCCTGCTGATACGGCTCGCGAACGAGCTGGAAGATTACCTCGATGTCGACGCCGGCGGCTCACCGAAGCTCGAGCTCGCTACAGCGTCCGCCATGCTCGGCGATTGCGTCCGGGTCGCGGCATCCATGGACCAGCCCGGGCTCCGATCGGCATTCGCACAGGCGTGCGAGCAGCTGCGCCGCACCGCCGTGCAGGCGCCCGCCTCTGCACCGGCGATGACGTGGGCACCTCCCGAAGCTGCGCTCTACGCCGGGCCGCGAGGATCGTTCCTGCTCGCACCGCGCTCGCATCGACCGCGCGCGCTGCTTTCGCTGCGCCAATTCGTGCGCGGCAGTACGGCGCCCGCCGCGCTGTATCGCGCGGGCCGCGCTCTGTTTGAGCGCCTGCGCGGCAGTCACACCCGGACGAGGTAATCCCGGCGAGATCGCCGCGCGCAAACGGACGCGCTCTTTATTGAGCGGCGCAGTGGGAATCGGTGGCTGACGCGCTAGTATCTCCAGCGGAGCTCCTGGCTCTTGCTGGACTTCGCGCTCACCGCCCTCGCCTCCATCCTCTTCGTCGTCGATCCGGTCGGCGTGCTCCCGGCATATCTGGCGATGACCCACGATTACGATCGGGCGCGGCGCCGTCGAACGGCGTACCGGGCGTCGGTGATCGCGACGCTCGTGCTCGCGGGGTTCGCGGCCTGCGGCAACTCGTTGTTTCGCGTTCTCGGTCTGACCATGCCGGCATTCCAGATCGCCGGCGGGGTGATCCTGTTCTTCGTCGCCATGGACATGCTGCGGGCCCAGCGGCCAACGCAGGAGGGGCCCGAGGAGATCAGCGAGGGCACTGTTAAGGAGGATATCGCGGTCACGCCTCTCGCGGTGCCCATGCTGGCGGGCCCGGCGGCGCTGTCCACCGTCACCATGCTGATGAGCCGCGCGGAGAGTCTGCTGCAGATGGCAGTGGTGTATCTCGCGATCCTGCTCACCGGGGTCGCGATACTGCTGACGCTGATTTTCGCCGAGGCCCTGTATCGGGTGCTCGGCCGCACGGGGGCGCACGTGCTGACGCGCATTCTGGGACTGGTGCTCGCCACCATCGCCGTGCAGTTCATGCTGGACGGCTTGCGCGCGGCGGGCGCGTTCGGCGCGGTGTGATCCGCGTACGCGGGGTATGCAGCGGCCCTGCGAGCTGGTCAACCCCGAGCGGCGGTGAGGATGATCTCGACGGCCCGTTCGATGCCCAGGTTGTCGGTGTTCACCACCACGTCGTAATGCGTGGGCAGCTCTTCGCGCACCTCGTAGAAGTTCCTGAGATAGGCCGCGCGTTCGCGGTCGGAGTCGCGCACCGTCGCCGCCGCTTCGGTGGCGCTTGCCCCGGACTGCCGCAGCCGCTCCACGCGGGTCTCGCGCGAAGCGGTGGCGAGCACGCGAAGGACCTCCGGCTGCTGTCCGAGCGCGTAGGAGGCGGCGTGCGCGACGATTACGGCATTGCCGCGCGCGGCGATCTCGACGATCGCTTCGCGGATGAGGCCGCGCAGCTCCTCCTCCACGGGGCGCGTCATCATGCTGCCGGGCGGGGCGTAGAACTCGCCCGCCGCCGTCGGCATGTCGGTGGGCCATACGGCCATCGCGCCGAGGAGCCGATCGAGGATGGAGGTGCGGTGCTCCGCCTGCGCGACCATCTGCGGATCGAGATGGGTCTTCTTGCTGGCCAGCGCGATCACTTCTTCATCGACGTACGAGAAGCCCAGGCGCTCGGCCACCCGCTTGCCGATGGCCTCGCCGCCGGCGGCGATCGTTCGAGAGATGCAGATCACTCGCATGGAATTCCCACTCCAGCGCGGTCGTTTTGCTCTATGGCAGCGCAGCGGCTGCGTCTAGCAAGCCGACCGGAGGATCACAACACAGTGCAGCGCACGGAGGCGCCGTGGCCGCTCAGTGCAGCAGCGCTCCGCCCCGGCGGCGAATCTCGATCAACTTCTCGCGCACGACGTCGGCGCTGTCGTCTTCGGGCTCGAGCGTCAGAAAGCGTTCCAGGTCGGCGCGCGCGGCGGCGTAGCATTCGAGTTGGTGGTAAAGCAGCCCGCGGTCGCGCAGCTCGTGCGGGAGATCGGGTGACGCGATGAGGATCCGCGCGCTGCAGGAGAGGGCGGGCTCGAACTGCCGCTGCTGCAGATAGATCTGCTTGAGGTTCCGCAGCATGCGCACCACGATCTCCCGCGGCGTCGCCGCGCGCAGGTAGCTGCAGTCGAACGCGGCGCTTTCGCCCATGACCGCCCGCAGGCGCTCGGCGCAGTCGCGCTCCGTCAACACCTGGGCGAAGAACGGGTCGAAGACGATGTCTTTGCTGGCGCTGTACTTCAGCAGGAAGTGGCCGGGAAAACCGATGCCGTGCACCGGCAGGTCGAGGCGACGGCCGACCTCGATGTACACGAGCGCCAGCGTGATCGGGATGCCGGTACGGCGCTCCAGCACTTGGTTCAGGAAGCTGTTCCGCACGTCGTAGTAATCGGCCTGGTTGCCGGCGAAACGCTGCTCCACGGCGAGCGCGCGAATCAGCGCGCGCACCCTGTCGGCGTCGGAGTGAGCCTCCCGCAGGTGGGGGCGCACCGCTTCGGCGAGCGCGTCCAGCGACGCGAGGTAGCGGTCGATATCGAGCCCCGGATACGCCTCGGCGGCGATCAGCAAAGCAGCCTTCCCGGGCGCGATGGCGTCATCGGGCGCGCGCATGAGGGCGGCGAAGCGTTGGCGTGGCGTATCCATGAGCAGCCCTAGGCGGGCATAGCGCATGGTCGGCAGAATGCAACGATGATTATCCCCGGCACGCGTGGCGCTGGCGTGGCTCCAGGGGGCGTGTCACGACCACAGCGGCCCGATGAGCGCGGCGGGCGCGCGGCGCACATGAATTAGGACACGGCGATCGCATCGGTGCTGGCCGCCGCGCTCCTCGCGATCTACGCCGCGCGAGCGTGTCCCACCATCTACGTGTGCGGCGATGCGCGCCCTCGACCAGGCCGAGCGCTTCACGCCCGCTACGCCTTAGTCCACCAGTATCGGGCTGATGTGGCCTTTTTGATGGGGGACCCCGAGCGCGCGAAGCGAGCATTGCGCAAGGCTCTGGAGATCGAACCCGACAATGCCTCGTTCAAGGCCAACATCGAGCGGCTCGATCGCGAGCAATAGTCGGCCGGCGGGCTTGCTCTGCCATCTGCGACACCGTTCAGCCCTGGTGTTCGGTCGGCAGCCGGCCGGCGAGCGCGCGCAGCGGCGATCTGAGTGCCTGCCCGG
>JBFXHX010000030.1:47988-50403 GCA_050176585.1 Binatia bacterium
GCGCGCAGCGGCGATCTGAGTGCCTGCCCGGACGGAACGCCGGTGGGGTGTGGGTCGACAACGCGGCATTGGATCAGGAGGCCGCGATCTGGCGCCTCCGCGGCATGGGGCCGTGGACAGTGACCCGGGGCCGAACTATATCCCGGCCAGATGGGAAATGGTTCCGGCAAAGGGGTGCCCGCGGAGTTGCTGTCGATTTTGGAACAACCGGGCCCTCTGATCATCCTCCCGCACGACAACCCCGACCCCGACGCCTTGGCCAGCGCCGCAAGCCTGCGCTACATCGCCCAAGAGCTGGCGGAAAAGGATGCCGCGATCGCGCTCGGTGGGTATCTCGGCCGTGCCGAGAACCGCACCATGGTGCGCTATCTGAACATTCCGCTAGTGCCGGTCAGCGAGCTGCCGTTGACGGCGCCGGACGCCATCATCGCCCTCGTCGACACCCAGCCCGGGCGCTCGAACAACTCGCTGCCGCCGGGAGCGCGCGCTTCGATCGTGATCGACCACCACCCCCAGTACGTGGCCGTGGACGACGTGCCCTACGCTGACCTGCGCGACGGCTACGGCGCCACCTCGACGATCCTCACCGAATACCTGATGGATACCCGCCTGCCGATGGAGACCAAAATCGCCACGGCGCTGTTCTACGGCATCATGGCGGAGACCCAGGACCTCGGGCGCGAGGCATCCACGCCCGACATGGACGCCACCAGCTACCTCTACCCGCATACGAACAAGCGGCGGCTCGCCAAGATCGAAAACGCCCGGGTCCCGCGCGAGTATTTCGAAGCATTCCGCGTGGCCATCCAATCCGCGCTCATCTACGACCGCGTCGTGGTGTCGATCCTCGGCGACGTACGGTACCCGGACATGGTGGCCGAAATGGCGGATTTCCTCCTCCGCCTCGACGAGGTGGACTGGGCGGCGGCGATCGGGCGGTACCAGGATTTTATTTACGTGTCGTTGCGCACGACGCACCGCGACGTGAACGCGGGGGACGTGCTGCAAAGCGTGCTTGGCAGCGACCACGCAGGCGGTCACGACATGATCGCCGGCGGCCGGCTTGCGCTGCCGCCCGGCGCGGACTGGAGAGCCGCGGCGGCCGCAGTCCGCGGCCGGCTGCTCTCCGCCGTTGGCGTGCCGGCCAGCGAGCCCGCGCGCCTGTGCGGCTGAGCGGCGCCGCGCCCCTATTGCGGCGCCGCGCGGGCGACGATACGAGGCCAGAGCGCGCCGCGCGCGCATGAAGGACGGGGCTCATGGATTTCGGCTTCAGCGAAGAACAAGACATGTTGCGCCAGGGGGTGCGAGAGTTCCTCGCCGGTGAATGCCCCATGACCTACGTCCGCCGCATGATGGACGACGAGCGCGGCTTCACCGACGAGCAATGGACGAAGATGGCCGAGCTCGGGTGGACCGGCCTCATCATCCCGGAGGAGTACGGCGGTGCCGGCTTGAGCATGGTCGACATGGTCGTAGTGCTCGAGGAGATGGGTCAGGTAGTCTTTCCGGGTCCCTTTTTCGCTTCCGCGATCCTCGGCGGCGTTGCCATCGATCTCGGGGGCTCCGCCGACCAAAAGAAGCGGTGGCTGCCGCAGCTCGCTGCCGGGACCGCGCGCGCCACCCTGGCGCACGTCGAGGAGAGCGGCCGCTGGGATGCGGCGGGCGTGCAGATGCGCGCGGCGGCGGCCGGTGGCGGCTTCGCGCTATCCGGTACGAAGCTCTTCGTGCACGACGCGCACAACGCCGATGTGTTGGTGGTCGCGGCTCGCACCGGGGGCGCGGGCGCCGACGGCGTTACGCTGTTTCTGGTCGAGGCGGGCGCGCCGGGCGTGCGGACGCGCGTGCTCAAGACGCTCGATCAGACGCGCAAGCTCTGCGAGGTGGTGTTCGAGGATGTCCGCGTCGCCGCGGCCGCCGCGCTCGGCGCTGTCGGTCAGGGCTGGGGTCTGCTGGACCGGGTCGTCGACCGCGCGAAGGTCGCGCTCTCCGCAGAGCTCTGTGGCATCGCCCAGCAGGTGCTCGATCTCAGCGTGCAGTACGCCAAAGTGCGCGAACAATTCGGCCGGGCGATCGGCACCTTTCAGGCCATCCAGCACAAGTGCGCCAACATGCTGGTACAGGTGGAGAGCGCGAAATCGGCGACCTACTATGCGGCTTGGGCCGTGGCGAACGACGCCCCAGAGGCGCACCTCGCCGCCTGCATGGCAAAGGCGTACACCTCCGAGGCCTGCCGACAAGTCGCCGCCGACGGTATCCAAATCCACGGCGGGATCGGCTTCACCTGGGAGCATGACATGCACTTGTTCTTCAAGCGCGCGAAGAGCTCCGAGATCGCGTTCGGCGACGCGACCCACAATCGCGAGCTGGTCGCGCAGGTGCTGCTCGACCAGCCGGAGAAGAATTTCTCGTCCCTGT
>JBFXHX010000031.1:0-21721 GCA_050176585.1 Binatia bacterium
TGTGTCTGGCAGTCATTTGACATTCCTCTCGGGTGTGGGCGCGCGGCTCCGCCCATTGCGGCCCGTGCAGCGGGCTCCTGGTGTGAACACCCGCGTCGCCCGGGCTCGAGTCGAGCGCAGCCGCGGGTGCGGCGCTGGCGCGAGAAGCGCCCGCGCGGATGCGGGCTGGACGGGTCCCGACGTCCGCCGGCTTACGGAGTGGCGATCAGGACGTTGGAAGCCTTGATCACCGCCAACGCGTCCTGCCCGTCGGTGCGTTCCACCTGCACCACGACGCCGTCCTGCACCACGACGGTCACGGTGCCATAGCGCAGTCCGCTGAGCCGGTCGCCCACCTTCGCAAGCGCGCGGGCTGCGGGCGCGTCATGGGTACAGGGGATGCTGGGGTCTGCGGTCGTGCTGGTTCGAATGGGCTCCGCATGGCATTCCTCCTCCTCAGATCGAAAAGTCCTGGACGAAGACGCGCACCCGCTTGGGGAACACGTACACGTCCTCGCCGGCGCGGAGCTGCAGCTGCTCGTAGCGCTCCGGTGCGAGCACGACGTTCAGGGGCAGACCGAAGTCGCGCGCCATGAGCTCCACCTTGACCGCCGCGCCGGCGGGATTCACCCGCAACACTTCGGCGCGGAGGCTCGAAGGGCCTCCCGCATAGCGATCGATCTCGAGCTCGTGCGGGCGCACGTATACGGTGGCCGGTTTGGCTTCGTCGTGCGGGTAGTCGGGATAGTCGAGATCGAAGCCGCCGACCAGGGCGCGGCCCGCCTCGACGCGGCCGTGGAATACGTTCACGTTGCCGAGAAAGTCCATGACGAAACTGTTGGCCGGGCGCTCGAACACGTCCTCCGGCGTGCCGACCTGCTCGACCCGCCCGTGGTTCATGACCACCACGCGGTCGGCGACCTCGAATGCCTCTTCCTGGTCGTGCGTGACGAAGACGCTGGTCACGTGGATCTCGTCGTGCAGCCGGCGCAGCCACTGGCGCAACTCGGCGCGCACCTTGGCGTCGAGCGCCCCGAACGGTTCGTCGAGCAGCAGCACCTTCGGCGATGCGGCCAGCGCCCGGGCGAGCGCCACGCGCTGGCGCTGGCCGCCGGACAGCTGTCCGGGCGCCTGGTTGCCGAGGTTCTCGAGTTGGATGAGGCGCAACAGCTCGTTCACGCGCCGTTCGATGGCATCGCGCTTCCAGCCGCGCACGCGCAGCGCGAAGGCGACGTTGTCGAACACCGTCATGTGGCGGAAGAGCGCGTAGTGCTGGAAGACGAAGCCGACGTTCCGATCGCGCGGCGAGCGGTTGGTGGCGTCCTCGTCCTCGTACAGGATCGATCCGCTATCGGCGGTCTCGAGGCCGGCGATGATGCGCAGGAGTGTCGTCTTGCCCGAGCCCGAGGGGCCGAGCAGCGCCACCAGCGCGCCGGGGGGCACATCGATGCTCACGTCTTCGAGCGCGGCGAAGTCGCCGAACCGTTTCGTCACGTTGCGGATAGAGATGCCCACCCCGGCGGCCTCCTCTCGGCGCGCTGCGCCGCTCGTCTTGCTCGCGTGGTCGCGTGGCACGAGCCGAAGGGTCGTGCGATGTGCCGCCGGTCGGTCCTCGGCGGCTTCGCCGTCGGAGCGGGGCGGTTTGTCGTTCGGGTGTCCGCTCACCACCGCCGGAGCGGCGGGCTCCGCCGCGGTGATCTCCTCGCTCGCCTCGCGCTCGCGCGCCGCCAGGTCGCGCCGCGTTTTCCATTCCAGCGCCGTCTTCAGCACCAGCGTGACCAGCGCGAGCGACGAGAGCAACGAGGCGGCCGCGAAGGCACCCGGCATGTTGTATTCCTGAAAGAGCTTCTCGACCCGCAGCGGCAGCGTGTCGGTCTGGCCGGTGATGCGGCCGGACACGACGTATACGGCGCCGAATTCGCCCATCGCCCGCGCGTTGCACAGGATGATACCGTACAGCAGGCCCCACTTGATGTTCGGCAGCGTGATCTCGCGGAAGATCTGCCAGCCGCGCGCGCCGAGGCTGACGCCCGCGACTTCCTCCTCCGAGCCGATCGCCTCCATGACCGGCACGAGCTCGCGGGCGACGAACGGCAAGGTGACGAACGCCGTCGCCAGGATGAGCCCCGGCGTGGCGAACACGATGGCGATCTGCTCCGCGCGCAACCACGCGCCGAACCACCCCTGCAAGCCGAAGATCAGCATCAGCGCCAGGCCGGCGACCACTGGCGACACCGCGAAGGGCAGGTCGATGCACGCGGTGAACAACGAGCGCCCGGGAAAGCGAAACCGCGCCACGGCCCACGCGGCCGCCAGGCCGAACAGCACGTTCAGAGCGACTGCGCTCGGCGCGACGATGAGCGTCAAGCGGATCGCCGCGAGCGTATCGCTGTCGCCCACCAGCGCGTCCCAGTAGGCGAGCGGTCCGCGCCCGAGCGCCTCGTAGAAGACATTCACCACCGGGATGACGACGAACACGCCGACCACGGCCAGTGCGATCGCGATCAGCAGATATCGAATCGCCGCCGGGTCCTGTTGCGCGCGCGGGACCGGCGCGACGGAGCTAGGCGTAGCCATGGCGCTTGGTCCACCTTTCCAGGACATTGATCGCGAAGAGCAACGCGAACGACATCGCGAGGAGCACCACCGCCACCGCGGCGGCCTCGGCGTAGCGAAAGGACTCGAGCTTCGAGACGATGAGCACGGGCGCGATCTCCGTCCTGAACGGCATGTTGCCCGAGACGAAGACGACGGAGCCGTACTCGCCAATGCCGCGCGCGAAGGCGAGGGCGAAACCGGTGACGGTCGCGGGCAGCAGCGTCGGGACCAGGACGCGCCAGAAGGTCTGAAAACGCGTCGCGCCGAGGCAGGCGGCCGCCTCCTCCACTTCCGCCTCCAGATCGTTCAGCACCGGTTGGACGGTCCGCACGATGAACGGCAGGCCGATGAAGATGAGCACGAGCACGATCGCGAGCCGGGAGTACGCGCCCTGGATGCCGAGCGGCACCAGGTACTGCCCGAGCCAGCCTTTCTTCACGTACAAGCTCGAGTAGACGAGGCCGGCGACGGCCGTCGGCAACGCGAACGGCAGGTCCATGATCGCGTCGAGGATGCGCCGGCCGGGGAACTGGTAGCGCACCAGGACCCACGCGATGAGCACGCCGAAGGGGATATTCACGAGCGCGGCGAGCAGCGAGGTGCCGAGCGTGAGCGCGTAGGCGGCGCGCGCGCGCGGCGTCCATACCGCCTGGACAAATTCGGCCCAGTCCAGCGACGCCGATCTGATGAACACCGCCGCGAGCGGGATGAACACCAACAAGCTCATGTAGACACTCGCGTACCCGAGGCTCAGACCGAAACCCGGCAGGACGCGGCGGTTCACGTTGGACATCGTCTGCTCTAACCCGCGATGGCGACCGCGAGCCCCGCGCCAGCACCCCACAGCAGGAGCGCCAAGGCGAAGCCGTACGGGCGGCCGCGGAGCGGCATGTGCGGGAGCTCACCCTGCGGCGGCGCGTAGGCGCGGTGTGCGCGCTGGTCGATTGCGACCGACCGCACGGCGCTACTTACCCTGCGAGTAGATCTGGTCGAAGATCTGGCCTTCGCCGAAATACTTGTCGTAGGCATCGTTCCAATCCTTGGCGACCGTATCGATCTTGAACAACGTCACATCGGGAAACTGCTTCTTGTACTTCGCTGCGACGGCGGGATCGATGGGCCGGTAGAAGTTCTGCGCGATGATCTCCTGGCCGGCCGGCGTGTAGAGGAAGTTCAGATAGGCCGTGGCGGCCTCGGTCGTGCCGTGGCGCTGCGCGTTGACGTCCACCACCGCCACCGGCGGCTCCGCCAGGAAGCTCACCGACGGGTAGACGATCTCGAACTCGTCGGGCGTCTCCTTCAGCTGCAGATAGGCTTCATTCTCCCAGGTGAGCTGCACGTCGCCGATGCCCTTCTGGGCGAACGTCACGGTGGAAGCGCGAGCGCCAGAATCGAGCACCGGCGCCTGCTGGTAGAGCTTGGTGACGAACTCCTTCGCCTGCTCGGCGGTGCCGCCGGATTTCAGCACCTGGCCCCAGGCGGCCAGAAAGGCCAGCTTGCCGTTGCCGGATGTCTTGGGATTCGGCGTGACGATCTCGACGCCGGGCTTGACGATGTCGGCCCAGTCCTTGACGCCCTTCGGATTTCCTTTGCGGACGAGGAAGACGATCGTGCTCGTATACGGCGTCGAATTGTTGGGAAAGCGGCTCTCCCAGCCGCTGCTGATCAGGCCGACCTTGCGGATGGCATCGGTGTCGGACCACATCGCCAGCGTGACGACGTCGGCCTCCAGGCCGTCGATGACGGCGCGGGCTTGGGAGCCGGAGCCGCCGTGCGATTGCTTGACGACGATCTCGCCGCCGGACTGTCTCTGCCAGATCGGAGCGAACTGCTCGTTGACCGCCTTCCAGAGCTCACGGGTGGGGTCGTACGACGCGTTGAGCAGGGTGTCTTCGGCGCGCGCCGCGGAGGTCGCGGCGATCATCAGGGCGATCAAAAGAAGCTTGCGCATTGTCCTCTTCCCTCTTGTATCGGTCGACGTGGAGCGGTTCCGGCGTCCCTCGCGCCTTTACCGCTCACACGGCCGTTCGCGCGGGACTGCTGCGACGAAAAAAGGCCCGGAAGGTAGAGACCTCCCGGGCCCTGGGCTTATCGTCGCGTGCCGCCGTCGCGGATCAGATGGCGGTGGGCGCAGCGCAGCCGCAGGCGCGCGAGGCCTTCCGGGCCTTGATACAGCAACACGTCGCGGCGGTGCGCTTGGCAAACATCTCGTGGGCCCCATTACCCAGCGGCACGCCAGTCGTCAAGTCCACCCCGAAAAGCGCAGCGCCGGCCCGGCACGACCGCGCTGCGGCGGCGACACGCCAGTGTCAAGCGCGTTCGCGATGATCCCCAGCGCTGGTTGCCGGGTGACGCCCTGCCACAGCCGCGGCGCGCTTTGGAGGGGCGCGCAATGGCTCAGCGAGGAGGCGCGGCTGTCTTGACGTACGCTCGACGTCTGCGACTCTCTTCGACGCGCCGGCATGCGCTCCGGGGCAGGGCGCAGCGCGGAGCCCAGCGAATGAGCACCTCCTACGAAGTCATTCAATCCAAGGGCGGAGTGCCGATCAAGGCCTGGATCCGCGGCGTTCCGCTCGAGCAACAAGCGGCGAAGCAGCTGGAGAACGTCGCGAGTCTACCGTGCATCTACAAATGGATTGCGGTGATGCCCGATGTGCACTGGGGGATAGGCGCGACGGTGGGCAGCGTCGTGCCGACCACCGGCGCGATCATTCCCGCTGCGGTTGGCGTCGACATCGGCTGCGGCATGATGGCGGTGCAGACGAGCCTCGCGGCGAAGGACCTCCCCGAGAACCTGCGCGGCATCCGCACCGCGATCGAGAAGGCGGTGCCGCATGGGCGCACCGATCACGGTGGGCGGAATGACCGCGGCGCCTGGGGCAAAATTCCGCCTGCACAGGCGCGGGCCTGGGCCCAGCTGCGGCCAGGATACGAGCGCATCGTCGCCAAACATCCGAAGGTCGACCGCGCCAATCATGTGACCCACCTCGGCACGCTCGGCACCGGCAACCACTTCATCGAGGTCTGTCTCGATGAGCGCGATCGCGTCTGGTTCATGCTCCACAGCGGCTCCCGCGGCATCGGCAACCGCATCGGCAGCTACTTCATCGAGCTCGCGCGCCAGGACATGCGCAAACTGGCAGCCAATCTGCCCGACGAGGATCTCGCGTATCTCCGCGAAGGCACCGAGCACTTCGACGACTACGTCGAGGCGGTGGAGTGGGCGCAGACCTTCGCCATGCGCAACCGCCAGCTTATGATCGAAGCGGTGGTGCGTGCGGTCGGCTCCGTCGCCGGCATCCCGCCGTTCACGGCGGACGTCCAGGCGGTGAACTGCCATCACAACTACGTCGCGCGCGAGACGCACTACGGCCGCGAGGTGTTCGTGACGAGGAAAGGTGCGGTGCGCGCCCGGGCGGGCGAGCTCGGCATCATCCCGGGCAGCATGGGGGCGCGCTCCTACATCGTGCGCGGCAAGGGCAACCTCGAGAGCTTCCATAGCTGCAGCCATGGGGCGGGGCGCGCGATGTCGCGCGCGGCCGCGAAGCAGCGCTTCACCGTGGACGATCACGTTTGCGCAACCGCGGGCGTCGAGTGTCGCAAGGACGCCGCGGTTATCGATGAGACGCCCGGCGCGTACAAGTCGATCGAAGCCGTGATGGCGGCACAGACGGATCTCGTCGAGATCGTCCACACCCTGCGCCAGGTCGTCTGTGTGAAAGGGTGATCGGCGTCCGGCTCGCCAGGAGCCCGGCGGGACTGTGATGCAGAATGCTCCACGCCAAGCCGTGAAGACGCGCAGTTTGTGGACCGCCTTCGCGGCTCCGCGTTTTTGCGTTGAATCGCGGGGTGGTCAGCCGCCCAGATAAGCGGCTTGCACCTCGGGGCGCGCCAGCAGGCGATCGCCGGTGTCGGCCAGCGCGATGATTCCCGTCTGCATCACGTAGCCGCGATCGGCGATGCGCAGCGCCTGGTGGGCGTTCTGCTCGACGAGCAGGATCGTCGTGCCCTGCGCCTTGATTTCGCGAATGATGCCGAAGATGGTGCGCACGACCAGCGGGGCGAGCCCGAGTGATGGCTCGTCCAGCAGCAGCAGCTGCGGCCGCGCCATCAGCGCGCGGCCGATCGCGAGCATCTGCTGTTCTCCACCGCTCAGGGTGGCGGCCGACTGTCGCAGCCGTTCGCGCAGGATGGGGAAAAGCACGTAGACGCGCTCCAGCGTATCGCGAAAGTCGTTGCGCTCGGTGCGGCGGTATGCGCCGAGCAGTAGGTTCTCGTGCACGGTCAGATTGCCGAACACCTGGCGACCCTCCGGCACGTGGCTGATCCCCTCCCGCACGATCGCGTGCGCCGCCAGGTGATCGAGGCGCACCGTGCGGTCGAACAGAATCGCTCCGCTCGTCGGCCGCACCAGCCCGCTGATCGCGCGCAGCAACGTGCTCTTGCCGGCTCCGTTGGAGCCGATCAGCGTGACGATCTCGCCCGGCGCTACGTGCAACGAGACGCCCTGCAGCGCCTGCACCGCGCCGTAGGCGACATGCAGGTTCTCGATGGTCAGCAACATGCGCGGTCAGGGCTCATCCGCGCCCAGATAGGCTTCGATCACGCGCGCGTCGCCGCGCACCGCGACCGGCGCACCCACGGCGATGACCTCGCCGTGATCGAGCACCGTGATGCGGTCGCACATCTCCATGATCATGCGCATGTCGTGCTCGATAATCAGAATGCCGAGCGCGAGGTGGTCGCGCAGCCAGCGGATGCGCGCCATCAACTCGAGCTTCTCCTGTGGCGTCGTGCCCGCGCCCGGCTCGTCGAGCAGCAGCACGCGGGGCGAAGTCGCGAGCGCGCGGGCGATCTCGAGCCGGCGTTGTGCGCCATAGGGAAGGCTGGACGCCGGTGCGTCGCGCACGGCGTCCAGGTCGAGCAGCTGCAGCAGCTCCATGCATTGCTCGGCGATGCGCTCGCGTGCGGTCCCCGCGGCCGCGGTGCCGCACACCGCTCCGAGCAGCCCGCCGGCGCGCGGGCTGTGCCCGACGACGACGTTCTCGTACACCGTCATCTTGGGAAACAGCCGGATGCCCTGGAAGGTGCGGGCGATGCCGCGCTCGGTGATGCGATGCGGCGCGAGGCCATCCACGCGCGCGCCGGCGACGCGGATCGCGCCGCGCTGCGGCGCGTATACGCCGGTGATGAGGTTGAACACGGTCGTCTTGCCAGCGCCGTTGGGGCCGATCAGGCCGACGAGCTCGCCGGTGTCGACGGCGAGTGATACGTCGCTGACGGCGGTGAGCCCGCCGAAGCTCAGCGTACAGTGGTCGAGCTCGAGGAAAGCCACGCCGTGATCTCCCGGCCGCCCATCAGCCCCGCAGGCCGCGTCAGCATGAGCGCGATGAGCAGCACGGCGTAGATTACCATCCGATATTCGGCGCCGAAACGCAGCGCCTCGGGCAGGATGGTCAGGACGGCTGCCGCGAGCACGCTGCCGCTGAAGCTGCCGAGGCCGCCGAGCACCACCATGACGACGATCTCCACGCTGCGCAGAAACGTGAACGAGTTCGTGTGCAGATAGCCGATGAAGTGGGCGAACAGCGCGCCCGCCAACCCGGCCCAGAACGCGCCGATGGTGAAGGCGAGGATTTTGTAACGCGTCGTGTCGATGCCCATGGCGGCCGCGGCGACCTCGTCCTCGCGGATGGCGAAGAACGCCGCGCCGCGCTGCGAGTAGACGAGCCGCCAGAGCACCACCACGCACACCACGGCACACGCGTACACGCTGCCGAAGCCGGCGAGGGTGGGAATGCCGACCAGGCCGCGCGCGCCGCCGACGGCCTCGGTGTTCAGGATCACCACCCGGATGATCTCGCCGAAGCCGAGCGTCGCGATGGCCAGGTAGTCGCCGCGGAGGCGCAGCGTCGGGATGCCGATCAGCAGGCCGGCCGCCCCGGCAGCCGTTCCGCCGGCGAGCAACGCGAGCAGCAGCATCGCGGGGCCGTGTGCCTGCGGGCCGGCGGCGAGCGTGGCCGCCGCGCTCACGTAGGCGCCGATGGCGAGAAAGCCCGCGTGCCCGAGGGAAAACAAGCCGGTCACGCCGTTGATGAGGTTCAGGCTGGCGGCGAGGATGACGTTGATGCCGATCAGCACGGCGATCTGCAGGTAGTACGGATTCAGCCAATGGTTGAGCGCGAGGTTCAGCGGCCACAGGGCGAGCAGGACGGCGAGCACAGGTGCGTTGCGCCGCAGGAAATAACGGAGCGCCGGCATCAGCGGGGAACGGTCGGCTGCGGTGCGTGCGCGTGCGCCCGAGGCCGGGGATGGTTCTCGTCCGCGCCCCCGAGGTGCGGGCGGGCGGCGCCGGGCAGTTGCGGCCAATCGCGGAGGCCAACGGCGCGCACGCGACAGCCTCATACCTTTTCGCTCGCCACCTTGCCGAACAAACCGGCCGGGCGGACGAGGAGGACTGCGATCAGGATCACGAACGCGACGGCATCCCGGTACGCGGAGCTGATGTAGGCGGCCACGAGCGTTTCGGTGACGCCCATCAGCAAGCCGCCGGCGACGGCGCCGGGAAAATTGCCGATGCCGCCGAGCACCGCCGCGACGAACGCTTTGATGCCCGGCATGAGGCCCATCAGCGGCTCGATCTTCGGATTGCGCAGCGCCACCATCGCGCCGGCGGCGGCCGCGAGCGCCGAGCCGAGCATGAACGTCATGGAGATGATGGTGTTCACGTTGATGCCCATCAGCGCCGCGGCTTCGTAGTTCACGCTCACGGCGCGCAACGCCATCCCGGCGCGCGTCCGCAGCACCAGCCAGCGCAGCGCCAGCATCAAGGCAATGGACACGGCGAAGATCAGCAGGTCGATGTTGGTCACTACTGCGCCGGCGAGGCGAAATGCCGGCTGCGACTGAATGAGCTGGGGAAAGAATTTCGGGTCCGGGCCGAAGACCGCCTGCCCGCCGAACTCGAGCAGCATCGAGACCCCGATGGCGGTGGTCAGCATGGCCCAACGCGGATGCTGGCGCAGCGGGCGATACGCGATGCGCTCGATCAGCGCGCCCACCAGCGCGCAGGTACCCATGGCGAGCGCCATGATGACCACGAAGCCGGGCAACGTGGGCGCGGTGGCGAGGGACAACCAGTGCGCGAAGTAATACGCGGTCATCGCGCCGAGCATGTAGACGTCGCCGTGCGCGAAGTTGATCAAGCGCAGCACGCCGTAGACCATCGTGTACCCGAGCGCGATGAGGGCGTAGATCGACCCCCAGGCGAGGCCGTTCACGAGCTGCTGCGGGAGCTGATCCACGGCGGGACCGGGCCGCCGCTCACACCGCGTCGGGTGCGATGGACTCGACGAAGTGCCACTTGCCGTCGCGCAGCTGGAGCACGACGATGGCCTTGCGCGCGTTGCGATTGGCGTCGATGGTGATCGTGCCGCTCACGCCGGGGAAGTCCTTGGTGGCGGCGAGCGCGTCGCGGATCTGCGGGCCGGCGGTCGACCCCGCGCGCCGGATCGCGTCGGCCATGAGCCGCATCGCGTCGTACCCCAGCACGGCCATCGCATCGGGCGTCTTGCCGCCGTACTTCTGTTG
This sequence comes from Binatia bacterium, assembly GCA_050176585.1. GTDB lineage: Bacteria > Desulfobacterota > Binatia > HRBIN30 > CADEER01 > CAYYWP01. The sequence continues at coordinate 10,168 of JBFXHX010000031.1, forward strand.
ATACTGTGCGATGAACTGCTGCACTTCCGGTCGCTGGTCCTCGGGCGAGTAGTGGTTGGTGATGTACGTGCCCTCCACCGCCTTGCCGCCGATCTCGACCGTTTTCGGACTGTCCCAGCCGTCGCCGCCGAGCAACGGCACGTTCAGGCCGAGTTCGCGCGCCTGCCGCGCGATCAGCGCGCCCTCGGTGTAGTAGCCGGGCACGTAGACCACGTCGGGATTGGCCGCCTTGATTTCGGTCAGCTGGGCTTTGAACTCGATGTCGCCCTCGGCGTAGCTCTCCTCCGCGACGATCTCGGCGCCGAGCTGCTGCGCGGTGTGGCGGAAGAACTCGGTGAGCCCGACCGAGTAGTCGTTCTTGCTGTCGGTGAGGATCGCGATGCGCTTTGCCTTCAGCCGGTTCACCGCGAAACGCGCCATCGTGGAGCCCTGGAAGGGGTCGATGAAGCACGCGCGGAAGATGTAATCGCCGACCTGGGTGACCTTCGGATTGGTCGACGCGGGGGACAGCAGCGGGATCCGGTTGGCCTGGGCCTGCGGCGCCGCAGCCAGCGTGCGGCTGGACGCGACCTCGCCGATCACGGCGCTCACCTGGTCCTGTTTGATCAACTTCAGCACCGCCGTGACGGCCTCTTCGGGCTTGCTCTGATCGTCTTCGGTGATCACGCGCACCGGCTTGCCGAGCAGGCCGCCCGCCGCGTTGATCTCCTCCAGCGCCAGCATGAGGCCCTCGTGTGTCGAGATGCCGAAGGTCGCGGTTCCACCGGTCAGCGAGCCGAATTCACCGATGCGGATTTCGTCGGCCGCGGGCTTGCTGCACGACAGCGCGGCGGCGAGCAACAGCGGTAACAGCCACCGGCGTGCGCAGCGCGACCCCAAAACCCGCAACCCAGTCCCATCCATGCAGCGCGCGGCACCTTATACGTGCGGCGCCGCGCCGGTCAACGCAGGCGGATGAAGGCAGGCTGTTGGAGGGATCAGGCTGTCCGCTGTTGGCTGTCAGGGCATGAGGTCAGCAATCTGCAGGCGTGGGCAGCTCGGCATGGCGCATCGACCTTGGTGTGCGCGATTCAGACCCGAACAGCGTAACAGCCCAACTCACGCCTTAACGCCCGTCGCCGGATCACCACGCTAGAGAGATGTACTTGGTCTCCAAGTACTCGAGCAGGCCCTCGTGGCCGCCTTCGCGACCGATGCCGCTCTGTTTCATGCCGCCGAAGGGCGCGGCCGGGTCGGACACCAGGCCGCGGTTGAGCCCTACCATGCCGGATTCGATCGCCTCGGCGACGCGCAAGCCGCGCGCCAGATCGCGCGTGTACACGTAGGAGATCAGGCCGTACTCACTGGCGTTGGCGAGCCGTATGGCTTCCTCGAGGTCGTCGAAGGCGACGATTGGCGCCACCGGCCCGAAGATCTCCTCCGCCAGGATCGGCGAGTCCGCGCGCACCTGATCCAGCACCGTCGGCGGATAGAAAAACCCCGGCGCGTTCGGCAGGACGCCGCCCGTCCGCGCGCGCGCGCCAGCCGCGATCGCCGCATCCACCAGTCGCGCCACCTTCGCTAGCGTGGCGGCGTCCACCAGCGGCCCGAGGCGCACGTCCGGATCGAGGCCATTGCCCATCTTGAGCCCGCCCATCGCGACGGTCAGGCGGCGGGCGAACTCCTCCGCCACGGGCCGCTCGACGTAGAAGCGGTTGGCAGCGGTGCAGGTCTCGCCGTTGTGGCGCATCTTGGCGATCATCGCGCCCTCGATCGCGGCGTCGAGATCGGCATCGGCGAACACGATGAACGGGGCATTGCCGCCGAGCTCCATTGAGCATTTCACGACCCGCTCGGCGGCCTGGGCGAGCAGGAGGCGGCCGACCTCGGTCGAGCCCGTGAATGACAACTTGCGCACGCGCGAGTCGCGGAGGATCGCGGTCGCGACCTCGGCGTTGCGCGTCGTGGGCACGACGTTCACCACGCCCGCCGGCGCGCCGGCTTCGGTGAGAATGCCCGCGACCGCCAGCGCCGTGAGGGGCGTTTCGCTCGCCGGCTTCAGCACCACCGTACAGCCGGCGGCCAGCGCGGGCGCGATCTTGCGCGTCGCCATCGCGGCGGGGAAATTCCACGGCGTGATCAGCAGGGCGACGCCGATCGGTTGGTGCGTGACCAGGATGCGGCTTCCGCCCACGGGCGCGGTCGTGAAGCGCCCGTCGTTGCGCACCGCTTCCTCGGAAAACCAGCGAAAGAACTCGGCCGCGTACGCGACCTCGCCGCGCGCTTCCGCGATCGGCTTCCCGTTCTCGCGCACGATCAGCTCCGCCAGCCGATCGGCGCGGGCGTGCATCAACTCGAAAGCGGCGCGCAACACCTCGCTCCGCCGCCGGGGCGCGGCGGCGCCCCACGCCGGCTGCGCGTCCGCGGCGGCGGCGACCGCCGCGAGCGCATCTTCGACCGTGGCATTCGCCACCGCCGCCAGCTCGTCGCCGGTTGCCGGCTCGTGCACGAGGAACTCGGTGCCATCGGTCGCCTTCCGCCATTCGCCGTCGACGTACAAGAGGGAGGGAGCCTCGTTCATGGGTGACGAATACACCATTCGGCGTGGGTGGGCGTAGGCGCATGTGCCGCTCGCTTCCGACTCCAGCGCGAACCGTGTGGTCCGAGCCCGGTGGCGATGTTCCGAGTACGGCGGCGCAGCAGGACCGTGCCGCTCCATTCCGGCCAAGACGGCCGGGGGCTGGCGCACCGAGCCCGCGGCGCATTTCCGGTGAAGCGGGCCCAATGCGGCACGCGGCCCAACAATCCTGCGCTGGGATGGGCTCGGGCGAGGGCGCGCCGCCTGTGCGCGCGCTTCGGCGAGCCCCGGTCGCCTGGACGGGGCTCAATGCCGTGGCTACCGTCCGCGGCGGCGTCCGCGCTTGGAGAACGGGAACTAATGAGGCCCGCTTGCGCCAGCTCAGGCGTTTTCATAGGTAGACGCGCTTGGAGATCGTGTGACCGTCCTTGCGTAGAGGAGGGGCACGGGGGGAAGCGAACACCAGACCGAAATCGATCGGGGCTCGCGCAGGGCAGTCCCCGCAACACGCGCGCCTTTCGGGCGGCTCTTGAGGCCGTGCCGGGGCGCATTACAGCTCAGGAAGAGGGCAGTCCATGATCCAACTCGTCCTACCCATCGTCATCATCATCAGCGTGCTCAGCCTGGTGGTTGCCGGGTTGCTGGCGCGGCAGGTGCTGTCGGCGAGCACCGGGAAGCCCGAGATGGTGCGCATCTCGGAAGCGATCCGCAAAGGCGCCGAGGCGTTCCTCGCGCGCCAGTATCGCACCATCTTGATCCTCGCGGGGGTGGCTGCGGTCGTGATCTTCGCCTTCTATTACGCGAACCGGGACATCGCGAACATCGCGGCGATGGGCTCGGGGGCCGCGGGCCGGGTGACGTTCTCGTTCGTCACCGGTGCGCTCTGCTCGGCAATCGCCGGCTATATCGGCATGTTCGTGTCCATCCGGGCGAACATCCGCACCGCCAACGCGGCGATGACCAGCTTGAACGACGCGCTGCGCCTGGCGCTGCGCGCGGGCGCGGTGAGCGGCCTGGTGGTGGTCGCGATGAGCCTCCTCGGCGTCGGCGGCCTGTTCATCCTGTTCGGCGGCATGACGGACTACCAGCACGTGCCGCTGCAGATCGTCGGCTTCGGCTTCGGCGCGAGCTTCGTCGCGTTGTTCGCGCAACTCGGCGGCGGCATCTATACCAAGGCCGCGGACGTCGGCGCCGACCTGGTGGGCAAGGTGGAGGCGGGCATTCCGGAAGACGATCCGCGCAACCCCGCCGTGATCGCCGACCTGGTGGGTGACAACGTGGGCGACTGCGCGGGTCGCGGCGCCGACCTGTTCGAGTCGACAGCCGCCGAGAACGTCGGCGCCATGATCCTCGGCATCGCGCTGTACCCGGTGTTCGGCCTCGGCGGCATCCTGTTTCCGTTGCTCGCCCGCGCCCTCGGCCTGATCGCGACGGTGATCGGCGTGTACAGCGTCCGCTGCGACGAGAACGAAGATCCGATGAACGCGCTGAACCGCGGCTACCTGCTCACCACCATCCTGGCGATGGTGGGCTTCGCGTTCTGCGTCTGGACGCTCCTTGCTCCGGTCGATGGCGCGACGGTCCCGGTGAACAAGGGTTATCTGTTCCTCGCCGGCGTGATCGGCATTCTCACCGCATACGTGTTCGTGTGGATCACCCAGTACTACACCGAGTACCGCTATCGGCCGGTGCGCTCGATCGCCGAAGCGTCCAGCAAGGGCCCGGCGACGAACATCATCACCGGCATCGCCGTCGGGCTCGAGTGCACCGGGCCCGTGGTCATCGTGATCTCGATCGCCCTGCTGACCTCGTACTGGTGCGGCCAACAAGGGCTGGGCGGGGTGCCGGGGGCCGGATTGTACGGTACCGCGATCGCGACCATGGGCATGCTGGCACCCTGTGCGTACATCCTCGCCATGGACACCTTCGGCCCGATCACCGACAACGCCGGCGGCATCATCGAGATGTCGAAGCAGCCGGAGGAGATTCGCCAGCGCACCGATCGCCTCGACGCGGTCGGCAACACGACCAAGGCGCTCACCAAGGGCTATGCGGTCGGCTCCGCGGCGTTGGCGGCCTTCTTGTTGTTCAGCGCCTACATGGACGAGGTGACGAAACTCACCGGCACGCACATGCAGGTCGACCTGACCAAGGTGCCGGTGTTCATCGGCGGGCTCATCGGCGCCGCGCTGGTGTTCGTCTTCAGCGCGCTCGCCATCCAGGCGGTCGGCCGCGCCGCCCAGGTGGTCATCGCCGAGGTGCGCCGCCAGTTCAAAACGCGGCCGGGCATCATGAAGGGCACCGAAGAGCCCGACTACGCGAACTGCGTCGACATCGTCACCCGCGGGGCGCTGCGCGAGATGATCGCGCCGGGCCTGCTGGCCGTGCTGACGCCCGTGTTCGTCGGCTACACATTCAAGTACTTGGGCTCCGAGGGCCACATCGGCGCCGAATCGGTGGCCGCGCTGCTGATGATCGGCACCATCACCGGCATCCTGCTGGCGACGATGATGAACAACGGCGGCGGCGCGTGGGACAACGCGAAGAAGTACATCGAGACCGGCGAGTTCCGCGTCGATGGAAAGATCGAGGCCAAGCGCTCGGACTCGCACAAGGCGGCCGTGGTGGGCGACACCGTCGGCGACCCCTTCAAGGATACCGCGGGCCCGTCGATTCACGTGCTGATCAAGCTGCTGTCGACGATTACGCTCGTCCTCGCACCGCTCTTCATTTTTTAGCTCGCCCGGCGCGACCGGGTGATTGACGAGCAGGCGCCAAGGGGCCATGTTCGAGTCACCCGGGTCGCGGGGGCAGTTCATCAGTCATCGGATGAGCCAGGCGGAGGTGAGCCAAGCCCCGGGCCCAGGCGGGCCACCCGCTGCCCCGGTGCCGCGTGCGCCAGCGCCGTCCGCGGGCCGCGTCGAGGTTCAGCCCAAGCAGCTGTCGCCGCTGCTCGTCTGGGCGGTGGTGTTCTGCGACATCGGCACGTCCGTGTACTACGTGCCGGGCATCCTCTACCGGCAAGTCGGCGATACCGCGCCGCTGTTCGTGATCGGTACTACGATCGGCTTCGTCCTGCTCGCCGCGAAGTACATCGAGATCTGCTGGCGCAACCCCGAAGGCGGCGGCGTGGTCACGATGGCGACCAAGGCCTTCAACCCGCGCTGGGGCTTGTTCGGCGGCACGCTCATCACGGTCGACTACTTTCTCACCTCGGCGATTTCCTCGGTCTCCGGCATTCACTACCTCGGGAGCCTGTTCCGGGTTCTCGACCCGCACGTCGTGGCGGTCAGCGTGGGGGCGTTGCTGTTCCTCGCTGCGATCAACCTGATCGGCATTCGCGAGAGCGCGATCATCTCTCTCGTCATGGCGTTCGCCGCGCTGACCGTCGACCTGCTGGTGATAGGGGTTACGTGGTGGAACATCGGCCCACCGCAGTGGGACGCCATCATCAATAACCTCTCGGTTGGCACCGAGCTGTCGCCGATGAAATTTCTCGTCGGTTTCGCCGGGGCGTGGCTCGCCTTCTCGGGGCTGGAGAGCATCAGCCAGCTCAGCCCGGCCATGCGAGAGCCGATCAAACGCACCGCGAGCCGCGGCATGATGCTCGTCATCGCGTCGGTGTTGATCACCTCGCCGCTGTTGACGCTGTTCTCGGTCGCGCTCTTGCCCGAGCCGTTGAAGGCGCACGAGACCGAGCGGTTCATCTCCGAGCTCGGCTACGTGTGGGGAGGGCTGCCGGTGAAGGTCGCGGTGGTGCTGACCGCGTCCACGTTGCTGCTGTTCGCCGCCAATACGGCGATCATCGGTGGATACCACGTGTTCCTCGCGCTCGCGCGGGAAGGCTTCTTCCCCGGGTTTATCATGGCGCGCAACCGCCGCTTCGGCACGCCGCACTGGGCGATCGCGGTGGCGACGATCGTGCCGGTCGTCGTGGTGCTGGCCACGCACGGCGACCTGGGGATCCTCGGCGACATGTACGCGTTTGGCCTGCTCGGCGCCTTCTTTCTCAGCTCGCTCGGCCTGGACGTGGTGCGGTGGCGAGATGGACGGCGCGGGGCGTCGTTCTGGATCGGCGTGTTAACCACCGGCATGGTCGCGGTGTCGTGGGGCGTGAACGTGTTTGCGAAGCAGACCGCCACGCTCTTCGGCGGCGGACTCACGGGCCTCATGATGTTGCTCGGCAACGCCGGGCAGCAGCGGCGCTTCCACGATCTCTTCTACCGTCTGCCGATGGTGCGCCGCCGTACGGTCGAGCGCATCAGCGAGGCACACGAGGAGACAGAAGAGGTACCGGAGCTGATCAGCCTGACCGATGCGCAAGAGCTCCGCCAGCTGTACCCGTCGAGCACGTTGGTCGCGGTACGCGGTCCCAATCCGCTGCTCGTCACCGAGGCGATTACCCGCGAGCGCGGCCGGGGCGGCAATACCATCTATGCGATCTACGTCGAGGAGCGGCCCGGCCTCTTCGTCGGCGGTGCTGCCACCGAGCCCGTGGCGGAAGGTCGCGAGAGCCTGCAGTTCTCGGCCCGCGTCGCGCATTCGCAGGGCGCCACGTTGATCCCCGTGTGGACCATTTCGTACAGCGCGGCGGAGGGCATCGCCCGGGCCGCGCACGAGCTGGGCGTCGACACGGTCATGATGGGCGTCAGCCGGCGCGGCGCGGTGTACCACTTGCTCCGGGGCCACGTCGTGAACGGGCTGATTCGGCAGCTGAAGCCCACCTGCCACCTGCTGCTGCACAGTTGATCGCTACCGGGGAGCTCACCGCGGCGGCGCAGAGGAGCGACGGCATGGACCTGCGTGCGGATCGCGCGTATGAGTGGCCACCGCGTGCCGACGCTGGGCGCCGCCAGCGCTGATCACCGCAGCGCGCCGCGGCGCCGCACGTGAGACCGGGAGGCCGCGTAGGTCCGAGCGCACCATCTGATTTCCGCAGGGGGTCTAGACGATGTTCCACAAGGTACTGATCGCGAATCGGGGCGAGATCGCCATCCGCATCGCTCGCACCTGCCGCGCGATGGGTTTGAAGACGGTGGCGATCTATTCCGAGGCCGACGCCGATGCGCCGCACGTGCATGCGGCGGACGAAGCGGTATGCGTCGGCCCGGCGCGCAGCGTCGACAGCTATCTCAACATTCCCAACATCATCGCCGCGGCGCTCGAGACAGGCGCCGATGCCGTGCACCCCGGCTTCGGCTTTCTCTCGGAGCGCGCGGCGTTCGCCGAGTCCGTGGCCATGGCCGGATTGACCTTCGTCGGCCCGCCCGCCGCGGCCGTGACGGCAATGGGCGACAAGACGCATGCGCGCGCCCTGGTCATCGCCGCCGGCGTGCCGGTCGTGCCGGCGCTCGAAGAGCTGCCGGCCGATCCGGGCGCGATTGCGCAGGCGGCGGAGGCGATCGGCTTCCCGCTGCTCATCAAGGCGGCCGCCGGCGGTGGAGGCAAGGGCATGCGCATCGTGCGCGGGGTGGAGGAGCTGCCCAACTCGATGGAGTCGGCCCAGCGCGAGGCGCAGTCCGCGTTCGGCGACGGCCGCGTGTTCCTCGAGCGCTACGTCGAGCGCCCGCGCCACATCGAAGTGCAGGTGCTGGCGGACCGCCACGGCAACATCATCCATCTCGGCGAGCGCGAGTGCTCGATCCAGCGCCGCCATCAAAAGATCATCGAGGAGTCCCCCTCGCCGGCGGTGGACGGCGTGCTGCGCCGGCGGATTACCGCGGCCGCGCTGCAGGCGGCGCGCACGATCAACTACGTGAACGCGGGCACGGTCGAGAACCTGCTCGCTCCGGACGGGCAATTCTACTTTCTCGAGATGAACACCCGGCTGCAGGTGGAGCACCCGGTAACCGAGTGGGTGTACGGCCTCGACCTCGTACAGGAGCAACTCCGCATCGCCAAGGGCGAAGCGCTGTGGCTGCGGCAGGAGGACGTACAGGCGCGCGGACACTCCATCGAATGCCGCGTCTACGCCGAGAACCCGGCGATGAATTTCGTCCCGTCCCCCGGCCACATCAGCCGAGTCGTCGAGCCGCAGGGCCCGGGCGTGCGGGTCGACTCCGGCATCCGCTCGGATTACGCGGTGCCGATGTATTACGACCCGATGCTCTCGAAGGTGTCGACCTGGGGGCCCGACCGCGACACCGCGCGCCGCCGCATGATCGTTGCCTTGCGGGAGTACGTCATCGAGGGGATCACGACCAATATCCCGTTCCTGATCGACTTGCTCGAGCACCCGGCGTTCATCGCCGGTCATACGCATACCCACTTCATCGCCGACCACTTTCCGAAGTGGCCGCCGGATCGGAGCGCGTAACGGCATCGCGGGAACGATGCGGCCGGTCGTGTTGGCGCGCGTGGCCCGAACCGCTAACCCGCGCACACCACCGCGGGCGTCCACGCGCGCTTGCGCCAGCTTCCGATGGGGCCGGCGCAGGCGCGGCGGCGACATCGGAGGGGGTACAGCTCCGCCGCGGATTGCAGGCGACCGCCGAATTTGGCGGTCCGCGTGTCCGGACGCCGCTCGGTTACGGCGCGAAGCACTCGAGCACCGCAAGCGCGTCGCCGCTCTGAATCTTCTGATACTTCTCCCAGAATGAGGCGTCGATCTTGCGCAAGCTCCGGCGGGTGGTCTCCTTGCGGTAGCGGCGCAGATGAGCGGGCCCGCCGTTGTATACCGCGTAGGTCGCCCGCGCGAGGTTGTCGAGCTTCCCCGTAGAGGTGTGCTCGCCTTTCGCGACCGCGTGGTCGCGCAGGTAGTGCAGGAGGATCTCGGAGCCGGCGGTGGCGTTGTAGCCGATGTCCTGGTGCAGCGCCTTCGTTTCGTAGAATCCACGCCAGACCCGCGGCAGCACCTGCATGATCCCGACCGCTCCGGCTCCTGAGAGGATGGGCCGCACGCGGCCGTTCACGCGCACGAACTGGCGCCAGCAGCTTTCCTTCCACGCCGTGGCGAGCACCAGCCACCGGTAGAGCTGGTGGAACTCGGCCTCGAGGCGCTGGCTCGCGAGCGTGCCGCTGGCGGCATCGGAGAGCAGGTCGCGCGCGAGCGGCAGATATTGCGGCGCGTCGCTCCGCGTCGGCACCCAGCGATTCAACCGCGCGGCGAGGTCCTCCGCCGCCCAGGCGCGCGCCGGCCAAAGCCAGCTCAAGTCGAGGGCGCTGTCCGGTGAGGGCGTGGGCAGCGGCGCGCCGAAGCCGAAGCGCCTGCGCAGCTCCACGTCGATGCCCTCGTCGTAGTCGAGCGGATCGGCGGTGGTGTCGGGCGCCAGCATGCGGGCCAAACGGCGCAGGCCGTCCGCGGACAGGTCGAGGCCGGCCGCCGGTCCGAGCTCATCGACCGCGCGCAGCGCGTCCGCGGCGGTGATGAAGCTCAGGTACCGCAGCGCGGTGCTCTCCGGCAGCCCGAGGCTGAGCTCGCGCAGCACCGGGGCCAGTCGCGTCCAGGTGCTGAAGAACAGCGGCCGTACCGGATCGGGTGCGCCAGCGTGCGCGGGCGCGAGCGCGTCCACGAGCTCGTAGCGCGCTTCGATCAGGATGTCGAAGAGGGCGCGGCGTTGCGCGTCGGCGGTGGCGTCGCCGGCGGCCTCCTTCACCACGAAGGTGAGAAAAGCGTCCCAGTGATCCCAGGTCGCGTTCCAGCGCGCCAGCTCTTCGGGCGTGAGCGTCGGCTCGGGACCCGGCGGCAGGGCCTCTTCGACCAGCGCCGATTCCGGAACTTCGAGGCGGAGATCGATGCGCACCCCGCCGGGCTCGACTTGCGCCGAAGCGAGGCGCAGCGAGTCGATGACCTCGCGCGCGCGGGTGCCGTTGTCGCCGGGCAGCACGTCGGGGAGCAGTGCGCGGAGCTCGTCCAGCGGCCTGTCGACGTCGATCGTCAGCGCCTGGAAGCGCGGATGTGCATACCGCTTCACCCAATCCCAGACCGCGCCGGTGACCCGCTTGCGCCCGCCGCTGCCGTAGAGATTCGAATCGACGACGCGGAAGCGCACTACCGCTTTCGCGGCGTCCAACACCGGCTCCTGCAGCACCTCCACCGTGCCCTGCCAGTCCACGACGTTCACACACCGCTCTCCGACCGATGTTCCGACGCGGGCGTGGCCGTCGCTGGTCACGCGGAGGTTGGCGCCCGCGGCGTCGATCCGCGGGTTGGCCAGCGTCAACAGGTTGCAGCCGGAGCCGTCGTCCCACACGCGCGTGGTGTGCTCCGCCCCGGTGTAGACCTGATCGAGCAGCAGCTGGCGCAGGAACGCGTGATCGACCCGCAACGGCACGTCCACGGCGCGCAGCGCGGCGCCGGGAGAGCCGGCGGCGAGGAGGAGGAGAGCGATCGCCAGCAGCCTCGTTCTCACGGCGACCCAGCATAGCCGGCCGACACGGCGCGCGCACGTTCAGCCAACGACCGCCTGACAGCGGCCCGCGCGCGCGCTAGGCTCGTGGCGTGACGGAGCTGCAGCTCCAGCTGGTGAAGGGCGCGGGCTTCGCCGCGGCGGCGGCGTTCGCGCTGCTGTTGCAGCGGCGCTGGCCGCATGCGCGCCAGGCCGGTTCGTGGCGGATCAACGGCGCCGTCTGGGCGCTCGACGTGGCGCTGCTCGGCGCGCTCTGTGGCGCCTGCGCCTGCACCGCCGCCGCGTGGGCGGCTGAGCACCAGGTCGGCGTCTTGCGCGCGCTCGCGCTGCCCGGCTGGCTCGCCATCGCGGTCACCATCGTGGCGCTGGATGGCGTTTCGTACGCGTGGCACCGGGCCAACCATCGCCTGCACTTTCTCTGGCGCTTTCACCGCGTGCATCATTCCGACCCGGCGTTCACGGTGTCGACGGCGGTGCGCTTTCACCCCGGCGAGCTGCTCTTGGCGGTGCCGCTGCGCCTCGCGGCGATCGTTCTACTCGGCGCGCCGGTGGTCGGCGTCGTGCTCTTCGAAGCCGTGTTCGCATGCGCAAACTTCGTCGAGCACGGCGACATCGCGCTGCCCGCAGCCGTGGAACAGCGCCTGCGCCG
>JBFXHX010000031.1:21821-47162 GCA_050176585.1 Binatia bacterium
CTCACGGTGACGAGCATGACGAGAGCGCCATCTTCGCGCACGGGGGGCTATGCAACGCCGTTCCGTTCGCCGCTGACCTCGACGGCGACGGCCGGAGTGAGCTGGTGCCGATACGCGGCCGTATCGATTCCATGGTCGTCCTTCGCGCGAACGAAGATGGCGGATGTGGCCCCCCGCTTCGTATCCGCTGCACGCGGATTACGTGTCGGCTGGCGACATTACGCCAAGCGCTTCAACATCGAAGGGGGTCGAGCTTTCCATCCCGTTGTGGGCGCGCCGGAGGACTAGCGCCGCACGGAGATGAGACCGGCGTCTCCCGCCACGATCTCGCCGATCACCGCGTGCGCAGGCGCGCCGCGGGCGGCGAGTGCCTCCACCAACGTACCGGCCCGTGCGGGTGCAATGGCGAGGAGGAGCCCGCCGGAGGTCTGCGCGTCGGCGAGCAGCAGCTTGTCCACATCATCGATGCCGCGCTCCCAGTGGCACGCGGGCGCGGCGGCGGCGAGATTGCTCTTCGACCCGCCGGGTACGCAACCCCGCGCAGCCAGCGCGCGCGCGAAATCGAGCACCGGCACGTCGCGCAACCGCAGCCGGGCGGCAACGCCTGAGGCGGCCAGCAGGTTGCGCAGATGTCCGAGGAGGCCGAATCCGGTCACGTCGGTCGCGGCGCGCACCCCGGCAGCCAGGGCCACATCCTTCGCCGCTTTGTTCAACGCCGTCATGAGGTCGGTGACCCGCGCGATGTCCGCCGGGGGCAATGCCTGTTGTTTGATCGCCTGCGCGGCGACACCGAAACCCAGCGGTTTGGTCAGCACGAGCACGTCGCCGGGGCGGGCTTGCGTCTGCGTCATGACCCGTTCCGGGTCGGCGGCGCCGATCACGCACAGGCCGTATTTCAGCTCGCCGTCTTTGATCGTGTGGCCGCCGACGATCGGGCAGTTCGCCTCAGCGGCCTTGTCGCGCGCGCCGCGGAAGATGCGCTCCAGCACGCTGAGCGGCAGCTGTTCGCTCGGGAAGCCGCACACCGCCAGAGCGGCCTGGGGCTCGGCGCCCATGGCGTAGATGTCGCTGATCGCATTGGCCGCCGCGATCGCGCCGAAGGTCTCCGGGTCGTCCACGACCGGCGTGATGAAGTCGACGGTGAACGCGAGCGCACCTCCCCCGGGCGGTCTCAACACCGCCGCATCCTCCATCGCGCCCACCCCGGTATCGACCCAGGGGTGCGGCAGGGGAGCGAGCTGTTTCAGGACCTGAACCAGGTCCTCAGCGCCGAGCTTGCGGGCTCAACCGCCGGCCTGAACCAGAGTGGTCAGGCGGATCTCCTCGGACATGGCCTCCTCGTGGGCGCGCACCGTCAGTGCGCACGGCTGCATGGGGATTGGTTACCGCGTCGCACCGCGCTGAACAATCACCGCAACGCCATTTCGATCCGGTGCAGCTCGTCCTCAGAGCCCGGGCGTGGCCCGGTGAAGCGATGGCGCGCATCGACTGCCCAGTACGCGGCCATGAACCCGGCGAGCCCGAGCATCGACCATCCCGCCAGCTCGTTGGGCGGAATCGAGAATAGCACGGTAATGAACGCCACCCACGCGACGGCGATCAGGTTCAGCACGATGCCCCAGCGCCCCAGGCTCCACGGCGCGCGCGCCGGCTCGGTGAACTCTCCGGCGCCGCGCAATTTGTTGCGCAGGTTGAGCCAAATCGGGATGGCATACGCCAGGTACAGCGCGGTGGTACTGATCGCGACGACTACAGAATAGAGCGCCGCGTACACGGTGAGCAGCACGGCCAATCCGCAGGTGATGACGATCGCCCAGACGGGCGTGCGCCACACCGGGTGCACGCGGCGGATCAGGGTATGGCCGGGCATCCCGCCGTCGCGCGCAAAGGCAAACCACATCCGGCTCATGCTGGTGATGGACGAGAGCCCGCACAGCCACATGGCCACGCCGATGACGATCGCGACCGCGTGCGCCGCCACCGCGGGCAGGTTCGCATAGGCCAGGTACAGCACGGGCGGCGCGTTGGCCGGATCGAGCGTCGAGGCGAGATCCGGTACGTGCAGCGTGAGGATGATCAGCAGGGCGTAACCGACCACCGCGGACACCGCGACCGACAGAAACACGCCCCACGCGCTGTTGAGTCTCGCCATCACCGTCTCCTCCGCCACGTGCGCGGAAGCGTCGTACCCGGTGTAGGTCCATTGCGCCTGCAGCAGGCCGAGCACGAACGCGAAGCCCAGGCCGCCGCCCGTGTACAAGGCGCCGAGGCCGGGCAGCCGCTGCATGACCGAGTCGAAGGTGAACGGACCGAGCACAAACGTCGCGCCGAGCGCAGCCGGGTCGACGGAGCGGACGCCCTCGAACAAAAAGCCGAGCGGTCGCGCGTGCGTGCCGAGCGCAATCAGCAGCGCCGCGATCAACAGCACGCCGCCGATGTGCCACCATACGCTGAAATCGTTCAGGGCCGCCGCGAGGCGGATGCCGAACACGTTGATCAGGATCTGCGGGATCATGATGGCGATCATCGCGAGGATGGTCGCCGTCGTGTCGGCGGGAATGCCGGCATCGGCGATGCGATTGATCGCCGCGACGATGTAGCTCGCGGCGGCGTAGTCGATTCCGGCGGTGATCGTGACCTGGCCGATGATGTTGAACCACGCGGTGATCCAGGCCCATCGATGCCCGCCCAGCCGATGCGCCCAGAAATAGAGCCCGCCGGCGGTCGGGTACGCCGAGGCCAGCTCCGCCATCGACGCGGCCACGCAGAGCACGAACACACTGACCAGCGGCCACCCGTACGTGTTGATGATCGGCCCGGCGAACTGCAGCCCATAGCCGAAGAGCTGGATCGCACCGGTGAGGATCGAAATGATGGAGAACGAGATCGCGAAGTTCGAAAAGCCGCCCATGCGCCGGTACAGCTGCTGCGCGTACCCGAGCGCGTGCAGATCTCGCATGTCCTGGCGAATGAGCGCCTCGCGGCGCGCCGCATCGCTCACGGCCGGTGTCCCCCCGCGCGGAGCGATGGCACAGCGCGCGTGCGGCGGCAATGCGGCGCGCCGCCACGTCGGGGATTCGAGTTGCCGGTTCTGCTTGCCAGTAGCCTATGGAATTTCGATGATGCGAGCCTACAAGCGGGAGGACTGTACGTATGCCGGACCAGGCAAAGATCGACGCCTTCGTGCAGAAGGCGCTGGCAGACCTCGCCGGCGCGTGGACAGGAGCGCTGGTGGTCATCGGCGACCAACTCGGGCTGTATCGCGCCCTCGCGGCAGCCGGTCCGCTCACCTCGGGTGAGTTGGCGGCCGGCACGGATACGACTGAGCGATCCGTGCGCGAATGGCTGGCCGCGCAAGCGGCGGCGGGTTACATCGACTATGATCCGTCGACGCGCCGCTATACGCTGCCGCCGGAGCACGCCGCGGCACTGGCTGAGGACGACAACCCCGCCTGCGTGCTCGGCGGATTTCAGGCCATGACGGCCGCGATGCGCAGCGCGGCGAAGGTGGCGGAGGCCTTTCGTACCGGCACCGGGGTCGGCTGGCACGAGCACGATCCCGACTTGTTCGTCGGTACGGAGCGGTTCTTCCGGCCGGGGTACAACGCACACCTCGTCCAGGAATGGATTCCCGCCCTCGACGGCGTGCGCGAAAAGCTCACCGCCGGTGCGCACGTCGCGGACATCGGCTGCGGGCTCGGCGCATCGACCATCATCCTCGCCAAAGCATTCCCGCGCTCGACCTTCGTCGGATTCGATTACCACGCCCCATCGATCGAGCGCGCGCGCGACCGCGCGGCGACGGCGGGGGTGGCCGACCGCGTGCGTTTCGAGGTCGCGTCCGCGCAGACGTATCCCGGGCGCTATGATTTCGCCGCGTGCTTCGACTGCCTCCACGACATGGGCGACCCGGTCGGCGCCGCGGTGCATGTGCGCGAATCGCTCGCGCCGGACGGGACGTGGATGCTGGTCGAGCCGCGCGCCGGTGATGCGGTAGAGGAAAACCTCAACCTGATCGGGCGGCTCTTCTATTCCGCGTCGACGCTGATCTGCACGCAGGCATCGCTCGCGCAGGAGGTCGGGGCCGCGCTCGGAGCCCAGGCAGGCTCCGCACGACTGCGCGACGTCATCACCGAAGCCGGGTTCACCCGTTTCCGGCGCGCAACCGAGACGCCGTTCAACTTCGTGTTCGAAGTGCGACCGTAATACGGACCGATTCGGCAGCTCGGTATAGCGCGACTCGGTTCGGGTGTGTGGACGGTCTTCCCCGGTGCGCATCGCCTTCCTGAGCCGCTGGGAGAGCGCCGACCACACGTTCGCGCGGCACTGCTGGATGACCCCCGGCCGCGGCGGGCGATGGGGCGCGCTCGCCGCGACTCGCTCCCTGTGGCGGGCCCGATACGTGGTCGTGCACCATGGGTTGCCGGGCCGCCGCTATTCCGCCTTGCCGCCATGGCGCCTGCTGCTCTTCCGCCATGAGCCCTCCCACTTCGATCCGCACTGGCCAGAGGGATGGCTCTGGTCGGCCCGCTTCGTCCCGCCCGCCTACCAGCAGAGCTTCGGCACCGGGCGCGTGCCGATGGTGGCGACGTGGTGGATCAACATGGACTACGACGACCTCAGCGCGTTGCGGCCGCCCCCGAAGACGCGGCTGCTGTCGTGCATCGCGTCGGCGAAGACGATGATCGACGGGCATCGGCAGCGGCTCGCGTTCCTGCACGCGCTGGCGGCGCGTCACGGATCGGCGGTCGACATCTTCGGCCGCGGGCTCGAGTCACAGCGGCTGGGAGCCGCCTACAAGGGCGAGCTCGACCGCGACGCGGGTTTCCCCCTCGGGCGCCGCTGCAAGTACGATGGCCTGCGCGACTACCGGTACTCGCTCTGCATCGAGAACGGCCGCGAGCGGAATTACTGCAGCGAGAAAATCATCGACGCGTGGTTGTCGTGGACCGTGCCGATCTACTGGGGTTGCCCGAATCTCTCCGAGTTCTACCCGCGCGAGGCGTTCGTCGAACTGGACATTACAGCGCCGGACGCGGCGGACGAGGTGATCCGCCGGTCGCGCGAACCGGTCAGCCGGGTGACGATGGAAGCGATCGCCGAGGCGCGGTACCTGGCGTTGAACCGCTACAGCACCTGGGGCACCGTTCAGCACCTGCTGAACGAGCGGTTCGCAGCCTGAACCACCGCGCTGCGCAACCGTGCGACGTAGCGGCGGGCACAGGGCCGGCGGCTCCATTGGCGGTCGTTGCGTGGCCGGCTCCGGGTACACGGGGCGCGCGCCTTGGCGACGTTTCGCCGTTGGAGCCACCGACTCGTCTCTCGCAGGCGCTCGGGCGTGCGCACGCACTTCCGGCCGAGATCTCACCGTGGAGTGCGAGCTCGCCCTTGCTCGGGTGAATGCCCAGCGCGATGAGTTGTCGCAGCCGGAATCCGCTGTGAATCGGCGCACTGCGCACGGGAGTGCCGGGTCGACGCGTGTGCGGGGTGAAGCCGGCCGCAGCAGCGCTGTTACGGGAAAGCGACCAGCGGAAGTTTTTCAGCTCTCCTTTTTCTCCCTGACTAAAGCGCGTAACCCTAACCGATAGCGCATGCTGCGACGTATGCCGCCCATGACATGGACGTCTGTTGAAGCCAGCGGAGGCTTGCAACAGCGCGCGCGATGCCCTTAGGTCGTAGGGCGCGCGTCGATGCAGGTCCGTCGTCTCCCACTTCTCCTCGCCGCGTCGTGTTCGTGCGCGGCGGTTGCGGCTGCCGCGCCGGTGCCGTTCGCGCCGCGCGTCGATCATCCAATCGCCGCGCATCCGGCGGCCATCGCGAGCGCCGATTTCGACCGCGACGGGCGCGCGGATTTCGTCACCGCACACCCGGAAGGCAATGCGGTCTACGTCGGGCTTGCGCGGCCGGGCGGCGGTACCGCGTTGATCGGGCCGCTGACGGCGGGCATGGGGCCGTCCGCCGTCAATGCCGCTGACGTCAACGGCGACGGCCGCGCCGACGTGCTCGTCGCCAATGCACTTGCGGACTCCGTGAGCGTGCTGCTCGGCCGCGGCGACGGCGGGTTCGAGCCGGCGCGCGATGTTCCCGTCGGACACGCCCCGGGGGGCATCGCGGTGGCGGATTTCGACGGCGACGGGAACGCCGATATCGCGGTCTCGAGCCTGTTCGATGACACGGTGCTGGTGCTGCGCGGCGGCGATTTTGCCGCGCGGACGATCATACCGGTGGAGGGTGGTCCCGCGGGGCTCGTGGCCGCTGATGTCGACCACAACGGGCGGCCGGATCTGGTCGTCGCGGTGCGGCTGCACGACCCCGCCGTCGTCGTCCTCGCAGGCGACGGCCGCGGCCAGTTTCAGCAGCGGAGCCGGAACGCGGTGGGCTCGCTGCCGTCGCGGCCGGTCGTGGCCGATCTCGACCGCGATGGTTTCGCCGACATCGCCGTGGCCGAGGAGCACGGCGATCGCGTGTCGCTGCTGCGCGGCCGCGGCGACGGCACGTTCGAGCCGGCGGCCCCGGTCTACACCGGCGCGTTCCCGGCCGCGCTGGCCATCGCCGATCTCGACGGCGACCGCGAGCTCGACCTGATCACGGTGGACTGCTTCGCGGATGCCGCTTCGGTGCTGCGCGGCCGCGGCGACGCGACGTTCGAGCCGCGGCAGTCAGTCGCGCTCGGAGCGATGCCTGCCGCCGCGATCGTCGCCGACGTCGACCGCGATCGCGCTCCGGACCTCCTGGTAGCCAACCTGCTCGGAGGGGATATCTCCATCGTACGGAACCAGTCGCCGGCTCCGCTGGCGTGCACCGGCGACTGCGACGATCGCGGCAGCGTCGCGGTCAGCGAGCTGGTGCGCAGCGTCAATATTGCGCTCGGCACCAGCACGCTCAGCGAATGTGCCGCCGCCGATGCCAACGCCGACGCGCTGGTGACCATCGATGAGATCGTCGCGGCGGTGCAGAACGCGCTGAGCGGGTGCTCGAGGTGAGCGCCGCGCCCTGCGCGCGGCCGGTGGCCATCGAGACGCAGGTCACTCGCGCGAGTGCCAGTCGTCCTACGAAGCCCGGCGTCGTCCCGGCGCGCTCGCTGAGGAGCCTGCCTGGGTGCAGTCGTTCCGGCACGCGTCCGAGTCGTCCGCATTGCCGTCGTCGCATTCCTCGTCGCCCTCGGGGATGCCGTTTCCGCAGGACGGGCCGGCGCAGAGGATGGCGTTGTTCACGTACGTCTTGCTCAGCACGCAGTCGGCGCGCTGCTTGAGGGTCCGCAAGAAGCTCTCGGCGGTGCGGCCGTAGATCGATTCGAAGTCGGGACAGACGCCCAACAGACCGTCGATCCATCGCGGGCGGGTGTCGCGCAGCTCGATCTCGACCTGGCGAGCCACATCGGCGCGATCTTCGCCGGGGTCCAATCGGGTCGCGAGGCGTTCCATGACCGGCGTCTGACGATCGAGAATAAACCACATCACCTTGCGGCCGTATGCCGCGCTCGCGCTCATGCAGGCGATCACGGCCGGCGAGGGTGCTTCGGTTGCCGGCGCGTATGCGGCCGCCATTGCGCCTCGCGCCTGGTTCACGCACGCGTCGCGCAGGTCCGCGTTGGCGTCGAAAAAACCGAAGTACCCGATCTCGGTGAGCTGTCCGTCGGTGCAGGCGTCCGCCGCTGCGGACAGCATCGATCCGGTCGCCGCTTCGACTTCGGCCTCGACTGCCAACGCGTCGCACGTCTCGCCGCGCAGACGCGCGTCGCGGCAGCGCTGCTCGACGGCCACCACGGCCTCGAAACAGGTATGCGTCGCATGGCTCATGAGGCGGAGGCAGCGGAGCGGACCAGGAGCGAATGGACCCCACCGGTCGAGCGGCCGCGGCTGCATATGCGCAACGGCGGCCTGCGCAGCGAAGCACAGCAACGCCGTCGATAGGGCGATGCGCCCTGCGCCCCGGAATGGAGGTCTCGGAAAAGTCAGCATCGGAACGTGCTAGCGCGCAAATTGGCGCAACTTTACATGGTTGCGAGCAAAAGTTTGCTGCACACCGCAATTCAGCGCGACTGGATCAGTGTCGTCAGTGCCAAAACCCTCGCTTATTCGTTGCCGTACCTGTACCTCGTTGGTACAAAGATCTCTATGCTTTGGCACTTTACCCGCCCGACCCGCCGCGGAGCGCGAGGTCGAGCAACTCTCCTTTCCACCGCCGTCGTCCCGGCCGTGCTGTTTCTCGGCTGCGGCGGCGGCAGCGGCAGCGGATCGGGTCCCGAACCGGTCATGTCCACGTTCGAGCGCATTCAGACGCAGGTCTTCGATGTCAGCTGTTCGGCCGATTCCTGTCACAGCAGCGTCGGTCAAGCAGGCGGGCTCATCTTGGAGGCGGGGCATTCGTACGATGCGTTGATGCAGCAGGCGCCGACGAACCCGGTGGCCGCCAGCAACGGCTGGATGCGCGTAATGCCCGGCGATCCTGAAGCATCGTTCCTGCTGGCCAAGCTCAGCGATTCCCTCGCCGCCGGCGAGGGCGCGTCGATGCCGTACAACGCGGCGCCGCTCAGCAACCACACGCTCGCAGTGATCCGCGCCTGGATCGCGGCAGGCGCGCCCGCTACAGGGCGCGTGGCGGGCGACGATGGCCGCCCGCTCGGCGGGGGCGGAGAGCCCGGCAGCCTCACCCTGCAGCGACCAGCGCGCGGAATACAGATTGGCGTGACCGCGCGCGCCCTCCCGGAGGGGACCGAGGAAACCGCGTGCCACTATTTCAAGCTGCCTTCGGACGTCGATCTGAACGTGAACCGCATCCAGATTCAGGTCACCGGCGGCAGCCACCACATCCATCTCTATCGCGCGTACGACGCCGACCTCGACGTGCCCGACGGCGTCGAGGTGTGCAACATGGCAGTCGATTTCGAGAAGTGGGCCCTGGTAGTCGCTACCCAACTGCGCGAGACCGATTGGGAGCTGCCCCCCGGCGTCGCTTTCCACCTCCGCGCCGGCGAGCAGGTGCTCGTGCAAACGCACTTCGTCAACGTGGGATCGCTGGAGACGAACGGCGAGGGCAAGATGCTGATGAACCTCCACGACGCGGCCCCCGGGACGATCACCGCGCATGCGGGCGCGCTGTTCGGCCAGGACCGCGACGTTGTGGTCCCGCCGCTCAGCAATCCAACGAAGTCCGCCGTCTGCGAGCTCCCGAAAACGATCAATGTATTCGCCGAGACGGGCCACTATCATTTCCGTGGCCGCCGCTTCAGCACCTACGAGTGGTATGACGGAATGCGCGGCAACGAGGTTTATCACCACGAGGGCTACGACGACCCGCTCTTCCTCGAGCACCGGCCGCCGCTGGTCATCCCGGCCGGGCACGGGCTCGAGTGGGAGTGCTACTGGGAGAACCCGAACGACGTCGAGTACGAGTTCGGCCCATTCACCGACACGAACGAGCACTGCAACCTGTTCGCGTTCTATTACCCGACCGACACCCCGCACGAATCGATCACCTGCGTGACGACGGACGGGGTGCATACGACCACGGTACGGACCGGCGACTAGCGCCGCCGCTTGCAGTGGCGCTAGTCGCTTCTCATGCGGCGGCTCTCCAACATCGTGGCTCCGCCGCGGCGCGGCATGCTCGCCGCCTCGCGGCAGAGCCGTCATTCGCGCCGCGCGACTCCGATCACCACGTCGCGGAAGAAGCGCTGCACATAGCCGCGGCCGACCGCGAGGCCGTGCCGCTCGAGCTCGGCGACGAGCTCCTCGGCACTGAAGCGCTCCTCGCGCGGGTGGTCGAACAGCTTGCGATACGTCCAGCGCTCGTGGCGGGTGATTTCCTCGAAGAAGAAGCGGCCACCCGGGCGCAGCACGCGGCGGATCTCCGCGACCGCATCGCGCCAGTTGGGGATGCGGTGCAGGATGGCGAAATCGAACACGGCATCGAAGGTATCCGGCGGCGTCGGCATGGCGAGCGCGTTGGCGACGAGCAATTGCAACCGCTCGGGCGGGTAGTCGCGCAAGTGGTGCCGCGCACGCGCTGCCATGTACGGGTCGAGGTCGAACGCGCATACCGAGGCGGCGCCGAACCGCTCGAAGATGATCTCGGTGCCGATGCCACGCCCGCAACCGATCTCCAACACGCGGGCGCCGCGCAAGCGCCCGCCGATCCGCTCCAGCACCGCCGCCTCATAATACCGCTGTACGCCCGCGCGACGCGGGTTGTTCATCAGCACCCTCTCGATCGGCTTCAACTTCATCGGGTTCGCCTTCTGGGCCGCTTCTCACCCGCAGAGCTCGCAGCGTCCCAACGCTCCGCGATTCACGCGCCACTGGCGGCCGCGGTCTGCGGCGCCGGCGCGCCGGTGGGGCTGAGCCCATCGACGAAGCGCTTGCACTTCGGATGGAAGATGCCGGCGGACTCGAGCTTGTGCCAGAGCGTCCGCGTCACCTCGGGTTGCAGCAAGATCGCGACATTGCGGGACCAGCTTGCCCCCGCGTCGGCGTCGATCACCCCGCGGTCGTGAAGCCACCAGAAGTGCTCCATGATGTGCAGCAGCCGTATCGTATGGAAGTACGGTGCCTCGCGGTGCTGCTGAATGCCTCGCCGAAGTGCGGCGCGCCGCACGATGCTGCGGAGAGCACCGCATTGGCGCGCGCATTTCGGCCCGCCGGTCGACCATCAGCTTGAGTGCGTATTGGTACTGCGCCATCGCGTTGGTGCGCCGATTCTCGTCCGCCTGCAGCTTGGCCGCCTCGAGGCTGTCCGCGCATCAGCTTCATCTCGTATCAGTACGAGATGAACGTGGCGATGACCAAGATCGTGCCGGCGGCTGGCACGAGGCGGCGCACTCCGCGATGGCGAGAGTCATCCCGCTCACTCCATTGGCTGAGCGAACGGTCGACAGGTCTGTCTACGAGCTGCGCGGTATCGGGCGGACGGTAGCACGGCAGCGTCCGGCCCTTCACGCCGCATTCGCTGCGGAACACGGCGCGCGCCGAGTGCAGCGCGGCCGATCTCGATTGCGCACCGCGGCTCCGGCGCCGCGCTTCAGACGCGCGCCGCTGGCGATGCCGATTCCCACTCGCGGCGGAGCTGCCGGCCCCGCACGAGGTAGAAAATCACCGGATAGACGAGCAACTCCATCGCGAAGCTGACGCCGATGCCGCCGATCAGGGGCGCAACGAGCCGCCGCGTGACCTCCGCGCCGGTGCCGGTGGCCCACAGGAGCGGCAGCAGCCCGATCATGTCGGTGGCCACGGTCATGGTCTTTGGCCGGATGCGCTGCACGGCGCCTTCGCGGACGGCGGCGAACAGATCGGCGGGTCCGCGCAGGCGCCCTTCGGATCGGTACCGCTCGTACGCGCTGTCGAGGTACAGCAGCATCACCTGCCCGGTCTCGGCATCGACGCCGAGCAGTGCGACGATCCCGACCCACACGGCCAGGCTCATGTTGTAGCCGAGCAGCCAGAGAAACCAGAAAGCGCCGATCAGGCTGAACGGCACCGCCAGCAGCACGACGCCGACGCGGAACCAGCTCTGGTTCGAGACGTAGAGGAGCAGCACGATCAGCACGATCGTGATCGGGATGACCAGCGCGAGCCGCCGGTTCGCCTCTTCCAGGTATTCGAACTGGCCGGACCATACGCGCGTGTAGCCGGGCGGCAGCGGCACCTGTTCGGCGATTATCCGCTTCGCATCGGCGACGTAGCTGCCGAGGTCGCGGTTCGCGATGTCGACGAAGATCCACGCCGAGCGCTGCGCGTTTTCACTGCGGATCATCGGCGGGCCCGGCGTGACGCGAATCGCCGCTAACTGTCCGAGCGGGATCTGTGCGCCGCTTTCGGTCGGCACGAGCACCTGGCCGATCGCGTCTGGATCGTCGCGCAGGTCGCGCAGGTAGCGGACGTTGAGCGGGTAGCGCTCGATGCCTTGCACGGTGGTGGTCACGTTCATGCCGCCGATGGCGGTCTGGATGACGTCCTGCACGTGCCCGGTCGTGAGCCCATAGCGCGCGGCCGCGGCGCGGTCGACGTCGATGTCGAGGTAGTATCCGCCGAGGGTTCGCTCCGCGTATGCGCTGAGCGTACCGTCCACGGTTTGCATGGCCGTCGCGGTCCGCTCGGCGAGGTCTCCCAACACCCGCAAGTCCGGACCGAGAATCTTGATGCCCACCGGCGTCTTGATACCGGTGGCGAGCATGTTGAGGCGGTTCTCGATGGGATAGGGCCACGCATTCGCGACGCCGGGAAAGCTGACCACCTGGTTGAGCCCCGGATGGCGTGTGCCATCGGGATCCGTCCAGCCGTACTTCAGCTCGTCGCCGGTGATGCGGCGGGTCTCCGGCCAGAAGGTATGCGTGAACGGCGACTTCAGCCACGCCGGCCAGTCGCTGAATGCATATGCCACCCGGCGCGTCCGCCACCTGCTCTCGTCCTGGTGCAGCTGCACGACCGTTTCAATCATCGACAGTGGCGCAGGGTCGGTGGCGGTATCGGCGCGGCCGATCTTGCCGTGCACGCTGGCGACTTCCGGAAACGTCTTGATCAGCTTGTCCGTGCGTTGCAGCAGCGCCCGGCTGGCGCCCACGCTGATGCTCGGGTCCGTCGTAGGCATGTACAGCAGGTCGCCCTCATCCAGGGCGGGCATGAACTCCGATCCGAGCCGCATGGCCGGGTAGATCGCGGAGGCGCCGAGCAGCGCGGCGCCGAGCAGGGTAGCGTACGGATGGCGCATCACGAGCCGGAACAGCGGTTCGTAGAGCGCGATCGACAGGCGGTTGACGGGGTTGCGCCCCTCGGACGGGACGCGGCCGCGGATCAGGTACACCATCAACACCGGCACCACGGTGATGCCGAGGATCGCCCCCGCGGTGATGGCGAAGGTCTTCGTGAACGCGAGCGGCTTGAACAATCGACCCGATTGTTCGCCGAGCACGAACACCGGCAGGAACGCGATGGTGATCACGAGCAGCGAGAAAAAAAGGCTCGGACCGACCTCCCGGGCGGCGCCGAGGATCACCTCCACCTCGCCGCGCGCCGCCTCGCCGCGCGCCACCCGTTCGCGGTCTCGCTCGAGGTGCTTGTGCGCATTCTCGATCATCACCACCGCCGAGTCGACCATCACGCCGATCGCGAGCGCGAGGCCTCCGAGGCTCATGATGTTCGCGTTGATACCGAGCGCCTGCATGAGCGCGATCGACGCCAACAGGCCGATCGGCAAAGCGATGACCGCCACCAGCGCGCTGCGCAGGTGGGCGAGGAAGACGAGGCAGATGATCGCGACCACGATCAGCTCTTCGGTCACTCCGAGCCGGAGGGTATCCACGGCGCGCGCGATCAGCGCCGAGCGGTCATAGGTCGTGATGATGGAGACGCCCGGCGGCAGCGCGTCCTCGAGCTCCGCCAGCTTGAGCTTGGCGTCGCGGATCACTTGAAAAGCGTTGGCGCCGTGGCGCGAGATCACCACGCCGCCGACGGCCTCGCCGACGCCGTTGTACTCGCCGATGCCGCGGCGTGCCTCGCCGCCGATCTGCAGGATCGCGACCTCGCCGAGTGTGACGGGCGTGCCGTCGCGGCCGAGACCGACCACGACGTCGGCCAGGTCGGCGGTCCCGCGCAGGTAGGCGCGGCTGCGGACCATGTACTCGTGCTCGGCCATCTCGACGACGGAGCCGCCCACGTCGTTGTTCGAGCGCTGGATGGCCGCGACCACCGCGGTGAGCGGCAAGTCGAAGGCCTGCAGCTTCTGCGGATCCAGCACGACTTGATACTGCTTCACGAATCCGCCGATCGCGGCGACTTCGGCTACGCCCGGCACCGCGGTGAGCGGATAGCGCAGCGTCCAGTCCTGCAAGGCGCGCAGCGTGGCGAGATCCTGACCCGACGAGATCAGCGGCTCGCCCGTGAGCGGGCACAAGCCGGGTTGCTCGAATGCCCGCACGCGGGTCAGCGCGCCGTGGCGTTCCGCCGGCGCGTCCTCGCGGCGCGCGTACCAGCCGCCATCGGCGTCGCGCCAGATACCGCGCGGGTGCTCGGCGCAGTACCATCCCGGATACAACACGTATTGCAGCACCCAACCGACGCCGGTCGCATCGGGTCCGAGCGCGGGCTCCGCCCCGGCCGGCAGGCGATCGCGCGCGAAGTTGAGATATTCGAGCACGCGACTGCGCGCCCAGTAAATGTCGGTGCCGTCTTCGAAGAGCACGTAGACGAACGACAGCTCGAACATGCTGTAGCCGCGCACCACGCTGGCGCCCGGCACGGCGAGCATGGCGCTGGCGAGCGGATAGGTGACTTGATCCTCGACTACCTGTGGGTTCTGGCCCGGATAGTGCGTGACCACGATCACCTGGACGTCGGAGAGGTCCGGGATCGCGTCGAGTCGAATGTGGTAGACGCCCCATACGCCGAGAGCGAGCACCATCGCGGTCGCCAGCAGGACGACCGCGCGGTGCTGCACCGAGAGCTCGATGATACGGCCGATCATGACCGCGCTCACCGCGGCGCGGCGTATGGCC
The DNA here is from genome assembly GCA_050176585.1 of Binatia bacterium. Classification (GTDB taxonomy): domain Bacteria; phylum Desulfobacterota; class Binatia; order HRBIN30; family CADEER01; genus CAYYWP01. The sequence goes on from JBFXHX010000031.1 coordinate 36,310, forward strand.
GTGCGCCGATCACCGGGTTCACGGGAGCCGATCGCCACCACGCTCGTCCGCCGCCGTGCGGTCGCCGTGTGCGCGCACGGTGATCAGGATGCTCGCAACATCCGCTGCGCCACTGGTCAATGCGCATGGCCGCCTGGCATGTGTCCGCTCGGTTGGCCTTCCGGGGCCGCCTGCTGTCCCGCGGCTTCGCGCGCGCCGAGGAAGCGCTGGATCGCCGTGCGGAAATTGCTTTCCGCATCGAGGAGGAACTGCCCGCTGGTCACCACCTGCTCGCCCGGAGCGAGACCGGCGAGGATCTCCACCACGTCGCCCTCGCCGCTGGCGCCGACGGTCACCTTGCGCGGATCGAAATGCCCGCCGGGGCGGGCGACGAACGCGACCTGCTCGGTCCCGGTGTCGATCACGGCCTCGCGCGGCGCGAGCACGGCGCGCGCTGCCAGCTCGGCTTCGATCTCGACGGTCGCGTACATGTCCTGCCGCAGCTGCATGCCGGGGTTGGAGATCACCATCCGCGCCAAACCCGTGCGGGTCGCGGGATCGAGGTGCGGATGCACGAAGTCGATGGTGCCCGCGATGACTTGACCGGGGAGGGCGGGGAGTGTGGCGACCGCTTTGCGGCCGACAGCCGCCATCGGCAGGTCTCGCTCGAAGATCCGCGCGTCGATCCACATGGTCGAGCGGTCGGACAGCCGCAGGACCGTGTCCCCGGCGCGCACCGCATCCCCCGCGGCGACCAGCTTCTCGATGAGGTGGCCCGTAATCGGGCTGGTGAAGGTCACCGTCTGCGGTGCGCGCTCGAGTTGTGCGAGGCGCTCGACGTACGCGCGCGGCAGGCCGAGCAGGGCGAGCTTTTCTCGCGTCGTCGCGTAGAGCAGCGCCGCCGTCTCGCCGTGCGCCGCATCTTTGGGCAGGCTCTTGCGCGCCGCGATCAGCTCGCCGATGGCGACCTGCAGGTCGGGGCTGTAGAGCTCGAAGAGCGGTGCGCCGGCCTGGACGTGCATGCCCTCGACGTCGGCGTACAGTCGCTGAATCCACCCCGAGACGCGCAGGTTGACGTCGCGCCGCGCCGGCTCGGGTTCCTTCACGTACCCGACCGCGCGCAGGCGCCGGCGCAGCGGACCCGCGCCGACCGTCCCCAGCCGGACGCCCATGTTCTGCACGATCGCGGGGTCGATGACGATGCCACCGCCGGCCGACACTTCGTCTTCGTACACGGGGATCAAATCCATCCCCATCGGGCTCTTGCCGGGCTTGTCGGAGATGTACGGCGGGCTGAGCATCGGATCCCAGTAGTAGAGGATTCGCCGTTCGCGCTGGGCTCCCACGGCCGGCGGTTGGGGTGGCAACGGCGTGAGCTCCATGCTGCAGATCGGGCAGGTGCCCGGCCGGTCGCGGATGACCTGCGGGTGCATGCCGCATGTGAAGAGCTCCTGTTCGCGGTGGTGTGCCGGGGTCGGCTCAGGCGTTTCCGCGTGGCTCGCGAGCGGCGCGCCGAGCAATGCGAGGGCGGCGAGTAGCGCAGCGGTGTGCGTCATGATGGTACCTTCAGTGCCCCGAGACGCGCGCCGCAGTAGCGGCGTCCATCTCGCAATGGTCACCGGCGGTGGGAGCCGGCGGATTCGCGCGCAGGCGCGCGAGGGCGGCGGGTAGCGCTTCGGCGTCGATCCCGGCGAGCTGCTCGAGTTCCGCGACGGCGCGCTCGCGGGCGATCTGCGTCTCGGCCAGGGTCACGCGGAGCACGAGCAGCGTCCTCCGCGCGGCGATGACGCTCGGCAGGTCTCCAGATCCTGCCGCGTAAGCGCGCGCCGTGGTGTCGGCGGACTGGTTCGCCACCGGGATGATGTGCTCGCGCAGCAGGGCGACCTGACGCTCGCTGTTCCGTAGGGCGATCAGCGCGCCGACGAACTCGGCGCCGCGTGCGCCTCCCGCTTGGCGCCGCACGGCGCGCGCGGCCTGCAGGTTGGCGCGCGCCTCGCGGATGCCGGCCTGGATCTGCGGGATGCGCGTGGACAAGCTGATCGCGGCCCCCACCACCTGGCCGATGCTGCCGGTGATGCCGACGAACGGATTGATGTCGGGAAAGTACTGCTGCCGCGCCAGCTCGAGGGCGTCATCGCGGCTGGCCACCTCGCGCGACAGGGCGCGCAACTCAGGGTTCGCGGCGGTGCCCGCGGCGACCAGCTCGCGATCCGCGACCGGCAGCGGCCGTGGCGTGGGCAGCTCGCGCGGCGCGGGCAGCGGCGCATCGGCGGCCCGTCCGATGAGCGCATTCAAGCGAATGCGCTGTTGCTCCTGCTCGGCTTCCAGGTCGCGCAGAAGGTGTTCCGCGTGTCCCACCTCGACCTGCGCGGCGAGCAATGCCTGCTGCGGCATGCCCCCGATCACCTGGGCTGCCGCCGTCTCCGCCGACACGCGTAGGAGATCGAGCTGCTCGCGTTGGGCGCGCACGCGTTCGGCCAGCAAGGCGTAATCCAGATACGCATCGATGACGCGCCGCTGCAGCGCGAACTTGGCCGCGGCGAAGCGCTCGCCGGCTGCGCGCGCTTCTTCGTACGCCACGCGGCCGGCGGCGAGGACCTTGGTCGGAAACGACAGGTTCTGCATGGGATCGAAACCGACCGTCAGCGTGGTTCGATCCCATCCGGTCAAATTGCCGCCCGCGAAGAGATACTCGAACCCGAGCGAGACGTTGGTGTTCGGATAGCCGGCGGCGATATCGATGCGCTCCACTGCCGCGCGCCAGCCGTAATACCCTGCCTCGAGCTCGCCGTTGCTCAGGAAGGCGTGGCGCAGGAGGTCGCGCCAGTCCGGTTCCGCCGGCAGCTCGGGTATCTGGCGCCGGCCCGGGTCGGCATACGGGGCGCCGGCGGCCTCGACCCGCGCGCGCTCGACGGCTGCGCCTTTCGGCGCTAGCGAGCACGCCGGCAACAAGCCGGCAACACCCAGCGCGGCGGCAGTGACGCGCCGCACACGCGCGCGCGCTCGGATGACCGTTGTGCTGAACATGACTCCTCCATGAGGTGGTCGCGGGGGCGCTGGGCGCGCATCACGACCGTTGTTGATGAGACCGCGGCGCCGAAACGGCGCACGGCTCAGAGGAGGAGTGCGGTGTGCTGGGCGATCAACGTGTTCGGCGGGACCGCTGCGGCCGCGAAGCGCATCAGCGCATCGGCCAAGCAGAGCGCGGGCGCGCCGAGCACTGCGGGCGCGGGCTCCGCCGCGAGGTGGCTCAAGCTGTCGATCGCGCGGATGGCCGCTGAGGGCGGCGCGGGCGCCTGTGCGCGCTCGGCGCCGTCGCAGCAGCTCGGCGCGGTCCACCCGTCGCGCGCACAGCAATCCATGTTGCGCGCGGACATTGCACAGTTCCCGAGCGGGCAGGGGCCGCGCGCCACGCCGGCGAGCACCACGAGCGCGATCAGGAGCATGCTGGCGGCGCGCTGTCGCATCGCCGCCAGCATCCGGAGCTCGGACCGCTCTGTCAACGACCCGGCAAGGGGAGCCCCGGGCACACGCGTCGAGCGCCCGGTCCGTATCCGGGCGCGCTAGAACCGGCGCGGGGAGCGCACATCCGCGCGGTTGCGAAGGCGCGGCGGAGGCGCCGAGTCCCGCGCGCCCGAGTGGTCACGGCAGATCGCCGGGTTCCGTGTCATCGGGCTTGGGGCGATAGAACAGTTGCACGACCTCGATCGTCCGGTCGGCAGCGACCGGAATCGACAGGGTCCGTGCCTCCACCGTGTACCGCGCGGGGGTTTCGGCGATGAGCGGGTCGCCGGGCATGACGTAGGCGATCCCCGGTCGTCGCTCCTCGGGGTCGTGGGCGAAGAATGGATGTTCCGACTCGGCGCGCGTCCAGCCTGGAAGGAAGTACCAGGTAAGAGCGGGGATCCGCTCCAGGTCGTAGTTCTTCGTCTTGTCGACCACGACCGCGTCCGAGAACGGCGTCAGGCCGTAATCCGGCAGCCGCGCGACGAGCTGCTTGACGATGACCTCGGCCTCCAGCGGCGCCGCCAGCGGGACGAACACGCTCGCCCGCTGATATGCCGCGAGCGCGCCGGCGGTGACGGCGCCGGCGGTCCCGACCAACAGCGCGCGGTGCAACCCGTGTGCGCGCTCTCCCATGCTCAATAGCGCGGCGCCCAAGCGGACGATGCAAAATACCACCACCGGCACGATCACGATCACCCGATACAGGACGAACGGCAGCTCCGGAGCGACCTTGCCATGCAGGTTCACGCTCGCCCATATCACTCCGAGGCTCCAGACGATTGCGAGCCACGGGATCAGTCCACCGCGCCCGGCCAATGCCCAGACGGCGGCGAGGATGGTCGGCAGCACCAACACCGCCGGGGTGAAGTTGGTGTCGGGCGCGGGGGTGAGCGATGCGACCATCTGCAGCGCGCTGACGAAATTGGCGGCCTGTTGCGCCCAGCTCAGGTCCTTCGGCCGCAAGACGCTCTCGCGCAGCATGTACATGCCGAAGCCGACGATCGCAGTGTACGCGAGCGTCCCGCCGGCAAGGGTGGCCACGTGCCACTGTTGGCGCGCGGCGGATGCCACCAGCCAGAGCGCGATCGCGCAGGCGAGCAACGCGACCAGTGCGAGCCCGGTGGTGAAGCCGGCCGCGACGAGCCCTGCGGTCCAGGCGAGCGCGAGCGCGCCGACGGCGCTCGGCCGGGCGACGCAGAGCAACAGCGCGCCCAACGCCCAGAGCCCGAAGGCGAAGGCGCTGACCGCCATCTCGAACGTGCGCGTGACCGTGCACACGACCGGATACGTCAACAGCATCGCCGTGCCCAGGGCGCTGAGCGCGGCGGCGAAGCGGCTGCTGCCCAGATATGCGCGCAGCCCGGCGTAGAAGAACAGCAAGCCGCAAAAGACGGGAACGGTGAAACCGATGCGATAGGCGAGCGGAGAGATGCCAGCGAACAGCGTGGGGAGGATGTTCGGCAGTAACCCGCGGGTCGGATAGTCCACCCAGAAGATGTCCGCGTATCCCCAATCCGGCTGTCGCAGCCGTTCCAGCACGTGCTGCAGCTCGGAGAGCGACTCGCTGTTGAGCGCTCCGTAGCCGTCCACGTTGAAGAAGCACAGCGGTATACCGAGCGCGATCGGCAGCACCAGCCAGAGTTCGCGACGCCGCACATCCTCCCAGGCGCTGCGCGCGAATGCCCACCCGAGCCATGCCAGCACTACGCATCCGTGCAGCGCCCAGAGGCGGGACGCCACGACCGACACCGCGCCGTGGAAGACCAGCGCCGCGACGTCGAGCAGCGCCAGCCCGACGAGCGCCTGGAACGCGAGCCGCGCTTCTGCACGCCGAACCGGCCGTGCGACCAACGCCCCGCGGTCGGCGAGCACGAAGTCCGCCTCCGCGGCCAATAGGCGCCGCCCCGCCGTTTCGGCGATCAGCGCCGCGCCCATTGCACCTGCGGCGGATTCCGCTCGCCAGCTGGGACTCGAGACTGCCGGCTGTGCCTACGCGCCGTTGCCGCCAGTCCCGGTGGGACGGAATGGCTCGGCATGTGCCGGCTGCAATACGACAGGCGGAGCGGGCGAGTCCATCGGGAAGTGAACCCCGCGAGAGCGCGCCAGTGGTGATCGTCGCGGCGGCTCGCGGCCCCGTGTCCAGAGGCGCCGCAGCGTTGCGCGGCACCCATCGCGCGGCCGCTGCGCTTCGTGCTCGGGCGCGCTCTCCACTTCGGCGCGACAACCGATTACAAGCCGGCGGGTGGCCGGCGGGTCTGCGCGCGCGCGTGCGGTGTTGCTGATCGAGCTCGGGCTCGTGCTGGCGGTACTCGCCGTGCAGTTCCCACACTGGTGGGAACTGCGCTGGGTGCAGGATGACGCCTACGTGAGCTTTCGCTACGCGCGCAATCTCGTGCGCGGCGAGGGCCTGGTCTACAACTCCGGGGAGCGCGTCGAGGGGTACACGAACTTTCTGTGGACCGCGCTCGCGGCCGCGCCGCTCGCGAGTGGCGCCGAAGATCCGCTGCCGTTCATGTACGGGATATCGGCGGCGCTGTGGATCGCATCGTTCGGCCTGCTGATCGCCCTCGGCGTGGCTCTATGGGCAGAGGGCTTGTGGGCGGGGCCGCTGATCGCGCTGCCGCTGGCGTTTCACTGGTCCTACAACCTCTGGTTCGTCTCCGGCATGGAGACACCGCTGGTGACCTTCTGCACGATTGCCGCGGTGTCCGCCGTGGCCCTCGATCCGCGCCGACACCGCTGGGCGCCTCTGGCCGCCGGCGCGAGCGCGGTCGCGCTGATGCTGACGCGGCCGGACGGCGTGGTGATCTTCGCCGCCCTCGCCATCGCGGTCGCGCTGCTCGATGGCGCGCAGATCCGCCGCGAGCGGAGCTGGTGCCATCGGGTGCTGGTCCCGTTGTTACCGCTGGTGCTGATCTTCGCGCCGTATCAGGCGTGGCGGCTCTGGTACTACGGCGCGCTGCTGCCGAACACGTACTACGCGAAGGGCGCGTACCTGCCGTTCTGGAGCCGCGGGATCGAGTACGTGGCGTTCTACGGCTGGATTTACCGCCTGTGGCTCTTCACGCCAGTCCTGGTCGCCGGCGCCGGGTTGGCGCGGACGCCCCTGGCGAGGCGCTTCCTGCACGCCGCGCTGCTCGCCACCGTCGCCGTGTGCCTGTACGTCGCCCGCTTGGGCGGCGACTTCATGGAATGGCGCTTTCTCACGCCGATATCGGGGGTGCTCTACCCGGCTATCGTCGTGGCGGCAGCGGCCTTCGGTGAGCGCCTTGCGCGCCCGCTTGGCGGCTGGGTCGCGGGCGCGCTCGCGGCCGGCGCGCTCACCTGGGCGACCGTCGACGCGACTCCGGCGGCGCAGACGCGCGGGGTGCCCGGCCAGGAGACGATCCGCTTACTCCGCCGGTACGCCGACGCCGGCCACTACGACTGGCGCACGGCAGCGCACGTGTTCGACGCCGTGTTGCCGCGCGACGTCCACGTCGCCACCACCTCGGCGGGTATCATCCCGTATTTTTGCGACCGCCACACGCTGGACCTGCACGGCCTGACCGACGCGCCCATCGCACGCATGCCGATCGATCCGCACCGGCGCGGGCGCATGGGACATGAGCACTGGTTGATGGACCGCGGCGCGATCCGGGCGCGCGGCGTAGACGTCATCCTCGAATGGGTCAGCCCCAATACATATCCGCGCGCGCGCGTCACTACGCCGGAGCCGGACGGCGAGCTGGTCAGTGTGCGCGTGCGGGACGGGCACTACATCGACTTCACCCTGCTCGATCCGGCGCTGAAACCGCGGCTGACCGATCCGCGTTTGGTGTTTTACGATCCCGAGCAGATCGCCGCCGCCGCCCATCCGCATGCGTTGCCCGATCGGTTCCGCGGGTGGAAGGTCGTCGACCGCTTCGACTGGGGCAATCACGCCGCCGAGGAGGCGCACGCATTCGTGGAATCCGAAGCCCGGCCACCGTTTTCGCGGAGCTGGCATACCAAGCTCTTGCGGTACCTGCCGCCGCTCGATGCCGTACAGGTCGAGGACAACGGCCGGCGCGTTCCCGACCGGGTCGTGTGGCGCGTGCACGGAGTGCGCGCCGACCGCGACCTCGCGCTGGTGGCGCGCATAGACCATACCGGCCCGGCGACCTACGCCGTCGAGGTGAATGGCCACGCGCTGGACGAAGTCCTAGTCGCCCCGGAGCGGTCCGACGAATGGTGGGGCGAGGTCGGATTGACGGTGCCCCGCCGGTTCCTCGTTCCCGGCACGAACGACTTCCAAATGACGCGCGACCCCGCCTCGCTCAATGACGCCGAGTTCTACCACATGTGGTTCCTGCAGCCGCGGTCCGGCGGGCGCGCGGCCGCGCCCGGCAGCGAGTGAGCGCGATGTATATTCTTGCTACGACTCGTCTGATAAGCGCTATCCCGTGATCCGTGCGGTTTGGTAACGGTACCGCCACACGGGCGCGCTCGGGGGTGGGAAAGCAGTGCGGCGCGATATGGTCGACTATGCGGCCGTGGGCGGTGTCAGCCCAGTTGAGGAACCGACCGTGGAAGTCTCGGTCGTCGTGCCGATCTTCAACGAGTCGCCGAACATCGCCGCGCTGCACGAGCGACTGGCGCGCACGCTGGACGGGCTCGGCCGGTCCAGCGAGGTGCTGTACGTCGACGACGGGAGCCGGGACGACTCCCTCTCGATGCTGCGCGCCATCTCGGCGCGGGATCCGCGAGTCGCGGTGATCGAGCTGAGCCGCAACTCGGGCCAACACGCGGCCGTGCTCGCCGGCTTCGCGAACTGCCGGGGCGCCATCGTCGTGACGCTCGACGCCGACTTGCAGAACCCGCCGGAGGAGATTCCGCGGCTGGTCGAGCACATCGAGGCGGGCTACGAGGTGGTCGGCAGCTGGCGCGAGAACCGCCAGGACCCGTGGGCGCGCCGCCTCTTGTCCGCGGCCGTCAACCGCGCGACCGCCGCGGCGGTCGGCGTCGCCATGCGCGACTACGGATGCATGCTGCGCGCGTACCGGCGCGAGATCGTCCAGCAGATCGTGGAGTGCGATGAGCGGTCGCTGTTCATCCCGGCGCTGGCCAACGCGATGGCGCGCCACACCACCGAAATAGAGGTGGCGCATGCGGAACGGCGCGCGGGGCAGTCGAAGTACCGCCCGCTCAAGCTCATGCGGCTGGGTTTCGACCTGCTCACCGGTTTCTCGCTGTTGCCGATTCAGCTCGTATCCGTGGCGGGGATCTTCGTCGCGCTCGTGGGCCTCGCTTTCGCCGCGTTTCTCTTCATCCGCCGGCTGATCGTCGGCCCCGAGGTGGAGGGCGTGTTCACGCTGTTCGCCATCCTGTTCGTTTTTCTCGGCGTATTGATCCTGGCCGTCGGCCTGGTCGGCGAGTACATCGGCCGCATCTACCTCGAAGTGCGCCACCGGCCCTCGTACCGGGTCCGGGCGGTGTACCGGAACGGGCAGGTGCTGCGCTGACCATGCGGACCGTGGTGTTCGCCTATTCCGACCTCGGGTACGCATGCCTCGCCACTTTGCTCGATCTCGGTGCCGACGTCGCGGCGGTGTTCACGCACGCCGCTGATCCGAACGAGCAGCGCTGGTTCCGCTCGGTGCACGAGCTGGCGAGCGGCCGTGGGCTGCCGGTGTTTACGGACGAGCAACTCGACACGCCGGCGTGGCTCGACCGCCTGCGCGGGTGGGAGCCGGATTTCCTCTTCTCCTTCTATTATCGGCGCCTGCTCCCGCCCGCCGTGCTCGCCACCGCGCGGCGCGCGGCGCTCAACCTGCATGGATCCCTGTTGCCAAAATACCGCGGGCGCGCGCCGACCAACTGGGTGCTGGTCCACGGCGAGAGCGAGACCGGCGTCACCCTGCACCACATGGTCGCGCGCGCGGATGCCGGGGACATCGTCGCGCAGCGCCGCGTACCGATCGACGACGACGACACGGCCATCACCCTGTACCGCAAGCAGACCGCTGCCGCCGAGGAACTGCTGCGCGAAATGTATCCGCACCTCTGCGCGGACACCGCGCCGCGCCGGCCGATGGACCTCGCGGCGGGCAGCTACTTCGGCGGCCGTACGCCGGCCGACGGCCGCATCGATTGGGGACAGAGCGCCCGCGAGATTTACAACCTGGTGCGCGCTGTGACGCATCCATATCCGGGCGCGTTCACGCACTGGCGCGGCCGCCCGCTGTACGTCTGGGCGGCCCAGGTCGCGTCGACCGCGGGGGAGCCGCCCCCGGCGCCCGGCACCGTCGTGGCGCTGGACGAGGGCATGGTCGTACAGACCGGTGCCGGCCTCCTGCGCGCGCTCAGCGTGCAACCGGCCGATGGCGCTGAACAGCGCGCAACTGAATGGGCGCGCGATCATGACGTCGGAGAAGGAGTGGTACTGGCATGAAGGTCCTGATCACCGGTGGCGCGGGCTTCGTCGGCTCGCACCTCGCCGATGCGTTTCTCGCGCGCGGCGACGAGGTGTTCGTGCTCGACAACGGCTCCGTCGCGAAGGCTCGCCACCTGATGGGACAGCCGGGATTCCACTACGTCCGCGACAGCATCTTCGATCTCGACATCGTGGATGGGCTGATCGCCAAGGTCGATCTCGTCTACCATCTGGCTGCGGTCGTGGGCGTCGAGCACTATGTCGGCGATCCGTTCGAGGTCCTGAACGTCAACGTGAACGGCACCCAGGCGGTGCTGAAGCTCGCGTTCAAGCACCAGAAGAAGGTCGTCTTCAGCTCCACCTCGGAGGTGTACGGCCGCAACCCGAACGTGCCCTGGCGCGAGGACGACGATCGCGTGCTCGGCTCCACGAGCATCGACCGCTGGTGCTACTCGACCTCGAAGGCGGTCGGCGAACACTTCTGTTTCGCCTACCACGCGATGGGGCTGCCGGTGACGATCCTGCGCTACTTCAACGTCTACGGCCCTCGCCTCGATCGCCTCGACGTCGGGCGCGTGATCACGATCTTCCTGGGCCAGGCACTGCGCGGCGAGCCCGTGACCGTGATCGGCGACGGCCAGCAGACCCGCTGTTTCACCTACATCGACGATGCCGTGCGCGCGACGGTGGCCGCTGGTATCGGCCGCGGTACGGAGGGACAGGCCTTCAACATCGGCACCGATGTGGAGAGCACGATTTTGGAGCTCGCCGAGCGCATCATCGCCGTGACCGGGTCGACGAGCCGCATCCAGTTCGTCCCGCAGACCGCGATCTACGGCAACAGCTACGAGGACATCGGCCGGCGCGTGCCCGACGTGACCAAGATGCATCGGGTGCTGGGCGTGCGCGCCGAAACCCCACTCGGCGAGGGCTTGCGCCGCACCGCGGAGTGGTTCCAGCTCCAGCGCTGAGT
>JBFXHX010000032.1:0-6526 GCA_050176585.1 Binatia bacterium
AACCGCCCCGCCGTCACCTCCGAGCGCAAATCGCGGTTGCAGGCCGCGATGAGCCGGAACTCCACGGTGTGCGGCTTGTTGCACCCGAGGCGGTACACTTCACCTCCCTCGAGTACGCGCAGCAGATACGGCTGGAGGTCCAGCGGCATCTCCGCGATCTCGTCCAGGAACAATGTGCCGCCGTGCGCGGCTTCGATCTTGCCGGCCATGCCGGATCGCCGCGCCCCGGTGAATGCTCCTTCGACGTAGCCGAACAGCTCGCTCGCGAGCAGATCCCGCGGTAGGCTGCCGCAGTTCAACGCGACAAAGGGCCCGTATGCGTGGCGGCCGCTGCGGTGAATGGCGCGCGTGAACACCTCTTTCCCGACGCCGGTCTCCCCGAGCACCAGCACCGGCGAGCCCACCTCCGCCAGTAGGCGGGCCTTCTGCACCGCCTGCCGCAGGCCAGCGCTCCGGCCGACGATGTGTGCGAACTCGTCGCGAGGCTCGCTCCCGGGGCCGATGTGGGCGGCTCCGACGGCGTGATTCGATACTCTATGCATGCTCCTCCTCACAGTCGGTCTCGGCCGTGACGGCCGCCGGGCTGTGCTGTTCTCCTTGTTTCGGCCGTGCCCACACGGTCTTCGTGCGGCACGGCGTCGTCCGCCCGATCGAGCGCCGAGCGGACGAGAGCGATGAGCGCTTGCGCGGAGAATGGCTTGCGGAGACAGGCGATCGCGCCCAGGCTCACGGCCTCGTGCTCCCCCGCCGGGTCATAGTGGCCGCTGATGAAGATGGTGTTCGGCCGCGCTCCGGTCGCCAGGAGCTCTCGCTGCAGGTCGAAACCGCTCAAGCCCGCGAGCCGCACATCCAGGATCAGGCAGGCGCGGTCGCTGTCGGCTGTGCCATCCAGGAACTCCTCCGCCGAGGCGAACGCCTCGACATCGAATCCGAGAGCTCGCAGCAGGTCGCGAATGGAGCCGCGCAGCGATTCGTCGTCCTCGATCACGACCACTTTCCCAGCTCTGCCGCGTGATGCCGGTTCATCCATTCGTGCGTGACGTCAGCATTACACCCGGTCCCGGCGCTGTGTAGTTACACCTTGGTATGAGCGCGGTGGCACGCGGGGTAAGCACATTGTCTCTGCCCGATGCGTCGGCGGCCGCTGCTTCTGCCGCGCGTGCCAAGGCGCCGCCTGCCCCGCCCGGCGCTGCTCCGAGGCGAAGAGCGCAGCTCGACTGGCAAGGCGATTATCGGACGTGCGCGGTGGCCCAGTCCGGTCGCCACCCGCTCTCGACCACGAGATCGCACGCGCCGCGATCAGGGTCGATCAGCGGCGCGGGCGATGTCGCATATGGGCGGGTTGCCTCACCCGTGTTGCGGGGTCGGCATCGTCAATCGGCTCCCGTACCCACCGGGTTGCGATCGCGCCTTCGCCCACGAGCGCAATCGCAGCCCGAGCGCGACCAGCAGCACTCCGGTGACGAAGGCGTACGCGCCGATCCAGAGTACGAGCGCGATGGCACCGGCATCGGGGAACAGCATGAGCAACACACCGAGCGCGACCGCGGCGACTCCGCTCAGGACCAACAGCCACTCGCCGCGAATCACTTTCCGCAAGCGGACGGCCGCCGCGATCTCGAGCCCACCCGTCACCAGCGCCCACAAGGCGACCAAGTACACCAGCGCGAGCGCCGTGATGCGCGGCGAGAGCACTGTGATCGCGGCGATCCCGACGCCCGCCAGACCGGCGAGCAGCAGCATCCACCAGCGCGCGGCTCCCCCCCGGCGGCGAATGGCGGTGATGATCATGAGCACGCCGTCAATCAGCGCGTACGCGCCGAATACCAAGACGAGTGCCGTCAGCGAGATCTCCGGGGCGATGAAGGTGATGACGGCGAAGGCGATGCCGGCGATGCCGCGCAACAGCACCACCCACCAGTTCCGGACCAACGTGTCGATGTCGACGGTTCCAGCTATGCGCATTAGTGCCTCCCTTTTGCCGCTCGCAGCGCCGCGGCGATGCGGTTGCGTGCGGCGCGCGCGGACGCGAGCGATCCGCGCCGAGCGCCGCGCCGGCCGATGCATCCGGTCCCTGCCGAAGGTCACGGCTCGTACGCCACCCGTATCTGGTTCTCGACCGCTGTCACTCCGGGGGCCATCCACGCCGCCCGCTCGGCTTCGTCTTTCTCTGCCCAGGAGCGGACCGTCCCTTTGAGAATCACCTTGCCCCCGTGGACCTCCACGGTGATGCGCTCCGCGTCGGTCTTAACGCTGCGCACCAGCGCCTCCTCGATCTTCTGCTTGATTTCTGCGGGTGTCACCTTGGGTTTCACCGTGATGAGGTTGGTCACGCCGCGCACTCCGGTCAGGCGCCGTACGACGCGCTCGGCGTCTTCTTTCTGGTGCTGCCATTCGACCTCCCCCCTGAGCGTCACCCACCCTTTCGAAACGGTGACGCGGATGTTCTGCGTGGACAGCATCGCGTCCCACTCCAGGGCACGAACCGCTGCCGCCGCGAGATCGGCGTCGGTGCGCTCGGAGGAGCTGGGCAGGCGGACCTCGATGTCGTTGGCGACGGCCTTGACGCCGCGCACGCGGTACGCCGCCTCTTCAGCCGCCCATTTCTTCGTGTACGAGTCGACCCAGCCGGTGAGGGTGACGACGCCGTCCTTGACCACGACGCCGATCTCGGCGGGCGAGACCCGGGCATCCCACTTGAGCTCCGCGATCACGTCGCGCTGAATGCGCTCGTCTTCGGTCAGGGTCTTTGTCGCGGCAGTTGCCATGATGCGTCTCTCCCTTCAGCGTACTTTCGCGGCGCGAACCCGCTGGTCCGCGCCGGACCGTTCGCGCTACCGCGGGCGACGAGTCGGCGTGCGGCCGCCGCGGCTCGGTCGCCCGACTGCTCTCACGCGTGCAGCACGCGAGGAACCGACGGGTAGTGTTGAGGCACGACGCGGAAGTGCTCGAAGAGCTCCGCCCAGCGCGGCAGCGCATCGAAGCTCACCAGCCCTCCGTGGAGCCCGACGAGGTGCGTGAGCAGCCGCGTGCCGAACCGGTCCGATCCGGTTTCGAGCACGACGAAGCTGCCGCAATGCACACAGATCAGTGAACGATTCATGGAGTATCCTCCGAGTTGTTCGCAATGCGCGCCCCAGGCGCCGTGCAGGCGTGCGGCGAGTTCGCCTGTGGTCGCCTGCGCCGCGCGAACCGCTGCCGGTTGCCGCGACCTGACACTCCGCAGCGGCTGTTTCATGGTAACCTGTTGATCGTGGTCGTAGTGCACATCTACTTGGCCCGATCGAGCGCGGTGCATCTGGTGGTCATCGGTTCGCGTCCGGCCGTGCTGATGCGCAATGGACCGGAGCAATGGGCGCGCCAGCGGACGGGCGCATGGCGACGAATCCCTGGCATTGTCGGCCGAGGAGCTACGACCAGACCGCGAGCGTTCGACACGTTCGAAAGTCGTACGCCGAAACTGCGCGCAAACCGCGCCGCCGCGCCGCAGCCCGTTCGCGCGCGATCTGCGGTGTATGCGTTGCTAAGACCCATGGTTGCACTGAGCGGCCATCCGCGTCGACCGGGCCGGCGCCGACGCGGATGACCGGCCGAACGGGTGTCTTGGCGATGAAGTCGCCGGCATTGTGGAGATCCTATGAGTGATCCGCTGCTGATCCGCTGCCCGGCGTGTGGCACCACCAACCGGATTCCGCCGGACAAAGTTCGCCAGGGGCTCGCGCCAAAATGCGGGCGCTGCAAAGCCCGGCTGCCCGTGGCTGCCACACCCGTCACGGTGACCGATCAAACCTTCTCCTCCGAGATCGAGCGATCGCCATTGCCTGCCTTGGTCGACGCCTGGGCCCCGTGGTGCGCTCCGTGCCGCATGGTGGCGCCGGTGATCGACGAGCTGGCGTCGGAAATGGCCGGCCGTGTGCGGGTGGCGAAGCTCAACGTGGACGAGAATCCGGCCACCGCGGCGCGCTTCAACCTGCGCAGCATCCCGACTCTGCTGGTGATCAAGGGGGGCCGCGAGGTGGACCGCATCGTCGGTGTGCAGCCGAAAGCGGAGATCATGCGGCGGCTGCAACGGGCCATTGCCTGAGCTCGCTCCGGCGCGGACGGGCCTGACCCGTCCGATTTTCGGACGCGTCGGACGCTTCTCTCGGGGTCGCGTCTGCCGGCGTTCCCCACCGGCGCACTGCCGCACCCGGGCTGGCCCGGCCGTTGCTCGTACAGTGCGCCGTATGCCTTTTCGAGCACAGGCGCGCGTGCCCCAACATCGGCCGGGCGCGGAGCAGGTGATCGGGCCGTATGTGCCGGCGGTGCCGCTCTCGGGTTTCCCCAGATCGCTAAGGTACGACGGCCCGCGCCCGGAAACCCGTCTCATGCTGGCGGTGTTGAAGGAAGCGCTTCGCTGTTTCCAAAACCGCCGCCATCGCCGTGATCGGCGCAGTCGGCGTCTCGCCCGCGAATCGGAGCAGTGGTTCACCTCCGATGACGAGACGTGGCCGTTCGCGTTCGTTCCGCTCTGCGAAAAGCTCGGACTCGAGCCGGATTACGTCCGCGCCTGCATCCATCGCTGGGAGTCGCAGTGGGCCGGAGATAACGGCGGCCCGACGGCCGCGGTCGCGGAACTGGACGTCCGCGCGCGGCGCCTGTATCGCCCGCCGGCGGTCGGCCACAAGAGGAGGAGGCATGGCTGATCCCAGTGGGACTCGACAGCTCACCTCTCCCGTCACAGCGCCTTACAGGCGCGATCCCTTCAGCGTGATGCGCGAGCTGTTGCAGTGGGATCCGCGCGACGCCGCCGTGCTGCCCGCCTGGGAGGCGCCGGGATTCGTCCCGAGCTTCGACGTCAAGGAGACGAAGGACGGCCTGATCATCGAGGCCGACCTGCCGGGCATGACCGAAGCGGACGTACATGTCTCACTGGCCGGGAACCGCTTGACGATTAGCGGCGAGCGCCGACCCGAGCCGAAGAAGGAAGACGAGAACTACCTCGTGCTCGAACGCGCGTACGGCGCGTTCTCCCGTACCTTCATCCTGCCCGGCGACGTCGACGCGGACCGTGCCAAGGCGATGCTCACCAACGGCGTGTTGACACTGCTGCTGCCCAAGCGCCCCGGAGCGAAGCTGAAGCACATCGAGATCAGCAGCGGAACGTGATCCGCGTAACCCACCGAGCCTCGGTTCGTTTCGAGGCGGAAGCGACGGCGCGGGGAGCTCCCGGCATCGGTGAGTGAACCGCGCGCGAGCGACGCCGGGACCCGCGCATTGAAAGGAGGCTCGAACGTGATCCCGATCCGCGACACCATCCCGAGCCGCAACGAGCCGATCGTTACCTGGGCGCTGATCGCCGTCAACGCGCTCGTATTCGTCTATGAGGTGTCGCTCGGTCCCGAGCAACTCGAGCGTTTCGTGTACGATTTCGGCGTGGTGCCGGCGCGTGACTGGGCCGGTGTGTCCAGCTCTCCCGCGCCGGGCCTGCCGTTCCTGACCAGCATGTTCCTGCACGGTGGATGGGGGCACCTCATCGGCAACATGTGGATGCTCTGGATCTTCGGGGACAACGTCGAAGACCGTATGGGTCCGGGCCGTTTTCTGCTGTTCTACCTGCTCACCGGCGTGGCGGCCTCCGTCGCGCACTGCGCGCTCAACAGCGGGTCGACGCTCCCGACCGTCGGTGCCTCCGGTGCGATCTCGGGCGTTCTGGGCGCGTACTTCGCCCTGTTTCCATACGCGCGCGTGATCACCGTGTTGCCGGTGTTCTTCTGGCCGTACTTCTTCGACGTGCCCGCGGTGACCTACCTCTTCATCTGGTTTGTCAGCCAGCTCCTCAGCGGCACGCTGGCGGGCCTGGGTCCGTCGGCTCTCGGCGGTGTCGCGTGGTGGGCTCACGTCGGTGGGTTCGCGGTCGGGGCGCTCGCACATCCGGTGTTCCTGCTGCCTCGGCGCAGACGCCCACGGGAGTTCCATCCCGACGAGTACGCGGTGGAGCGCGCCTGGGCCGGGTAAAGCGGCCGAGATCGGAGATAGGCGAACCGAGCTGACGAGAAAGGATGCTGCGATGGATGTGGCACAACTCATCTGGTTGTTCTTTTTGTTCTCGGCGCTGCAGCCCGTGCTGCGGCAGCGGCTGCTCGAGGCGGCGCGCCAACGACTGCTGGCCCGGCTGGAGCAGCGGCGCAAATCGCGCGTGATCTTGTTGGTGCACCGGCAGGAGACCATGAGCCTGCTCGGGTTTCCCGTCATGCGCTATATCGATATCGATGATGCCGAGAGCGTGCTGCGCGCGTGTGAGCTCACCGAGCCGCAGGTGCCGATCGACATCGTCCTCCATACGCCGGGTGGGCTGGTCCTCGCGGCGCTGCAGATCGCGCGCGCCGTGCAGAACCACAAGGGAAAGGTAACGGTGTTCGTGCCGCACTATGCGATGTCCGGCGGGACGCTGATCGCGCTTGCGGCCGACGAGATCGTGATGTCGCCCCATGCCGTGCTGGGCCCGGTGGACCCGCAGCTCGGGCAGTTCCCGGCCGCTTCGCTG
>JBFXHX010000032.1:6626-13145 GCA_050176585.1 Binatia bacterium
GCGCTCAAGCGTCTGGCCGTGATGGCATTCATCGACCAGGCGGCACCCTCGGCCCTGCTGTCGGAAATCGTCGTCGTGCTGATCCTCGCGGAGGTCTATCGGTTGCTCATCTTCTACCTGCGCGAGCATCGCATCTCGGTCGCGCTGACGATCGAGGTCGCGCTGGTCAGCACGCTCCGCGAGGTGATCATCAAGGGGGCGGGAGAATTCGAGTGGGTTCGCTTGTTCGCGCTCAGCGGGTTGCTGTTCGTCCTCGGCGTGCTGCTCGCGATGGAGCGCTGGACGAGGGTTCGGCGCCGCGAGGTGTCTGAAACAGATGCGCATTGACCAGTGAACGGCTGGTCCGGAGGGTGCCTGATGACATGTGCGCACGTGAACGAAGTCGAGCCGGTTCCACCCCATACGGACGGATGTGAAGAGTGCCTGATCCTCGGCACGCCATGGGTGCACCTGCGCCTGTGCTTGTCGTGTGGCCATGTGGGCTGTTGCGACAGCTCGCCACAGCGCCACGCCACCAAGCATTTCCACAAGACGACGCATCCGGTGATTGCCTCGTACGAGCCTGGTGAGGACTGGGCGTGGTGCTACGTCGATCAGGTGGCAATGGAAGCTCCGGAAGAAGTCAGACCCTACTTGCGCCACTGACTCGAGCCCGACCGGGCGATCGGGGCCCTGCGGATCGGCTGCGGGCGCGTGCTTTCGGGCGGGCGCTTCGACGCAGCCGTCAGCAGCCGTGGCGCGAAGAGCACACGTGTCGCCCAGCCGGGTCCGGGGCGGCGCAAGCGGCGACGACTCCGCGCCGCGCTCGCGGGCGATCGCGACGAGCTCCCGAACGGCGTAACCGCTTGTCCATCCACCTTTCCTAACGCGCATGTCGGACAGCCGGGGCCGTGCGACTGGCGTCCGTATGGCGGTGTCCGAAGACGTCCGTTAATCGGACGCTTCCGACCCGCATCGCGCCTGCGCGCGGGCGCTTTCAGACTCCCGCGGCGCCAGCTGATGGCGTGCACGGTACTTGCTGCAGCGCGAACTGTTTGAGCGCGATTGCGGCGTTCTGCAGCTGCTGACCGGCCGAGCGGTGTCAAGGGAGGTCGTCATGATTGTCGAGTTCATCGACAGCGTTTCCGGCACGCCCGTCTACATCAATCCCATCTACGTGGTCTCCGTGCGTCCGGACCCCAACGCCCCTCTCGAGATCAGCCAAGTGAAGCTGAAAGACGGCGAAACGATACGGGTACGGGGCGAGCACAGCGAGGTCGCCCGCAAGCTCGAGGAAGCATAGCTCGCGAGAATTCAGGGAAGGTAGTTGCGTCATGAAGAACACGCGGAATCACCCTGGCCACGTCCTGGTGAGCGCGATAGCCAGATCGCTGGGCGTCATAATGCTCGTCGGTATGGGCGCGAGCGAGACCCGCGGCGCGCCGGCGCCGGCCGCCCCACAGCCCGATGCGGGCGCTGGATCACAGGTGGAACGGCCTGGCTCCGGCGCGGCCGGCGTCGGAGCGCAGATGGCGCCGGAAGCGCAGCAGGCGCCCCAGAAGGGCGCGGCGGGACAGCCGCCCGGCCGCGGGTCGCAGGGCCAGGCGCCCGCGCTCGCGGCTCCGGGAACGGCGGGCGGTGAGGTCGCCCCCGCGCACGGCCTCGTCAAGGTCGATGTCGAGTCGCGTCGGCGTCAAGCCGAGGAGCAGGCGCAGAGAAGCCTCGATCAGGACGCCATAGCGGCCATCGATGAGAGCGAGAAGGCCCTCGAGCTGATCGCCGCGGGCAAGAAGGACGAAGCCATTGCCGCGCTCGAGCGCGCGACCGGGAAGATCAACGTGCTCCTGGCGCGGAACCCCAAGAACGCGCTCATTCCGGTCAAGTTGGAGGTCGAGGCCATCGATCTCGCGCCGCTGGACATCGAGGCGATCCACGCACTCGCCGATGCGGCCGAGACCGCCGTGGACGACCGGGATTTTCCCGCCGCGCGTGCGGTGCTGCAGAACCTGGTGAGCGAGATTCGCGTGCGCACCTACACGCTGCCGTTGGCGACATATCCGGTGGCCATGACGGAGGCAGCGCGTTTGCTCGACCAGAACATGACCGAGGAGGCCACCGCCGTCCTGCTGACAGCGCTCAACACGCTGGTGATCGTCGATCACGTCACGCCGCTGCCGATCGCCGTTGCCCAGGAGGCCGTGGCAGATGCGCAGGCGCTGCGCGACAAGGACAAGGAGAAGGCGACCAAGCTGTTGGAGCTCGCGGAGCACGAGCTGGAGCGCGCCAGGGAGCTCGGGTACGCGGGTAAGGATCCCGAGTACCAAGCCCTGAACAGCTCGATCGAAGACCTGAAGAAGCAGCTGAAAGGCGATCAGGATACCGAGTCGGCGTTCGCCAAATTGCGAGAGCGGATCGGCTCGTTCTTCAGGCGGCAGTCGGAGACGGAGAAGAAAGCGCAAGTCGCGGCGCGCGCCATGTAGAACGCGCCGCTCACCGCAGAGACGTTGAGGCGCGTCGCCGCGCTGTGCAATTGCCTGCGCGAGCTCTCCGCGTTGGCCCCTCTGCCGTCGTATCGCTCACGCGCTCCGCAGCAGGCCGAGCGCGTGCCGCGCGGCAGCGGGGTACACGGCCGACGGCGCCAGTGCATCCTGGTGCAGACACGCCTCGGTGAATTTGATGCCGTGCTCATCTCCCTGCTCGATCGCGAGGTCGATGAGCGCAGTGCCATGCGCGCGCGTCGATCCCGGGTGCGCGGCTGCGGGTCCCGCGCTGCCGAACGCGGCGAAGAGTCCGCACCCGGCCTGCCAAACGAACCGCACCAGAGCGCGCGCGCCCGCAACGTCGAGATATGGGCGGATGTGGCTCACCGCGGCGGTGCTGGTCACCGCGTGGATGAACACGATCGCGCTCAGCGCGTCGCGGGCATTGGCGAGATAGACGCGCGCAAACACCTCGGCGAGCTCCGAGGTGAGCGCGGCCAGATCACCGCTGACGTCGAGCAGTCCGATTGCGGTCGCGCAATCGGGCCAGTCCGCCAGGGCTTCCAGTGAGGACCCGATCGTTCCGGCGAACCGGCGCCGCTCGGGTGGAACGAGCGCCACCCGAGTGATGGCATCGCGCGGTCGCCAGGTGGGCGCTCCCGCGACCTCGCGCACTGGGAGCTCCTGGTACGTGGCCGCCCAGTACGCGAGCCCATCGGCCAGGCTGGCCAGGCGCATCGGCGAGGTGCCGGCCGCGAGCGCGCGGACCGCGTGCCCGACCCGGATCACGCCGTGCGTCGCCGCGGCGGACACGCCCGGCGCCAGGCGGGCGGTCCAGCGCCGCACGACCGCGCGCCACGGGTTGTCCCGCAGCTCTTCACTGAAAAAGGCGCTCCAATCGGCGAAGCGCTGCTCGTCTGCGAGCGCGGCCCGCCATTGGTCGGCGCGAACCTGCTGGTGGCCGCGGGGCGCGGCAGCATCCGCGCGCGATAGCCTTCGAGCGTGGGAGCACGGAGCTCGGGCGGCCGAGCGCAGAGCGCCTCGACGACCATCGGCGCGTGGTTGGTGAAGCCGTTGCCCAGATCGGGCCCATAGCCGGAGAGCATCTCCAGCGCTTCGGCGAACACCGCGTACGCGTCGGACGTCCCCGGAGCTCCTGATCGCAACGTACGACACCGGCAAACTGCTGTACACGGCGCCACGGGCGTCGTGCCCGCGACACTCGGAGGAATGCGCCCGCGCGTCGCGCAATTGCGGAGGCACCGGCCGCTGCAGGCGCGGCGCTACATTCGGAGATGGCGCGCCTCTGTATCGACCGACGCGGCAACTGAGGCACGCGGCAACCGTTGCATCGCGTTTGGTGCCGTGCGATGGCTCGGCGCGCGTCAAGTGCGCGTGGATCGTTCGAGGGACTGCAGGAATTCGAAACGAGCAGGTGCGTCGGGTGCACGCCTACCGCGGGCGCGCGCGTCGACTCCGGTAGCTCGAGCCCACGCTCGTTCGAGAAGAAATGGACGCTGAAGCCCGTAGCGCCGGCGCGGAGCGCGAACCCGCCGAACGGAGGATCGAATGGACATCGGCAAGGAGCAACTGCTCGAGCTCTATCGCACCATGCAGCGCCTGCGGCAGTTCGACAGCATGGTGCGTGACCTGACCCTTTCGGCGCAGATCCCCGGCTTCACGCACGTGTCCTTGGGCGAAGAAGCGATCGCCGCCGGCGTGGGCGCCGTGTTGCGCACCACCGACAAGGTGACCTCCACGCATCGCGCGCACGCGCACTTTCTCGCCAAGGGCAGCCGGCTCGACCGCGCGATGGCGGAGATCATGGGCAAGGCGACCGGCTACTGCAAAGGCAAATCCGGCGAGATGCACTTGAGCGATCCGGCCAATGGATTCATCTGCGCCAACGGCATCGTCGGCGGCGGCTTGCCGGTCGCGACCGGCCTGGCGCTGGCGGCGAAGATGCAAGGGCGGGACGACGTCGCGGTCTGCTTCTTCGGCGATGGCGCGGCCAACCAGGGGACGTTCCACGAATCGCTGAACCTCGCCGC
This sequence comes from Binatia bacterium, assembly GCA_050176585.1. Lineage (GTDB taxonomy): Bacteria > Desulfobacterota > Binatia > HRBIN30 > CADEER01 > CAYYWP01. The sequence continues at coordinate 11,137 of JBFXHX010000032.1, forward strand.
GATCTGGAAGCTGCCGATCATGTACGTCTGCGAGAACAATGGCTTCGGCCAGTGGAGCGCTTCGACGAAGACCACCTCGGTGGAGGACATCGCCAGCCGCGCCCAAGGCTACGGCATGCCCGGCGCCATCGTCGATGGGAACGACGTGTTCGACGTGTATGCGCGCGCCAGCGAATCCGTTGCGCGTGCGCGGGCGGGCGACGGGCCGACGCTGCTCGAGTGCAAGACGTACCGCTGGGAAGGCCACGTGGTCGGCGAGAACAAGTTCCTCAAGGAGGAGTACTACCGGACCAACCGCGAGATCGACGACTGGAAGCAGCGCTGTCCGTTGCTGCGCTTCGAGCAGCTCGTCGTGGCGGAGAAGAAACTCACGCGCGCCGAGCTCGAGCAGATCGCGGCGGAGGTGGCCGAGGAAGTGAACGCGGCGGTGGAGTTCGGGAAGGCCAGCCCGCTGCCCGATCCCGCCGACGCCACACGCGACGTCTACGCGTAAAGGAAGGTGCATCGTGGCGGTGTTGAAATACGTGCAGGCACTCAACCAGGCGATCGCGGAGGAGATGGAGCGGGATCCCCTGGTGTTCATGCTCGGGGAAGACATCGTGTCGGGCGGGATGGGCGTGACGCCCGGGCTCGCCGATCGCTTCGGCACCGAGCGCATCCGCGACACGCCGATCACCGAAGCCGCTTTCGTCGGCGCCGCCGTGGGCGCCGCCGCCGCGGGGATGCGCCCGATCTGCGACATCATGTACGCGCCGTTCCTCTACTGCGCGTTCGACCAGTTGTGTAACCAGGCGGCGAAGCTGCGCTACATGTCGGGTGGCCAGCTCCGGCTGCCGGTCACGTACCTGGTCGCCTATGCGGGCGGCCTCAGCAACGGCGGGCAGCACTCGGAGACGGTCTACAGCCAGCTGCTCGGCGTGGCCGGCTTGAAGATCGCAACCCCGTCGAGTCCCATAGACGTGAAGGGGCTGGTGAAGAGCGCGATCCGCGACGACAACCCGGTGGTGGTGTTCAGCCACTTCACGCTGAACCAGAGCAAGGAAGACGTGCCGGACGGCGAGCTGCTGATTCCCCTCGGCAAGGCGGCGGTGAAACGCGCGGGCACCGACGTGACGATCGTCGCGATTGGCGCGATGGTGCGCAAGGCGCTCAAAGTCGCCGAGGAGTTGGCGCAAGACGGCATCAGCGCGGAGGTATTGGACCCCCGCACGCTGATTCCGTTGGATGAAGAAGCGATCCTCGCCTCGGTGGCCAAGACCAGCCGGCTCGTCGTCGTCGACGAGGCGCATTTGCGCGGTAGCGCGGCCAGCGAGATCGCGGCGACCGTCGCCGAAAAGGGCTTCGATCTGCTCGACGCGCCGATCAAGCGCGTGGCGTCGCTGGACACGCCCCTTCCGTTCAGCCCGGTATTGGAGCGCGCCGTGATTCCCGACGAGAAGCGGATCGCCGCCGCAGTGCGCGAAATCTGCGGGTGAACGACGGGCGGCAGCAAGCGAGCGGAGGGCGGCGCGCGCGATGGCGATCGAAGTGATCATGCCCAAGTACGGGCGTATGGATGAGGCCACGATCACGCGTGTCCTCAAATCGGCGGGCGACCGCGTCGCCGTCGGCGAGCCCCTCTGCGAGATCGAGACGGAAAAAGTCAACGCCGAGATCGAGGCACCGCAGGCCGGCGTGCTGGCCGCCTTTCTGCACGGCGAGCAGTCGGTGGTGCCGTGCGGGAACGTCGTCGCGATCATCGCCATCGACGGCGAGGACCCGCGCGCGGTCGCCGCCCGCTATCGCGCCGGAGCTGCCGGCCATGCCGCGGTCGCGCCAGCGGCTCCGGCGCGGCCCGACGCGCCGCCGGCGATGCCGGCCGGGTCGGCGGCCGGCGAACGCCGCGCCGTCAGTCCGCTCGCCAAGCGCCGGGCGGCGGAGCTCGGCGTCGACCTCGCGCGCGTCGTCGGCTCGGGCCCGGGCGGGCGCGTCACGCGCGAAGACGTCGAGCGCGCCGCCCCGTCGTCGCC
>JBFXHX010000032.1:13245-47063 GCA_050176585.1 Binatia bacterium
CGGCCGCGGGCGAGCCGTCCCCGAGCGCGCTAGCCGCGGTGCCGCGCGCCGGGGCGGCGGCGCAGCGCATGCGGCGCGCGATCGCCGAGCGCATGATGCGCAGCCTTCAGCACTCGGCGCAGCTCACGCTCACCACCGAGGCCGACGTCACCGGCGCCGTCGCGTTTCGCAATCGGACCAAAGCGGACACGCCGTTCACGTACACGGATCTCATCGTGTACGCGGTGGCGCGCGCGCTGCCGCGCCATCCCCGCTTCATGGTGCGGGCGGACGGGGACGATTTCGCGCCCGTCGAGGAGATCAACATCGGCGTCGCCGTTTCGCTCGACGATGGGTTGATCGTCCCGGTGATCCGCGGCGCCGACCGGCTGAACCTCGGCGAGATCGCGGCCGCCAACCGCGCGCTCGTCGAGAAGGCCCGCGACGGCCGCCTGGCGGTCGACGACGTCACGGCCGGCACCTTCACCATCACCAACCTCGGCGCGTACGGCATCGACGGCTTCACGCCGATCATCAACCCCGGCGAGCCGGCGATTCTCGGCATGGGGCGCATCGTCGAGCGGCCGCTGTACGTGGGCGACGAGATCGCCCGGCGGGCCGTGATGACGCTCAGCCTCACGTTCGATCACCGGCTGCTCGACGGGGCGCCCGCCGCCCAGTTCCTGCACACGGTGGTCGAGCTGTTCAACGCGCCGTAGAAAAGGCGAGGCGGAAGCATGGTCAGTGCCGAGCGGTCGGGTGGCTTTGTGGTACACACCCGGTGCGGTAGGAAAGAGTGATGCACGTCGGCACTGGAGTGATCTTTCAGGGGGAAGGGGAGGGGCGCACCGACCGGGACGTCTACGCGCACGAGATGCGGCTGGCCGACCTGGCCGAGCCGCTCGGGTTCGATTCGCTGTGGGGCGTCGAGCACCACTTTACCAGTTACACGATGTGCCCGGACGTCCTGCAGTACCTGGCGTACTTCGCCGGGCGTACGCGTCACATCCGCCTCGGGTCGATGGTCGTCGTCCTGCCGTGGCACCATCCGATGCGCGTCGCCGAGGAAGTGGCGATGCTCGACCACATGTCGAATGGCCGCTACATCCTCGGCCTCGGCCGCGGTCTGGGCCGCATCGAATTCGAAGGGCTGGGGGTCGACCAGAACGACAGCCGCGAGCTGTTCGAGGAATCGACCGAGATGCTCATGCAGGGGCTCGAGCGCGGCTACTGCGAGTACGACGGCCGCCTGATCAAGCAACTCCGGCGCGACATCCGCCCGCGGCCGTTCGCGTCGTTTCGCGGCCGGACCTACGCGGCCGCCGTGTCGCCCGAGTCATCGCCGATCATCGCCCGCCTCGGCATCGGCATGCTCATCAACCCGCAAAAGCCCTGGAAGCAGACCTTGATCGACCTCGAAGCGTACCGCGAGGTCTTCCGCACCGTCCACGGCGCCGAAGCGCCGCCGCCATTGCTCTGCAACTGGACGTATTGCGACGACGATGCCGGCCGCGTCGAAGAGCTCTCGTACCGCTACATCGGCGCCTACTACGAGTCGGTCGCCCGCCATTACGAGTTCGTCGGCGACCACCTGAAGAACATCCGCGGCTACGAGTTCTACGACAAGATGCAGCGGCGGACGACCAGTGACGGCGTCGCCGAGATGGCCAAGTTCTTCGTCAACCTGCAGGCCTGGGGCACGCCGACCCAGTGCTACGAGAAGGTCGTCGAGATGCAGAAGCTCACCGCCGCGGAGGGCTACGTCGCGATTTTCAGCTTCGGCGGCATGCCGTACGACCTCGCCGAGGCGAGCATGCGCCGCTTTGCGCGCGAGGTCGCGCCGGAGTTGCGCAAGATCGTCCCCGCCGACCAGCAGCAGATCGCGCGGACCGGTCTCGCGGCCGAGGCCTGAGCAGCGGGCCCGCCGCCGCGCCTGTGTTGTGCGCATGCCCGGCGCCCGAATCCATCACCGCGTAGCAGGCGCCGCTTCATCGGCGCCTGCTCGATGCGCTTGGTGCGACTCACCGCCCGGTTGGATCGGGGCCGGACCTCTCGCCAACCGGCGCCGACACAGGGCGCCCACTCCAGTGTCACCAAGCGCGCCGAGTTGACGGGTCGAGTTGCGGTTCAGTACGCAGGCCCGGCGTAGCGACTCTGAGGAGAGACGTACATGCAGATCGAGCCCTTTCGCATCGCCGTACCCGATGCCGTGCTCACCGACCTGCGCCAGCGCTTGGCGCAAACCCGCTTTCCCGACGAGATCGCCGGCGTCGGCTGGGCGTACGGTGTGCCGCTCGCCTACATGAAGGAGCTGGTCGGCTACTGGCGCGATCGCTACGACTGGCGGCGGGCCGAGGCGGCGCTCAACCAGCTGCCGCATTTTCGCTCCCAGGTGGGCGACTTGGGCATTCACTTTATCCATGTGCGCGGGCGGGGCCCCAAGCCGATGCCGCTCGTCATCACGCACGGCTGGCCCGGCTCGGTGCTCGAGATGATGAAGATCATCGGCCCGCTCACCGACCCGGCGGCGCACGGCGGTGACGCCGCAGATGCCTTCGATGTCGTGTGCCCCTCGCTGCCGGGCTACGCCTGGAGCGATGCCCCGCGCACGCCCGGAGCGGATGCGGCATACATCGCCGGACTGTGGGCGCAGCTCATGCGCGGTCTCGGTTACGAGCGCTTCGGCGCCCAGGGCGGCGACTGGGGAGCGGTCGTGACGGCGCTGCTCGGGCAGAACCACGCGGATGTTTGTGCCGGGATCCACATGAACATGGTGCTCGCCACGCCGCCCGATCCCGCCAGTCCGACGGCGGGCCTGACCGAAGCCGAGATCGCCGCGGTGATGGAAATGCAGCGCTGGTACAACGAAGAGAACGCGTACATGCGCCAGCAGAGCACGCGGCCGCAGACCTTGGGCTACGGCCTCAACGACTCGCCCGCCGGCCTGGCGGCGTGGATCATCGATAAATTCCACGCCTGGAGCGACTGCGGCGGCGACGTCGAGAGCCGCTTCACTAGGGACGAGTTGCTCACGAATGTGACCATCTACTGGGTCACCCAGAGCATTACGTCGTCATTCCGCATCTATTACGAGAGCTATCATACCGGCTTGTTGCCGGCCCCGGAGCTGCGCGTCAGGGTGCCGACCGGTTGCGCCATCTTTCCGAAGGAGATCGTGCGTCCCCCGCGCAGCTGGGTCGCGCACCACTACAACCTGCAGCGCTGGTCGGTGTTCGACAAAGGCGGCCATTTCGCGGCGATGGAAGAACCGCGGGCGTTGATCGACGACGTGCGCGCGTTTTTCCGGCCGCTGCGGAGCGCGTGAACGACCCCGGGGCGGCGGCGGGCCCACCGGCCGCGCGCCGCTTTTGCGCCATTGCTGCCCACTGGCCAGCCCCGCCGCGCAGCTTGAGCCACGGTATCGGACAGGCTACGAACGAGAGCCTATGTCTGGCGACGCTCGTCTAGCCGAAAGTCCCGTCCGCTGGCCCGCTGATCGGCGCGACCCCGCCGCGGCGGCGCGCCTCGCGCCGAGCATTCGTCCGCACGCGGGAGCGAGGCTTTCACCGCCCCGCATCCGCCCGCTACAATCGTAAAATCACGATGTCGGATTCGGTGGCGACGCAGCCCGGTGCGCGCGGCGCAGGCGCGTTCGACGGGCGCTTTTGGTCGGTCATTCTCGGCGGCTCGAGCGGCTTCGGATTGGCGACGGCGCATAAGTTGAGCCGCCATGGAATGAATCTCTGCCTGGTCCACCGCGACCGGCGCTCCGCCTTGGCGCGCATCGAGGAGGAGTTCGCGGCCATCCGAAGTCGGGGAGTCCGCCTGCTGACGTTCAACTGCGATGCGACGGCGGCAGACGCCCGCGCAAAGGTGATCGGCGAGCTGCGCGCGGCGCTCGGGCCGGGCGAGTCGGTGCGCATGCTCCTGCACTCGATCGCGTTCGGCAATCTCAAGCCGCTCGCGCCGGGGCCGCGGGCCGCGGCCGCGCCGCCGGCGGCCGTCGATCGCCTCGCCGAGCGCCTCGGCGTGCCGGCCGAACGCCTCGTGCAGACCGCGCAGGAGCTGGCGGCCGCTGGCGTCGACGGCCTGGAGGCGCTGACGCCGGCGCCGCCTCAGCCGGACGGCACGCTCGGCGAGGATGACTTTGCGCACACCATCCACGCCATGGGGACGAGCCTCGTCGGTTGGGTGCAGGGCCTGTTGGAGGCCGGCGTGTTCGCGCCCGATGCGCGCGTCCTCAGCATGACCAGCGAGGGGAACACCGTCGCGTGGCGCGGATATGCCGCCGTCAGCGCGGCGAAGGTCGCGCTCGAGGCGGTCTCGCGATCGCTCGCGCTCGAATGCGCGCCGCTGGGTCTCCGCGCCAACGTCGTGCAGGCGGGTGTCGCCGAAACGCCCGCGCTGAAGCTCATTCCCGGCGCCGACCGGCTGGCGGGCAGCGCGCGCCAGCGCAATCCATTTGGCCGCCTCACCACCCCCGCAGACGTGGCGGACGTCATCTACTTGCTTTGCCTGGACGAAGCGGCGTGGATCAATGGCACGATCATCCGCGTCGACGGCGGCGAGCACATCGCCGGAGTGTGAGGACGGTTGGCGTATGTGGATTCACGGCATCGGACATTTCCACCCCGAGAACGAGATCACGAACGCGTTTCTCGAGGAGCTCGACATCGGCACCACCAACAGCTGGATCATGGAGCGGGTGGGTATTCGCAGCCGGCGCACCGTGCTGCCGCTCGATTACATCCGCGAGACCCGCAACGCCGATCCGCGCGGCGCCAACGAAGCGGCGCTGTACAACAACGCGTCGACGGGTCAGCGCGCCGCCGAGATGGCCGTGTCCCGCGCCGGGCTGCAGCTCGAGAACATCGGCATGGTCATCAGCGGCAGCTGCGCGCCCGACACGACCGTGCCTGCCGACGCCTGCAACATCGCCGCCGCGCTCGGCCTAGAGGTGCCGTCGTTCGACATCGCCTCCGCCTGCACCACCTTTGGCGCCCAGCTGCACGCGCTGTCGCTGATGCGGCCGGAAAAGCTGCCGCGGTTCATCTTGATCGTCGTGCCGGAGAATACGACCCGCGCCGTCGACTTCCGCGACCGCCGCACGGCGGTGCTGTGGGGCGACGGCACCGCGGCCGCGGTGCTGTCCGCAGTCGAGCCGGGACCGATTCGGATCGCGCACGTCGATCTCGCCTCCTCGCCGGCCGGCGCCGGCAAGGTGGTGATCCCGCGCAACGGGCATTTCTTTCAGGATGGGCGCGCCGTGCAGCGGTTCGCGATCAGCCGCACCTCGCGCTGCGTCACCGAGTTGCGCGCCGCGTTTCCGGCGGTGGACGACTCGCGCCTGCACTTCATCGGGCATCAGGCGAACCAGCTCATGCTTGATGCCGTATGCCGCGCGTGTGACATCCCGCCCGAACGCCACCACAGCAACGTCGCGGACTTCGGCAACACCGGCGCGGCCGGCGCGCCAGGTGCGCTCAGCCAGGACTGGCACCGCTTTGCGGTCGGCGATCACATCGCCCTGGTCGGCGTCGGCGGCGGCTTGACCTGGACCAGCGCGATGTTGCGCTTCGAGAGCCTGCCGGCCGTTGCCGAACACCGGCCCGCCCGGGCCCCCCTCGCATCGCCTGCCGAGGAGGCGCCGGCGTGAGCGTCTCCGAGCTACCGGTGGCGCTGGTGACCGGCGGCGGTGGCGGTATCGGCGCCGCCTGCTGCCGCGCCCTCGCGAACGCCGGCTTTCGCATCGCCGTACACTACCACCGCGGCGAAGCCGCGGCGCGCGCTCTCGCGGAAGAGCTGCCGCACGCGTTCGCGCTCGGCGCCGATCTGACCGCGCCCGCCGCCATCGACGAGATGATCGCGGTGCTCAAGCGCGACGCGGGTCGGGTCGACGTGCTGGTCAACAACGCCGGCGCGAACCGCAACGGGGACATCTACCGCATGGGCCTCGGCGACTTCGATGCGGTCGCGGCGCTGGAGCGCGGCACCTGGTATCTGACCAAGCTCGTCTTGCGCCACTTCATGACCCGCGCCGATCGCGGCCGGATCATCAACATCTCGAGCGTGGTGGGACATACGGGCAACGCGGGGCAGATCCCCTACACGATGGCGAAAGCCGGCCTCGACGCGCTCACCCGTTCGCTCGCCAAGGAGCTGCGCGGGCGGAACATCCTGGTCAACTCCGTGGCGCCGGGGTTCATCGCCACCGCCATGACCGCGGAGCTGCCCGAGCCGATCCGCGAGCAGATCCTCGCGCAGGTGCCGCTCGGCCGGATGGGCACGCCGGAGGAGGTCGCGGAGGTGGTGCGATTCCTGGCGACGGGCGCAACGTACGTCACCGGGTCGGTCGTGCACGTCAACGGTGGTCTCTATGGCGGTTGATGGCCTCACGCCCGCCGCGGTGTTGGAGCTGATTCCGCAGCAGCCGCCGTTCCGCTTCGTCGACGAGATCCACGAGCTCGACGACGAGCACGTCGTGGCCAGCTACCGCTACCGCCCCGGCGAGTTTTTCTACCCCGGGCATTTCCCCGGCGATCCGATCACCCCGGGCGTCGTGCTGATCGAGACGATCGCGCAAGCGGGCGTGGTGGCGCTCGGCATCTACTTGATGGCCAAAACGGTCTCGCCCGAGGCGCTGGGCCGCCATTACAAGACGCTCTTCACCAGCGCCGAGGCCGAGTTTCACTGCATCGTCCGGCCAGATGAGCGCGTCACCGTCGAGGCGCACAAACAGTACATGCGGCGCGGCAAGCTGCAGGTCACCGCGGCGCTGCGCCGCGCGGACGGCGCGGTCGCGTGCAGCGGCACGTTTGCCGGTATGATCGTGCGGGCGCCATGACGGTGCGCGTGGTCATCACCGGGCTCGGCGTCGTGGCTCCGAATGCCGTCGGGCTCGCCGATTTCGAGGCCGCGTTGCGCGAGGGCCGCTCCGGCATCCGGCACATCCCGGCGATGGCGGAGCTTGGATTCGGCTGCCAGGTGGCCGGCGTGCCGCCGCTGCCGGAGGACGTGATCGCTTCGCACTTCACTGAGATCGAACGCCGCGCGATGAACAGCAGCCATCTGTACGCGAGCATCGCCGCGCTCGAAGCATGGGCCGACGCCGGCTTGCCTAAACCGCATCCGGATGACGATGCGGTCCACTGGGACACTGGCGCGGTGATCGGCACCGGTATCGGGGGCATGGACACGATCGTCGATCGCCTGGTCGATCAGGTGCGCGCCGGCAAGGTCCGCCGCCTGGGCACCACCCTCGTCGAGCAGATCATGGCGAGCGGCGTCAGCGCGCGCGTCGCCGGCCTGCTGGGCCTCGGCAATCAGGTGACCAGCAACAGCAGCGCGTGCACGACCGGGACCGAGGCCGTGGTCGAAGCCAGCCGCACGATCCGCAACCGCCTGGCCACGCGCATGCTGGCCGGGGCGTCCGAAGGGGCGAGCATCTTCACCTGGGCCGGGTTCGATTCGATGCGCGTATTGATGCGCAAGTCGAACGACGCGCCCGAGCGCGCTTCGCGGCCGCTGAGCGCGAGCGCGGGCGGGTTCGTGCCGGGCTCGGGCGCCGGGATGCTGGTGCTCGAGTCGCTCGACACGGCGCGCGCGCGCGGCGCGCGCATCTACGGCGAGGTGCTCGGCGGGGCCGTCAACTGCGGAGGGCAGCGCATGGGCGGCAGCATGACCTCGCCGAACCCGACCGGCATGTTGCGCTGCATCCGCGCCGCCATCGCCGAGGCCGGGGTTGCTCCGCGGGAGATCGACGTGATCAACGGCCACCTCACCGCCACCGGTGCGGATCCGAACGAAATGAACGTTTGGGGCGCGGCACTCGAGCGCCCGCCGGGGCAGTTCCCGCTGGTGACGGCGACGAAGTCGATGATCGGACACGCGCTCGGCGCGGCGGGCGCTATCGAGTGCGTCGGCGCGATGTTGATGTTGCACCGCCGCTTCGTGCATCCGTGCCGCAACTGCGAGGATCTCCATCCCGAGGTGGCGGCGTACGCGGAGGCCATTCCGCAGGAGATGCGCCCGGTGCCGTCGCTCAACGTGCTCGCGAAGGCGGGCTTCGGGTTCGGCGACGTCAACGCCGCGATCATCCTGCGCCGCTGGGAAGGCGAGTGAACGGTTGGGGCGCGGAAGGCGAGGATGTTAAGGGATACCCGGCTAGCGGTTAGGGCTGGAAACGGGCACAGGGGCGGCGATCGCGACCCCTATCCCGGACATCGTATCCCCGTATGGTAGAGGGCAGCACAGCTCGAGGAGGATGCAATGACCGAACAGGAAGTCTTCACCCAGGTAGTCGAGATTCTGCGGCCCTACGTGAAGGATACGGCCGCGTTGGAATCCGTGGGGCCGGATACGGACATTTTGCAGGGGCTGAAGGTCAACTCGGCGCGCCTGGTGGACGTCATCCTGGCGATCGAGGACACCTTCTCCACCGAAGTGAGCGATGAAGAGGCGGACGAGGTGGTGACCGTGGGCGATGCCGTCAAGATGATCATGCGCAAGCAGGGCGGCAGCCAGGCGGCGGCGGGGCGCTGAGCCCGGCAGATGTCGGACACCGTCCGCTGGCCAGCCGGCGAGACGGAGCCAGCGGCCGCCCCCGCCGGCGTGGCGCGCGCCGGATTTGAGCTCACGCCGCGCCATCGCGCGGCGCTCGCGGTGCAGCGGACCGTCGGCTATCTGCTCCTGCCGCTGTACGGCCCGCTCATCGTGGCGGCGCTGCGGTGGGTGATGCAGTATCGCTTCGCCGATTTGGCCAGCATTCGGCGCCAGTTCCGGCAGATCCTCGATCGCGAGCGGGCCCCGCTCGTGATCTGTCCCAACCACCTGACCATGATCGACTCCGCGATCGTCGCCTGGGCGCTCGCGCCGTGGTGGCGCTACTTAATCGCGTATCGCCTGCTGCCGTGGAACATGCCCGAGCGGACGCTGTTCGCGGGGCTCGGCGTGCGCATCGTATGCTACCTCGCCAAGTGTCTGCCGATCCGCCGCGGCGGTGATCGCACGCTGCAGCGCGTGGTGTTCGCCAAAGCCGCCAACCTCCTGCGGCGCGGCGAGCTGCTGCTCGTCTTCCCGGAGGGCCGGCGCAGTCGCACCGGCAGCGTCGATGGGGAATGGGCGGCGGATGGCATCGGGAGGCTCATCAAGACCGTGCCGGGGTGCCGCGTGCTCTGCGTCTACGTGCGCGCGGACAATCAGACGCAGTATTCGGTGATGCCGAAGCGCGGCGCCCGCTTCACGATGGCCATGCGCCTGCTCGACCCTCCGGCCGTGAGCGGATCCGGGGTTCGCGCCAACCGCGAGATCACCGCCGCCATCCTCGGACAACTGGCGGCCATGGAGCGCGAAGCGCGCGGTGTGGATCGGTAACGACATCGTCGATCTGCGCGATGCGGAAACCCAACCGGGCGCCGCGCACCCGCGCTTCGCCGCGCGCGTCTGCCGCCCGGAAGAGCTCGCGGCCATCGAGCGCGCGGCGTCGCCGACGCGGGCTCTCTGGATGCACTGGGCGGCGAAGGAGAGCGCGTTCAAAGCGCTGCGCAAGCAGGTGGCGGAGCTCCGGTTCCTGCCGCGGCGCTTCGCGGTCGATCTGGGCGCCGCGCGCCGGGGCGCGGCGGTCGCCTCTGTCCGCATCGGCGCTTGGCGCGCCGCGGTGCGCATCCGCGTCGGCTCCGATTACCTGCACGCCGTGGCGCGCGTGGACATGGACGGCGCGACGGTGGGTGCTCAGCGCCGCGCGCCGGTCGCGAGCGCAGTGCGTCGAACCGGCGCGCTGCCCGCGCCGCGCTGCTCGGCGGCGGCGCGCGCACTGCTGGCGCGCGCCCTGGCCGGTCGCTTGCGCCGCGATGTCGCGGCCGTGGAAATTCGCCGCGCCGCCTCCCGCGGCGCGCCCCCGCGCGTGTACGTCGATGGCGCGCGCGCGCCGATCGACGTGAGCCTCTCGCATCACGGCCGCTTCGTCGCCGTCGCTTACGCCGTTCCGCCGCGGCGGCCGCGCGCGGCGCGGGCGCGCTGAGGGGCAGCGACCGCGCGCGCGGGACGCACCTGCCCCGTCGGTTGACTGTGCGCCGCGATTCGGACCAAAGAAACGGGCTTCGCATCCAAGTCGTCGCGAAGCGATTCACCAACCGCGCTCAGCAGAGGAGGTCACATGCGATTCTATAACTCCCTCGGCCCCAACCCGCGCGCCCTGCGCATGTTTCTGCATGAGAAGGGATTGACGATCGAGCCGATTTCGATCGACGTGATGGGCAACGAGAACCGGCGGCCGCCATACACGGACAAGAACCCGGGCGGGCAGGTGCCCGCGCTCGAGCTCGACGACGGCCGCCTGATCGGCGAGACCGTCGCCATCTTCGAATATCTCGAGGAGAAATATCCGAACCCGCCGTTGATCGGCGCCAACGCCGAGCAGCGCGCTGAGACGCGCCAGTGGCAGCGGCTGGTCGAGCTCAAAATCACCGAGAACGCCTACAACGCGTTCCGCTTCGGCACCTGGAAGGATTTCTTCGCCAAGCGGATGCCGATCATCCCCGAGGCGGCCGACGGCCTGAAGGGCGTCGTGCGGACCAACTACGCGTGGCTCGAGCGGCAGATGGCGGGTAAGACGTGGATCGTCGGCGACCGCTTCACGATCGCCGACATCATCCTGTACGTGGAGGCGGATTTCGGTGCGCAGTTCGAGCTCGGCGTGGATCCGTCGCTGCCGAACTTGACCGCATGGAAAAAGCGGGTCGACGCGCGGCCGAGCGCCGCCGCCAGCCTCCACCCGGACTCGGCGAAAGCGGGCGTTCCGGGCTGAGCCGCCACCGGCCCCTGCGCTGACCGATGAGGCCCGCCATGCCGCTGGGCGACTTCCTGGTCGCCTATCTGCGCAAGATCGGCGTGACCCATCTGTTCGGGTTGCCCGGCGACCTGGTGCTCCGCCTTTTCCTGCGCTTCGGTCAGCGGCAGGGGCTGAAGATTGTCACGCTCTCGCACGAGCCGAGTGTCGGATTCGCCGTCGACGGCTACGCGCGGGCCACCGGCCGCATCGGCGTCGCCTGCGTCACCTACGGCGCCGGCGGCCACAACATGGTCAACCCGGTGGCGGCCTCGTTCTCCGAGCGCGTGCCGGTGCTGGTCATCAGCGGCGGTCCGGGTGAGGGCGAGCGCAAGTACGGCACGCTCATCCATCATCAGGCGAAGGAGATCGAGTCGCAGCTGCGCATTTTTCAGGAGGTGACCTGCGCGGCGGAGCTGCTCGACGAGCCGCGCACCGCCGCCGAGCGCATCGACGGGGTCGTGCGCGAGATCTGGCGCACGCAGCAACCGGGCTATCTCGAGATCCACCGCGACATGGTCGAGCGGCGCGTCCCCGTGCCGCGCCACATCCTCGAATGGGACGGCGCGCTGAGCTTCGCCCGTTCCGACGAGCGGCGCGTCGACGAGGCGGTGCGGGACACCAGGGCCCGCTGGGATGCGGCGCGCCATCCCGTGACGGTGGTCGGCATCGAGACGCATCGCTTCAAGCTGCAACGCGAGGTCCGCATACTCGCCGAGCGGCTGGGCGCCCCGGTGGTCACGACGATGCTCTCCAAGGGCGCCTTTCCGATGGATCATCCGCTCTTCATGGGCGTGCACATCGGGCAGATCTCGCCGCCGCCGATGGCGGCGCGGGTCGCCGAGGCCGACGTCGCGCTCAATCTCGGCACGCTCCTGACCGACATGGACTCGATGGCGCGGAAGCCACAGCTCGCGCGCGAGCGCTCCATCTGGGCGGTGGAAGGGCGCGTGCACATCAGCCTGCACACGTACGACAGCGTCGAGATCCGCGATTTCGTGCGCGGCCTGCTGCGCGCACGGCTGCGCAAGCACCGCGAAGCGGTGACGTACTGCGACAACCTGCCGCCACCGACGCACCGCATGGACCGGGCCATCAAGGTCGTCGACGTGCTCCACGAGGTGAATCGCTTCCTGCGCGACCGCCGCGGGTACGGCGTGGTCGCGGAATCGGGCGACATGCTCTTCGCCGGCCTCGACGTGCGGGTCGGGCACGGCGGCCCGTACTACGCGCAGGCGTTCTACGCCTCGATGGGTTTCGGCGTGCCGGGTGCGATGGGCATCCAGCTCGGGACCGGCGTGCGGCCCATCGCGCTGGTCGGCGATGGCGCGTTCCAGATGACCGGGCCGGAGATCGCGCACGCGCGGCGCCTCGGCCTGAATCCCATCATCGTGCTGATGAACAACGGCGGCTGGCAAATCTTCCGCCCCGTCGTCCCACAGCCGAAGCTGCTCGAGCTGCCGAATTGGCCTTACGCGGAGCTCGCGCAGGCGTGGGGCGGACACGGCTTCCGCGTCCGTACCCCCGGCGAATTCCGCGCCGCCCTCGCGGACGCGGCGCGGCTCGACGAGTTCACCATCATCGAAGCCCAGCTATCGCCCGACGATCTCTCGCCAGTCGCGCGCAAGTACATCCACGCGTCCGCCCGGCGCGGCCGCACCGCCGCCGGGTGACGTCGCCGCGCGCGGCGCGTACGCGGCGTGCGGCGGCGCGCGGTCAGCCGCGCCGCTGGTCAGGCGAGTTGGCCGTACTTCCCCTGGAAGAAGAGCAGCGGCCGCCCGTCGGCGGCGTCCGCATGCAGGACCTCGCCGATGTGAATCACGTGATCGCCGCCGTCGAAGGTGTTGACGATGTGGCACTCGAGATGCCCGAGCACGCCTTCGAGCACGGGATTGCCGTGATAGCCGATCCGATGCGGGAGGCCGGCGAATTTGTCTCCGCCCGATTTCGCGAAGCGCGACGAGATCTCGTGCTGATCGGCGGACAGGATGTTGACGACGAAGCTGCGCGAATCGAGGAAGTGCGGGAAGGTCTCCGACTTCCGATCCACGCAGATGAGCACCAGGGGCGGCGCCAGCGAGAGCGAGCTGACCGCATTCGCAGTCAGGCCGTAGAACTTGCCGTGGCGGTCACGGGTGGTCAGCACCGTCACCCCGGTGGCGAACATCCCCATCACTCGTCGAAGCTCTTGACTGTCGAACATGGCTCCCAAACCATTGCGGGTCGACGTCATCGCGCCGCCGCGAACCCGTAACCAGCACGTGACCGCCAGCGGCTACCCGCGGCATTGCGTCTACCGAAATTCGCCACCGCCGTCACGGCGAACGCCGCTTGACAGCGGCGCTGCACGTCACCAGCGGTCATCATGCACGTCTCTGAGGCGTTGTGGGCGTCGAACCGATCACGCGCGCCAGCCGCTTGTCAAGGCGCATCGCTCCGAGCGGTAGCCGCGGCACATCACGCCATCGAGCTGTCCGCTGTTACGCTGTGACGGGCCCAGGGGTAGGCCCGCTCACAGCAACAGCCAAACAGCGGACAGCCTGCGAGCGCTCCGAACAGCGCGCACCCGCGAACCGCCCGGCTTTCGTTCAGCACACGCCCTTCTCGCGCAGCGCGGCGATCTCCTCGGCCGAGCGCCCGAGCAGCTTGCCGTAGACCAGCTCGTTGTCGTGTCCGACCGGCACCGATCCGCGCCAGATCTTGCCCGGCGTCAGCGAGAAGTGGGGCAGCGGTGCGATGCCCCGCACGCTGCCGACCTGTTCGTCGTCCCATTCGGTGTGCACGCGCCGCGCGCGATAATGGGGATCCTCCGCCATGTCGCGGCTGCTCATGATCGGGCAGCATGCGACCTGCACGCGGTTGAAGGCCGCGACGACCTCGGCCACTGTGTGCTCCGCGATCCAACCGCGCAACACGGCGTCGAACTCGATACCCGCTATCGAGTCGAGCTCCGTGCGCGCCTGCGCCCACTTCGGGTCGGCGGGGTCCAGCCCGATGACCGGCAGCACCCGGTCGAAGACCGCGCCGACGGCGCCCAGCACGACCCAGCCGTCGCTGGCGCGAAACGTGTCGTACGGTTGGAACCCGGTAGCGCGGTTGCCCGACCGCTCGCGCACCTCGCCGCGCATGAAGTACTCCACCATCGTGCCGCCGAGCGTGTGGTGCACGCACTCGAATTGCGAAACGTCGATTGCCTGGCCCTTGCCGGTGCGCTGCGCGTAGATGTACGCGGCGAGGGTCGACCAGAGCACGAACAGCGCGGTGATGTAGTCCGCGGTCCACGGCGCCGCGCGCGTCGGCGGGTCGGGGTCGGGAAAACCCGTCTGATACATCAGCCCCCCGAACGCCTGGCCGATCATGTCGTAGGAGGCGCGGCCGAGGTAGTCCGCATCGCCGCTCTGGCCGTAGCCCGACACGTGGGTGATCACCAGGCGCGGATTCGCGCGCAGCACGGTCGCGTCGTCGAGCCCCCATTTCGCGTAAGTGCCCGGCTTCGAGCTCTCCATCCACACGTCGCTAGCGCGGATCAGCTCGAAGAAGATGTCGCGGCCTTCCGGCGAGCTGAGGTCGAGCGAGATGTAGAAGCTGTTGCGCCGCTCCTGCACCCAGGAGGTGCCGATCTGTCCCGTGCCATCCTTGGTCGGGAGCTTCGCACCGAGATTGCGCCATGCGTTGTCGCCATCGCCGGGTCGTTCGACCTGAATGACCTGCGCGCCCATTTCCGCCGCCAGGGCGGCGGCGAAGGGCTGCGCGATGATCGTCCCGGTCGAGAGGATGCGGACGCCCTGCAGCGGGCCGAACGCCTCGGGAACAAGTGCCGACGTATCTGTCACGGTCTTTTCTCCTTGGGGTGCGGCCGTCCCAACGTGCCGGCGGCGCGGTCAGGTCCGCACGCGGCTTCGCGATGCCCGCCGCGGCATAGCGCTGCGCGAGCAGCGCACGGTGGTCTTCGGCGCGCGACCCGCACGGCCCGGTCGTGAGTAGCTCGTCACAGGTCGGTTCCCGCCGTGCGCAGAGATTCCATGGCCCCCGCGGCCGGTCAAGGCGCGCGCCCGCCGCAGCGCCCGCGTGTACGCGATTCCCGGCGGGAAGTGCCGATGGCGCGCGCGTTCACATCCGCGGGCGCCGTTCAGCTTTCGAGCGGGTGTCGCGGCGGCGCCCGTCGCGCTGAAGCGGTGCGCGATGCTGTGCTAAGGTCGCGGATCGATGAACAACCGTACGCCTGGCGACGCCGTCGCACGGCTGCACCTGCTCCACGAGCTCGGCTGCGCTTTTGCGGCCCGGCTCGACCTGGGCGAGCTGACCGCACTGGTGCTGGCGAAATGCCGCGAAGTGCTGTGCGCCGAGGCCGCCGCGGTGCTGCTGCTGGATGCGGACCGCCGCGAGCTGTTCTTTCCGTACATCGCGGACGCGGACGCCGATGTCGGCCAGCGCGTCGCCGCGATCCGGTTCCCCGCCGGTCAGGGCATCGCCGGCGAGGTGCTGCGCACCGGAAACCCGCTGCGCATCGACGATGCCGCGGGCGACCCCCGATTCTACCGCGGCGTCGATCAGCGCAGCGGGCTCGTCACCCGCAATCTCATCTGCGCCCCGTTGCGGTCCCGCCAGGGCGCGATCGGCGTCATCCAGGTGCTGAACCGCCGCAACGACGCGCCGTTCGACGACGACGACCTGGGCTTCCTCGACGCCCTGGGCGGCAGTGTCGCCGTCGCCATCGAGAACGCGCGCTTCTACGCGCAGCTGCAGGAGCAGGTCGCCGCGCTCGAGCGCGCCGTGCAGGAGCACAACGAGCTGATCGCCATCCGCCGCGAGCTGGACGTCGCGCGCAACATCCAGGCGTCGATCCTGCCGCGAACGTTCCCGCCCTTTCCCGAGCGTGCGGACGTCGACATCTTCGCCGCCATGGTGCCCGCGCACGAGGTGGGCGGGGACTTCTACGACTTCTTCTTCCTCGACCCGCACCGGCTCGGCTTCGCGATCGCCGACGTATCGGGGAAGGGCGTACCGGCCGCGCTCTTCATGGCGATGAGCCGCACGGTCCTGAAAGCGGTGGCGCTCGAAGGCGGATCGCCGGGCGAGTGCCTCGAACGGGTGAACCGGCTGCTGTGCAGCGACAACGACGCGGAGATGTTCGTCTCGCTGTTCTACGGCATCCTCGACAGCCGCAGCGGCGCGATCACGTACGCCAACGGCGGCCACAACCCGCCCTTCGTGCTGCGCGCCGACGGCAGTGCCGAGGCGCTGCCGAGCGCCGGTGGCACTGTGCTCGGCGTGCTGGATGGTGCCCGCTACCAGACGGCGGCGCTGCGCTTGCGGCCGGCCGAGGGCGTCGTCCTCTACACCGACGGGGTCACCGAGGCGATGGACGGTGCGGACCGGCTCTTCTCCGCCGAACGGCTGCACGCGCTGCTCCAGGGTGCGAACGGCATGTCCGCCGAAACCGCCATCCGGGCGGTGTTCGAGGCGGTCGATCGGCACGCGGCTGGCGCGCCGCAGAGCGATGACATCACGGCGCTGGCGATCCGATATCTCGGTTGACGGGCGATGAGCGGCGCGGCCGATCGACTGGAGCTCCACATCGCCAACGAGCTCCACGAGCTCGAGCGCGTGGGCCGAGCGCTCGAGGAGTTCGGCCGCGCCGCCGCGGTGCCGCCGCCGGCCATTTCCGCGATCGTGTTGGCGGTCGACGAGCTCCTCACCAACATCATCTGGTACGCCGGGAGCTCGGACATTTTCCTGCGGGTCCGCCGCGAAGCGGACGAGCTGATCGCAGAGCTCGACGACGCCGGGAAGCCTTTCGATCCATTGCAAGTGGAGCCGCCGCGCCTGGACATTCCGATCGACGAGCGCCCCATCGGCGGGCTCGGGATCCACCTGGTGCGCCAGCTCGTCGACGGCGTCTCTTACGAGCGAGTGGGCGATCGCAACCGCCTGACTCTCAGGAAACGCATCTGAACAGGTCTCCGCGCGTTCGCGCGTTCGCCTTGCATCCGGTCAGATATACGTACGGCTGAGCATCTCCGCGGCCGACTCGTCCAGCTGCTCGCCCCGGCGCACTTCGTCGAAGCGGGCGAGCAGGTCGTCCGCGCGCAGGCGCCGCTTCTCCGCGCCGTGGTAATCGTGGATCACGCGCCCGCGGTACATCATGATCAGGCGGTCGCCGAGGTTGGCGGCCTGCTGCATCGAGTGCGTCACCATCAGCGTGGTCAGGCGGTCGCGCTCGATTACCTCTTGGGTCACGCGGATCACCTGATCGGCGCTCTTCGGGTCGAGCGCCGCCGTGTGCTCGTCGAGCAGCAGCAGCGCCGGCTTCAGCCAGGTCGCCATCAGCAGCGTGAGCGCCTGGCGCTGGCCGCCCGACAGGGTGCCGATGTCGTTCTGCAGCCGGTCCTCGAGCCCCATGCCGAGCCGGCGCACGCGCTCGCGCATCTCCTGCATCACGCTGGCGCGCTGTGCCCAGCCGAGGCCGCGGGCGCGTCCCCGCCGCGAGGCGAGTGCGACGTTCTCGGCGATCGTCATCTGCGGGGCGGTGCCGCTGAACGGATTCTGAAACACGCGCCCGATCAGGCGGGCGCGGCGGTGCTCCGGCCAGCGCGTGACGTCGTGCCCGCCGAGGCGCAGGCGGCCGCTGTCCACGAAGAAGGTGCCGGCGACGGCGTTCAGCAGGGTCGATTTGCCGGAGCCATTGGTGCCGATGACGATCACGAAGCTGCCCTCGTCGATCTTGAGATCGACGTTGCGCAACGCGCGCACCTCGTTGGACGTCCCGGGGTAGAAGGTCTTTGTGCAATCGCGAATCTCGAGCATCAGCTCGCTCCCGTGCGGCGCCGGCCGACGCGCGCCAGCAGAGTCGGCAGGATCAGGGCGATGAACACGAATGCCGCCGTCACCAGCTTCAGGTCGTTGGGGTTGAGGCCGGCGCGCAGCGCGATCGCGATCAGCAGCCGGAACAGCACGGAACCCATCACCGCGCCGGTGATCACCAGGCCGATGCGCCGCGAGCCGACCAGCGCCTCGCCGATGATGACGCTAGCGAGCCCCCAGACGACCATCCCGATTCCCATCTGCACGTCGGCGAAGCCCTGGTATTGCGCCAGCAGCGCGCCGGAAAGCGCGATGAGGCCATTGGCGAGCGCGAGGCCGAGGATCGTCATGTTGCCGACGTCGACGCCGAGCGCGCGGATCATCTGCTGGTTGTCGCCGGTGGCGCGCATCGCGGTGCCGAGATCGGTGCGAAAGAACGCGTAGATCGCGACCGCGACGAAGGCGATCGAGAGCGCGATCAGGAGCAGCACGGCCATGTCGCGAACCGGCACTTCCCAGCCGAGCAGGACGAGGCTGGTGCGGCCGCTCAGCGCGGTCGCGGCGCGCTCGGCATGGGTCGCCAGGGTCGCGGATTGCAGCAGCGGCACGTTGCTCTTCCCCATGACCCGCAGGTTGATCGAGTAGAGCGCGGTCATGACCAGAATCCCGGACAATAACCGGTTGATCCCGAACTTGGTGTGCAAGATGCCGGTCGTGGTGCCCGCCAGCGCCCCCCCGACACTACCCGCCGCGGTCGCCGTGATCGGATCGATGCCCTGGACCAGCAACACGGCGCTGATCGCGGCGCCGAGCGTGATGGAGCCGTCGGTCGTGATGTCCGCGAAATCGAAGACCCGAAAGCTGATGAACACGCCGAGGGCGAGCAGCGACAGGATCAATCCAATCGTGAGCGAGCCGATCAACAGCGTCATGGCGATTACCGGACGGTGACGTCGCCGATCGGGCCGAGCCAGCAGGCGCCGCGCATCAGCGCGCTCTCGCCGCCGCCATCGGCCTGCCGGTCGTCGCCGATCAAGTGGAGCACCCGCTGCAGTGTCTCCGCTTCGAAGAGGTTGGCGATGGTTGGCTGGAGCTCGATCAGGCCTTTCGGAAGCGGCCGGTACGAGAACGCCGCCGCATGGAAGTGCCCGTGCACGCCGCCGCCGAGCGGGCGCAGAAAACGCGCCAGCTCGCCGCCCGGCTCGCGGGCCGCCACGCCCACCACCAGGGCGAGGCTCCGCAGATGGGAGCGCTCGGGGCTGAAGGACAGCCAGTCGCGCACTTCGGGATGCTGGAAGAATCCGGCCGCCGGGCGCTCGCTCGCCGGTGAGCGCCGCAGTGTCGCGCCCAGCAAGCCGGAGGACTCCGCGAGCGCGACAAGGCCGGCGCGCTCGGCGCCGCTCAGCGCGAGCGCCGCGCGGGCCAGCTGGCTGAGGCCGATCGGCTCGCCGTCCGCGGCGCGATCGAACCGCGCCATCGCCGCAAAGCGCCCCTCGCAGACCAGCCCGTACAGCACCTGCAGCTCGGGGACGAAGGCGTGGGTGGCGATCAGGTAGTCGGGCGCGTTGCTGCCGTCGGTCGGCAGGTAGGTGGCGGCGCCGCCGGCGGCGAGGAATTCGCCGAAGCGCTCGCGGCAGTCGTCGAACGCATTGCCGAACGCGCCGAGCCCGACGCCGAATGCGGACGGGCCGAAGCGCAGGCGCTGACAGTCGCCGGTGCCATAGCCCTCCTGCAACAGCCGCTCCGGCCGCCCGACCGCCTGGCAGGTGAGCGCGGCGGCAGTGCCGCTCTCGAAGACCTCGAGCGCGATGCCCGCCGCTTCGACCTGGCGCGCGGCCCCGCTCTCTTCCGCCCGGACGGCCGGTGCCTGTGCGAGCAGCACCTGCAGCCCGGCGAGCTCGAGCACCGACTCGACCGCCTCGGACGGATGACTGACGATCAGACTGCCGTTGATGCGCTGCAGCTGCTTATAGAGCTTGATCAGCACGCGGATCCCGACCGAGCTGATGTAGGAGACTCCGGCGAGATTCAGCTGGATGCGGTGCGCGCCGTTGCGCACCGCCTCCTCGAGCGCGTTGGCGAGCGGTTCCGCCCAATACGCGTCGAGGCGTCCGCTCACGATCACCTCGGTCGCATCGCCGAGAGGTCGGGTCGAGATTTCCACGTCAGCTCCTTCCCTATCGCGGGGGGGTGGGCATCGGCTGGGCGCGTCGCAGGACTGCGTCCGGTATGGTCCAGCCCTGGCGGGCGGCGGCCTCGGGGTTCGCCAGCAGCGCGCTGGTCGCGAGCGGCTCGAAGGGAATCGCCGCGGGCGACTCGCCGCGGATGATGCGCGCGGCGAGATGGCCCGCGCGCACGCCGCCTTCGTAGTATTCGCGCGCGACGACCACCGCCGCGCCTTCGTGCGCGTTGCTGCGCAACACGCCGAACAGCGGCAGGCGGGCGCGGTTCGCCGCTTGCGCGATGCTGGAGAAGGCCACCGTCGTCAGGTTGCTGCCGATCTGGGCGATGGCGTCGACCCGCTGCGTCGTCAACGACAGCGCCGCATCGGCGATCTCCGTGCTGGTGTTCACCGGCAGCGCCACCAGCTCGAGCCCGCGCTCGCGCGCCGCGGCTTCGGCGACCGCCTTGTTGTGCACGGAGTTGACCTCGGCCGGCACGAACAGCGTCCCCACGCGGCGCGCGGACGGCAGCGACTCGCGCACGACGTCCATCAGCTCTGCGTACGCGCCGACCGTGGGCACCCCGGTGACGTTTGGCGCGTGTTCCTCGTTCGAGCGACCCGCGCCGGCTGCGATCGGGTTGGCGACGAACGTGAACACGATCGGCGTGCTGCCGGCGCGCTGCAGCGCGGCTTGCAGGGCCGGAGTCGAGAGCGTCACCAGCAGATCGGCGCCGTCGCCGATGGCCGCGTCCACCAGGGTGCTGAGCGTCGGCATGTCGCCCTGGGCGTTGCGCGTCTTCGCGGTGAAGTCGCGCCCCTCCACCAGGCCGGCTTGCCGGAGGCCGTCGAGGACGCCGCGGCGCGCATCCTCGCAGTCGGGCGCGTCGACGTACTCGACGATCGCGACCTGCCACGTCTTGTCGGGTGCGCGCTGCGGCGTTTCCCGCTTCTCGGGCTCGCGTGCGTGCGCACCGTGCTCGTCGATGCGCACGTCGGCGCGCTCCAGCAGCGCCGGTGGGAATGCCACACCGAGGGCCTTCGCCACCTCCAGGTTGAGCGTCAACGTCTGCTCGGCGATGTTCTCCATCGGGATGTGGCCCGGGCTCGTCCCGCGGAGTACGCGCGCCGCCAGGCGCGCCGCTTCGTATCCGCTGCGGTAGAAGCCGATGCCGACGCAGGCGAGGACGCCCTTGCCGGCGAGCTCCGGGTCGTTGTTCACGATGGCGAGGCCCGCGCCGGCGGCGACCCGCACCACCGCGTCGAAGCCCTGCACGACGGTATTGTCGCCGGTGATCCAGAACGCTTCCGCCCCGCGCGCGAGCAGCGCCTGGGCGGCCTGAAACACCTCGCTGGAGCTCGCCACCGTGACCTCTTCGAGCTGCAACCCGCGCCGGGCAAAGGCTTCGCGGGCGACGCTGACGACCTTGCGCGAGTTCGCTTCGGAGCTGTTGTAGATCGTGCCGATCACCTTCGCGCGCGGGAGCAGCTCCGCGATCAACGCGACGGTGTCCTCGACCGGGGGAAAGGAGCCGACGCCGGTGACGTGCGGCAGATGCTGTTCGAAGCTGGTGCCCGCTCCCGCGGCGATCGGATCGTAGACGTACGTGAATACCACCGGCGTCTGGCTCACCGCGGTCGTCGCGGCCGTGAGCGCCGGCGTGGTCAGGGTGACGATCAGGTCCAGGCCCCGGCTATCGAAATCCCGCAGCGCGGCCGACAGGTTCGCGATCTCGCCTTGGGCGTGCGCGCGGTGGACGGTCAGGTTCTCGCCTTCCGTAAATCCGAGCGCCCGCAGGCCATCCAACAATCCGCGCAGGCAATTCTCCGCTCCCGCTTCGGGTGCGAAGTAGACTACCCCGATCTCGAACTTCCGCCCGGGTGGCGCGGCTGGTGCCGCCGCGGGTTCAGCGGCTGCCGCCTCCGCTTCGGCCACGATGTCGGGCGGGAACTGCCAGGGGTCTTTCAGGCCCTCGAGCGCCGCCGGGTTGAGCCGCAACGTCTCGCCTTTGAGGTTCGTGATCGGCACCGAGGCGGGCGAAGTGCCACTCAATACCTGTGCAGCGAGGTTGCCGGCGGCGTGCCCGACTTTCGTGTAGTTGAACCCGAGATCGAAGAGCGTGCCGTTCGCGACGTTCCCGGGAATGCTGGTGAACACCGGGATGCGCGCCTGGCGCGCGACCGCGACGAGCGTGTCGATCGCAGTGAGCGCGGTCACGTCGGCGCCGACCCAGAGCGCTTGTGCGCCGCGGGCTGCCAGCGAGGCCGCGGCGTCGCCGACCGCGGCCGTGTTTTCTGCATGGGCCTCCAGGATCTCTAGGCCGAGCTCGGGCGCCGCCGCTCGCGCCAGCTTCATGTTGGCTTCCGAGTTGGATTCGGCGGGGTTCCAGACCACCCCGATCCGGCGCAGGCGGGGGAACATCCGCTTGGCGATCTCCAGCGTGAGGGCGACCGGTTGCATCGTGCCGAAGCCGGCGAGATGGGGCGGATGGTCCAGCGGGTTCTCGCCGCTGATCCCGACACCGGCGCCGGCGGGATCGGCGACCAGCGCGAACACGTGGTTGGTCTTGCCGTCGCGGTTCGCGTTGGCGACCGTCTGCAGGCTGATCGTCGTCGCCGTGAGGAGCAGATCGTAGCCGGCGCTGGCGACTTCACTGGCGATCGCGTTGGCCGTGGCCATGTCGCCTTCCGCGTTGTAGCGGCGCACGCTCAGCGTCTGGCCGGCGACGAAGCCCTGCGCCGCGAGCCCGTCCAGCATGCCCTGCACGCCCTCGTCGATGACGCCTTGGGAGGCGTGCTGCACGATCGCGATCCGCGGTGCGGCGCGGGTCGCCCGGCGACGCCCGGAGTCGGACAGCAGGAGCACCGCCGCGGCTGCCGCGATCAGCGTCAGCCCGAGGGCGAGGCGTTTGAGGCTTGGCCACATCTCGCTGAGCTATGAAGTCTTGCGCGCGAAGTCCAATTGCAGCATTCACCGCGGCCACGCAGACGGGGGCGTTTGACACACCGAAGCCGCCGCGCCCCTGCGCTGAACGTGTTGCTTCGGCTACTGAGCTTTGGCGACGACGTCGGCCGGGAACTGCCACGGGTCGCGCAAACCCTCGAGCGCTGCGGGGTTGAGGCGCAGCGTCTCGGGCATGACGTTGGTGATCGGTATGGTGGCGGGCGAGGTCCCTTTCAGCACGCGCCCGGCCAGATCGCCGGCGATGCGCCCGATCTCGTGGTAGTTCGCCCCGAGGTCGAAGAGCGTGCCGCGCTCGGTGTTTCCCGGAATGCTGGTGAACACGGGAATGCGCGCTTGGCGGGCAGCGGCGACGACGGTGTCGATCGCGGTGAGCGCGGTCACGTCGCCGCCGACCCAGATGGCCTCTACGCCGCGCGCGGTGAGCGACGCGACCGCCTCGCCGACCGCGGCACTGTTCTCCGCGTTGGCTTCCACGATCTCCAGCCCGATCTCCGGGGCCGCCGCTCGCGCCAGCTTCAGGTTGGCTTCCGAGTTGGCCTCGGCGGGGTTCCACACCACACCGACGCGGCTGAGGCCCGGCAAAAGGCGCTTGGCCAGGGCGAGCGTGGCCGCCACCGGCTGCATGGTGCCAAAGCCGGCGAGATGGGCGGGATGGCGAAGCGGGTCCTCGCGGCTGATGCCGACGCCGGCGCCGAAGGGATCGGACACGAGCGCGAACACGTGGCGGGTCTTGCCGTCGCGATTGGCGTTGGCCACGGTCTGCAGGCTGATCGTGGTCGCGGTGAGCAAGAGCGCGTAGCCGCCGCCGGTGACCTCGCCGGCGATCGCATTGGCGGTCGCCATGTCGCCCTCGGCGTTGTAGCGCCGCACGCTGAGCGTCTGGCCATCGGCGAAGCCTTGGCCTGCGAGTCCCTCGAGCATGCCGCCGACGCCCTCGTCGATGATGCCCTGCGAGGCGTGCTGCACGATCGCGATCCGCGGCGCCACGCGGGTGGCGCGCCCGCGCCCGGAGTCCGAAAGCAGGAGCACGGCTGAAGCGGCGAGGATCAGTACCAGCCCGAGGACGAGGCGTTTCAGGGTGGCCCACACCGGCCCTCCCGTATGAATTCTCGCGCGCGAAGTCCAACGAGCTTCAAGGCGAAGGCGCAAAGCCCGAAGTTATGAGAGCGATAAGAGTTCTGAATCGACAGATGACCTTCGCGCCTCGTGTCTTCGCGTTGAAAGCGCGGCGCGCTATGGCAAAGGGATGGAACGGCGAATCGCGCTCGAGGGGTGTCTCAACTTTCGCGATCTCGGCGGCTAT
The DNA here is from genome assembly GCA_050176585.1 of Binatia bacterium. Taxonomy (GTDB): domain Bacteria; phylum Desulfobacterota; class Binatia; order HRBIN30; family CADEER01; genus CAYYWP01. The sequence continues at coordinate 37,283 of JBFXHX010000032.1, forward strand.
CGGGGCGGCGACGGCCGGATGGTGCGCTGGCGCCGCCTGTTTCGCAGCGACACTCTCACCGCGCTCACGGGCGCGGACGTGGCGGTGATCCGGGAGCAGCTCGGCATCGACGATGTGATCGACTTGCGATCGAGCGGCGAGATTCGCCGCGAAGGGCGCGGCCCGCTGGGCGAGCACCGGTTGCGCTTCCATCACGCGCCGCTGATCGACAGCGACGCGACGATGCAGACGATGCGCGACGCGTCGCTCAGCCTCGGCGAGCGCTACCTGGTGCTCGCCGATCGCGCGCGGGAGCCGGTCGCGCAGGTGCTCACGATCGTCGCCGAAGCCAGCGGCGCGGTGCTCTATCACTGCGCGGCAGGCAAGGACCGCACCGGGATGGTGTCGGCCGTGCTGCTCGGCGTGCTCGGCGTCTCGCCGGCCGACATCGCGGCCGATTACGCGGCGAGCCAGCAGCACATCGACGCGATCATCGAGCGGCTCATGCGCCAGGAAGGCTACCGCGAAATGTTGAAGTGTCTGCCGCCCGACACGCTGCGCGCCGGCGGCGAGACGATGGAGCGGTTCCTGGAACAGCTCACGGAGCGATACGGCTCCGTCGAGGGCTACGCGCGCGCCGCCGGGGTGAGCGAAGCGACGGTCGATCGATTGCGCGCCCGCCTGCTGATCGACGACGGGCGCTAAACTTCGCGCCTTCGCGCCGTCGCGTTGATCATTCCCTCGAACGCGATCGAGAGCGCGACGACGATGCCGCAGCCGACCACGTTGTACCAGAGAAACCCGAGCTCGGAACCGAAGAACAGCGCGATCACCACCGCCTGCGCGATCAGCGCCGCGACCAGGACCGGTGTCGCGCTGACGCGCCGGATGAAGAAGCCGACCACGAACAGGCCGAGCACGGTCCCGTAGAAGATCGAGCCGAGGATGTTCACCGCCTGGATGAGGTTGTCGAGCAGCGCGGCGAAGCTGGCGAAACCGACGGCGACGGCGCCCCACAGCACGGTGAACAGCTTCGAGGCGAGGAGATCGCGGCGGGGGTCGCCGCCGCGCTGCAGCATGCGCTTGTAGAGATCCACGGTGGTGGTCGACCCGAGCGCCGCCAGCTCGCTTGCGGTGGAGCTCATCGCGGCGCAGAGGATGACCGCGATCAGCAGGCCGACCAGGCCGGCCGGCACGTAGCGCAGCACGAAGCCGATGAACACGTAATCCGCGTCCTTGGTCTCGACGCCCGGGAGCGCTTCGGCGATCAGCGCCTTCGCCTGGACGCGCAGCGCGTCCGCCTCTGCCGCCGCGCCGCGAAGGTCGGCTCTGGCGCGCACTTCGCGCTCGGCATCGCCATCGAGCGCGGCGATGTAGGCGCTCGCGGCTTGGCGTTGCGCGTCGAACGCGGCGTCGTAGCGGGCCTGCAGCGAGCGCAGCTCCCCGGCCTGCGCGCTGCGCTCCACCTTCGCGAGCGCCGCGGTGTTGAAGAACAGTGGCGGCGGCGTGAACAGGTAGAACACGAACACCAGCACGCCGGTGAGCAGGATCACGAACTGCATCGGCACTTTGAACAGGCCGTTGAACAGGAGGCCGAGGCGGCTCTCGGTCACGGAGCGGCCAGAGAGGTAGCGCTGCACCTGCGACTGGTCGGTGCCGAAGTACGCCAGGGCGAGAAAGAAGCCGCCGGCTAGGCCCGACCAGAAGTTGTAGCGGTTGTCGAGGTCGAGATCGAAGCTGACCGCATTCATGCGGTCGAGTGCGCCCGCGAGCTTGAGCGCGTCGGGCAGCGAGACGCCGTCCGGCAGCCGCAGGATGATGATGATCGCGGCGATGACCATTCCCGCCAGCATGACGATCATCTGCTGCTTCTGCGTCTGGCTCACCGCGTTGGTGCCGCCCAGCACGGTGTAGGCGACCACGACGAGGCCGATGCCGAGGTTGGTCGCGTGCAGCGACCAGCCGAGGATCGAGCTCAGGATGATCGCCGGCGCGTAGATGGTGATACCGGCGGCGAGGCCGCGCTGGATCAGGAACAGCACCGCCCCGAGGTAGCGCACGCGCGCGTCGAAACGGTGCTCGAGGTACTCGTACGCGGTGTAGACCTTCAGCCGGTAATAGATCGGCACGAATACCGCGCTGATCACCACCATCGCGAGCGGCAGCCCGAAATAGAACTGCACGAAGCGCATGCCGTCCTGGTAGGCCTGGCCCGGCGTCGACAGAAACGTGATCGCGCTGGCCTGCGTGGCCATGATGCTCAACCCGATGGTGGGCCAGCGCAGCGTGTTGCCGCCGCGGAAATACGCCTCCATGTCGCGCACGTGGCGCGTTTTCCAGGCGCCGTAGAGCGCGATCGCCGCGATCGTGCCGCAGAGCACGGCCCAGTCGAGGGCGGTCATTCGGCCCACCTCGTGAGCGCGTAGAAAAGGAGCACCAGCGCGGCGAGCTCGCCGAGCACGAGCAGATAGAAATTCCGCCACGAGCCGAGCAGCGGCGGTTCTTCGTCGCGCGCGGTGGGGGATGGCACGGCTCAGCGCCCGGCGATGAGATTGGCGAGCAGCCGGTAGGCCCCGGGCACGCCGGCCGGCAGTTGCCGGAAAAATGCGAGGCCGGTGTACACGTAGCGGCCCCGTCCGTAGTCGGCCACCAGCACGCCGCCCAGCAACGGCGCCTCGCCCGGATCGGCGGCGCGAAACAGCGGCTGGTAGCGATCGTCCCAGCGCTCCGCGAAGTAGAGCCCGCGCTCCTGCACCCAGCCGTCGAAATCCGCGGCGCCGATCCGATTGGGCGCGTGCAGCGCCGCATGCCCGGGGTCGACCGGGACCATTGCCGCGGTCTCGTCGGTAATCCGCTCGCGCCCGACCGTCAGCGGGTACGGCCCGATCGGCGTCTCGAGCGCGGCCAGGCGGTTGTTGGTGTTGTACTGCACGACCAGCGTCCCGCCGGTCTCGACGTACGCCATCAGCCGCTCGTGCGCGCTGCGCAGGACGGCGCGCGTGTTATAGGCGCGGATGCCGACGACGATGGCGCGGAAGCGCTGCAGATCGCCGCTGCGGATGGTCTCGTCGTCCAAGAGGTCGACCGGCAAGCCGACGTGCGCGAGATCCTCGGCGACGCCGTCGCCGGACCCGGCGATGTAGCCGATCGGCCCGGCGGGCAGCGCGAGCGCCAGCGGTACGAGGCGGAGCGCCGCCGGCTGCAGCACGACCTGCATCGGGATGTGCGCGTAGTCGATGCGGTCCTCGCGAAACGACCACCGTTTGCCGTCGATCTCGAGCGCGGGCGCGACCACGACCGCTCCGGCATCCGCGGGCGGTGTCACCTGGAACCCCACGGTGGTCTCATCCCCGGCGCTGGCGAGCGCCACGGGTACGCTGGCCGGCTCGGCGCGCCAGCCGGTGGGTAGCGGGAGGACGACATTGCCGCGCAGATCGGCGCGCCCGGCGCGCACCCGCAATGCGACGGGCGCGGACTTCCCGTTGGGGAACATCACCGCGCGCCGTGCCGGTGTCACGGTCCCGGGCGGCACGATCAGAAAGGTGCGGGTGCGCTCGCCCTCGACCGGATCGGTCCACGCGTACACGACCGGCACTTCGAGGTGGACGGTGCCTTCGGCAACGCCGATGTCGACGCCGATCGCGAGCGGCGGCGGCCCGGCCGGTGCGCCGACGAGCTGTGGATCCGCCACATCCTGGCGGCCGGGCAGCGCCGGGCGGGCGAGCCAATACGGCACGGATACGGCCGCGGCGGCGGGGATCGGCACGTCGCGCGATACGGAACGCTTTTCGTTCGCGGCGAGCGCGACCGCCTCTGCCAAAGGCGGAATACCCGGAAAGGTCACCCGGCGCAGGCTCAACGGCAGCGGGCCGCGCGCGGCGATCTCGACCGCCACCGGAACGGCGCTGCCCGGGACCGCGGCGGGCTGGGCCGCGGTGGCGCGCACGAATAGACCGGCCGCCGCGGCGATCAGCGCGTCGAGGCGCGCGCGCGCAGCGCGCGTGCGCGGATCGGCGGGCAGCGCCGCGAGCGGGCGTTGCGCCGCCAGCAGCGCGGGCAGAGCGCGCTCCGGGTGATCCCGGTCGAGCGCGGCGCGCGCCTCGTCCAGCGCCGCGACCAGCGGCGCCGCCGCTCGGCCGTAGCGGTCCCAGCCGAGCAGCACTCCCTCGAGAATGTCGGCCTGCGGCGGCGCGCCCGCGACGGTGACGAAGCGCTCGATGATCGGTCCACGCTCGCCGGCGACGCCGAACCCCTGACTCCGGTGCTGGCTGCGCGAGCGCGCCGCGAGCTCTCCGTACCCGAGGCCGAGGCGCGGGTCGTAGATGCCGACGTCGAGCGCGAGGGCGTCGGCGGGCGGCGGCGGCGCTTCGCGCCACGTCGGCACGTTCAACAACAGGCGCTGCGCTCGCCAGGGGACGACGCCGTCGCGCAGCTGCTCGGGAAAGCGCTCCGGGTCGGCGGCGGCGGCGAACGCCTCGCGCGCCAGGATCGCCGAGGCGGTGTGGTGCCCGTGGTTCGGCGGCCGCTCGTCGAAGCGCGCGATCACCACGTCGGGCTGGAAGCTGCGCATGACCCACACCACATCGGCCAGCGCCTCGTCGTGTCCCCAGATCGCCAGCGTCTCCTCGGGGGTCTTCGAGTAGCCGAAGTCGCGCATGCGGGTGAAGAGCTGCTCTGCGCCGTCGAGGCGGCGGGCCGCGAGCAGCTCCTCGGTGCGGATGATGTCGAGCAGCTCGTCCTGCTCCGAGCCGATGAGGTTCTGCCCCCCGCCGCCGCGCGTCATGGACAGATAGGCGGCGGCCACGTGCCGGTGGTTGGCCAGATAGGTGAGCAGGCGCGTGTTCTCGTCGTCGGGGTGGGCGGCGATGTAGAGCACGCGCCCGGTGTTGGCGAGCCGGTCGAGCGCATGGGCGAGCATTCCAGCGTGCATGGCGGGCTCCTCCGCGCGAGCGGCGCCGGCGAGCACCAGCGCCGAGGCCACGAGAAGACCGAGGCGCGGCGCGCGCGGACCGCGGATCATCAGCGCGGCACTCGCGGGCTGCTCCCGAGCGTGCGCCGGAAGCACGCTTCGTAGCGACCCAGTGCGGGCTCGGCGCGGAAGCGCGCCAGCACGTGCTGGCGCGCCGCCCGGCCCATCGCTTCGCGGCGGGCGGCTTCGCCGATTGCGTCGAGCACCGCGCGCGCGAGCGCCGCCGTGTCGAAGGGCTCGGCGAGATACCCGGTCCCGTCGGCGACGACTTCGGGAAGCCCGCCGACGCGGTAGGCGATCACCGGCACCCCGCTGCTGAGCGCCTCGAGCGCGGCGACGCCGAAGCTCTCGGTCTCGCTCGGCAGGACGAACGCGTCCGCGTGCCGCAGATCGGCGGCGAAATCTGTGCTGTTGCCGAGGAAGCGCACGCTCGACGCCACGCCCGCGGCGCGCGCGGACGACTCAGCGGCGGCGCGTTCCGGACCGTCGCCGACCAGCACCATGCGCGCCGGAATCCGCTCGCGCACCCGCGCGAGCACGTCGAACAGATCGGGCACGCGCTTGACGGCGCGGAAGTTCGAGACGTGGAACAGGACCGGCCCCCGCTCCTCACCGGATCGCGGCGCGCCGAACAGCTTGTCGAAGCGCGAGCGGTCCCGGCGCGCCGGCGGCGCGAACTGCTCGACGTCGACGAAGTTCGGAATCACCTCGATCGGCGGTTCGGCCGGCAGATCGAGCGCGGCGTACGCCGCGCGCCGGAGATAGTCCGACGGCACCGTCAGCGCGTCCGAGGCCGAGACGGTGAAGCGGGTGATCGTCTTGTAGGCCGCCTGCGCGCCGACGCCGGTGACGTCCGTGCCGTGCAGGGTGGTGACGAAGCGCGGCGCCGCCGCACCGAGCACCTGCCGCGCCAGGTAGGCGCTGGCCGCGTGCGGCACCGCGTAATGCACATGCACGAGATCGAGCCGGTGCCGGCGCGCGACCTCGACGATGGTAGAGGCTGCCGCGAGGGCGTAGGGCGGGTGGTCGAACAACGGGTAGTCGGTGGCTTCCACGGGGTGGAACCGGATGCGGTCGCACTCGGGCAAGCGGCGGCTCGGGGGCGCGCTCGCGATCACGTGCACGCGATGCCCGCGCCCGGCTAGGCCGGTGGCGAGATCGGCTGCCACGACGCCGCTGCCACCGAGGCTCGGATAACAGACCACGCCGATCGCCATCGCGTCGCTCAATGGCCTACCTCGCCGGCGGCCGCCGCGGCGTGGCCCTCGCCGCGCTCCGGCCACGCGATGTCTCTCACCGCCGCATCGAACGGCGCGATGCTGGCGAGCACGCGCTCGACGAACGCCCGCTCACCGTAGCGCGCGGCGAAGTAGGAGATGCCGTAGACGCGCTCTTGCGGGACGCCGTTAGGACAGAGCAGTTGTTTCGCGCGCCGCACGTCACGCACCAACTCGGCATCGCGGTGGAGTTGCGCCCGGGCGACCTTGGCGGCGAGCCGGTCGACCGCCGTGGCGACCGCGGCGCGCGTCTTCTCGACCGCATTGCCGAGCCCCGCGCCGGACGCCTCGATGCGGCCGCGGAGCGCCGCCAGCGCGCTTTCGAACGGCGCCAGCAGGGCCTGCGACAGCTCGCCGCGATCGAGCAGGGCGCCGCCGCGGGCGCCCGCCACCGCCAGCAGCTCATCCTCCGGGCGCCCGACGTCCGCGGCTGCGAGTCCCAGCCGCGCGAGCAGGCGCGCCGTCTTCTCTTCCAGCAGGCGAAAGCGCGCGCGCGGCATCAGCAGCGGCATCGGCAGGTCGTACTCGGCGTAGAGCGGCGCGAGCTGGGCGAAGTACGCCACCTCGCCGGGACCGCCGATGTAAGCGGCCGTCGGCAGCACCGTGTCCTGTACGATCGGCCGCAGCAGCGCGCTGCTGCTGAAGCGGAGCGGCTCCGCCTCGAGCGCGCTGAGCAGCGCTTCGCGCGCGTGGACCGCGCCGCCGCCGACCTCGGCGAAGCCGCCGGGCGCGGGCTCGAGCCGATACCGCGGACCGGCCGCGCCGTCGGGGTGGAAGAAACAGAGCGGCGCGCCCGGCCGCACGTGGACGGTGGCGGCGAAACCGGCGTCGGCGAGCGCGCGCCCGCGCTCCGCCAGCGCGCCGGCCAGCGCCTCCGCGCGCTCCAGCGCGCGGTGATGCGCAGGTTGTATTGCGCGCGCGAGCGCCGGATCGCGCGGATCGAGCAACACCAGGCCCTCCGCCGCGAAGAGCTCCGCGAGCAGCCCGGCGAAGGCGTCCGTCCAGGTCGCGCCGGGCCGGTAGTGCCGCCCGAGGCGTTCCAGATGGGGCGCGGCGCAGGGCAGATGGCCGATCTCGGCTGCGAGGCGCTCCAGGCATGCTGCGACCTCCGCCGGCAGCGCGCGGTGCGCCACCGAAATGCGCTCGCCGGCGGGCGACGGCAGTTGCAGATTCAGCAGCCTGCCGTCCGCACCGGGCACTCCGCATGCGGAGATCTCGGGGACGTCGTGATCTTCGTTCTGCAGCCAGAAGACCGGTACGACCGGCTTTCCGGTTTCCTGCGCGAGGGCGCGGGCAGCGACCACGGCCGACGCGGCCTTGTAGAGGGTGTAGAGCGGCCCGAGGAAGAGGCCCATCTGCTGTCCGGTGACGACGGTGGCCGCGCCGCGCGCGAGCGCGGCGACGTGTGCCGCGCGGGCGTCGCTGCGCCCCAGGCGCGCGTTCTGCGCGGCGAGAGCCCCGGCGACGTCCGGCCGCAGCGGTCGCGTGGCGCGGAGCACGGCGCTCCGGCGGTCGGCCTCCTCCGCGTAATGCCCGTTGAAGAAGGTCCGCGCGCCGCCCGCCAGATAGGCCTCGAAGAGGTCGCCCACCCGCGGCGGTTCCCGTTCAGGATGCCTTCCAGGTGGCGATCGACTTGCCGACCTGCTCGGCGAAGAACTGCTCGAAGATGCGATCGCCCTTGCCGAGCGATTGGGCGCGCTCGGCGGCGGCGACGGCGTCGGTGTCGCGGCCCTGTTTGGCCAGGATCTGCGCGCGCACCCAGTTGTTCCACCACGTCGGCTTCACCGCGATCGAGGTGTCGGCGTACCCGAGGGCCTGGTTGAGGTCGCCGTTGTTTTCGAGCAGGTAGCGCGCGGAATTGAAGTGCGGCCGCCACGTCTCCGCGAGCGTCTCGTCGATGTTGGCGCGCACGTGCGCCCCGGTGTCCACCGTGATCGGAACCGACACGCGCAGTTTGGCCCACTCGAGATCGAGCCGGGTCGCATCGTCGGTCGTGTCGGAGAAGATGAAGGTCATCCGCTCGCGCTCCGGCGCCGTTGCAGGCGTGACGGTCACGCGCGCGACGTCGTTCTGCTGCTCATATCCCGTGGTGCCCGACGCCTTGGCGTTGGTGTTGAGCAGCACGGTCCAGCTTGTCTTGCCGGGGATCGTATAGAGCGCGTAAGTGCCCGCCTTGACCGGCTTGCCGCCGAAGGTGAAATCGCGGCTCGCGGTCAGCGTCGTCGCCGCGTTCGCGCCGGTGCGCCAGAGCTGATCGTACGGGACCAGCGCGCCCCAGATGTCGCGGCTCTTCACCCCCGGGCTCGAATAGTCGATCGCAAAATCGGTGACGCCGACCCGCTGCTCGACGCGCGCCTTCGGGCTCGGCTGCGGCAGGTCGGGCGCCTGCTGCGCCAGGACGGCGCTGGTCGGCAGGGCAGCGGTCAGTACCAGCGCGCGCGCCGCCGCGCGCAGCCGACGATGATGGATGCGGTGCATGGTGTCCTCCCTCGGGTTTGCCGGCCACTGTGCCATGCCGGGCGGCCCGCGTCATCTCGACCAGGCGAGGCGGGCAGCGGTCTACGCTCGAGCCGATGGAATGCACGTGAGAAGGCGCGCCCCACGCTGGGACATTGGCGATGAGGAACGTGACCCGATTCGCCGATTGCGTGTGGCGTTGCGGCCATCCCCGGGCGCGGTGCTGGCGGGGATTGTGGCGGGCGTGGATTTGAGCGCTGGTTCCAGAAGCTCAGCTACGCAGCTCCGCAGCGACCATTCATTTTGGGGCAAAACGAGAATACGTACGCCACAATCCGGTGCGGCACGGTCTCGTCGCCCAAGCGAAGTGTGACCCTGCCGGCGGCCTCTATGCTCCGCGGATTACACTTCGCGACCAGCCCGCCGATCGGGCTTTCCGTGTCCCGCCGTCGTCGCCCGAGCCCCAACTGTTGAACGCGGCCTCACGCCGGTCATCCTCCGTCCGGAGTTGCACCGCGGATGTAAGCGGAACCTCGCGCGTGCCGAGGTACACGCGCTGCGCGATGCAGTACGTCAGCTGAAAGCGCCCGTGCAGGAAGGGGCGCAGCACGAAGAGCCCCAGGCGACGCTGCCCAGGCACGGGGAGAGCGCCACCAGGATGGCGCCGCCGAAGAGGTTGTCGGCGAAGTCGGCGAAGGCCTGCAGGGGAGCGGTCGGGCCTCCTGCCTTCAGGGCGCCGCGCCGACCCGGAAGCGCAGCAGGTTCTCGGTCACGTGTCCGTCGGCCGCGAGCCGATAGCGCAGCCCGTAACTGCCCGCCTCCAGGGCCGGCAGCGACGACCACCAGGCTGCCGGTGCGTGCTCGCCCGGCACGAGCGCCAGTGGCGTTGCCTTGCCGTCGATGCCGGTCAGCTCGACGGTATGGCTCGTCTCGACCGCGCTGTTGAAAATAGGGGTCACCTGGGTTGCCTGTGCCGCCGCCAGCGTGGTGCTCGCCGATCGAGGAGCGGGTAACGACCGCGTGTGTGCCGACGGCCAGGGGCAGGACGCCGACGAACGCGGCACAGGAGATCGCGATGAGAGCACGCATGGGAGCGACC
>JBFXHX010000033.1:0-43692 GCA_050176585.1 Binatia bacterium
GCGAACGGCTCCAGCCGCGTGGTTCGGCTTGCGGCGGTCGGCGACCTGCACTGTGGCCGCTACCCGCAGGCTGCGCTGCATGCGTTGCTCAGTCACGCGGGCGCGGAAGCGGACGCGCTGCTGCTGTGCGGCGATCTGGTCGACCGCGGCCTGCCCGACGAAGCGCGCTTGCTCGCGCGCGAGCTGGCGTCCGTCACGGTGCCGATCGTAGCCGTGCTCGGCAACCACGACGTCGAGGCTGGGCAGGTATCCGAGGTGGTCGCGATTCTCGCCGACGTAGGCGTGCGCGTCCTCGACGGCGACTCGACGACCGTGCTCGGCGTTGGCGTTGCCGGCGTCAAGGGTTTTGCCGGGGGCTTCGGCGCGTACGCGCTCGGCGCTTGGGGCGAGCCGGCTATCAAGGCGTTCGTCCACGAGGCCGTCGAGGAAGCGCTCAAGCTGGAGGCGGCGCTCTCGCGCTTGCACGAGACGCCGCGCATCGCGATCCTTCACTACGCGCCGATCGCCGCCACCGTGCGGGGCGAGCCGCCGGAGCTGTTCCCGTTCCTGGGCTCGAGCCGGCTCGAGGACCCGCTCAACCATTACGCCGTGACCGCGGTCTTCCACGGCCACGCGCACCACGGCGCACCGGACGGTCGGACCAGCGCGGGCGCACTGGTCTTCAACGTCTCGGTGCCCGTGCTGGAGCGGACATTCCCCGAGCGACCGCCGTACCGCGTTTTGGAGGTCGAGGTGCCCGCGCCATCGGACCAGGTCGGCGCCGCGACTGGCGATGGAGCACCGCGCGGCGGGGTGCCCGAATGGATCCGCTGATGTCGGCGCAGGACGGCGCGCCGGGCGCGGACCAAAAACCCGCGGCGTTCTACCGCGCGGCGCTCCGCTCGCTGAACGAGAGCGGCGCGGATTATCTCGTCGGCGGCGCATTCGCGATGGCGCGGCTGACCGGCATCGCGGCGCGCACCAAAGACCTGGATCTGTTCGTGCGGCGCAGAGATCGCACCCGGGTCCTGCGCGTCTTGGCTGCCGCGGGCTGTCGGACGTCCACGCCGTATCCGCACTGGCTGGCGAAGGCAGAACACCCCGCCGGGCTCATCGACGTGATCTTCGACAGCGGAAACGCCCAGTTGCCGGTCGACGACGAGTGGTTCACACACGCGCTGCCGGCCCGGGTGCTCGGCGTCCGCGTGCGGCTCGCACCGGTGGAGGAAATGCTCTGCAGCAAGGCGTTCATCATGGAGCGCGAGCGCTTCGATGGCGCGGATGTGATCCACCTGCTGCGGGCGGCGGCGGACCGATTGGACTGGCAGCGGCTGTTGCGCCGCTTCGGTGCGCACTGGCCGGTCCTGCTCAGCCATCTGATCTTGTTCAGCTACGCCTACCCCGGTGAGCGCCACCGAGTGCCGGACGCCGTCGTCGAAGAGCTCGTCCAGCGCTGGCGGGACATCCCCCCGGCCACCGGCCGTGAACGCAAGTTGTGTCGCGGCGGCATGCTCTCCCGCGCCCAGTACCTCGCGGCGCTCGCCGACTGGGGCTACCAGGACGCGCGGCGCCCGCCGTACGGCAACATGAGCGGCCAGGACTTGCGCACCTGGACGGAAGCCGCCGCCCAAGCGGCGCCGCCCCAGCGACAGGGACAAGGGACTCCAACCCAGTTGACCACCGGCGCATCTCCGCGGCGGCGGGACACAGGTGCTCGTGGGGTCAATTAGATTTAGACACTTTCGCCACTCAGTCGCCAAAATACTTCGATCACCGTTCCAGGTTGCAAGGCCTACAAGCAGCTTTCAACCTCCTGCCCATTACTACGTACGAGGTACTCACCTCCGAGCGGGCGAGGTACTTACCCCGCGCGTGATTCCGCGATGGCAGCGCTCTTGCTCGGGGTAAACCCGTTCCCGAGCAACTCCGGGCGACAGCCCCTATCTCTGAGGAGGGTACATGCCTGTGGTGCTGATCACCGGTGGAGCGGGGCTGATCGGGTCGCATGTCGCCGACCATCTCCTCGCTCACGGCTATAGCGTCCGCGCGCTCGATACGTTGAGCACCCAGGTGCACGGCGGCGAACGCCAGCCGCCGGAGTATCTGGACGCGCGAGTGGAGCTGATCGTCGGCGACGTCCGCGACCGCGACACCGTGCGCAGGGCGCTGCGCGGCGCCGACGCCGTCTTCCACTTCGCCGCGGCTGTGGGCGTCGGGCAGAGCATGTACGAGGTCGTGCACTACACCAGTGTCAACAACGTCGGCACCGCGGTGTTGTGCGAAGCGCTGGCGGAGCGGCCGGTGCGCCGCTTGGTGGTCGCATCGAGCATGAGCATCTACGGCGAAGGGCTCTACCGGCGCCGGGACGGCACCCTCGTCCAGCATGTGCAGCGCCCGCTCGAGCAGTTGCGCGCGCATCGCTGGGAACCGCTCGACGATGACGGAGAGCCGCTCGAGCCGCTGCCGACGGACGAGGCAAAAGCACCCGCCGTGGCTTCCGTGTACGCGCTCTCGAAATTCGACCAGGAGCGCATGTGCTTGATGATCGGCCAGGCGTATCGCCTGCCAACCGTGGCGCTGCGCTTTTTCAACGTCTACGGTCCGCGCCAGGCGCTCGCGAATCCCTACACGGGCGTGCTCGCCGTGTTCGCTTCGCGCTACCTGAACGGCAGGCGACCGGTGGTGTTCGAGGACGGCGAGCAGCGGCGCGACTTCGTGAGCGTGCACGACGTCGCCGAGGCATGCCGGTTGGCGCTGGAGGCTTCCGACGCAACGGGCCAGGTGTTCAACATCGGCTCTGGTCGATCGTACACGGTCCGGGAAGTCGCCGAGCGGCTGGCCCACGTGCTCGGTCGCGAAGAGATCGAACCCGAGATCAGCGGCAGCTACCGGGTCGGCGACGTCCGCCACTGCTTCGCCGACATCCGCCTCGCCGGTCGCGTGCTCGGCTATGCGCCGCGCGTGACGCTGGACGACGGGCTTCGCGAGCTCGCGCAGTGGTTGGCGGGCCGGCAACCGGATGATCGCGTGCCGCAAGCGCGCGCCGAGTTGGCAGAGCGCGGGTTGACGCTATGAGCCGCGCGACACCGCTGCGCTGTCGATGGCTCGAGGCGCCGCGGCGCCGTCCGGTGCTCATCACCGGCGGCGCGGGGTTCATCGGCACGAACCTCGCGCACCGGCTGCTGTCGACTGGTGTCCCCGTGCTGCTGCTCGACAATTTCTCGCGGCTCGGCGTCGCCGCGCACCTCGCCTGGTTGCGCGAACAGCACCGCAGCGGCTTGACGCTCATCACCGGCGACGTGCGCGACACCTCCACGGTACGCGAGGCCGTGTTCGCGGCCAGCCGCGTGTTTCATTTCGCCGCCCAGGTGGCCGTCACCGACAGCCTCGCCGCGCCGCGTCATGACTTCGAGGTCAACGCCTGCGGGACGCTGAACGTGCTCGAGGCGGCGCGCGCCGCGCCCGGCCATCGGCCGGTACTGCTCACCTCGACGAACAAAGTCTACGGCAGCCTGCGCGGCATCGACGTCGCGGCGCGCGCTGGCCGGTACGAAGCGGCCGATCCCGACCTGCGCGGGCACGGCATCAGCGAGCGGCAGCCGCTCGAATTCCGCAGCCCGTACGGCTGTTCGAAGGGTGCGGCCGACCAGTACGTGCTCGATTACGCCCAGACCTTCGGCGTCCCCACCACCGTGTTCCGCATGAGCTGCATCTACGGCCCGCATCAGTGCGGCACGGAGGACCAGGGGTGGGTCGCGCACTTCCTCTTGTCAGCCTTGCGCGGCGCGGCCGCGACCATCTACGGCGATGGGCGCCAGGTGCGCGACATCCTGTTCGTTGACGATCTCGTCGACGCACTGCTGCTCGCTCACGAGCACATGCCGGACTGCGCCGGCCAGGCGTTCAACATCGGCGGCGGTCCGCTGAACGCGATCAGCCTCCTCGATCTGCTGGCGCAGATCCGCGAGCTGAGTGAGCACGCGCTGCCGGTGGAGTACCGCGACTGGCGGCCCGGCGATCAGCGGTACTACGTCTCTGATTGCACGAAGTTCGAGACGTGCACGGGCTGGCGGCCCCGCGTGCCGGCGCGTCAGGGCGTGGCGCGCTTGTGGGCGTGGTTGCGCACCGCACAGCAGAACCGGAGCGCCGCCGACCGCACGTCCTCCCGATCCGCGCTGGCGGCCCCGGCGCCGCGGGCATGAGCCCGCCATCGGCGATGCGGGCCGCCATCCTGCTCGGACCGCGGCGCCTGCAGGTATCCACCGTCCCGCTTCCCCAGCCCGGCGCGGGCCAGGTGCGGGTGCGCATCGAGGGCTGCGGGGTGTGCGGCTCCAACCTCGGCCCGTGGCGCGGCGTTCCGGGCGTGAGCTATCCGCTCCCGCCGGGCAGCCCCGGTCACGAGGCGTGGGGGCGCATCGACGCGGTGGGCACCGGTGTCGACCGTGAGCGCGTCGGTGAAGCTGTGGCGCTCGTGTCCGGCGCCGCGTTCGCGGAATATGACGTTGCCGACGCGGCGCAGGCGATCGCGGTGCCACCGGAGCTGTTCGACGGTCCGCTCCCGGGCGAGGCTCTCGGCTGCATCGTCAACATCTTCCGACGCGCCGCGGTGAGGCGCGCCATGACGGTGGCGATCGTGGGCATCGGGTTCATTGGCGCCGGCCTCACCCGCTTGTGCGCGCGCGCTGGGGCACGCGTGATCGCGGTCTCGCGGCGCAGCTTCGCGCTCCAGCTGGCGCGGCGATTGGGTGCGGAACAGGCGCTTCCGAGCGACCGGCTCGACGATGTCGCCACCGCGATCGCCGCGCTCACCGACGGCCGCGGCTGCGACGCGGTGATCGAAGCCGTCGGAACCCAGGACGCGCTCGACCTCGCCGCGCGCCTGCCGCGCACGCGCGGCGTGCTGGTCGTCGCCGGCTATCACCAGGACGGACCGCGGGTCGTGAACATGCAGGAGTGGAACTGGCGCGGCATCGACGTCATCAACGCACACGAACGCTACCCGGAGGTGATCGCTGCAGGCGTGCGCAGCGCCGTCGAGCTCGTGCGGCACGGCATCATCGACCCGAATGAGCTCTGCACGCATACCTTCGCGCTCGAGCAACTCGGCGACGCGCTCGGAGCGCTCGAAATGCGTCCGGACGGATTCTTGAAGGCGGTCATCCGGCCATGAGCGCCGCCGCCGCACGCGCCGCGGCTCGGTCGCGGCCCCGCCTCGGTTTCGCCGGCCTCGGCTGGATCGGCCGGCGCCGCCTGCGGAGTATCGCCGCCGCGGATACAGCCGAAATCGCGGCCCTCGTGGACCCGATCGACACATGCATTGAGGGCGCTCGCGAGGTGGCGCCCTCGGCGGCCGTGGTCGAGCACTTCGAGGATCTGCTCTCGCTGGGCCTGGACGGCATCGTCATCGCCACCCCGAATGCCCTTCACCTCCCACAGGTGCACGCGGCGCTCGAGGCGGAGTGCGCCGTCTTCTGTCAGAAACCGTTGGCGCACGACGCGACGGCGACGCGCGGGCTGGTGGAAGCGGCGCGCGCCGCTGACCGCGATCTCTCTGTGGATTTGTCCTATCGCCACGTGCGGGCAATGCGGCGCGTGCGCGACCTGGTGCGCGACGGCGCGATTGGCGACGTGTTCGCGGTCGAGCTGGTCTTTCACAACGCGTACGGACCGGACAAGGCGTGGTTTTACGATCCACGCCTCTCCGGAGGGGGCTGCGTGCTGGATCTGGGCATCCACCTCGTCGATCTCGCGCTGTGGACGCTCGGTTTCCCCGCCGTCGAAGCGGTCGAAAGTCAGCTGTTCCAGGCCGGGCGGCGGCTCGGGCCCGGGTTGCTGGCCGCGGAGGATTTCGCATTGGCCCGCATCGACTTCGCCGGCGATATCACCGCGCGTCTCGCCTGTTCCTGGCGGCTGTCGGCCGGGTGCGATGCGCAGATCGAGGTCTCATTCTACGGCACGGCCGGCCGTGCCACGCTGCGCAACCGCGGCGGCTCGTTCTACGACTTCAGCGCTGAGCGCGCCTGCGGCACCGCGCTGGAAACGCTCGACGACGGGCCCGATGATTGGGGCGGCGGCGCTGCACTGGCGTGGATCGCGCGCCTGGGCGCAGGCGGTCGCTACTGCGCCGACACCGACGCGTTGATCGTCGTCGCCGAGGTGCTGGACGCGATCTACCGGCGGCACGGCGCGCGCGGGGCGGCGTAGTGCGCACCGCGAGCCGAGCGGGTCAACGATGGCCGCCCGGCGCGCGCCGCGGGACTCCACCCCGCGTCGGGCGACCGGCGAGCAAGGGCACGCCGCGCGCCGCGCCGCTTCACGTCCTGATGACGGCCGACGCCGTCGGCGGGGTGTGGACGTACGCGCTGGAGCTCGCGCGCGCGCTGCGCCCTCGGGGCGTGCGGGTCAGCTTGGCCACGATGGGCCCGCGGCCGTCAGCCGCGCAACGCCGCGCCGCCGCGGCAGTGGACGGGCTCACACTGCACGAGAGCGATTTCCGCCTCGAGTGGATGCCCGATGCCTGGCGCGAAGTCGATGCCGCCGCCGTCTGGTTACTCGATCTCGCCGCGGCGCTCGCGCCCGACGTCATTCACCTCAACGGCTACGCGCACGCCGTGCTGCCCTGGCCGGCACCCGCGCTGGTCGTGGGACATTCCTGCGTGCTGTCGTGGTATGACGCGGTGCATCGCGCGCCCACCCCGCCCGAGTGGCGCGAGTACGCCCGCCGCGTCAGCGCTGGCCTGCGCGCGGCGCCGGCGGTGGTGGCGCCGTCACGCGCCATGGCCAACGCGCTGCGGCGCGAATACGCAGTGACGCGCCCGATCGACGTCATTCCCAACGGGCGCGACGCCGGGCGCTTCGCTGCCGCGTCCCGCAAACACCGCTTCGCCTTCGCCAGTGGCCGCCTCTGGGACCCCGCCAAGAACATCGTGGCGCTCGACGCGGCGGCGGCGGCGCTGCCGTGGCCGGTGTATGTCGCCGGCGACACGGGCGGCGCGCACGGCGCGAAGGTGGCGTTCTCTCGGCTGCGCTGCCTCGGCGTGTTGGCCGAGAGGTCGCTGCGCGGCTGGTATGCTCGCGCGGCGGTGTACGCAGCGCCGGCGCGCTACGAACCCTTCGGGCTATCCGTGCTCGAAGCCGCGCTGAGCCGCTGTGCGCTCGTCCTCGGCGATATCGACAGCTTGCGCGAGCTGTGGGATGGCGCGGCCTGCTTCGTCGCGCCCGACGACGCGGCTGCGCTCGCCACCGCGTTGCGCGGGTTGCTCGAGGACGGCGCGCTGTGCCGTCGGATGGGCGATCGCGCACGGCGGCGGGCGCGGCGGTACGGTGCGCCCGCGATGGCGGCGAAGTACGCGGACGTCTACCAGCGTCTGTGCGGTGTGCCGTCCGCCGCCGAGCAGGTGCTGTCGTGCGCGTGGTGATGTTCTGTCAGTCGATCCGGTCGGACTGGAACCACGGCAACGCGCACTTCCTGCGCGGCATCGCCACCGAGTTGCAGCGCCGCGGCCATCGCGTAGCGGTCCTGGAGCCCCGCCTCGGGTGGAGCGCCACCCAGCTCGCGGCCGAGCACGGCTCCGACGCGCTGCGTGTGTACGAGCGCGCGTACCCCAATTTGAGCAGCGAGTGCTACGACCTGTCCACGCTCGATCTCGGCCCGGTCCTCGATGGCGCCGACCTGGTGCTGGTGCACGAATGGAACGAGCCCGAGCTGGTGGCGCGCATCGGCGCGCACCGCCCGCGCGGCGGGCGGCGCTATCGGCTCTTCTTCCACGACACACACCATCGCGCGGTGACCGACCCCGGCACCATGGCCGCGTACGACCTCCGCGAGTACGACGCGGTGCTCGCCTTCGGCGCGGCGGTACGCAACCGCTATCTGGACAATGGCTGGGCGGCGCGCGCGTTCGTCTGGCACGAGGCGGCCGATACGCAAGTATTCCGCCCCGTTCCCCGGCTGCCGGCGCCGCTGCTCGACCTGGTCTGGATCGGCAACTGGGGCGACGAGGAGCGCACCCGTGAGCTGGAAGACTATTTACTCGAGCCGGCGCGCCGGCTGGGCCTGCGCGGCGAGGTCTATGGCGTTCGCTACCCCAGCGATGCGTGCGAGCGCCTCGCCAGGGCGGGGCTGACCTATCGCGGCTGGCTGCCCAACTTCCTCGTGCCGAGCGTCTTCGCCCGCGCCCGCGCCACCGTGCACGTGCTGCGCCGCCCGTACGCTGCGGCGCTACCCGGCATTCCTACGATCCGCGTGTTTGAGGCACTCGCCTGCGGCATACCGCTGATCTGCTCGCGGTGGGAGGATCGCGAGCAGCTGTTCACACCCGGCAGGGACTTTCTGGTGGCGGCGGATGGCGACGAGATGCGCCGGCATTTGGACCACCTGCTCGCCCATCCCGCGGAGGCAGCCGCGCTGGCGCGGCACGGCCGGGTGACCGTGCTGTCCCGGCACACCTGCGTCCATCGCGTCGACGAGTTACTCGCGCTCAGCCGGAGGTTGGAAGCGCAACCGGGGCGCACCGGATGACGGGATCCGGACTGCGCATCGCCTTCTTCGCATCGAGCCTCGTCTCGGCCTACTGGAACGGCGCGGCGACATACTACCGCGGCATCGTCCGGGCGCTGCACGACCGCGGCCATACGGTCACCTTCTTTGAGCCGGACGCATTCGAACGGCAAGCGCATCGCGACATCCCGGACCCGCCGTGGGCGCGCGTCGTCGTTTACCCGGGCAACGAAGACGGCGCGGCGCGGGCGCTCGAGGCCGCGCGCGGCGCGGACCTTATCGTGAAAGCGAGCGGCGTCGGCGTTTGCGATGCGCTGCTCGAAGCCGGAGTGCTCGACCTCCGACGGCCCGGATTGCTGATCGCGTTCTGGGACGTCGATGCACCGGCGACGCTGGATCGCGTCACCGGGGATCCCACCGATCGCTTTCGCGCGCTGATTCCCCGGTACGATCTGGTGCTGACGTACGGTGGCGGGGCGCCGGTGGTGAATGCCTACACCGGGCTCGGTGCGCGGCGGTGTGTGCCGATCTACAATGCCCTCGATCCGCGGACGCACTACCCCGTGCGGCACGCGCCCGAGTTCGCCGGCGCGCTCGGCCTGTTGGCGAATCGGTTGCCCGACCGCGAAGCGCGCGTACACGAGTTTTTCTTCACCGCCGCGGCGCACGTGCCCGAAGCGGTGTTCCTGCTCGGCGGCAGCGGCTGGTCGGACAAGCAGTGCCCCACCAACGTGCGGTATCTCGGGCACGTGTACACGGCGCAACACAACGCGTTCAATCGCGGTCCGCGGCTGGTGCTGAACGTCACCCGCGACAGCATGGTGCGGTATGGCTTCTCGCCGGCGACGCGCGTGTTTGAAGTCGCCGGTGCCGCCGGTTGCCTCGTCAGCGATGCGTGGGATGGTCTGGAGCGGTTCCTCACTCCGGGCCGCGAGGTGCTGGTCGCGCGCGACGGCGCCGAAGTCGCCGCGCACGTGCGCGCCACCTCGGCCGCTCGCGCAGCGGCGATCGGCCGCGCCGCGCACCGCCGCATCGTGGCCGAGCACACGTACGCGCACCGGGTCGCCGAGCTGGAGCAGGTACTCGGCATCACATCGAACTCACGGCGAGCATCGGCATGACCGACTCCGTCCCAGTTGTCGCAGTCGCCGATGCCACCGCCGAGACCGCAGCGGATTGCGCCTACGACTGGATCACCCCGCGACTGGCGATCGGCGGGTGCCTCGATCCGAGCAGCGGGCTCGCCAGCCTTCGCGGGGCCGGCATTGGCGCGGTCGTCGACCTGCGGGTGGAGGAGGCAGACGACGCCGAGCTGCTCGGTCGCCACGACATCCAGCTGCTCCGGCTGCCGACCCGGGACTGCTGCGCGGTGTCCCTGCGCGCGCTCTCGCGCGGCGTCGCATGGGTCAACCAGCAGACGCGGAGCGACCGGCGCGTGTACGTGCACTGCCAGCACGGCATCGGGCGCAGCGCGCTGCTCGTCGCGTGCGTGCTGGTGAGCAGGTCCGCTACGCCGATCGAAGCGCTGCAGACGCTGAAGCGTGCGCGCCCACGGGTCTCGCCGAGCCTCCCTCAACTGCGCGCGCTGGTGCGCTGGTCGCGCCGGTTCCACGGCGCGGCGCTTCCGCAGCAGCCGATTGGCGCGCTGGCACGCGTCGCATGGAGCGGCGTCTGAACGGGCGCAGCGGCGGTCAGCGGGCCGCGACCACAGCGGCTCCCGCTGCCGCAACGCAGCGCCGCGAACAGAAGACCTCGTCCTCCCAGAGCACCGGGTGTCCAATGATGCGACAGCTGCACTCCGCGCACGTCGGAGCGAGAACGTGAATCGCGCACTCGAGGCAGTCGACCACGAAGCGGTCCTCTCGCTGGGTCAGCGTCATCGGGTGGCGAGTGGGATTGCCGCAGACGTCACACTGCATCGCGCGCCTCAGCGCCGGCTACCGGCCGCACCGCCATGGGCCGCGGCCGCGCCCTCCGTGCTTCAGCCGCTCGGATGCGGGCAGCTGTGCGGGGGCAATTCGCGGTTCGCGCAGCAGCCGATGATTCACTGGAGCCGCTGTACCGAGACGCTGCGGTTCACCGGCGATGCACTTCCGGCGCCTCTTCGTCCTCGGCATCGAAGTCCTCGTCGCCGGACATCTCGAGCTCGTCGGGATTATCCCTGCCGCGCCCACCGCCGCGCCCCCGAGTCTGGCCACGGCCGGCGCCTCGGCCGGTCGGCTGCAGTTCCTGGTCGACGTCCTCTGACGAGCCCGCCTCCGCCGTCGCTTCCTCGAGCTCGGCGCCGAGCTCCTGGAGGCGTTCCTTGCCGAGCTGCTTCTCGGCGGCGGGGAACATCTCCTTCTCTTCTTCTTCGACGTGCTGGTCGACCAGCTCCTGCAGCACCGTCATCTTGGCTTCGAAGCGCTCGTCTTCGGGATCGACGCTCGGCAACTCGCCGATGACGAGCTTGACCACGTGGTGTTCTTCATACGCCTCCGGCACGAGCTCGCGGATCTTCTTGGAGCTCGCGGCCTCGGCGACGGCCGGGTAGAAGATCTCCTCCTCGATGTGCATGTGCATCTCGAGGTTTTTCGCGATCTCCTCCATCAGCTGCCGCCGTTCGTCAGCGTCTTCGGTCTTCTCGACCTTGCTGAAGAGCTGCTTCACTTGGCGATGCTGACGCTTCAAGAGCTGTGTAGCGTTCATTGTTCCTCCTATTCCCTGTGCGCGGCCAGCTCACGCTCTAACGACGCCCGGCGCCAACGCCGTGCGGATGCGGGGGCCCCGTGTTTCGCCGTTGTGGTTTGTTCATGGTTGAGCGTCGCGGCGGCCTGATGCCCTCGCACTGCTTGCGAGGATTGTCGACTGGCGCCGGCAACGCTTGCGGTTCCATGCCTCGTGCGGCGACGAGTGCAAGCCCCGCGCCATTCCGCGCGCGCGGTCGCCCCTGCACACGGGCTCGGCGCTGCTGCAGAAGTTACCGCCAGCTCCGGCGCGGCCGTGGAACGGATTACGGAACGTTCGTGTGGTCTGCACTCGCGTCGGGCTGGCCGGCCGCGGTGTGCCAGCGCCGCCGCACCCACCAGCCGAGCGCGGCCAACAGCACCAAGCCGCTCATCGTGTAGCTGACCGCCGCGACCCACGTGGCGCTGGTCAGGCCGAGTTGCACCAAGGCGAGACCTGCAATTCCGGGCAGCACGCCGATCGCAGTGCCGAACAGGTAAGCCGCCAGTGCGACGCCCATGGCGCCCGCCAGCGCATTGACCACTGAAAACGGCGCCACGGGCAGCAGGCGGATCAACACGACGCTGCCGACGCTGCAGTTGGTCAACCGCTCTCGGGCGCGCACAAAGCGCGCGCCGAACATCCGCTCCAACACTCCCGCGCCCAGCGCGCGCCCCACGCCGTAAGTCACGAGCGCGCTCGCGAGCGTGCCGCCCATCGCGTAGAGCACACCGAAGCCCGTTCCGAACGTCAACAGCGTGGCGAGAATCAGCGCGGTCAGCGGAATCAACAAAAATCCAGCGACCACGTAGGCGCCGATGACCCACAGCATGGCCGCAGGCCGCTCCGCGATGTGGCCCAACCACAGACTCACGGTCTCGTTCATGCCGTTCGCCCACAGGTATCCGTACGCGGCCATCAGCAACGCGAACACGGGAACGAGCGCGATGAGTGGCGCCGCGGCGACCCGGGCGGTCGGCGCGGCGCGATCCGAGATCACCACGACTAACCTGCGCGAAAACCGCAGGTCGTTCTAGAGGGGCGGTGCGCAAATGCGCGCCGACCGCGCGGCACAAGCGGTCACCCACTCGCCTGCGCCTCGGCAAACCGCTTGCAGCGGAGGGCATGATGCGACGCGTAAGTTCTACCCGTCGGCGGGCGGAAGCGGCTCCGCCGCGCACCCGTGACTCGGGATCGCGCGGGCCCGCGGGCATGGCACACAACCGGCATCAGTCGTCCACGCATGCCCGCCCGACGCCGCTCCGGCGTGGAGATGCCGGCCGAGATCGACTGGCGCGCCCTCATGCGCGAAGCGCAGCGGCGCTGGCAAATCACCGCCCTGCGGCCGGGCCAACGCGAGCTCATCGAGCTGGTGCTGCGCGGCCGCGACGCGCTCGGGATCATGCCCACCGGACATGGCAAATCGCTCTGCTTCCAGCTCCCGGCGCTGCTGCTGCACAAACCGGTGCTCGTCGTCTCACCGCTGATCGCGCTCATGCAGGACCAGCAGGCGCAGGCCATCGATGCGGCCCTCGACGTCGCGAAGCTCGATTCGACTCTGACCACCGCGGAAGAGCGCGAAGTCGTGGCGGAGATCAGCACCGGAACGCCCCAGCTCATCTACGTCACCCCTGAGCGCCTCGAGAATCCCGAGTACCTCCGGGTGCTGTGCGAAGGCGGCATATCGCTGCTCGTCGTCGACGAAGCCCATTGCATCTCCCAGTGGGGGCATGACTTCCGGCCGGCATACCTGGCACTGCGGCACGCCCGCCGGATGCTCGGGAACCCTCCCGTGTTGGCCCTCACGGCAACCGCGACGCCGCAAGTGGCCGACGACATCCGCGCGCAGTTGCAGATCGTCGGCGCCCCGATCATCGGCACCACGATCGAGCGCCCGAACATCTTCTTCGCCGTCTCACGCACCGTCAACGGCGCGGCCAAGCAGGCCCGGCTGTTGGAGATCCTCGCGCAAGAGAGCGGCGTGGGCATCGTCTACGTCGCTACCATCCGGGCGGCAGAGGAACTGCGCCGCTGGCTCGCCGGGCACGGGATCGCGGCCGCGCGCTATCACGGGAAACTGCGCGGAAAAGAGCGCGATGAGATCTACGAACGCTTCATGGCGGATGAGTACCGGGTCATCGTCGCCACCAAGGCGTTCGGGCTCGGAATCAACAAGGGCGACATCCGCTTCGTCGTGCACTATCACCTGACCGATTCGCTCGAGAGCTATTACCAAGAGGCCGGTCGCGCCGGCCGCGATGGCGAGCCCGCGCAGGCGACGCTGCTCTTCCGCCTCGAGGATCGGCGCATTCAGACCTATTTTCTGGGCGGCAAATATCCTCGGCACGACCAGGCCGAGCGCGTGTACCAGATCGTGCGCCACGCGCGACAGGGCGAGCAGGCTGATCTCACCGCCGCGGAGCTGGCATTGGCGGCCGGGCTGAACGAGCGGCGCACGAAGGTATTGATCGCGCAGCTGGAAGCCGCGGGCATCGTCGAGCGCCGGGGGCGGGGCATCCATACGGTGGCTGAATTCCCGGATCGCGCCGCGCTCGACGCCTACTTGGACGAGTACGAGGATCGCTCCGCCGCCGACCGCCGGCGCCTCGAAGCGGTGATGCACTACGGCCAGATGACCAGCTGCCGGGTGCGGTACCTGCGCGGGTATTTCGGCGATTCAGCGGGAGAGGATTGCGGGCACTGCGACAACTGCCGGGATGAGACCAAACGGCCGGCGCGCGCGCGCCGCAGCGCCCGGCCGCGCGCCCGGCGCCGCGCATTGGCCATGGGAGATGAGGCGTGCGACGTTACACAACCCGGGCTCGGGGCGGCGGTCCACCACGGTAGCTATGGCGAAGGCGTGGTGCTCGAGGTGGATGGAGGCGATGCGGTTGTGCGTTTCCTGGTCGGCGACACGCGCAAGGTGCCGCTCGCCTACCTCCGGGCGAGCGCCGCGGCGGCGCCGCCGGCCGAGACCGCCGAGGCGTAGCCGGCGTGACTCACTTTTCCTGCCAGGTATCCGGCATTTCCGGCACCTCGTCGTCGGAGCCGAGCTGCACGACGTCTTCGGGGGGCTGCAACGGCACGCTCTGCAAATCGACGGCGCTGGCGCTCGGGCCGTCGTCGTCCTCCACCTCGGCGTAGAGCACCTCGCTGCCGACCCGCAACTCGTCGAACTCGTCGCGCAAGACGGTTTCGCGCGTAAAGCGTACCTCGCGGCAATCCGGGGTGAGGAGATATCCGTACCCTTCTTTCGCAAACAAGCTCGTCACAGTGGCGCGCAATGATGGCGTGCCCTCATCCGTTTCTCGTTCGGGTGTGGTCATGCCACAGCACGCAGCAACCGGTGTGCCCTCGGCAGCGAACGGGAATTCCTCCGATCGAGCGACACCGAATGGGAAAATCTTCTTCGCAAATGTTGCGTGGCCTGGCAGGGTGACCGCGCACCGTCGGGCGGATGCGAAGCACGGCGGTTCGATGCGGAGCCGTGCAGGCAACGCGGGCTCGCGATAGCTCGCTCGCCGAGGGTCAATGGAGGCGGCTTACGACGACATCGCGTGGTGTTACGACTCCTACTGGGCGGGATCGTTCGACGCGATGGCGTGGGGGGTGCTCCGGCGGCTGCTCATACCCGAGCTCCCGACCGGTGCAGCAGTCCTGGACATCGGGTGCGGCTGTGGCCACCTCACGCGCCGGTTGGTCGAATGCGGGTATCGCGTGGTCGGTGTCGAGCCATCGCTCGAGATGATCGAGCGCATGCGCCAGCGCGCGCCCGGCACCCCAGTGATCGCGGGCGACGCGCGCGCACTGCCGGTGCGCGCGCGGTTCGATGCCGCCCTGTTCACGTTCGACGGCCTGAATCACCTGCTGGAGCCGGGAGATCTCGACCGCGCATTCGGCGGTGCCGCCTCTGTTTTGCGATGCGGTGCGCCGTTTTTCTTCGACCTCCTCATCGAGGACGCGTACCGGCACGCTTGGCACGGCGAGCGGGCCATCGTCGCCGACAATCACGTCGTCATCGTGCGGGGCGCGTACGACGCCAGCGCCGGCGAGGGCCGCACCGAGTTCATCGTGTTCACCCGCGACGGCGGCGGGTGGAACCGGCGCGACACGCATATTCGGCAGCGCCCGTACGCGCCGGAGGCCGTCGCCGGCGCCGCCGAGCGGGCGGGCTTTGTCTCGTTGCAGTGGTGGCACGCGCAGCGCGACCTCGATCTAGACGACCCCCTGGCCACCGGCCGCGTCTTCGGCCTGGCGCGCACCTGAGGCTGGCGCGGGGCCGCGCTCAGGCGCGGCGCTGCACTGCGGGATCAGCTCCTGGGCGGCGAAGCGGATGAAGCCTTCCTGGTCCTTGCCCACCTGATGCAGGTAGACGTGGTCGAAACCGGCGTCCACGAAGGCGCGGATCTTCTCCAGGTAGGGGCCCGGATCCGGCCCGCAGACGATCTGCTTCGCAACCTGTTCCTCGGTAACGTCCTTGACGGCCGCGGCGAAGTGCCGTGGGACGGGCAACTCGGTAGTTTGAGCGCCGGACAACACCGCGTTCGGCCAGTAATGCCGGGCGCTGCGCCGCGCGGCAGCCTCGTCTTTCGCCCAACTGACCGTCACCTGACCGTAGCAAATCCCGTCTCCGCCGGCGTCCTGGAACTGCTCGACGAGAGCGCGCTTCGGCGCGGTGGAGATCAGGCCGTCGGCGCACTGGCCGGCGAGCTTCGCCGCCTCACGGTGGCTGGCCGCCATCAGAAGCGGCGGCGACTTCTCCGGCAGTGAGTAGAGGCGGGCGCGGTCGACCTCGTAGTACGGCCCGCGATGGGTGACCTCGTCGCCTTGCCAGAGCCGTCGAATGATTTCGACGGCTTCGCGCAGCATTTCGAGACGCACGTCCGCCGCCGGCCATCCGGCGCCGACCACGTGCTCGTTTAAGTTTTCCCCGGTGCCCACGCCGAGAAAGAACCGCCCCGGCATCAGCGCAGCGCACGTGGCCGCGGCTTGCGCAACCAGCGCCGGGTGCATGCGGATGGTGGGACACGTGACGCCGGTACCGAGCTCGAGGCGCTGTGTGGCCTCGGCAATCGCACCGATCACTGACCAGACGAATGGGCTCTGGCCCTGCGTGTCGAGCCAGGGGTGAAAGTGATCCGAAATCAGCGCGAAGCTGAAGCCCATCTGTTCCGCGCGCACGGCCTGACGCACCAGCTCTTCCGGTCGATGCTCTTCGCTGGACAGCGCATACCCGAGCACAGGACTGCCCATGATCACCTCACCGGCCGCGCCGGGCCTGCGACGAGCGGCCGCGCGTGCCACGGCCGCCACCGCTCTTCGCGCGCCCCTGTCCGCCCGCGCTCTTCGGCGCGTTGCGCGCACGCCCCTTCATCGCCCGGCCTCCGGAACCGGTGCCGCCTCTGCGCGGGCCGCCGCCAGCACCGACTCTGGCACGGTTTCTGGCAGTACCGCCTTGGCCCCTACCGCCTTGGCCGCTCGCGCCTTGGCCTCTCGCGGCTTGGCCGCGGCCGCCTCGACCGCTTCCGGCTCGACCCGTGCCCCGCGCAGCCTGCCGGGCGCCACCGCTGGAGCGGGATCTGCGATCGCCGGCGCGCTCACTGCGGTTGCTGCGTCCCTGGCCTACGGTACGCTCTCCCGCGGTTTCGCCGACGCGGCGCCGGGAGGTCTGGCCGCCGCCACCGCGTGCGGACATCCCGCCGCGCCCGCGTCCGGAGGACTCTCCGCCGCGTCCGCGTCCGGAGCTCGCTCCACCGCGCCCGCGTCCGGAGCTCTCTCCGCCACGCCCACGACCGGAGCTCGCTCCACCGGCGCCGCGACCGGAGCTCCCTCGGCGGCCACGCGCGGAGGACTCTCCACCGCGCCGCGCCGAGGCGTCGCTACTCCCGCGCGCACGCGAGATCTGCGCACTGGAGCGCCGCCCGGACGATTCACTGCCGGTCCGCGGTCGCGATGACCCGCCGCCCGCGCGCCGCTTGTCGCGAGCAGATGACCGGCCGCCGCTCGTTCGCGCGCGGGCCGCACCGCGCGCGGCGCGTTTTCCCCCGCCGCTCTCGCGCTCAGAACCGCGATCGGCGGCGCGCTGCGCCATCTCGTCGCGGCTGACGAACTTGAAAAACCGACTCAGCCCGCCGGACGCCGTGCGATCCTGATAGAGAAACGCGAGTCGCCGATCCTCGAAGATACGGAAGAACTCCTCCCAGGGAATCGGCTCGAGCGTGTCTTCGCCGCTGTAGCCGGGAAAATCGATGCGCAACACCCCACCCTCACCATCCGCGGTATCCCTCACTATCGCCGGACGACCGCCGCGCTCCTCGACCCAGCGTCGAATTTCATCGTGATCGACGGTGAATTTTGCCTGCGCCATCGCACACCTCCGGTGGCGGCCCGTAGGAGCAAGTTCGCGGCCACCGCTGTGCGCAAACGGCCGCGCAGGGCAAGGTCGAAAGCGCGAATCGCTTTGCACGAATGCGCGTAGATTCTGCGCCCGCCGTGGGCGTGCCGCGACCACGACGCCATGCGCAGGGCGCAGCCGCCGCGCGCGGTCGACGCTCACATGCGGCATTGCTCGCGCGGGTCCGCACGCGACATTCAGACAAAATATCTGACCGCTGAATATGCAGTGTTGCACGTGTTTCGGTAAAACCCGCGCGACCGGCACGGGCGATGCAAACAGGCAGCAACATTGCTCAGCTGCACGGGTGGGGCATGCTTCGTGCAAAACCGCGGCACGGGTGTGTCGGCGGCTCTGGGGCAGTGTAGCGTCGGGTGACTGCATGCGCATCGCAATCTTCGGCCTCACCGTCTCCTCATCGTGGGGCAACGGTCACGCGACCACTTGGCGCGGCGTCCTGAAAGCGTTGCACCGCGACGGTCACCAAGTGACCTTCTTCGAGCGCGACGTGCCGTACTATGCGGCGGCGCGAGATCTCCGCGCGCCGGATTTCGTAGAATTAGTACTGTACGAGGACTGGAGCGCCGTTGCCGGAGCCGCACGGCGCGCCGTCGCCGAAGCCGAGGTGGCGATCGCCACCTCGTATTGCCCTGACGGCTTGTCCGCGTCGCGGCTGATGCTCGACGCAGGCCGCGGCGCCCGGGTCTTCTACGACATCGACACGCCGGTCACACTCGCCGCACTGGCCCAGCACGGCGTCGCGGTGCCGAATGGGGCGCGCTACCTGACCGCCGATCTGATCCCGGAGTTCGACCTGTATCTCAGCTTCACGGGCGGGCCGGTGCTCGACGAGCTGCGCCAGACCTGGAAGGCGCGCCGCACCGCGCCGCTCTACTGCTCGGTCGATCCCGATTCGCACCAGCCAGCTGCGCCCGCGGAGCAGTTCCGCTGCGCGCTCGGCTACCTCGGCACGTACGCAGTCGACCGCCAGACCGCTCTCGAAGCGCTGCTGTTTCGCACCGCGGAGCGATTTCCGGATCAACGCTTCGCGGTAGCGGGCAGCCTTTACCCCGCCGCCATCGCTTGGCCGCGCAACGTCGACCGCTGCGAGCACCTGCGGCCTGCGGAGCACGCTTCGTTCTATTGCGCCAACCGGCTGACCTTGAACCTCACCCGCGACGCGATGAAGCGCATCGGCTACTCGCCATCCGTGCGGCTCTTCGAAGCCGCGGCGTGTGGGACGCCCATCATCACCGATCGCTGGCCGGGGATAGAGGCATTTCTTCTACCCGGCGAAGAGATCCTGGTGGTGGACGATGCCGACGGGGTCGCGGCGGCGCTCGAATACAGCGACGCCGAATTGGCCGCGGTCGCCGCGGCCGCGCGGGCGCACACGTTGGCAGCGCACAGCGGCAGCGCGCGTGCGCGCGAGCTCATCGCGGCGTGCGCCGCGTGCTGAGGCGGCGTGGCAATCCTCGGCGTCATTCCCGCTGCGGGCGCTGGCAGCCGAATTCAGCCGCTGGCGTTTTCCAAGGAGATGCTGCCGGTCGGCAGCCGGGTGGATGCGAATGGCGTCGAGCGCCCCAAAGCGGTGAGCGAGTACCTGCTCGAGCGCATGCTCGTGGCGGGCGCCGACCGCGTCTGTTTCGTGATCGCGCCGGAGAAGACGGACATCATGCCGTATTACGCGCATCATCCGGCGTGCCGGCGCATTTGTTACGTCGTGCAGGAGTCGCCGGCCGGCCTGTGCGATGCGATCTTTCGCGCTGCGCCACTGGTCGCGCCTGGCGATGAGATCCTGGTCGGCTTGCCCGATACCGTCTGGTCTCCGCTCGACGGCTTCACGCGGCTCCCGGCCGGCGAGCTCGCGTTCCTCCTGTTTCCGGTCTCGCGCCCGGAGTGGTTCGACGCGGTCGTGACCGAAGGCGATGCGGTGATCGAGATACAGGTCAAGTCGCCGGCAGCGGCGACGCACTGGGTCTGGGGCGCGTTCCGCCTTCCGGGGGCGATCTTCACACGCCTGCATGCCCTCTGGCAGGCTCCGGGACGCGGCGATCAGTACGTCGGCACGCTGGTCAATGCCTTCCTCCGCGCCGGCGGCACCGCGCGCGGCATTCCGGCGGGCGAGCGCTATTGCGATATCGGCACTCTCGAGGGCTATCGAGCCGCCGTCGCCATGCTCGGCAATCCCAGCCCGGAGCTCGCGGCGTGATCCGCCTCTGGCAGGGGACTGGTGGGCTCGCCGCGGCGGCGAACGAGTGGCGCGGCTACGAGCCGGCAAGCGTGTTTCAGCGCTACGAGCTCGCCCGGGCGTGGTGGGAATCGTACGGCGGCGATGCCCAGCTCGTGATCGTGCGCGCCGAGAGCGCTGGCGGCAGCGCGCTGTTGCCACTCGTGCGCTGCAGCGCCGCGCCGCAGTTCGAGGTGCTCGGCGCGGGCAGCTTCGATCACCTCGACGTCCTGCTCCGTGGCGTCGCGCCGCTCGACCGCGTGCGCGACGCATTGGCGTGCATCGGTTGCCGCCATCTTCGGATTCGCGCCACGCCGCGCGCCAGCGCGCTGGCGCAGATGGTCCCGCAGGTGTTCACCGCAGCCGATGAGCGGCCGTTCAGCGCCATGCCGGTCGTGCACACTGGCAGCACCACCGCGGCGGAGCTGCGGCAGCGCCACCCGCGCGGCGCGTACCGGCACCGCCGCCTGCTGGCGCGCGGCGGGCGCGTCGAAGACGTGACCGAAGCGCGGACCGCGAGGCACCTGCTCGCCTGGGCGCTGCGACACAAGCGCGCGGCCCTCGACGACGCCCAACGCGATTGGCTCGACCCGGATGCGCGTTTCGAGGGCTGGCTGGCGGCGCTCATCGACCAGCACCTCGGCGGGCTGGTCCGCCTGGTCCAGCTCAAGGTCGCGAGCGCGACCGCTGCAACTCTGCTGTTCTTCGCCGAAAGCTCGCGCTGGAGCCTCTACCTCATCGCATACGATCCGGAGTTCCGGAGCGACTCGCCCGGCGCGGTGCTGCTGTGGTCGGTGCTCGAACGCGCCGCCGAGTCGCACGTCCCGTCGGTGAACATGTTGACTGGCGAGCAGTGGTTCAAGACCCGCTGGCAAGACGGCGCTGTGCCGCTGGTGACCATCGACGCCGTACTGAATCAGGCGGCGATCTGCGCATAGAGCGCCAGGTACTCGCGCGCCATCCGCCGCGCCGAAAAGCGCGTCTCGGCCCGGCGCCGGCATTCATCGGGCGAGAGCTCGCCGCAGCGCGCGATCGCGCACGCCATGCCCTGCTCGCCATCGACGACGAATCCGGTGCGGCCATCCTCCACCACTTCGGGCAGCGCACCGCGCCGAAAGCAGATCACCGGCGCACCGCTCGCGGCCGCCTCCATAGCGACCAACGAGCTGGTCTCCTCCACCTCCGACGGAATCAGCACGCAGCGCGCCACCGCCAACAACTCCCGTTTCGCCGTGGGCGTCGGCGATCCGACCCACTGCACCGCCGTACCGAGATGGGGAGCGATGGCGGTCGCAAAGTACTGCTTGTGGCTGTCGAACTCGTATACCTTGCCGATCACCACGAGCGGGATGCCCGCTTCGCGGGCGGCCGCGATGGCGTGATGGAATCCCTTTTCAGGACAGACGCGGCCGACGACGACGGCGAACTCGCGGCGGCCCGCACCGACGCGGAAGTGCTCGAGGGCGATGCCGTTGCGCACCACCGGCAGGTGATCGCGCCAGGGCGCGGCGTATTGCCCGCGCTGATGCTCGGACACGAGATTGTAGAAACAGCGTCCGCTGCTGACCAACGGATCGCGCCGATAGAGGCTCCGCGCGCGGTGCAACGTCGCGAGCAGCGCGACCTCGGCGCTCCAGCCGTGCTGGACCTCGGCGCCGTGGTCGTGTGCCACGTCGAAGCGCTCGCACGCGAGCAGCGCGCTCAAGGACGCGGCGAAGCTGCGACACGATTCCGCGTAGCTGGCGTTCGCCCGCGCCGAGCAGACCTGCCGCCCGGACACCCGCGACCCCTCGCGCGCCAGGACGGTGCATGCATGCCCCTGGCGGGTGAGCTCTCGATCGACCAGGCCCAGTATCTGTTCGCTGCCGCCCGCGCTCGCGGGCGACACCGGCTCGAAGGGATACGCGATCAGCAGCACGCGCATCCGGCCTCCAGTGCCGCGAAGGCGTCGATCAGCGCCTCTGCGCGAACCGGCCAGCCCCACCGCTCGTAAAGCGTCGGAGCGGGTCCGGGGCGAACGCCGAAGTCGTGCGGCCAGGCCTCGCGATAACGCTCGCGGTCGCAGGCGAACTGCCCGAGCACCGCCGCTTGCGAAGCGTATACCGCGATCAAGCCGCGCTTGAAGACTTCCTGCGATGGCGACAAGCGCCGCTCCACGCCGGCCTCACCGGCCGCGAAGGTGAACGGCTCCAGTCCATCGCGATCGCAATACAGCGCGAACTGAAAATGTGCCGCGGCGCACCGGCGCGCCAGGCGCGCGGCGAGGTAGGCGGCTACGTCGTGATCCGGGTGCCCGCCGTCATACGCCGGCGACCAAATCACACCCGGCCGCTGGTCGGCCGCGAGCGCGGTGAGCTCGCGCTCGAGACGCGGCAGGTCGCGATAGGATTCCATGTCCACCGCAGCGAAGAAGTGCACCGCCGCGCTGCCGACGCCGAGCCGCGCGGCTGCGGCGAGCGCCTCTGCGCGCCGGCGGGCCGCGTATGCCTCGCGCGAGGCAGAGGGTGTGCTGAAGTACGCGGGGTCGCGCGGGGCGCCATCGGTAAGAAATGCCAGGTGGGCGGTCGGCCACTCCTGGAGCCCAGCAGCGAATCCGACCACCTCGTCGTCCGGATGCGCAACGACGATCAACGCCTCTGTCGCCGCGGGTGCCATGCCGATCACCCGCACCGGCGCGCGACCGGCGCACCAGATGCCGCGACGCGCGCGGCCGGCGGCTGAATCGCCCCGAGAAAGGAGCGCCCCGCCAAGTGCGCCGGCCGGATGCTGCCGGTAAGCGCCTCGAAGACGGTGGCGCCGACGTCGCCGAAAGTCTGGCGCACCCCCAGCCACTGGCCGCCGCCCACGCGGGTACCGGTGACCGCGAGCACCGGCGCATACTCGCGCGTGTGATCCGTGCCGTGGTGCGTCGGATCGTTTCCGTGGTCGGCGGTGATGAGCAGCAGTGTGGTATCGTCGAGCATCTCGACCAACTCCGCCAACGCCGCATCGAACGCCTCCAGCGCGTCGGCAAAGCCGCGCACGTCGCGCCGGTGACCGTAGGACATGTCGAAATCGACGAGGTTGCAAAACAACAGACCCGGGCGGCGCTCGGCCAAGAGCCCACGCAGCACTGCGAGCCCCTGTGCGTTGTCGCGCGTGTCGAGGTTTTCGTCCAGCCCTTGGTCCGCGAACAAGTTGCCGATCTTACCGATACCCAGCGTCGCGACGCCGGCGTCCTGCAACGCACCGAGCACGGTGGGCGCCGGAGGCACCACGGAGATGTCCTTGCGGCCGGCGGTGCGCGCGAAAGGCACACCACCCGCCGGGTCGCCGCGGAAGGGGCGCGCGATCACGCGCGCGACGCGCAGCGCATCGGCGTAGCGCCGCGCCGAGTGGCAGACGGCGTACAGGCGCTCGAGCCCGAAATGCTCTTCATGGGCGGCGACCTGCCAGACGCTGTCGGCACTGGTGTACAGGATCGGGCGGCCGCTGCGCACGTGCTCTTCGCCGAGCTGGGCCATTATCTCGGTGCCGCTCGCGGGACAGTTGCCCAGCACGCCGGGTAAGTCGTTCTCGGCCGCCCAGGCCGCCACCGTGTCGGCCGGGAAGCCGCGGGGGTAGGTCGCGAATGCGTCGCGGACGATCACCCCGGCCAGCTCCCAATGGCCGACTGTGCTGTCCTTGCCGGCGGACTGTTCCAGCGCGGTGCCGTAGGCGCCGCAGCCTTCGCGCGCGCGCAGCGGCGGAACTCCTGCGATCGCGGTGACGTTGCCGAGCCCGCAACGCTGCAGCGCCGGGAGGCGCAGCATTCGGCCGCTCGCGGCCAGAGCGCGCGACAGATTGCCGAGCGTGTTTGCGCCGGCATCGCCATATGCGCCCGCGTCCGGAAGCGCGCCGGCGCCTACGCCATCCAGCACGATCCACGCCGCGCGCTCGCATGGAGCGTTTTCCCGCACCGGCTTCGACCTGACCGTTGCTCGCCTCTGATTCATGCCGCGCCCGTAATTCGTTCTTGGCGCGATCGCGCGGTCAGCTCTGTAGCGGAGCATGCGATCTCGCGCCTCGCACTGCGGCAAGAGCACCTGTGTGCGCGCCGCGTTTGCCGCGTCGCGGAATCGGCGGCACTGGCATGCGCAGTGCACATGCTGGTGCTCCACGCAGCATGCCAGCTCAGAACGTGAGTTGCTGAGCCGGCGTGCGTCGCGCGCCGCTCGGCGCTCCAGCAGAAGCTACAGCGCGGAGCAGATCTTGCGCGGTCTCTCGCGCGGCGCGCTGGCGGGCGCTATCGCGATGCGCGCGACGCGCTTCGCGCACGCGCATCGCACGGCGTCCTTACACTGCGGCTGTAAGCCCTGCGCGCTTTCGCGCGCGCCGCGCGCCGCACTCGGAAGCATCGCGAGCGCAGCCGCGGGGCATGCGCCTTGCACCGCCCGGTTTCGCGCAGACGCGACGGCGGACATTACAACGTCCACACCGGGATACACCTCGCGTGGCACATCACTCAGATACGCAACGCAGCCATTCACGAAGGAGGAACCACCATGGGTCAACGTACGGATTGGGAACGCTCCGGCGACTACTCGGAGCGCCGCGCCGGAAACGGCGGGCGCCGGCAGCAGCAGATGCGCGGGCAACGGGGGGGCGAATGGCAGGACGAGGATCAAGATGAAATCTTCCGCTCCGGTGAAGAGCGCAGCTCGCAGGGCGGTCGCGAACGCGGCTGGAGCCAAGGCGGCTACGGGCAAGGGCAGCAAGGCAGCTTCGGCCAAGGCCAGCGCGGCTACGGCAGCCAGAGTGGACAAGGCCGCTGGGGCACTCAAAGCGGCTGGGGTAGCCAACAGGGTTACGGACAGGAAGGCGGCCGCTTCGGCCAGCAGGGCTGGGGACAGAGCGGCCAATACCCAGGCGGCGGATACAGCCAGCAGGGCGGCGGGTATTTCGGCCAGCAAGGACAGTACGGCGGACAGGGCTACGGCGGTTGGGGCGGTGAGCGCCAGGGCTATGGCCAGGGTGGCTTCGGCCAGCAGGGTTACGGTCAGCAAGGCGGCTGGGGCTCTCAAGGCGGCTATGGCGAGGGCGGCTACGGCCCGGGTTACTACGGCGCCGAATCGGAAGGACAGCGCGGCTACGGCCAAGGCGGGTTCGGCGCAGGCTTCGGCGGGGGCTGGGAGGGACAGCGCGGGTACGGCCAAGGCGGTTATGGCCAGGGCGGTTTCGGCGGTGGCTTCAGCCGCCAGGGCAGCATCGGCCAGAGCGGCGGGTACGGTGGCCAGAGCGGCATGTGGGGCGGCGGCCAGGGTCTCGAACAGACGTGGGGTCGCGGCGGCTACGGCCAACAGGGCCGGTTTGGCGGTTTCGGCGGCCAGCGCGGCTTTGGCGGCCGCGAAATGGGCGGTTATGGGCAGCAGCAGTCGTTCCGCGGCCGCGGCCCGCAGAGCTACCGGCGCTCCGATGAGCGCATCCGCGAAGAGATCTGCGATCGGCTCACCGACGACGACGACATCGACGCCACGGAGATCGAGATCATCGTACTCTCCGGCGACGTGACGCTATCCGGCACCGTGAACAGCCGGGACGAAAAGCGCATGGCCGAGGACATCGCGGAATCCGTGAGCGGCGTGCAGGACGTGCGCAACGAGCTGCGGCTGAATCGCGAGGGCTCGCAGTCCGGCCAGCAGGCCGGCCAGCGAGCAGATCAGCAATCCGGCCAGCAGCGCGGCGGCAGCGCGACCCAGAGCACCGGCAGCAGCACGCTCTCCGGTTCCTCGACCTCGGGTTCGGCCACTTCCGGGTCCACGTCTGGCACGACGGGAAGTAGGTCGCAGACTGGGAGCCATGGGAGCGAGAGCGGCTCCGAGTCCGGCAAGCGCTGATCGCAGTAACCAGCGGCGCCTGTAACGGACAGGCGCCGCTGCGTCTCGCGCGACCATCACCCGCGGCGCTCGTGCTCGAGGCGGGTGGCTTTTGGGCATCCCGACGGCGAGCGGTCCTGACGCGTAACGACCCATCCTATCGTCAGCCGCTGTTTAGGTGGCAACCAGACGGAACGGGCCCAACGCACCCGGGTCCCGCGGCGCGCTTATCGCGCGAGACCCTCGGACGGCCGGCTACACACTGCATTCACCGCTGCTCGCGCCGGACTTCCTCGCGCGCGCTGTCAACCCGCTCCCCCAGTGCGCAGTTATGCGGCAGAATGTAGTCGGACGTACCTGAGCATGCGGCGTCGATTCCAGTACGGCATCGCCAGCTCCGCGTCGCGCGCGCAGAGCTCTCCGGACCCTGAGCGCGTCGCGGACGTGACGTCCGCTCGCAGCGCGGCAGCGCGGCGATACGCCCGGCCGCGAGTGGAGCGCTGCGGATGAGCGCGCGACATGATACGGCCGGCGCGGCGACCACGCGGCGCATGTCCGATACACAGCGGCAGCCCGCCGCCGCCGCACCGGTGGTCGTGGAAGACAACATCCGCGCCCTGGTCGAGCGGCGCCGCCAGCTCGCGGCCGAGCGCTCGGTTCGGGATCGCATCGCGGATGCGGTAACCGCCTTCACCGGCAGCATCACGTTCGTCGTGCTGCACCTGATTGCCTTTGGCGCATGGGCGCTCATCAATGCGGGACTGACGCCGCTGCCGCGTTTCGACCCCACATTCGTCCTGCTCGCCACCTGGGCGTCGGTCGAAGCGATCTTCCTCTCCACCTTCGTGCTGATCACGCAAAACCGCATGGCGCGCGAGGCGGATCGCAATGCGCAGCTGGACTTGCAGATCTCGCTGCTCACCGAAGTGGAGTTGACCCGCGCGCTGCGCTTGCTCACGGCGATTGCCGCACGGCTCGGCATCAAGGAAGCGCACGACCCGGACACCGCGGAACTGGCGAACGAGGTCGACCCGCGGGTGGTGCTCGACGCCATCGAGCGACACACCGACGACTGAAATCGGCCCGGCGCTTGCACGCGCGTCGGCGAGCGATCCTACCCCGCCGCCGTCCGGCGGCGGGTGGCGTATTCAGCGATTGGCCTCGCCGAACGCCGCGCGGCGACTGGCATGGCGGCGCGGAGGGGTGCCCGGCGGGTGCGCGTAGATTTGGCGTCGCTCAGCAACGCGAGCAACGCATCCTCGCAGGCATGGCGGCCGCGCAACGTGCGTTCGGTGAGCTCCTCGAGAGCATCGAAGGCGCGCTCGATCACGCGCCCGCTGGCAAACGCCTGCGGCACGTGCGCGTTCACGTACGAAGCGCGACACACCGCCGGGGTGTTGCCGAGCTGTGTCGCCGTCTCTCGCATAGCCGCTGCCAGCATCCGCTTGATGGCGCGCGCGCCTTGCGGCCGTTCGTCGGCATGAGCGCGCGCCAACAGGCAGGCGCAGATCAACGTCCCCGCCCAGGTGCGGAAATCCTTCGCGCTGAACGCGGTCCCCATGTTGCGCTTGATGTACTCGTTGATGTGAGCGCGCTTGATGTCCACCGTCCGTCCGTCGACTTCGGCGTACTTGAACACCTCGTAACCAGGCAGCCGGAGCAGCCGCTTGATGACCGCGGCAACCTGCCGGTCGCGCATGGCGCGTTGCTGGCGCTTGCCGCCCTTGCCCGCGAAGTCGAACAGGACCGTGTCGCCCTTCACCGTGACATGCTTGCGGCGGAGCGTCGCGATCCCGTAACTGCCGTTCTCCGCGGCGTAGGATTCGCTGCCCGGGCGGAGGAAGGCGGACGCCAGGATACGGACGACCGCGGCCAGCACCTTGTCGCGCGGCAACCCGCTCAGGCGCAGATCGCGCTGCACGGCGCGGCGCAAGCGCGGCAGCGCCTCGCCGAAGCGCAGCAGCCGCTCGTGCTTCCGCCGCTCGCGCGCGCGCACATACGCGGGATGATACACGTATTGCCAGCGCCCGGCGGCGTCGCGGCCGACCGCCTGTACGCGCGCGTGCGGTGATGGTGAGATGGCGGCGTCGCGCCACGCCGGCGGCAGACGCAGCGCTTGGATGCGCTCCAAGTCCGTGCGCGGCACCCTGGCGCCGCTGGCCAGCGTGTACCGAAAGCCGCGGCTGGCTTCGCCACGCCGGCGGATGCCGGTGGCCTGGAGGCGCTCGACGCAGGTCATCGCACCCCCTCCGCAACGATGGCGCGGAACGGGACCGCGACGGCAATGCTGCAAAATGCCGGAGGTGTGACTGGAGAGTTACAGTACATCGATCTCCGCTGCGTTCATTCGAGCAATGATGAACGCTCCGCACATATCAGAACGACTGGGCAAGCAGCGAGCCTGCCTGCCAGAAACCCTGCGCCGAAACCAAAAACTGTTGGGAACGATGCGCAAACGGCGTGCCTGAGGAGCAGCGCAGTGGTACTCCAGTGTTGCCGAGGACTTGCGTGTGCTTCCTACGCGCCGTGTAAAGCTGCGTTACGGAGTTCCAGCCCGCAGGCTTGCGCAACGAGGTATGCAGCATGCGGTACGACGGCGAGTGACGGCGGCAGCGGCGACGGGCGATTCAGATCAGGCCACCTTGACCGCTAACCGTTCGTTGGACTGCGCAGTCAACGCCTTGCTGCGTATCCCGAAGATGCGGCTGGGCCAGGGGCGCGAACCCAGCGGAGAAGCGCGCGGCCGCCTGACGGCGATCGTTCATTCACCAACTCTTCACACACAGCAGAAAGGTCGCGCGATATTTGAAACCTCACGATAGCCCCCTGCCTCATCGGCACGGGGAATTCTGTTTGTGTGGGGTTACGGTATGGACAAGCGCGGATTCTGGATCACTTGGACGAGCGACGGCTCACGCGTCCGGGGACCAACCACACCCGAGGAGCGGCTTTTCGCCGCCATTTTGGAGCAGGCCATTGCTGACGTACGGCTGTCGCAGGCATGTGATGGCAAGGTGCGTTGGATCGCCGCCGACGCGTGCGCATGGTTGCGGGGGAGTAAGGGGCTCGTACCGTTCGCGGATGTGTGCGCACTGTTCGGCCTCAGCGCGGACGCAGTGCGAGAGCAGGTGCTCGGTCCTCCGAATCACACCGCCCAACCAGCGAAGAGGGACCGGCTGAGTGAACTGCCTACATCCACGTAGGAGCGAAGTGCGCGCGGAGAGGGCGGTGGGATTGAGCTGCATGTACGTCATGTCCGCACGCAGCTGATCGGCCGCTGGGTGCTATCCGAATCGGCGACACGCCGGCCGACGTGCAGCATGGATTGCGAAGGCTAAACAGCGAGCATGGAGACCTTTGAGGTACGAATGTGTCATGTACCTCGGTTGTTACGGAAGGTCAGAGCGCATCCGGTCACTCGACTTGGCCGGCAAACCGACCAAACTGCTCCCGCTGAACCTGCTCGCTGCAGCTTCGCTAATGGCGCCGGAGAGATCATACCCAGTTGGTCGGTGGAGCCGGCACTCACTGGCGGCTCTGCCCAGGACCGCGCGAGCGGTCGGAGTTAGGACGGGTCGAGTGTCGCCACTCGGACAGTACCCCGTTTAGGCAGCCGGCCCGATTTCTGTGCAGGCGGGCTTTGGGTGCGATCTCCGCTACCCACCCCGTAGTCCGGGCGAGCGTCACCCGCACATGCGATCTGCACCCATAGCGCGCACTCTGTAATTCTCCGCACGGCTGCTGCAACGCTTACCCGCAGGCATTGCGTCGCCGCCGGCGCCGTACTTACGTGCACGGCGCTCCCAAATGGCAGCGCTCTTGCTGAGAACTGCGCCGCCGCGCCAGCAACCCAGTGCGCGCGGCGCTGCCCGGGCACACACGCATGCCAGCGACACCTTGGCGCCGAAGCGGCACGCCCACAGGTCACGGCGCGCAGACGAGTCGATGCCGTGCTCGACGGCGGCATCGGGCCCCCGCGGAGCATATGACTGCGCCTAATCGCAGTGCCCTGCGGACGCGCATCCGCGCGCTCGGAGACTGGTTTCAAAACCTCACGCTCGACGGGGAACAGACGGCCCCCGATCACTTCCTCGGCGACTACCCCGCGTTCAAATGGCGCCGGTTCGCACACGCCTTGCCCGCCGATCTGCGCGGCAAGAGCGTGTTGGATATCGGCTGCAACGCCGGGTTCTACGCCCTCGAGATGAAGCGGCGCGGGGCCGCGCGGGTCTTGGGTATCGACTGCGACGAGCGGTACCTCGCGCAGGCGCGCCTGGCCGCCGAGGTGACCGGATTGGACATCGAGTTGCGCCAGCTGTCGGTGTACGACGTCGCAGACCTCGGCGAAGCGTTCGATGTCGTGCTCTTCCTCGGAGTCCTGTACCACCTGCGCCACCCGCTGTTGGCGCTCGAGCGCTTGCGCTTGCACGCGGTGGGGGACCTGCTGGTCTTCCAGTCGCTGCTGCGCGGCAGCGCGGCCGTGAAGCCGTTGCGCCCGGATTACCCGTTTCGAGAAGTCGCGGTGTTCGACCGCGCGTCCTACCCAGTGCTGCACTTCGTCGAACAGTACTACGCGGGCGATCCGACGAACTGGTGGATACCGAACCGCGCTTGTGCGGAAGCGCTGCTGCGCAGCGCCGGGTTCGAGATCGTCGATCATCCCGAACGCGAGGTCTTCATCTGCCGGCCCAACCCGACGGCCGCGATCGAGCACGTGCGATGATCGAAGCGGTGATGCTGTGGAACGAGCCGAATAATAAATCGCACTGGGATTTCGAGATCGATCCGGAATGGCGCGCGTATGCCGAGATGGTGCGCCTGGCCGCGCGAGCGATCGCGGCAGAGCGGCCCGGTTTGCCGCGCGTGCTGGGCGGCATCTCGCCGATCGATCCGCAATTCATCCAGAACATGCGGCAACAGGACGTGCTGGCGTACATGGAGGCCGTGGCCGTGCACGGCTTTCCGCTCGACTGGAATCACTGGCCGCTGGAGCACTGGCCGCGGCAACTCGACGCCATCCGGCAGGTCACGCACCTGCCGGTGTGGGTGTCCGAGGTGGGCGTGTCGAGCTTTGGCGCCGAGGAAGTACAAGAGTTCGGGCTGCGGCGCAGCGTCGAGTTGTTGCGCGGGCGCGCCCCGCGGATTCATTGGTACAGCCTATTCGACCTGCCGCAGGCGTGGCCGGCGACCACGCGCCACCGCGAAGCGGAGGGCTCGGCCTACTATCGGCACTTCTACATGGGACTGCTGCGCGAGGACGGCACTGCGAAGCGCGCGCTCGAGCAGTTTGCCGCGTACACACCCGATGTCGGCATCTGCCAATGGTTTCACTTCGAGGATCACCGGTTGGACAGCGCGGTGACCTGGCTGCGCCGGCTCGGGGTGCGCGACGTGCGCACGGGGTTGAGCTGGGCGGACAGCCTCCGCCCCAACGCGCTAGCGTGGTTCGACCGCCAGATGCGTGCGCTCGCGGAGTTCAACGTCACGGTGACGTTTTGCTTCACGCCGGATAGCCGCGGCGTGCGCCCACACCACACCAGCCCGCCACAGCGGCCGGCGGAATTCGCCGAGTTTTGCGCCGCTATGGTGCGGCGCTATGCGTAGGTCGGGATCGGTCGGACAGGCCTGTTACGCCGTTCGCCGCTAGCCCTGAAGGTGCCGCCCTAAGGGCGCAACAGCGTACCCGCCTTGCCTCGAACGCGTCGGACGTTCTCAGGGTTGCAGCACGACCTTGACGCATCCGTCCCGCTTGTGGAGGAACATGTCGTACGCTTCGGGGGCTTCGTCGAGCCGCAACCGATGGGTGATCACGAAGCTGGGATCGATGTCGCCGGCCATCACGTGGTCGAGCAGCGGCTGCAAGTACCGGTGCACGTGGGTCTGGCCCGTTTTGATCGTCAGCGAGCGGTTCATGACCGAGCCAAACGGCATCTTGTCGATGAACCCGCCGTATACGCCGGGGACCGACACCGTACCGCCGTTGCGGCAGCTCAGGATCGCTTCGCGCAGCGCGGTGGGCCTGTCGGTCTGCAGCTTCAGCGTATGCTTGAGCTCATCGTACGTGGCGACCGCGCCGGGGCCGTGCGCCTCCATGCCGACCGCGTCGATACAGGCGTCTGGGCCGCGGCCTCCGGTCATCTCCTTGAGCGCGTCATACACGTCGAGCTCTTCGTAGTTGATCGTCTCGGCGCCGCTGAGCTCGTGGGCCATGCGCAGCCGCTCGGGAAAACGGTCGATGGCGATGACCCGGCCAGCACCGAACACGAAGGCGCTCTTGATCGCGAACTGCCCGACCGGGCCGCAGCCCCACACCGCCACCGTGTCGCCCGGTTGGATGTCGCAGTTCTCGGCCGCCATGTAGCCGGTGGGGAAGATGTCGGAGAGGAACAACACCTGCTCGTCCGCGAGCTGGGGCGGGATCTTGATGGGCCCGACGTCGGCGAACGGCACCCGGACGTATTCCGCTTGGCCGCCGGCAAAGCCGCCGAGCATGTGCGAGTAGCCGAAGATGCCCGCGGGCGAGTGGCCCCAGAACTTCTCGGCCATCCACGCATTCGGGTTCGAGTTCTCGCAAAGAGAGAAGAAGCCCTCTCCGCAGGAAAAGCAACGACCGCAGGCGATCGGGAACGGCACTACGACGCGGTCTCCCACCTGCAGGTTTTGCACTGCCGGGCCGACCTCGACGACCTCTCCCATGAACTCGTGGCCGAGGATGTCACCTGCCATCATGCTCGGGATGTACCCGTTGTACAGGTGCAGGTCGGAGCCGCAGATCGCGGTCAGGGTGACCCGCACGATCGCATCGTGGGCGTTCAGCAACTGCGGCTCGGGGACGTCCTCGACGCTGACTTTGTGCCTGCCGTACCAGCAATTGGCTCTCATCGACGCGCCCTCGCTGCCTGCATCCGCGAGCGCTCCCGCCCCGAAGTGGCGCTGCTGAGGGCGCGGACGATCGACCCGCGGGCCGGTCCCATGGGCTGGCCCGCAGTGGTCACGATCTCCCCGGTTTCCATCAG
Organism: Binatia bacterium; assembly: GCA_050176585.1. Lineage (GTDB taxonomy): Bacteria > Desulfobacterota > Binatia > HRBIN30 > CADEER01 > CAYYWP01. Next base: position 32,660 of record JBFXHX010000033.1, read on the forward strand.
TTGCTTGAACCGCCGCAGGTCCTCGCGAATCTGCTTCTCCGGGGAGACACCGAACATCTTCGCGAGCATCACGCCGACGGCACCGGCCGGCGACCGGTAGCGCATCGTCACGCGCAGAATGGTCCCCTGCCCCCTCTCGCCCGGCTGGAACCGCACGGCGCCTTCGACGTCCACGTCGCCGCCCGGCAGCGAACGCCAGGCGATGAGCTGGCCCGGTACCTCCTCGGTGATCTCCGCGTCCCACTCGAGGCGGACCCCACCAGGCCCCTTTGCCACCCAGTGCGAGAGCCGCTCACCGCGGGTTTCGACGCGTTCGAGATGCGGCATGATCCGCGGCAGGTTTTCGAACCCGCGCCAGAACGCGTAGCACTCCTCCGGCGGCCGATTGATCGCGAGGTTGTGCACGACCCGCGCAGAACCGTCCGGCTCCAGCTGGAGCGAGACCTTCTTGCGCGCGCTGAGCTGTCTGCTGCAAGCGATGTCGAGCGCGGTTACACCCGCTACCGCCACCGCTGCCGTCGCCAAGCGGCCGCGGTGTGCAGGAGTGGACTGCATCGCTTTGCTGAGAAAGCCGAGGTCCAGCAAATCGCCGAGCACGCGCGCCCACAGCCAGCCCGCCGGACGGCGCCGCGTGAGAATGCCGAGGCCGGTGCCGATCTCGCGCAGCCCGAACAAGCGCAACGTCGAGCTGGAATCGCTTTGCTGGGCGCCGAGCAGGCTCCACGGGATTCGCTGGCGGCCGCGCTGCGGTGCCGAATCAGCTAACCCGAGGGCGCGCGCGACGGTGCGGGGCGCGACCGCCTCGGCCACGCCCACACCGATGCTGAACCAACCGAGCGCATGCGCAAGGCGCTCTTCCGGGGTTCGTTGATGCTCGCGCAGCCCTTCGTTGACCGTGCCATAACCGTTGCCGCCAGCCCTCCGAGCGGACGGCTGGAACCGCTGCGGCGCGGAGCGCGAGTGTTCCATGGGATGATGCATGGCCATGAACAAGCCTTTCCCGCACTCGCCGTTCGAGTACGCGTAGTTGAAAGCGTGGTGGAAGCTTCCGTTCGTCGTGCATTTCTCATACCGATCGCCACCATCCGCCCTATGGCCGACCACCGCGCGCGGCGCCCGGTGGGCGCGACCTTTTTGACAGCGCGTGCCGGCAGATTCGGGCGCTCAAGCGCTCGCGCGAGCTTCGGCAAACGAGCGCGCGATGGTGGCTCTGCAGCGGGCGTCAGGATCACTCGCGCGACGAGGCGTCGCAGCAAGGCGGCGCCGATCTGCGCCGAAAGCCGCGCGTAGCTTTTGCGGACGCGCAATTTATTCCTGGCTTCGCTCGCTCGCGTTCCACTGAAGCCGCCCCAGGAGCGCGCTGCGCAACCCTGATTCGCTCTGGCATGACTGTGGCATCGCTCCCCCAGCACACTCGGCGGTCCGTCTGCGAAAAGGGGTCACCCATGCGAAAGCTCGACCTCCTGGCAATCGGCGGCGCGATTTTTTTGGCCAGTGCACCGGCGTCGGTGGGCGCGATGCCCCAGGACGCCAGCCGGCAGTGGGAGTTCGACCCATCGCTGGCAGACGTGTTGGCCCGCAGCCGAGGCGACGCCGTGGTGCTCACGCCGCCGGTCTACGCCCGAGCCGCCACCGAGCACTACGGCAAGGACGTGGTCGTCATCAGCGCGAAAGTGGATGCGGTCCACGCACCCACCGCATTCACCCTGCGAGAGCCGGGCTGCGAAACGGAGTGCGAGGTGCTCGTGCTGACACCGCGGGAGTTACCGATACAACCCGGTCAGGAATTGTCCGTCCGAGGCACGCTCGTGCAGTTCCACGCCGGTGAGATGCAGGAGCTCCACGTGCCCGCCGAGCTCGCGCAGCGGTATGACGGGCGTCCGGCGCTGATCGCGAAATGGATTCGGCGCGTGGAGGGCGGACAGATCATGCCACCGAATTCGCGCGGAAGGCCGATGATCGAGCTGCGCTGAAAGACTTTCACCGCAAACGGGATACACGGGCATCACCCGTCCGCGGGGCCTATGCTACGCTGCGGTGAGATTTCGTGATATCGTTGCCGCAGTGCGTACGATAGCTGCGGAGCGGCGGTCCGCAACTGCGGAGCGGGCGTCCGGAGCGCGCCGGGCGGGCTCTGGATGACGGCGGAGGAGGATCGCACCACTCGACAGTTCCTGCTCGCGTGCTTCTGGGAGTCGGCGCTCGGCTTCTGGCGCAAGGGGGCCGGGTCGATGGCGTGGGTCCTGACCGGGGCGATCGTACTGATCGCGCTGGTCAACGTCGGGGTGCAGTACCAGATCACCGTCTGGCACCGCACGACGTTCGACGCGCTCGAGAAGAAGGACGCGAGCGCCGTGCTCCGGCAGGCTTTCGTGTTCCTGCCGCTGACCCTCGCGAACGTCGGACTCGCGGTCGCCGCCCTCCACGCGCGCATGACCATGCAGCGCAAGTGGCGGGCTTGGCTGAACGGCCACGTCCTGGACCGCTGGCTGAACGCCGGCCGGTATTACCAGCTGAACCTGATCTCCGGCGACCACAAGAATCCCGAGTACCGCATTTCCGACGACCTGCGCCTGGCCTGCGATGCGCCCGTCGATTTCGCCGTCGGCATCCTCAACGCCGCGCTCTCCGTCATCACCTTCATCGGCGTTTTATGGTTCATCGGCGGCTCGCTGCCGATTCCGGGCACCAGCTTGGAGGTTCCGGGGTTCCTGGTGATCGCGGCCGTTCTGTACGCGGTGCTGGCCAGCGGTTCGATGCTCATCATCGGGCGGCGCTTCGTAACGATCTCCGAGAACAAGAACCAAGCGGAGGCCGAGTATCGGTATGCGCTCACCCGCTTGCGCGAAAACGGCGAGAGCATCGCGCTGATGGGTGGAGAGGAAGAGGAGCGCGCCGGCCTCGACTCCGCTTTCAAGGTCGTTCTAAGACGCTGGCGCGAGTTCCTCGGTCAATACCGGCGAACCACCATGGTCTCGCAGACGAGCGCCGCCTTCGTCCCCGTAATCCCGCTCATCCTCTGCACGCCGAAGTACGTCGCCGGCAGCATGAGCCTCGGTGAGGTCATGCAGGCTGCGGCGGCATTCGTGACCGTGCAGGTGGCGTTCAACTGGGTCGTGGATAACTACCCGCGCCTCGCGGACTGGACCGCGTCGGCGCGGCGGCTGGCCACCGTGCTGGACGCCCTCCGGCGACTCGATCGGGCCGACCGCGAGGAGACGACCGGCCGTATCAAGCACACGGAGGCAGATGGCGCGGCGCTGCGCTTGCAAAATCTTTCCGTCACGCTCGACGACGGCAGTGCGGTCGTGAACGAGGCGGACGTGGAAATCGCTCCGGGTGAGAAGGTGCTCGTCGCGGGCGAGTCCGGCACCGGCAAGAGCACGCTGGTGCGCGCGGTGTCCGGCCTCTGGCCCTGGGGTGAGGGCGAAGTGGCGATCGGCGCGAACTTGCACCTGTTCCTCATGCCGCAGCAGCCGTACATCCCGCTCGGAACTCTGCGGCGCGCCGCGACGTATCCGAAATCCGCCGAGGAAGTCGACGACGCGCTAGTTCGAACCGCCCTGGAAGAAGTCGGCCTCGGCCAATTCGCCGAGCGACTCGACGAAGACGCGCGATGGGAGAGCATGCTCTCCGGCGGTGAGAAGCAGCGGCTCGCGTTTGCGCGCATCTTCATCCATCAGCCCGACATCATCGTAATGGACGAGGCCACCTCCGCACTCGATCCGCCGAGCCAGGAACACTTGATGAACCTGCTGCTGGAGCGGCTGCCGGAAGCGACAATCGTGAGCGTCGGGCACCGCCCAGAGCTGGAGGCATTCCATAACCGGAAGCTCGTCCTCGAGTACCACCGCGACGGCGCCAGGTTGGCACGCGACGAGGCGCTGGATGCGTGGGCGTTCCGCCGCTCGGCCCGTTTTCTGACCAGGGTGTTCGGCCGCGAGCGGCCAGCGAAAATGCAAGCGACGGGCTGAAGCCGATCAAAAGACCGTTAGCCTGTTCGCCGTTACGCTGAGCTTTCGCCTTCCAACAGCGTAACAGCCGGACGACTCACAGCCTGCCTTTACGCGGCGCGCTGCTCGGGCCGGACGGTCGCCAATAGCGTCGTGAGCTCCTCGGCGAGCACGCGCGGAAGTCGGACGATGTTGTCGACCATGCGGATGTCCGGGATCAACTCGGCCAATTGGGCGCCGGCTTCCTGTCTGACCTTCTGTCCGCGCAGCGCTTGGAAGGCGCGGAGCACCTGGGGCGACATAGGTGCCACCGACGTACCGCGCAGGGCCAGAATGCGGTGACTCGGGGCCGCGAGCGCGAGGTACGCCGCGCCATAGGTGCCGCCCCCCAGAATCGTGACGATCGGATGCCCGCGCAGCCGGGCTGCGACCATGGCGCGCAGGCACTCGGCGAGGCAGCGCTGCAGCCCCAGGCGTTCCTGCACGAAATCCACCGCATGGCCCTGGCAAAAGAGGAACGTCAGGATGGATGCGGGCTCGCCGCCGCTGCGTGCCGCGGCGAGGCGGACCATGTCGGTCACCACCGCCGTTTCCTCGATGCCGACGCCGCTGCTCCCTGCGCGCTCCGGGCCGACGATGAATCCGAGCCCGTCGCGATCCCGCAGCGTGCCGAACGCCGCGTGCACCAGCCCTTCGCGGCGAATCGGACCGCTCGGCGTCCACATCCCGCGCAACGAGTAGCTCAGCAGGTCGCGCCGGCGCGGTTCCACGGCCGCCTGCGGCGGGCGGTCCGCCGCACCGCGCAGGCGCGAGCGCACGCTCTCGGCAGTCGCAGCGCTGAGCGCGAGCCGATCCTCGAACGGCACTGCGGCCGGCGGGTCCGAGGCTATGATCTCACACACGAAGCCGCGCACCTGCGCGCGCACCGCCGCGATGTCGTCAGGAACGAGGACGTGCGCGTCGCCGCTGGTCACGCGCGTCAGCGGTGAAGTCGCCGCGAGGCCCTCTTCCTCCCGCGCCGGTCCCAGCAGCTTCGGCCCCGTGAGACCCCATTGGGCGTCGGCGGTAATGATGATCCGCTCTGGTAGCGCGGCCATGACCGCGGGTGCGCCGAAGCAGCCGCGCGGACCGCTGATCACGGCCGCGAGGTGGACACCGCTCAAGCTGAGGCGTGCGAGCGCAACACCGACGGCGGACGCCGCCGCGAGGGCGATGGGCCCCTCTTCGACCCGCACGCCCCCGGTGTCGAAGCCGAGGATCAGCGCCAACGGGCGCTGTCCTTCCACGTCGCCCCGTTGAGCGCTCTCGGCGATACGCGCCAGCACGCCGGACTCGCGCACGCCAATCGTCCCGCCGCGCACGCGACCGTCGGTCAGCGCGACGAGGACGGGCGCGCCGCCGATCGAGCCCGTGCCCGCGAGCAGAGGCGCGTCCGAGCAGGCGTCCGGCAACGGGCGAAACGTGCCGCTGTCGAGCAACGCCTCCGCGCGCTGCCGCGCGCGCAGCGCAGAGAAACGCGACTGCCCGATTGCGCTCACACCGCTCATTAGGCGCATTCGTCGACGAAAGGAAAGATCGGACCCCGGACCGGACACGCTCGTGCGAACGCGCGCTAGAGCACGGCGAGCGCGCCGGTAGCCCGCCAGCCGGTGGAGCGCACTGCAGCGCGCCCATTGGGTGGCGGGACCCGAGGTGGCGAGCTTTCCCGCGCGGGCGTCTTGGAGGTCGCCGCCCATGCTCTATCCTGGCGACACCCGCAGAACGCGAGCACTGCAGCGGAGACGCGAGCTGGAGAATTTGCCTGGCAATATGGGCCCGATTGGTCATCCCATAATGGCGATGGCGCGCCGCACGGCGGGGAGTCATCGCTCCCCAGCGAGCCTCCCGATCCGCATCCGGACGGGCGCCGCGCGGTCGCGCGTCGTGGTGCAGGAACCGGAAGGGGATGTGTGGCTCCTCGACGGCCATCGGATCGCCGGAGAAGGCGCGGAGCGCGGTGAATCGGTGCGCCGCGCAGCGCTCCGCGAGTTCTGGGCGGAGACCGGGTTGATCGTGCGCCTGACGGGTTTCCTCACCGACGTCGTCCAGGCGACGAACACGTTCGCTACTACCACGGCGAGCGCGTCGCAGGATGCCGGCTGCGCTCGACGTCGACGGCGGGGCGCCCCTCCAGCTCAGGCGAGTGTGCCTCCGCTCCGCACGCCTGGCCATGTGCGACGCCGATCGCTTGGCTCGCGCAGATGCTGCCCGCGTACAGAACGAGCCCGAGCGCTCGGATTAGGAGAGCGTGGATGCCGAGAAAACACGTCTGTGTCTGGCGAAACGCGCGCGTGGATTCGCCGCTTTGTTCGGGCCGTCTGATGCGAGCCTGGCCGCTCGCGCTCGCGGCACTCGTGCAGGCGCCGGCTGCCGGCGCGGTGCCCTGGGATGTCGGCGCCGTGTCGCAAGCGGGCCAAGAGACGTACTACTACCGCACCGCGAATGCCTCGCGGCTCGGTTTTCCCCTGGCCACCGGGGACGTGAACGGCGATGCCCGCGCAGACGTGATCCTCACGCCGATGAACGCCGACAGCGGCCCCAACCGCGAGCGCGCCAGCGCCGGCGAGGCCATCATCGTGCTCAGCGACGGCATCATCGCCGGCGAGCGCGACCTGGCGGCACTCGACCCCGCGGCCTTACCGGGCGACATCGTGTTGATCTACGGCGCCGATCCGATCGACAATCTCGGCACCGAGGTCGCCTCCGCCGATCTCGACGGCGACGGCTTTGCCGAGGCGATCATCGGCGCGCAATACGGCGACGGCGTGAACAACCAGCGCGCGAACTCTGGCGAGGTGGCGATCATCTGGGGCGGCGCCGAAGTGGGCGGACAGGTGATTGACCTGGCGAACCCGCCAGCCGGCGCGGTGACGCTGGTGGTGGGCGCCGAAGCCGGTGATCGGCTCGGCGTTTGGGTGAGCGCGAGCGATTTCGACGGCGATGGGATCGCTGACGCGATCTTCGGCGCCGACCAGGGAAATGGCCCGCCTGGCCAGCCGCGCACGCATTCGGGCGAAACGTACGTGCTGTACGGCGGCGCAGCGCTCCGCGCACGCACGATCGTGGATCTCTCGGCGCCCGGGTTGCCGGTGACGGTGATCTACGGCATCGACGTGGAGGACCACAGCGGCTCGACCGTGCGCGGGGTGGACATCGATCGCGACGGAGTCGGCGACGTGCTGATCGGGGCGGGCCTGAATCGCCTCTCGGCCGCGAGCGATCCGACGGGCGGATTGACCGCGCACGGCACCGCCGGCGGGGACGGCCCGGCAAACGACTGCGATCCGGTCGGGCTGAACTGCAACGCAGGAGAGGCCTACATCGTGTACGGAAGCGCGGGGCAGCGCCCTGCCAGCCTGGACCTGGTCACGCCGGCGGCCTCGACCGCGATCATCTATGGGATCGATCCCGGCGATACGTACGGCGAAGAACTGTTCGGGGGGGATTTCAACGGCGATGGGTGGGGCGATCTGGCGATCGGGGCGCTAACCGCCGATGGGCCGAACAACGACCGCAGCGCGGCGGGGGAGCTGGCGCTGATTCTGGGCGATCCGAGCGGACTGCGCGGGGCGCGGATCGATCTCGCGCAGCCGCCGGCCAATGTCAGCCGCATCTTCGGCGCACGGCCCTCCGCGATCGGCGGCGATACCGCGACGCTGTTGGACCTCGACATCGATGGCAAAGACGATCTGGTCGTCGCCAGCCCGAATGACCGGGTGAACGCCTCGCCGACCGACATCCGGGTGGGCGCGGGAACGGTGTTCATCTTCTTCGGCTCCGCGACCGCGCTGCCGGCGCAGCTCGACCTGGCGGCGGTCCCGGCCGCGCTGCCGCATCTGGTCGTGTACGGCGCGTCGGGTGGCGACCAGCTCGCCTACAGCATGTCGCTCGGGGACGTGAACGGCGATGGGCGGATCGATCCGATCCTGAACGCGATGGGCGCGGACGGTCGCGACGACCTGCTGCCCGTCGCCGGCGACGCATACGTGCTCGACGCCGTCGCCGTCAGCCAAGCCGCGGGGCGCGGTGGACCGACCCCGCCGGCGCCGTACGCGGTGAGCGGCGCGATCCGCTACTTCAGCGGCGATCGGCCGGTCGGCGCCGCGGCGATCGGCGCGAGCGGCGCGGACGTGCATCTGTATGCCACCGATGCCGCGGGCGCGTACTCTGCGACATCACTTCCTCAGGGCACCTGGACGGTCACGCCGCGCAAATTGGGTGAGACCAATTTTGCGATCTCGGCGTTCGACGCCGCGATTATCCTCCAGCACGTGTCCAACCCGGTCATGCAACCGTTCTCTCCACTGCAGCTCCTCGCCTGCGACGTCACCGCGAACGGCACCTGTAGCGCGCTGGATGCGACCCGCATCCTGCAATACGTGGCTGGCAATCCGGTGCCGTTCCAGGCGGCCACGGCCTGCGGCTCAGACTGGCTCTTCACGCCGGTGGCGGCGGCGGCCCCGAACCAGACGACACTCGGGCCCGCGCTGGCCAACGGTATTTGCCGCATGGCCCGGATCACCTACTCACCGTTGAGCGGGAGCGCGGTGGGCCAGGACCTGCAGGCGATTGTGATCGGCGACGTCACCGGCAACTGGACGCCATCCTCGCCGTGAGCGCGGCGACATCCGCCGCCCCGGTGGCAGCCCGCCGAGCGCAAGCGCGCCTTTCGTCGCGGTCCGTCCGCTGGCAGCGCTGTACCGGAACGAATACCGTCTGATGTCGCTGGTCAGCGGCCGGGGCGGCGAAAGCGAGCCCGCAGCGGGCCGATCAGCCCGCGAGGAGCGTGAATTCCTGCCACTCCAGCGGCGCGCGCGCGAATATCGCCGGCCAGTCGGCTCCCGCACCGGCCGGCTCGATGTAGCGCCCGCAGAACCTGAACCGCGCCGGGGTCTCGGCGAACGGATATGGCGAGAGCTCGTACACCCCGGGTTCCAGCGGTCGCAGCTTGATGGTGGCGTCCTCGCGCGCGTTCATCGGCACGTGGAGAAAGCTCGTCTCCTCGCGGGCGGCTTCGTGCACGCGGTTGAAGTAGAGCGCGAGTGTGTCGAAGAACTGCAGCTGCTTGTAGTTCTGGAACAGGTGCTCGGGCTCGATCCAGGCTGCCGTCTGTGGATCCTCGGCGAGCTTCGCCTTGAGCCGGTCCTGCCGCCGGAGCTCCCCGTTCAGCATGCGGTCGGCGAGATCGCGCTGTTCCGGCGGGATAGTGTCGATCAGGATCTTGTCGGACATACCGTAGCGGCCGTTGTACAGCCCCCAGCTGTGCATGCTGGAAAGCAGGCCACAGTACGGATGACGCCGCTCGTTGAAGTCCGGCGACGCGGTGCTGGTGCGGGTGATGTCCTCGGGCGGTGTTTCGACCAGGTTGTACGGCAGCCCGGTGCGCGGGTCGGTCTTCGGAGTGGCGTCGAAGTCGGCCCAGCCGTTGTCGTGGTTCGCGACCAGGTATACCACGAGCTCGCGCGGCTCGACCGGCTCGAACCGGTCGTTGCCGAAGGCGCGCGCAAACTGGCCGCAGAGCGCCGTGTGCTCATCCATTCGCAACGCGAACCGGCGGGAGGATCCCTCGGGTGCGGTCTGGATCATCATGGCCCTACTTTTATAGAAGACCCGTATGCTGGCGGTCAATGATCCAGAAGTGGTGGCCGAGCTGACGGCCGTGTTCGAACACTACGAGCGGGCGCTGATCGCGAACGATTTCGACGCGCTCAAGGAGCTGTTCTGGAACAGCGAGCACACGCTGCGCTACGGCGTGCGCGAGCTGCTGTACAGCCACGCCGAGATCGACGAGTTCCGGCGCGCCCGGGGTCCCCTCGATCAGCGGCGCACGCTCCGCAACACGCGCATCACGACCTTCGGGCGCGATTTCGGCGTCGCCAACACGGAGTACATTCCGTTCGGGAAGGAAGCCATCGGGCGCCAGAGCCAGACTTGGGTGCGCATGCCGGAGGGCTGGCGGATCGTGAGCGCGCACGTGTCGGTGATGCCGTAATCGACCTGCACGGCAGAGCCGCGGAGATTCCGCGGCGAAATGGGCCGCCTGGCCTTGCTCGGTGTCTCTGCGCCGAATGGCTTTCATCCACACGTGTTCTCGCAGCCGGCCTCGCTGCAAGAGTCGCTCGTGAGCGGATTGCCGTCGTCGCAGTCGGCATCTATGCGGCAGGGATCGTGGGGACACGCGTTGTTCACGGCGTTGCGCACGGCGCGGATCAGGCAGTCGATGGCGATCCGGCGCGCCGGCGCATTCGGACCGCAGTCGGCGTTGCAGAACGCCGCAATACAGGCCGGGCGTTCGGCCCCCCCGAGCGCCAGCGCAATACCGCCGACCAGCTCGTCGACGCGCACGGTGCCATCCGCGTTGCAATCGCCGCTGCAGATGGGGACGGCGCCGACGACCTCCAGCGTCCCGCGGCCGACTTCGATCTGCTCGCCGGAGCTGACGATCCGCACACCGTGGCGGCCGAGGGCGGAGCCGATCGGCACCGCGAACAGCGCGCGAAACCCACCCGAGGTGTCGCCGGTGACCGTACCCACCTCGCTCTGATCGAGCAGTACCTGCGCCATCCGCCCCGAGTGCAGGGCGTAACAGCGGCCGCTCACCTCGACTAGGCCGCCGCCGCGCACGCGCGCGGGTTCGACGCGCGTGCGTTCCACCGGACAGCTCGACGTCTCGAAGCAGATGTCGAGCTCCCGGTCCGCGCCCCGCACGGATACCGGCACCGGGTCGTAGCAGTACAGACTCGGACTGCAGCCCGGGGCCACCACGACCGTGTAGTCGCCGTCGGGAACGTCATCGAAAGCGAACGTGCCATCCGCTGCAGTCGTCGTCACGCGCTCCAGCGGTTCGAGCACCACGACCGTTGCAGCCGCATCGCCCTCGCACGTGACGGTCTCCGCGACGTGCCCGGTGACCCGGTGCCCGATCGGCGCGCCTGCGGCGACGCCGGTAGTGAGCACGAGGACCGCTATGCAGATCATAGGCACGATCATGCCGCTGCCTCCCAGACGCACACATTCTACATTGCGATCAGCAAATGCCAG